>NZ_JBDJMK010000003.1:0-313159 GCF_039673845.1 Brevundimonas diminuta | reverse complement strand
AAGACGCTTTTTCAAACCCTTGCCCCGAACCAAACCCCGAAAACCATGTCTCCGAAGCCCGTCGGCCCAGCCCGTCTCCGAGCGAGGCGGCGATATACGTCGGCCCCTTTCCGGTGGCAAGCGCCTTTTCACAAAAAGTCCAAGAATCCCAACAAACCAGAGTCCGCCAGCCAGAGCCCCATACACGCCCTCGCGTATACGCGCGCATTCGTTTGTTTGGTGGAGACGCCCGATCAGGCGCAATTTTCACCCTCGCACCCGCCAATCGGGACGTTTTCTGTCGCCCAATTCGCGAAACGGCCGCTTCAGCGGTGCTTTATTCCATTTTTCTTTTACGAGCCGGTTGCGCCGCAACATCAAGGCAGGCATAAGGGCGGCAGTTCGAAAGGTCTCTCCTTGTCCCACCGCGCCGCCATCGCTGCGATCCTGAGCCCCGCGCAAGCGGCGGCCGATCTGCGCGTGCTGTCGCTGGGCGTACTCCTTCTCTCGGTAATTCTCATTCCGCTTAGCCAAGCGGTGTGGATGCCTGCGACCTGACCTGAACCCAGCCAGTTTCGCCCATTCACCCCGCTCCGGCTCCGGACGCGGGGTTTTTCTTGTGCCCAGCCCAACACCGACAGGCAAGAAGTTCCAAAATCACAATGACGACGCCTTCTGACAGCACGAAACAACCCAACAGCCGCTCTGCGGCTGTGACTCAAGGCCCGAACCGGGCTGCGGCGCGGTCCTATCTGCGCGCGGCAGGGATGCAGGACGCCGATTTCGACAAGCCGATGATCGGCATCGTCAACACCTGGTCGACAGTCACGCCGTGCAACATGCACCTGGACCGTCTGGCCAAGGACGTGCGGGCCGGGATCGTCGCCGCAGGCGGCTATCCGGTCGATTTCAACACCATCGTCGTCACTGACGGCATCTCCATGGGCACGGCGGGGATGAAGGCCTCGCTGATCAGCCGCGAAGTCGTCGCCGACTCGATCGAACTGGCCATCGAGGGGCATCAGCTGGACGGCGTTGTCTGCATCGTCGGCTGCGACAAGACGATTCCCGCCGCGGCCATGGCTCTGGCCCGCATGGATATCCCCGGCCTGGTCTATTACGGCGGCACCATCCTGCCCGGCGTCATCGGCACGAAGGAAGTCTCGGTCCAGGAAGTGTTCGAGGCCATCGGCGCCCACGCCGCCGGGTCGCTGGACGATGCGGGCCTGAAGGCGGTCGAGAGCGCGGTCTGCCCCGGCGCCGGTGCCTGCGGCGGCCAGTTCACGGCCAACACCATGGCCATGGCCCTGTCGATGATGGGGATCAGCCCCATGGGCGCCAATGACGTGCCCGCCGTCGATCCGGCCAAGGGCGCGGAAGGCGAGCGCTGCGGCCGCCTGATCGTCGAGCGCGTCTTCGCCGGAGACACAACCCGCAAATACATCACCAAGGCCAGCCTGAAGAACGCGGCCATCGCCGTCTCGGCCTCGGGCGGATCGACCAACGCCGTCATGCACCTGACCGCCATCGCGGCCGAGGCGGGCGTCGACTTCGGCGTCGAGGACTGCCACCAGGCCTGCGTCGAGGCGCCGGTCATCTGCGACCTGAAGCCGGGCGGCCGTTTCCTGGCCTCGCACCTGTATGCGGCCGGCGGTACGCGCCTGGTCGCCCAGCGTCTGGCCGAGGCGGGCAAGATCGCCAACGTCCCGACCGTCTCGGGCCGCAGCCTGTTCGCCGAAGCCGGCGACGCCGAGGAGCAGCCCGGCCAACAGGTCGTGACCGACTTCGAGGCCCCGGTCATGGCGCGCGGCTCCTACGCCGTCATCTATGGCGATGTCGCGCCGGAGGGCGCCGTCATCAAGCTGACCGGCCATAAGGTCGACCGCTTTGAAGGCCCGGCCGCCGTGTTCGACTGCGAGGAAGACGCCTTCCACGCGGTTCAGGACGGATCAGTCGGCGAAGGCGACGTCATCATCATCCGCTACGAAGGCCCCAAGGGCGGCCCCGGCATGCGCGAGATGCTGCAGGTCACCGCCGCCCTGAAGGGCCGCAAGGTCGAGAACGTCGCCCTGCTGACCGACGGCCGTTTCTCGGGCGCCTCCTACGGCTTCGTCGCCGGGCACGTCTCGCCCGAGGCGGCGGCGGGCGGCCCCATCGCTCTCATTCGCGATGGCGATCCGATCGTCATCGACGTCACCAACCGAAGGATCGATGTGCTCGTCGATCTGGAGGCGCGCCGGGCGGACTTCGCCCCCAACCGGATCCGCCCGGCGCAAGGCGTCTTCGCGAAATACCGCGCCGCCGTCGCCTCCGCCTCGCAAGGGGCCGTGACCATTCCCAATCCGCCGCCGGCCCAGATCCCCGCCGATCTGGCCGCCCGCTCCACCGAAACCGCTGCTTCCTAAGGACCCCCTCCCATGGCCATCACCATCTACACGAATGAAGACATCAAGCCGGGCGCCATCGCCGGGCAACGCATCGCCGTCATCGGCTATGGCTCGCAGGGCCGCGCCCACGCCCAGAACCTGAAGGATTCGGGCCACGACGTGATCGTCGGCGTTCGCCACGGCGGTACGGGCTGGAAGCACGCGACCGAAGACGGCCTGGCCACGGCCGAACCCGCCGAGGCGGTCAAGGACGCCGACATCATCGCCATCCTGACGCCCGACATGATCCAGAACGAGATCTATCGCGATGTCATCGAACCGAACGCCAAGCCGGGCTCGGCCCTGCTGTTCGCCCACGGCTTCTCGATCATCTACGGCCGCATCACGCCGCGCGACGACATGGACGTCATCCTGGTGGCGCCCAAGGGTCCGGGCGATCTGGTCCGCCGCGAGTTCGCGCGCGGCCGCGGCGTCCCCTCCCTGTTCGCCATCGAAAAGGACGCGACCGGCAAGGCGCGCGACCGCGCCATGGGTTACGCCAAGGGCATCGGCGGGGCGACCGGCGGCCTGCTTGAGACCTCGTTCCGCGAAGAGACGGAGACCGACCTGTTCGGCGAACAGGCCGTCCTGTGCGGCGGCGCCAAGGAGCTGGTCATCCAGGGCTTCAACACCCTGGTCGAGGCCGGCTACCAGCCCGAGATCGCCTATTTCGAATGCCTGCACGAGCTGAAGCTGATCGTGGATCTGTTCTACGAAGGCGGCATCTCCAAGATGCACCACTTCATCTCGGAAACGGCCAAATGGGGCGCTGTCGCCTCGGGCCCGCGCGTCATCACTGACGAGACCCGCGCCCGCATGAAGACCATTCTGGACGAGATCCAGAGCGGCCAGTTCGCGCGCGAATGGATCGCCGAGAACGAGGCGGGCAAGCCGAAATACGAGGCCCTGCTGACCGAGGATCGCGCCAGCCAGATCGAACAGGTCGGCGCCCGTCTGCGCGACCGCATGGCCTGGCTGCAGACGGCCAAACAGGCCGCCGCCTGAACCTCTATATATATAAAGAGAGACTGAACCGATGAGCGCCGCCGCGCCCGCCCTGAAAACACCCCCCGCCCCGGCCGTCATGACCGGCGCGCGCCTGCTTGTCTCCAGCCTGGAGCGGATGGGCGTAGAGGTCGTGTTCGGCTATCCTGGCGGCGCCATCATGCCGATCTACGACGCCCTGACCGGCTCGTCGCTGAAACACATACTGGTCCGCCACGAACAGGCCGCCGCCTTCGCCGCCGACGCCTATGCGCGTCTGAGCGGCCGGGTCGGGGTCTGTATGGCGACCTCGGGCCCCGGCGCCACCAATCTGATCACCGGCATCGCCAACGCCATGATGGATTCGGCGCCGATGGTCTGCATCACCGGCAATGTCCCTCAAGGGGTCATGGGCACCGACGCCTTTCAGGAGATCGACATCCTGGGCGTCACCCTGCCGATCGTGAAACACTCCATCCTGGTCCGTGACGCCGCCGAGATTCCGGCCGCCATCGAACAGGCCTTCCACATCGCCGCCTCGGGCCGCCCCGGCCCGGTGCTGGTCGACCTGCCCAAGGACGTCCAGTTCGCCGAAACCGTCGCCCCCTTCGGCTTCAACATTCCCAATGAGACGACTGAGGCCGATCCCGACGCCATCGCCGAGGCCGAGCGTTTCATCCGCACGTCTGAGCGCCCGCTGATCTACATCGGCGGCGGGGTGAAGATCGGCCGTGCGACCGAGGCCCTGCGCGCCTTCGCCGAAACCACCGGCATTCCCGCCGTCGCCACCCTGAACGCCCTGGGCACGGTGCCGACCGACGCCCCTGGCTTCCTGGGCATGCTGGGGATGCACGGCACGCGCGCGGCCAATGAAGCGGTTCAGGCGTCCGACCTGCTGATCGTCATGGGCGCCCGCTTCGACGACCGCGCCACCGGCAAGCTGGCCGAGTTCGCCCCCCACGCCCGCGTCGTCCACTTCGACGTCGACGCCTCGGAAATCGGCAAGCTGCGCGAGACCCACGTCGCCGTCGGCGGCGAGATCCGCCCGGCCATCGAGGCCCTGACCGAACGCTTGGCGGCGGCGCCGCTGGCGATCGATCCGTGGGTCATCCGCTGCGCCTCAGCGGCCGAACGCCACGCCGCCCGCTATGACGCGCCCGGCGAAGGCGTCTATGCGCCCGCCCTGCTGAAGCAGTTGTCCGAAATGGCGGGCGACCGCTTCGTCGCCGCCTGCGACGTCGGCCAGCATCAGATGTGGGCCGCCCAGCACTGCCGCTTCGCCCGTCCTGAAGCCCACATCACCTCGGGCGGTCTGGGCGCCATGGGCTTCGGCCTGCCCGCCGGTCTGGGCGCCCAGATGGCCGACCCCGATGCGGTCGTCGTCACCATCGCCGGCGACGGCGGCTTCATGATGAACGTCCAGGAGCTGGCCACCCTGCGCCGCTATGGGGTGCCGCTGAAGATCGTCCTGCTGGACAACTCTTCGCTGGGTCTGGTGCGCCAGTGGCAGGAGCTGTTCTTCTCGGAGAACTATTCCGAGATCGACCTGTCCGACAATCCGGACTTCGTGAAGGTGGCCGAAGCCTTCGGCGTCGAGGCCTTCCGCATCGACCGCCGCGATCAGGTCGAGGCCGGTCTGGCCCGCCTGCTGGCAGCCAAGGGTGCCTGTCTGGCCCACGTCGTCATCGACCCCAAGGAAAACGTCTGGCCGCTGGTGCCGCCGGGCAAGAGCAACGCTGAAATGATGGAAGGCGCATGAACATGAGCGACACCATTCACATCCACATCGACCGGGCCGACGGCTCGCTTCAGCGTCTTATCGGCCTTGTGGAGCGCCGCGGCTTCCACATCGACGGCATCAATATGGCGGATGAAGGCGCGATGCGCCGCATCGCCCTGACCGTTCGCGGGCGCGACGCCGCCCGCTCCATCGACAACCTGGGCCGCCAGATCGACCGCCTGATCGGCGTCGCGCGCATCCAGGCCCAAACCTTCCAGTCCGAGGCTGCATGATGTCCCGAGTAGAAAGCGTATCCAGAACCGCCCAGATTGCGGCGTCCGACCCCAACCGGGTCATCATCTTCGACACCACGATGCGGGACGGCGAACAGGCGCCCGGCTTCTCCATGTCGACCGACGCCAAGCTGACGATGGCGGCGGTGCTGCGCGACCTGGGCGTCGATGTGATCGAGGCCGGTTTCGCCGCCGCCTCGCCGGGCGACGAGGATGCGATCCGCCGCGTGGCGGGCGAGATCGAGGGACCGGTCTTCTGCTCCCTGTCGCGCGCCAACGAAAAGGACATCGACGCCTCGCACCGCGCCCTGTCGACGGCCCCGGCCTCGCACCAGCGCTGCCACATCTTCCTGGCGACCAGCCCCCTGCACCGCTCGGCCAAGCTGCGGATGAGCACCAATCAGGTTCTGGAGGCCATTTCGCGCACTGTGGAACACGCCGCCTCCATGTTCGCCGACATCGAGTTCTCGGCCGAGGACGCATTCCGCACCGAGCCGGAGTTTCTGGTCGAGGCCCTGATCGCCGCCGCCGATGCGGGCGCCCGGACCCTGAACGTGCCGGACACCGTCGGCTACGCCATGCCCGAGGAAGTGACCAAACGCTTCGCCTATCTGAACGAACAGATCCGGCCGCGTCATCCCGACGTGATCTTCTCGACCCACTGCCACGATGATCTGGGTCTGGCCGTCGCCAACTCCCTGGCCGCGGTCGAGGGCGGCGCCCGTCAGATCGAAGGCGCCATCAACGGCATCGGCGAGCGCGCCGGCAACGCCTCGATCGAGGAAGCCATCATGGCCCTGCGCACCCGCGCCGACCGCTTCGGCGTGTCGACGGGAGCCGACGCGCGCCAGCTGGTCCGCGCCTCGCGCACGCTGTGCGAAGTGACCGAGAGCGTCATCGCCCGCAACAAGGCCATCGTCGGCATGAACGCCTTCGCCCACGAGTCCGGCATCCACCAGCACGGCATGATGGCCGACAGCCGCACCTATGAAATCATCCGCCCGCAGGACGTGGGCTTCGACGGCACCAGCTTCGTTCTGGGCAAGCACTCGGGCCGCCACGCCGTCGCCAAGCGCGCCGAGGTGCTGGGCCACGCGCTGGAAGGCGAGGCCCTGGCCGCCGTCTTCGCCGGCTTCAAACGCCGCGCCGACGAGATCGGCGAGATCAACGACATCGAACTGACGGCCATCATCAACGCCGCCGCCCAAACCGAGACCCGACAGGAACCCGCCTATGCCGCCGCTGGCTAAGAACATCTGGATCAATGGCGAACTGATCGCGTGGGAGAAGGCCACGGTTCACGTCATGAGCCACGCCCTGCACTACGGCACCTCGGTGTTCGAGGGCATCCGCGTCTATGACACCCCGAACGGCCCGTGCGGCTTCCGCCTGACCGACCATGTGCGCCGCCTGTTCGACAGCGCGCGCATCTACCACTTCCCCATGCCTTATAATGAGGACGAGCTGGTTCAGGCCTGCAAGGACGTGGTGCGCGCTGAGGGCCTGCGCTCGGCCTATTTGCGTCCGCTGGCCTTTCTGGGCGAGTGCGGCATGGGCGTCAGCCCCTCGGCCGAGACGATCCGCAGCGATGTGATGATCTCGGCCTTCGCCTGGGGCGCCTATCTGGGCGAAGAGGCGCTGGAGAAGGGCGTCGACGCCTGCATCTCCAGCTGGAACCGCGTGGCGCCGAACACCGTCCCGGCGGGCGCCAAGGCGGGCGGCAACTATCTGTCCTCCTATCTGATCGGGCGCGAGGCCCGCGTGCGCGGCTTCGGCGAAGGCATCGCCCTGGGCGCCGACGGCCTGCTGTCCGAGGGCGCCGGCGAGAACCTGTTCATCGTCAAGGACGGGGTGCTGATGACCCCGCCTGCCGCCGCCTCCATCCTACAGGGCATCACCCGCGACAGCGTGATGAAGCTGGCGCGCGGCCTGGGCTATGAGGCGCGCGAACAGGTGCTGCCGCGCGAAGCCCTCTATGTCGCCGACGAGGTCTTCATGACCGGCACGGCCGCCGAGATCACCCCCGTCCGCTCCATCGACGGCATCATGACCCGCGCAGGCGGCCCCGGCCCGGTGACCAAGGCCGTGAACAAGGCCTTCCGCGGCCTGTTCGACGGCACGACGCCCGACCGCTTCGGCTGGCTGGAGCCTATCGGCGAGGCGGCCGCCGCCCCGGCGAAGGAGCGCGCGCATGAGCCAGCCTAAAACCCTGTATCAGAAGGTCTGGGACCGGCACGTCGTCGTGCCGGAAACCGCCGAGACTCCGGGCGTCATGTATGTGGACCTGCATCTGGTCCACGAAGTCACCTCGCCCCAGGCCTTCTCCGAGATCGAGGCGCGCGGGCTGAAGGTCCGCCGTCCCGATCGCACCTTCGCCACCCTGGACCACTCGACCCCCACCCTACCCGCCGGGCCGAATGGCCAGCGCCCCTATGTCACCGAACAGGCGCGCCGTCAGGTCGAGACGCTGGAGGCCAACTGCGCCCGTCATAATGTCGAACTGGCGGGCTGGGGCTCGGACCAGCGCGGCGTCGTCCACGTCATGGGACCGGAGCTGGGCCTGACCCAGCCGGGCATGACCGTCGTCTGCGGCGACAGCCACACGGCCACCCACGGCGCCTTCGGGGCGCTGGCCTTCGGCATCGGCACCTCGGAAGTCGGCCATGTACTGGCGACCCAGTGCCTGTTGCAACGTCGGGCCAAGGCCATGCGGGTGACGGTCGATGGGCGCCTGCGTCCCGGCGTGTCCGGCAAGGATGTGGCGCTGGCCGTCATCGCCGCCATCGGTTTCGGCGGCGGCACCGGCTACGTCATTGAATATGCAGGCGAGGCCGTGCGTTCGCTGGACATGGAAGGGCGCATGACCCTGTGCAACATGTCAATCGAGGCGGGCGCCCGCGCGGGCATGATCGCGCCGGACCAGACCACCGTCGACTGGCTGCGCGGACGTCGGCATGTCCCCGCCGACTATGAGGCCGCCGTCGCCGACTGGCTGGCTCTGGCCACCGATCCCGGCGCAGTCTTCGACAAGGAGGTCGTGCTGGACGGCGGCGCCATCCGCCCGATGGCCACCTGGGGCACCACCCCGGACGCCGGCGCCCCCGTCGGCGCCCCCGTACCCCAGCCGCGCTCGGCCTCGGACCAGAAGGCCATCGACTACATGGGCTTCACCGCGGGCGAAGCGACCACCGGCCACAAGGTCGACGTGGTCTTCATCGGCAGCTGCACCAACGGCCGCCTGCCCGATCTGCGCGCCGCCGCCGACGTCCTGCGCGGCCGCAAGGTCCAGCCGAGCGTGCGGATGCTGGTCGTCCCCGGCTCCGAAGCCGTCCGCCGCGACGCCGAGGCCGAAGGTCTGGACCGGGTCTTCACCGAGGCGGGCGCCGAATGGCGCATCCCCGGCTGCTCCATGTGCATCGCGATGAACGGAGACTTCGTCGCGCCGGGCCAGCTGGCCGTCTCGACCTCCAACCGCAACTTCGAGGGCCGTCAGGGCAAGGGCGCCCGCACCATACTGGCCAGCCCCGCCACCGCCGCCGCCAGCGCCGTGGCCGGTGTGCTGACCGACCCGCGCGTCTATCTGTCGGGGTCGGCCCCCCTCAAACAGCCGAGCGCCGCGCGCGAGGCGGTAGGGGAGGCTCAAAATGTCTGAAGCATTCAAGGTTCTGACGTCGAAGACCCTGACGCTGAGTCAGGCCAATATCGACACCGATCAGATCATTCCCGCGCGCTTCCTGACCACCACGACGCGCGAGGGTCTGGGCGCCCACGCCTTCCACGACTGGCGCTATGAGGCCGACGGTTCGCCCAAGCCCGAGGCGGTGCTGAACCGCATCGACCCCACCGAACAGCGCATCCTGCTGGCCGGGCCGAACTTCGCCTGCGGCTCGTCGCGCGAGCACGCGCCGTGGGCCTTGCTGGACTACGGCTTCCGGGCGGTGATCTCGACCGAGATCGCCGACATCTTCACCTCCAACGCCCTGAAGAACGGCTTTCTGCCCATCGTCGTCGATCAGGCGGTCTGGGACGATCTGGCCGCCCACCCGGAACAGCCGGTGACGATTGATCTGGACGCCAATGAGATCCGGCGCGGCAACGCCCCGGCCGTGCCGTTCAAGGTCGAGTCCTTCGCCCGCCAGTGCCTGCTGGACGGGGTCGACGCCCTCGGCTGGCTTCAGTCGAAACTGCCTGACGTGACCGCCTTCGAACACGCCCGAAACGACGCCTTTCAGCCGGAGACCGCCTGATGACCGCCCATGAAACGCCCGCCGCCCGCACCTTCGACATCGCCGTCCTGCCCGGCGACGGCGTCGGTCCCGAAGTGACACTGGCCGCCCAGCGGGTGCTGACCTGCATCGGCGACATCTACGGCCACCGCTTCAACTTCACCGAACATCTGATCGGCGGCGCCGCCATCGACACGACGGGCGAGTCCCTGCCGGAAGAGACCAAGGCCGCCTGTCTGGCTTCCGACGCCGTGCTGCTGGGCGCCGTCGGCGGGCCCAAATGGGACGGCGCCCCGGTCCGTCCCGAGCAAGGCCTGCTGGCCATCCGCAAGACCATGGGCCTGTACGCCAACCTGCGCCCGCTGCAGGTCTCGCCGGTGCTGGCCCACCGCTCGCCGCTGAAGAAGGAGATCGTCGAGGGCGTCGACCTGATCGTCTTCCGCGAGCTGACCAGCGGCGTCTATTTCGGCGAGCGCACCCGCACCGAAACCCAGGCGTCCGACCTGTGCGTCTATACGGTCGAGGAGATCGAGCGCGTCGCCCGCGCCGCCTTCCAGGCCGCCGAACAGCGCCGCGGCAAGGTCACCTCGGTCGACAAGGCCAACGTCATGGAGACCAGCCGCCTGTGGCGCGAGGTCGTGACGCGCATCCACGCCGAGGAATATCCGCAGATCACCCTGGAGCACGCCCTGGTCGACTCCATGGCCATGCACCTGATCCGCAAGCCACGCGAGTATGACGTCATCCTGACCGAGAACATGTTCGGCGACATCCTGTCGGACGAGATTTCGGTGCTGGGCGGCTCTATCGGCCTGCTGCCTTCGGCCTCGCTGGGCGCGGATGGGCCGGGCCTGTTCGAGCCGATCCATGGCTCGGCGCCCGACATCGCCGGACAGGATCTGGCCAATCCGGTCGGAATGGTGCTGTCGGCGGCGATGATGCTGCGCCACAGCTTCCAGCTGGAGGACGAAGCCGACTCCATCGAGGCGGCGGTCGCGGCCGTGCTGGCGTCCGGCGCCGTCACCGCCGATCTGGGCGGAGAGCTGGGCACGGTGGCCGCCACCCGCGCCATCGTCGACGCCATCCGCGCCATCCACTGGGCGGCGGCGCGTCATGTGCCGATGCACTGGGCCTGAAGCCTGAATATCAAGGAAGACAGGAGGCGGGCCGCACGGTCCGCCTCTTTTCAATTCAGCCGTCGATCAGGCCCTGCAGCGCCGTGGCCATGCGGCGACACAGGGACGCCTTCTGTTCCGCATCCAGGCTGGCGAAACCGTCGGACAGCTCGCGGCCGATGGCCATGCCCATGATCAGGCCCGCCACCAGCCGGGCGCGCACCGGCGCATCCGTCCCGCCGATCCACTGGGTCAGAGGCTCGAAGAAACGCACGTTCGAGGTGCGCTGCACCAGATCCATCGCCTTGGTCGAACCGATGGAGCGCAGCAGGATCAGCAGCCCCCGGATCTTGACCTCGCCGTCGTTCTGATCGCACGGGGCCAGGTCGCCGAAGACGATTTCACGCGCCAGACGCTCGCCGAAATCGGCCCGGTCGCCGTCCATCAGGTCGCGGCCGTTCTTGCAGCTGTCCATGACGGCGACGAACAGATCTTCCTTCGAACCGAAGTAACGGCTGATCAGCGCCGCATCGACGCCGACGTCGCGCGCCACATCGCGCATGCCGACATCATCATAGCTTTCGGCGCAGAAACGCTCCCGCGCGGCCTCGAGAATGGCCTGGCGGGTGGCGTTGGCGTTACGCGGTCGTGGGACGTCGCAAAGGACCAATTGGTCGCACTCCAATAAACCTTACGGGCTATATGGCCTTGTCATCAGACGTTGACAAGCGCTGCCTGCGTCGTCTTTAAGTCAGCCAGTGTTGACTGGACGCATCCTCCCCTTAGTGCGCACAGTCCATTCTGATCACGTTACTCCCGAGGAGATTGCGCCGATGCGCACGGTTAAGATCGCGGCCGCGTCCGCTTTGATGGCGGCTGCTCTCTATGGCTGTTCCAAGGGACAGGAAGCGCCCGCCCAGGGCGCGCCGCCCGTCACAGTGGCCGCGCCCCTGTCGCAACAGGTCGTAGACTGGGACGAATTCACCGGCCGTTTCGAAGCGCCGCGCAGCGTCGACGTGCGTGCGCGGGTGGGCGGCTACATCCAGTCGGTCCACTTCAAGGACGGCGACAATGTCCGTCAGGGCCAGCTGCTGTTCACCCTTGATCCGCGTCCGGCCCAGGCCGCCCTGGCCGCCGCCCGCGCCCAGCTGGCCCAGAGCCAGGCGCAGCTGACGCTGGCCCGCACCGAACTGACCCGCGCCGAGGGCCTGCTGGCCTCCCAGGCCGTGTCCCAGGCCGAGGTCGACACCAAGCGCGGCGCCGTCCAGACCGCAGAAGCCTCGCTGGCTTCCGCCAACGCCGCCATCCGCACGCGTGAGCTGGACCTCGAGTTCACCCGCGTCACCGCGCCGATCTCGGGCCGCGTGTCCGACCGCCGCGTCGATCCGGGCAACCTGATCGGCGGCGGTTCGTCGGCAGGCGACATCCTGACGACCATCGTTTCGGCCTCGCCGATCTACTTCGTCTTCGACGGTTCCGAAGCCCTGGCGCTGAAGTATCAGCGCGACGCGCGCAACGGTTCGGCCCCGATCCGCATCCGTCTGCAGGATGAGACCAGCTATGACCGCACCGGCACGCTGGACTTCACCGACAACGCCATCGACGCCTCCTCCGGCACCATCCGCCTGCGCGCCGTGGTGCAGAACGCTGACGGCTTCCTGAAGCCGGGCATGTTCGGCCACGCCCAGCTGGCGGGCTCGGGCGGTTACGCCGCCATGCTGGTGCCGGACTCCGCCGTCGTGACCGACGGTCCGCGCAAGGTGGTCTATGTCGTCGCCAAGGACGGCACGGTCGGCGCCAAGCCGGTCCAGCTGGGCCCGTTGGCCAACGGCCTGCGCGTCGTGCGCACGGGCCTGACGCCCGACGACCGCGTGATCATCAACGGCATCCAGCGCGCCCGTCCGGGCCAGAAGGTCACCGCCCAGAACGGAACCATCAAGGCCGAGGAAACCAAGTCCCAGGCGCCCGTCACCACGGCGCCCGTCGCTTCGTCCGCCACCTTCGTCGCCAGCGCCGGCTGAGGAGGGGGCTCACGGGCCGGAACCTGATTCATGAACATATCCCGCTTCTTCATCGACCGACCGATCTTCGCGATCGTGATCTCGGTCTTCATCACCCTGGTCGGCGCATTCGCCATGCCGATGCTGCCGCTGGCGCAGTATCCAGAGATCGCGCCCCCGACCATCGGCGTCACCGCCTCCTACGCCGGCGCCTCGGCTGAAACCCTGTCCGAGACGGTCGCTGCGCCGCTCGAACAGGAAATCAACGGCGTCGAGAACATGCTCTACATGACCTCGTCGTCCTCCTCGGACGGCCAGGTGAAGGTCACCGTGACCTTCCAGCCGGGCACCGATCTCGACACCGCCCAGGTGCTGGTCCAGAACCGGGTCGCCCTGGCTGAGCCGCGCCTTCCGGCGCAGGTCCGTCAGGTCGGCGTGGTCGTCAACAAGGAGTCCTCGGGCTTCCTGATGCTGGCCTCGCTGACGTCGGACGACCCCGGCATCGACAGCGACTATCTGGGCAACATGGCCCAGTCGACGATCCGCGACCGCCTGCTGCGGATCGACGGCGTCGGCGGCGTCATGGTCTTCGGCGGCGGCAACTACTCCATGCGCATCTGGATCGATCCGGCCAAGGCGGCCGCACGCGACCTGACCGCGCCGGAAATCGTCGCCGCCCTGCAGGCCCAGAACATCCAGGCCGCCGGCGGTTCGATCGGCCAGCCTCCCTTCCCGACCAACGCTGCCGCTTTCGAGCTGCCGGTTCAGGTCGAAGGCCGCCTGTCGGCCCCTGAAGAGTTCGGCCAGGTCGTCATCAAGACCGACGCCCAGGGTCGCGTGACCCGCGTCAACGACATCGCCCGCATCGAGCTGGGCTCGGAAATCTATGGCGTTGAAGGCTATTTCGACGGCCAGCGCGGCGTCGGCGTCGCCATCATCCAGCAGCCGGGCTCCAACGCCCTGTCGACGGCCACCGCGGTCATCGCCGAACTGGACCAGATCAAGGCCGATTTCCCGCCGGGCGTGAAATACGCCATCCCCTATAACCCGACGGAATACGTCGCCGCCTCGGTTTCGGCCGTGGAGCACGTGCTGATCGAAGCCGTCTTCCTGGTGATGATCGTCATCCTGGTCTTCCTACAGACCTGGCGCGCGGCCATCATCCCGATCCTGGCCATCCCGGTCGCCCTGGTCGGCACCTTCGCGGTGCAGCTGGCGCTGGGCTATTCGATCAACTCCCTGTCGCTGTTCGCCCTGGTTCTGGCCGTCGGCATCGTCGTCGACGACGCCATCATCGTGGTCGAGAACGTCGAGCGTTACATCCGCGAGGGTCTGACGCCCAAGGAAGCCGCCTATCGTTCGATGCAGGAAGTGTCGGGCGCCCTGGTGGCCATCTCCCTGGTGCTGACCTCGGTGTTCGTGCCGACCGCCTTCGTGCCCGGCATCCCCGGCATCTTCTTCCGTCAGTTCGCCGTCACCATCGCCTCGGCGACGCTGATCTCGCTTCTGGTGTCGCTGACGCTGTCGCCGGCCCTGTCGGCTCTGCTGCTCAAGCCGCACAAAGACCACGACCATCACCGCAAGCCGGGCCTGCTGGGCACCGTCACCTATTATGTCGGCTGGGCCGGAGCCAAGTTCAACGAAGGCTTCGACTGGGTCTCGGACCGTTATGGCCGCCTGACCGGACGCCTGATCCGCATGACCACCCTGATGCTTGTCGTCTACGCCGGTCTTCTGGCGTTGACGGGCTGGCGCATGGCCGACACCCCGACCGGCTTCATTCCCGACCAGGACCAGGGCGTCCTGATCGGCGTGGTCCAACTGCCGCCCGGCGCCTCGCTGGAACGCACCAAGGCCGCGATGAACAAGGCCGTCGACATCGTCAAGAACACTGACGGCGTTCTGCAGGTCACCGCCTTCGCCGGTCTGGACGGCTCCAGCTTCTCGCTGTCGTCCAACGCCGCGACCATGTTCATCAAGCTGGACGACTATGAAGAGCGAACCCGCCCCGAACTGAAGGCCGCCGCCCTGGCCGGCGCGCTCAGCGGCGCCACCGGCGTCATCGAGGAAGCCACCATCTTCATGCTGTCGCCTCCGCCCGTTCAGGGCATGGGCACCGGCTCGGGCTTCAAGATGATGATCCAGGACCGCTCCGGCGCAGGCTTCAAGGCCCTGGAAGGCGCGACCTTCGCCATGATGGGCGCCGCCGCCCAGGCGCCCGATCAGGTGCAGCAGGTGTTCAGCCTCTACAACACCGGCTCGCCGCGCATCGCCGCCAACGTCGACCGCGACAAGGCTCTGTTGATGGGCGTCCAGCCTTCAGCCGTGTTCAGCACCCTGGGCACCTACCTCGGCTCGACCTACGTCAACGACTTCAACTTCCTGGGCCGCACCTTCCGCGTGACCGCCCAGGCCGAGCCTGCCTATCGCGACAAGCTGGCCGACATCGCCAACCTGAAGGTCCGTTCGGCCTCGGGCGGCATGGTGCCGGTCGGCGCGGTGACGACCCTGGCCGACGATTCCGGTCCCTCGCGCGTCGTTCGCTACAACCTGTTCCCGGCTTCGGAACTGCAGGGTGAAGCGGCGCCGGGCGTCTCGACCGGCAGCGCCATCGCCGCCATGGAAGAGCTGGCGGCCAAGACCCTGCCCGACGGCTTCGGTTACGAATGGACCGAAATCGCCCTGCAGGAGAAGGCGGCGGCCGGCGGGTCGACCATCATCTTCCTGATGGCCGTGGTCTTCGTCTTCCTGGTGCTGGCCGCCAACTATGAGGCCTTCACCCTGCCGCTGGCGGTCATCCTGATCGTGCCCATGTGTATTCTGGCGGCGATCCTGGGGGTGAACCTGCATGGTCTGGACAACAACATCCTGACCCAGGTCGGTCTGGTCGTCCTGATCGCGCTGGCGGCCAAGAACGCCATCCTGATCGTGGAGTTCGCCAAACAGGCCGAGGACAACGAAGGCCTCGACCGCTGGCAGGCCGCCGTTCAGGCCGCCCGTCAGCGCCTGCGCCCGATCCTGATGACCTCGTTCGCCTTCATCTTCGGCGTGCTGCCTCTGGCCATCGCCTCGGGCCCCGGCTCGGAGATGCAGAACGCCCTGGGCATCGCGGTCGTCTATGGGATGCTGGGGGTGACCTTCTTCGGTCTGATCTTCACCCCGGTCTTCTATGTCATCTGTCGCTGGATGGCGGGCAAACTGCCCAAGGCGCCGGGCAAGGATCGCGAGCTTCCGACCAGCTTCGGCTCCACGCCGCACGACCCCTTTGACCCCGACGGCCCGGAACCGGCTCCCGCCGCTCCGCGCCAGGGAGATGCGTAAATGAACGGCAAACTCCGCACTCTGCTGACCGCCGCGGGGTCGGCCGCCCTGCTCGCCGCCTGCGCGGTGGGCCCCAAGGCGCCCCTCCCCACCCTCCCCGTCGAAGGCCAGGGCGCCTTCGTCGGCTCGCAGTCCGCCTCGGTCTCGACCGCGGCGGCCCGGGACGACTGGTGGCGGCTGTATCAGGATCCGACGCTGGACGGCCTGATCCAGCAGGCCCTGACCGAGAACAACGAGCTGGAGGCGGCCGCGGCCAATCTGCGCGCCGTCCGGGCCTCGCTGTCCGAAGCCCGCTCGGGCCGGTTCCCGACCACCACCACATCGGCCGCCTACAACCGCAGCCGGGCCTCGACCGACACCGTACCCACGGCGGGCGGCGCCAAGCTGCCGGAAGTCGACAGCTATGACGTCGGCCTCGACGTCTCCTATGAGATCGACCTGTTCGGCCGGGTGGAGTCCTCCATCCGCGCCGCGCGGGGCGACGTGGCCGCCGCCGCCGCTGCGCTGGAAGTCGTGCGGGTGACCGTCGCGGCCGAAACCGCACGGGCCTATGCCGACACCTGTTCGGCCAACGCCCAGATCGGCGTGGCCGAGCGGACCATCGACCTGCAGACCCAGACCGTCGACCTGACCCAGCGCCTGCTGGACGGGGGCGCCGGCAATGGTCTGGACGTGGCCCGCGCCCGCGCCGCCCTGGAACAGACCCGCGCCAGCCTGCCGCCCCTGCGGGCGTCGCGCGACGGCGCCCTGTTCCGTCTGGCGACGCTGACCGGACGCACCCCGGCCGAGGCCAGCGAAGCCGCCCGCGCCTGTCAGGCCCCGCCGCAACTGTCGCAGCCGATCCCGGTCGGCGACGGCGCCGCCCTTCTGGCCCGCCGTCCTGACGTGCGTCAGGCCGAGGCCCGCCTGTCGTCCGCCGCCGCCCGCGTCAACGTCGCCACGGCCAACCTCTACCCCAGCATACGTCTGGGCGGGTCGATCGGTTCGATGGCGCTGGATTCCTCGGATCTGGGCAAGGACGCCCATATGCGGTTCAACGTCGGCCCGCTGATCTCGTGGTCCTTCCCCAACGTCTGGGCGGCCCGGGCGCAGATCAAACAGGCGGGCGCCCAGTCGGACGCGGCCCTGGCGACCTTCGACCAGACCGTGCTGACGGCGCTGCAGGAAACCGAGACAGCGCTCAGCGCCTACGCCAACGAACTGGACCGCCGCATGGCCCTGCGCACCGCGCGGGATCAGGCGGCCACCGCCGCGCGGCTGTCGCGCCTGCGCTTCGACGCGGGCGCCGACAGCTTCCTGACGGTCCTGGACGCCGAACGGACGCTGGCCAGCGCCGACGCCTCCCTCGCCGCTTCGGAGGCCCAGGTGACGACCTATCAGATCGGCCTGTTCAAGGCTCTGGCGGGCGGCTGGGATCAGGCGCCCGACCCCGAAGCCTGACCTTCAGCTCCACGCTGAAATCAAGACGCCCGGTTGGTTCGCCAGCCGGGCGTTTTCTTTGGCGCTTCTTCTGCTGAACAGACCCGACACACGAATATATTTCATCGCAACCAGACAATCGGCACGCCCAAATGAATAATCATCGCCGCGCGCTTGGCCGGAACGATGATCTTGCGATAGTGAGGCTGTGTGACCGCCTCCTCCGCCCTCTCTCAGCGCCCTGAGACCGCCTCGCCCGCCGCCGCCCTGACGCAGGCGCGTCGGGTCGTGGTCAAGATCGGCTCGTCCCTGCTGTTCGACGCCGGACGCCGGGCCGTCGCCGCCGACTGGCTGTCCGGTCTGGCCGCCGACATCGCCGCGCTGCGCCGACAGGGTCGTGAGGTCATCGTCGTCTCCTCCGGCGCCGTCGCGCTGGGACGCGGCAGACTGAACCTGCCGACCGGCCGCCTTCAGGACAAACAGGCGGCCGCCGCCGTGGGCCAGTCCCTGCTGATGCACGCATGGGAAGAGGCCCTCGCGCCCCACGGACTGGTCGTCGGTCAGGTGCTGCTGACCCGCGACGACACCGAGCGCCGCCGTCGCTGGCTGAACGGCCGCGCCACGCTGGAGGCGCTGCTGGGCCACGGCGTCATCCCCGTGGTCAATGAGAACGACACCGTCGCCACCGAAGAGATCCGTTATGGCGACAACGACCGGCTGGCGGCCCGCGCCGCACAACTGGGCCGGGCCGACCTGCTGGTGCTGCTGTCCGATGTAGACGGCCTCTACACCGCCGATCCGCGTCGCGACCCCGACGCCCGCCACCTGCCGCTGATCGAGCGGCTGACGCCCGACATTCTGGCCATGGCCTCTGGCGCCAACACACAGGCCGGGGTCGGCACGGGCGGCATGGCGACCAAGCTGGCGGCAGCCCAGATCGCCGCCTCGGCCGGGTGCGCCACCATCATCGCCTCAGGCCTGACCGACCACCCGTTGAAGGCCATCGCCGACGGCGCCCGCGCCAGCCTGATTTTGGCCCCCGCCACCCCTCTGGCTGCGTGGAAGCAATGGATCGCGGGCAGCGTGGCGCCCGGCGGCGCCCTGACGCTGGACGCCGGGGCCGTCGCCGCCCTCCATGCCGGAAAGAGCCTGCTGCCGTCCGGCGTCATCGCCGTCAGCGGCGATTTCGGCAAGGGCGACAGCGTGCGCCTGAGCGGCCCTGACGGCGCGCGGCTGGGCGTCGGTCTGGCGTCCTACGCCGCCGAGGAAATCGCCCTGATCCGGGGGCGCCATTCCGACGCCATCGAAGGCCTGCTGGGCTATCGCGGGCCCTCGGTCGTCATCCACCGCGACGATCTGGTTCTGGAGGACCGATGAGCGACCTCGACGCCGCCATGCTGGACATGATGATCGACATGGGCCGCCGCGCCCGCGCCGCCGCCGACGCCTTGCGCGCCACGACGCCGGACGCGCGCACCGAAGCCCTTCACCGCCTCGCCAAAGGCCTGCGCGCCGCCGAGGCCGACATCCTGTCCGCCAACGCCCGCGACGTGGCCCGCGCCCGCGACGGCGGCCTGTCCGAAGCCCTGATCGACCGGCTGGCCCTGACGCCCGCCCGCGTCGAGGGCATGGCCGTCGCCGTCGAAACCATCGCCGCCCAGCCCGATCCTGTCCGCGGCGAAATGGCCCGCTGGACCCCGGCCAACGGTCTGGACATCGCCCGCGTCCGCACCCCGATCGGCGTGCTGGCCGTCATCTATGAGAGCCGCCCGAACGTCACCGCCGACGCCGCCGCCCTGTGCCTCCGGTCCGGCAATGCGGCGATCCTTCGTTGCGGCTCGGACTGTCTGGATTCGTCACGCGCCATCGCCGCCGTCGTCGCCCGGGCCGTGGGCGAGGCGGCCCTGCCCGCCGACGCCGTCCAACTGGTCCCCGTCCCGGACCGCGAGGCCGTCGGCGCCATCCTGTCGGGTCTGAACGGCGCCGTCGACCTGATCATTCCGCGCGGCGGCAAGAGCCTGGTCGCCCGTGTGCAGGCCGAAGCCAAGGCGCCCGTGCTGGGCCACCTCGAGGGCCTGTGCCACACCTATCTGGACGCCGCCGCAGACCTCGATGTGGCCCGCCGCGTGAGCCTGAACGCCAAGATGCGCCGCGTCTCTGTCTGCGGCGCGACCGAGACCCTGCTGGTCGACCGCGCGGCGGCGGAGCGCCTGCTGCCCGCCGTCGCCGCTGATCTGATCGCCGCCGGATGCGAACTGCGCGGCGACGCCGAGGCCCGCGCTCTGGTTCCCGGCATGGACGAAGCAGTGGAGGCCGACTGGACCACCGAATACCTGGCTCCCATCCTGTCGGTGCGCGTGGTGGACGGCGTGGAGGGCGCTATTGCGCACATCCGCGCTTACGGCTCGGGCCACACCGAGGCCATCGTCACCACCGACGAGCAGGCCGCCGAGCGCTTCGCCAACGGCGTCGACAGCGCCATCGTCCTGATCAACGCCTCGACCCAGTTCGCCGACGGGGGCGAGTTCGGTTTCGGCGGAGAGATCGGCATCTCGACCTCAAAGCTGCATGCGCGCGGGCCGGTCGGGGCGGAACAGCTGACCACCTACAAATACGTCGTGCGCGGCGAAGGCCAGACGCGCCCCTGAAACAAACGCCACGCCTCTCCCTCCCCGTCCCGGGGAGGGTGGCTGAGCCCGTCAGGGCGAAGCCGGGTGGGGGCGGCAAGGCTATACAAGCACTGACACATCAGGCGCGGAGGGCCGATCACCCAGCCCTCCCCGCTCGGACGCTTCGCGACCACCCTCCCCGGGACGGGGAGGGAGAGGCGCCGCGCCCTATTTCTTCTCGGGCAGGGCGTAGGCGATCACATAGTCCCCGCGCGGCGTCTCCATGAAGTGATGGCCGCCGGCCATGATGACCAGATACTGGCGGCCGTTCTGCTCATAGATCATCGGATTGGCCTGACCGCCTGCCGGAAGCACGTCCGACCACACCGTCTTGCCCGTCTCGATGTCGATGGCGCGGATCAGGTCGTCCGTCGCGGCGGCGATGAAGATCAGCCCGCCCGCCGTCACGGCCGATCCGCCGTTGTTCGGCGTGCCGATCTCCAGGGGCAGCATGGAGGGGATGCCGAACGGTCCGTTCTTCCTCGCCGTGCCGAACGGACGATCCCACAGGGTGCGGCCGCTCTTCAGGTCGATGGCGCGCATCCCGCCATAGGGCGGCTGTTTGCACAGCAGGCCGGTGAACTTGACCCGCCAGCCCGCATTGACGTCGATGGCGTAGGGCACGCCCATCTGCGGATCGCCCGCGCCCTCGGCCTTGGACTTCGACAGATTGCCGCCGCGGTTGGCCGCCTCCTTCTCGCGCTCGATGTAGCGAGGGTCGTCGCGCGGGAACCAGCCCAGGCGGTCGGCCTCGGCGCGGGGCACCAGACGGTTGTGGTTGGGCATGTCGTTATAGTTGGCGACGATCACACCGCGCGCCGGATCGACCGCCACGCCGCCCCAGTCCGAACCGCCATTATAGCCCGGATACTGGATCCAGTAGCGGTCCGCCGTCGGCGGGGTGAAGTAGCCGTCATAAGACGCCTGACGGAACTGGATGCGGCAGACCATCTGGTCGATCGGCGACATGCCCCACATGTCACGCTCGGTCAGGTCAGCCTTCCTCAGCGTGTGGAACAGGGAGAAGGGCTGGGTCGGGCTGCGTTGCGACGGCTCGACGCCGCCCTGCGGCACGCGGCGCTCCTCCACCTTGTGCAGCGGTTGGCCCGTGCGGCGGTCCAGAATATAGAGGTCGCCCTGTTTGGATGGCAGGATCACCGCCGGGACCATCGCCCCATTGACCGGCATGTCGACAAGCGTCGCCTGCGAGCCCAGGTCATAGTCCCAGACATCCTTACGCACCGTCTGGAAATGCCAGCGCGGCTTGCCCGTGGTGACGTCCAGCGCGACCAGAGAGGTCGAATATTCATTCTCCGCCGGACGGCGCAGGCCGGAATAGTAGTCGGCCGAGGAATTGCCCATCGGCAGGAAGACCAGCCCCAGCGCCTCATCCGCCGTGGCCGTGGTCCACATATTCGGCGTGCCGGGCGTATAGGTCTCGCCTTCGGGCGGCGTCGTCGTGATGTCAGGCCGCATCATGTCCCAAGCGAAGCGCAGCTCGCCCGTCACGGCGTCAAAGCCCTGAATGACGCCGGAGGCGTTCCAGCGCTTCTGGCCGTCCAGCACCTGATGGCCCGTGACCACCACGCCGCGCACCACGACCGGCGCCGAGGTGATCGACACCATGCCGGGATAGGGGTCGCCCATGCCGTGCTTGATGCTGACCGAGCCGTTGCTCCCGAAGCCGGCGCAGGGAACGCCCGTGCGCGCGTCCACCGCCACCAGCCGGCCGTCCAGCGTGCCTTCGATGATGCGCGTGGCGCAGGGCTGGGCCGCATCGACATTGGGCGCGGCGTAGTAGGTCACGCCGCGACAGGCGGCGGTATAGGGAATCTGGTCGTCGGCGACCTTGGGGTCATAGGTCCACTTCTGCTTGCCCGTCGCCGCATCGACCGCGAACAGCCGGTTGCGGGCCGAGCACATATAAAGGGTGTCGCCGATCTTCAGCGGCGTCGTCTCGGCGCCCCAGCGTTCGTCCGGCAGGTCGCCCGTGCGGAAGGTCCAGGCGCGCTGCAGCCCCTTCACATTGTCCCTGTTGATCTGGTTCAGCGGGGAATAGCGCTGGGCGCTGTCCGAGCCGCCCCAGGCGGGCCAGTCGGCGCCGACCTTCACCATCGCCGGATCGCCCACGCCGCCGTTCGCGGCGCCGGGAACGGGGCTGAGCACCCGCGCCTTGTTCGCCTGTGCCACCACCACGCCGGAGATCAGGCCGAAGACCACGACGGCCGCCAGACCGCCCAGCATCAGCCGGCCTCCGCCGCCTTCGCGCTTCAGAACCGGGAAGCTGCACACCACGGCGATCAACAGCACCAGCGGCGCCACCACGCGCGGGACCAGGGCCCAGCCGTTCAGCCCGACCTCCCACAGCGCCCAGACCACGGTGCCTATGAAGATGGCCACATACAGCCAGGCGCCGAACGGTCTGAGCAGGGCCAAAAGCCCGCCCGACACGATCATCAGCAGGCCGACGATCAGATAATAGGCGGATCCGCCCAGCATCATCAGCTGGCCCCCGCCGATGACCAGCGTCAGGCCGATCAGGCCGATGATGATCCCCAGAAGCCTGACAAGGACGCTTCCAAACCCGCGTCCGCGTTCGATGGACGACATCGGCGCCCTCCCACATTCAGCTTGGCCTTGGACTGCAACACGCCAGAAAGACCCGCGTTCCCCCTGATCTGAAAAACAGTGACATGCCCCATGCAAAAGGGGCCGCGCGTCTGCTCGACGCACGGCCCCTGATGGCGGATTCTCGTTGGGCTTACTGACGCGCCAGCTGGCTGGACATGATCAGTTCCAGCTGCTTGCGGATGTGGCCGGTCAGCTCTTCGATGCCCCAGTCGTCATAGGCGGCGAAGCGGAAATTCATGACGTAGACGTCCCAGATCAGACGCGCCAGCAGTTCGACATCGACGTCCTGGCGGACTTCGCCTTCGCTGATCCCGGCCTGCAGCACCTGGGCCACGGCCTCGACCAGCGGGCGGACGAAGGCGCGCGAACGCTCGTCGGCGTCTTCCGGCTGGAACCACGAGCGGGCCACCATGGCCTGCATCAGCGGCAGATGCTCCAGCGAGCGGTGATAACCGGCGGTCAGGCCGCTGGACAAACGCTCCAGCACGCGGCCGTCGGCGGCGGCGATGGCGGTGCGGATATCGGCCAGCATGCCTTCCATCTCTTCCGAGAAGACGGCCTCGAACAGTTCGGCCTTGTCCTGGAAGTTGGCGAAGACGGCGCCGGTCGACATGCCCGCGCCCTTGGCGATGTCGCGGATGGTGGCGGCGTCATAGCCGCGCTCGGCGAAGAGGGTGCGGGCGGCGTCCAGAACCTTCTGACGCGTCCGGACCTTGGCGGCCTGACGACGGTTCAGCCGAGGCTGGGCTTCGGCGGCGGCAGGGACGGTCGAGGAAGTTTCAGGCATCGGCGACGACTCTGACTTTCGTTTTTTGCGCGGCGTTCGCCCATTCCGCCCGACCATCGGTATGACGGGGGCTGATGATTGACGACTGCTGCGCTTCTAGGAGGAAGAGCGAACTTTCATCACCGAACAGTGACCAAAATGGGTCATGAACGGCATAAAACTCTGCCATAAAGCGTTTTGGCGCTCAAAACGACTAGGGGTTCCTACGGATACCGTGGCGCTCAAGACGTGTTTCGGCATGAAGCTTGGCAGTATCTGCCTTTTATTGCCCGCCCCCGCCGCTACGTCCTCCCCGGCGGAATGACGTCTCCGCCGGGCGAAACTCAATCCATGCTCGCACTGGCGGTTGAAATTTCTTAACACCGTAACACCAGCCAGGGTCGCTTGCGGCCCCGGCGTATGCGCTGGCCGCGTCGCAATGGCGATCGGCCACACAGACATTGAGGAAACGACGCATGAGGAAACTGTTCGCGGGAGTCGCCGCAGCGGCCCTTCTGGCCCCCGCCGCCGCCGCCATGGCGCACGACCACGCCTGCATCGATGAAGCCTGCACCGTCTTCGAACTGTTCCAGACCCCGGCGGCCCAGGGCGGCGCCTCGGGCTGGCAGGGCGTGGAAGCGCCCCGCTACGGCAGCTGGGGCTTTGATCTGGCCGGTCGCGACACCTCGGTCGATCCGGGCGACAGCTTCTTCCGCTACGCCAACGGCGCGGCCATCGACCAGCTGACCATTCCGTCGGACCGCACCTCCTACGGCTCGTTCGCCCTGCTGCGCGAACTGTCCGACAACCGCATGAAGAAGCTGGTGACGGATCTGGCCGCGCGCCGCGATCTGGCTCCGGGCTCGGACGAGCAGAAGATCGCCGACGCCTATCGCGCCTTCATCGATCAGGCCCGCGTCGACCAGTTGGACGCCCAGCCCCTGGCCCCCTATCTGGCCGCCATCCGCGCCGCCGACAGCCATGAGAAGATCGCCGCCTATATGGGCCAGACCCAGGGCCGCGTCGGCGGCTCCTTCTTCGGCACCGGCATCACCATCGACCAGAAGAGCCCCAACCGTTACGCCGTCTCGACCGGCCAGTCGGGTCTGGGCATGCCCAACCGCGACTATTATCTGGACGCCCGCTTCGCCGATAAGAAAGAGAAGTATCAGGCCTATATCGAGCGCACCCTGACCAACATCGGCTGGGCCGACCCGGCCGGTTCGGCCGCCGCCATCATCGCGCTTGAAGACAGCATCGCCCAGGCCCACTGGACCCCGATCGAGAACCGCAACCGCGACAAGACCTACAACCCCTATACGATCCAGACCCTGACCGCAGAGGCGCCCGGCTTCGACTGGGCCGGCTATTTCAACGCCGCCGGTCTGGGCGACGTCGATCGGGTGATCGTGCGCCAAAACACGGCCATGCCGAAGATGGCGGCCCTGTTCGCCGCGACGCCGGTGGCGACCCTGCAGGCGTGGCAGGCCTTCCACACCACGGACGATGCGGCGCCCTATCTGTCGCAACGCTTCTCGGACGCCCAGTGGGAGTTCTATTCGCGCGATCTGGGCGGCCAGCCCGAACAGCGCAGCCGTGAAAAGCGCGCCATCAGCTTCGCCGAGGGCGCCCTGGGCGAGGCGGCGGGCCGTCTCTATGTCGCCGAATACTTCCCGGCCGAATCCAAGGCCAAGATGGAAGAACTGGTCGCCAATCTGCGCACGGCCCTGTCGCACCGCATCGACAACCTGACCTGGATGGGCGCCGAGACGAAGACGGCGGCTCAGGAGAAGCTGCGCAAATTCACCGTCAAGATCGGCTATCCGGACAAGTGGCGCGACTATTCGGGGCTGGAGATCAAGGCCGACGACCTGTTCGGCAACAGCCAGCGCATGGGCCAGTTCCAGTGGGACTACCGCCTGTCCCGCCTGCACCAGCCGGTCGACAAGTCCGAGTGGGGCATGACGCCCCAGACGGTGAACGCCTATTACAACTCGGCCAATAATGAGATCGTCTTCCCGGCCGCCATCCTGCAGCCGCCCTTCTTCGATCCGGACGCGGACCCGGCCGTCAACTACGGCGGCATCGGCGGCGTGATCGGCCACGAGATCGGCCACGGCTTCGACGATCAGGGCTCCAAGTCCGACGGCGACGGCGTGCTGCGCAACTGGTGGACCGACGAGGACAAGGCCAAGTTCGAGAGCCTGACCACGCGTCTGGGCGCCCAGTATGACCAGTTCGAGCCCCTGCCCGGCTTCCACGTCCAGGGCGGCCTGACCATGGGTGAGAACATCGGCGATGCGGCCGGCACGGCGGTGGGCCTTGAGGCCTATCACCTGTCGCTGAAGGGCCAGCCCGCCCCGGTGATCGACGGCACGACCGGCGACCAGCGCTTCTTCTACGGCTGGGCCCAGGTGTGGCAGTCCAAATACCGCGAGGACGCCCTGAAGAACCAGATCGCCACCGATCCGCACAGCCCCGCCGAGTTCCGCGTCATCGGCCCGGTGCGCAACGTCGACGCCTGGTATGAAGCCTTCGGCATCAAGCCGGGGACCAAATACTATCTGGCGCCGGAAGACCGCGTCCGCATCTGGTAAGGCGCGACGCCTGCTGAATGAAGAGGGCCGGAGCGGCGACGCTCCGGCCCTTTTTCATTGCGGCCAGTTTCATCCCCTGCCGTCATCCTCGGGCTTGACCCGAGGATCCAGTGAAGGCGCGCGCTCACGCTTCCTCAGACCCTCGCCAAAGATCAGCCGCCCTCGCGGCCACACGCCCAGAAGTAGAGCGCCCCAAGCCACCGCCTCAGCGCTCTCGAATACCCTTCAACAACAGACCTGACTCTCAGGCATGAAAAAGCCCGCTGCGGGGGATACATCGCAGCGGGCCTTCTCGCTCTCTAAGGAGCGGACGTTTCCTCCCCGAAACGCCTTCAAGATGTCGCTGCGTCTCTTCGCTGCGCCTCTTGAGTGAGACCAAATGACGCCATCGGGGGGTTCGAGTCAATCAGCCCACGGCGGAAACCGGGCGCATTCGTAAGTGAACGTCGATAACTCACGTCTTCGTCATGGATATTATCGAAGCCTATTCGATAATGGAGCAAACCACGGCGACCAGTTGATCGCGCGCCACGGTCTGCTGGCCCGGACGCTCGGCCTTCCAGGCATCGTTGTCGGCGATGGCGGCGGCGCGGGCGCGTCCGGCGTCCAGATCCTTGATCGTCACCTGACCGGCGGCGATCTCATCCCCGCCCAGAATGACGGCGGCCGGAGCCCCGCGCCGGTCGGCGTATTTCATCTGCGCCTTCATCCCCGCCCGGCCCAGATACAGTTCGGCCGGGATGCCCGCCGCCCGCAGCTCGGACACAGCGTCGAGGTAGTGCTGCATGTCGTCTTCAGAGAAGACGATGGCCACCACCGGCCCGCGCGTCTCATCCTCGCCGCCGCGAC
This sequence comes from Brevundimonas diminuta, assembly GCF_039673845.1. Lineage (GTDB taxonomy): Bacteria > Pseudomonadota > Alphaproteobacteria > Caulobacterales > Caulobacteraceae > Brevundimonas > Brevundimonas diminuta_E. Next base: position 286,164 of record NZ_JBDJMK010000003.1, on the reverse strand, counting down.
CGGCCGCGCGCAGGGCCGAGGCCAGACGCGACACGCCGAACGAGAAGCCCGTCGCCGGGGTCGACTGGCCGGTGAAGCGCGACACCAGATCGTCATAGCGCCCGCCGCCGCCGATCGAGCCGAAGCGCACCGTGCGCCCCTTCTCATCCTTGGTGTCCAGTAGCAGTTCGGCCTCGAACACCGCCCCGGTGTAATATTCCAGACCACGCACGATGGTCGGATCGAAGCGCACGTCGTCCTGCGACACGCCCATGGCGTTCAGCGCGCGGTCGATAGCGGCCAGTTCCTTCAGAGCCTCTTCGCCGGCTGCGCCCAGGGCAGCGCCTGACACAGCGTCCAGCACGCCCGCGCGGCTGAGGCCCGGCGTCTCGGCCGAGGCCAGAAACGCCTCGATCGCACCGATCACCGAGGCGGGCAGATTGGCGCCCTTGGTATAGTCGCCGGACTCATCCAGACGCCCCTCGCCCAGCAGCAGGCGCACGCCCTCGACGCCCAGACGGTCGTATTTGTCCACCGCGCGCAGAGCCGTCAGCCGCTGCACAGGATCGGTGATCCCGCCCGCGTCGAACAGGCCGTCGAACAGCTTGCGGTTGGAGACGCGGATCACCGCCTGCCCGGCCGCCAGCCCCGCCGCGCGCAGGCCCTCGCAGCCCATGGCTATGATCTCGGCGTCGGCCTCGGGTCGGTCGGAGCCGACGGTGTCGGCGTCGCACTGCCAGAACTCGCGAAAGCGGCCCGGCCCCGGCTTCTCATTGCGCCACACCGGCCCATAGGCGTAGCGGCGGAACGGCTTGGGCAGTGTCTCCCAGTTCTGCGCAGCGAAACGGGCCAGCGGCGCCGTGTGGTCATAGCGCAGGGCCATCCACTGATCGTCATCGTCCTGAAGCGCGAAGACGCCCTCGTTCGGACGGTCGGCGTCGGGCAGGAACTTGCCCAGCGCATCGGCGTATTCAAACGCCGGAGTCTCCAGCGCCTCAAAGCCCCAGCGCTCATAGACCTCGGACACGCGCGCGACGATGCGGCGCTCGGCGGTCAGGTCGCGGCCGCGACGGTCGGCGAACCCACGCGGCGCGCGGGCTTCGGGGCGGTTGGAGGCTTCGTCGGTCATGAGGCGGCGATTAAGCCATCAGTTCCGTCGCCGCAACTCACAGTCCGCCCGAGGCTCTCAAGCCGTGCGGCGCAGCGGCAGGTCGCGGCCATAGCTGAGGCGCCGCCACAGCCACTCGAACGGCCCCATGGTGAACTTCGACAGCCACAGCGGCGACCAGATCAACTGCAGCGCCCAGACGCCGACGACAATGGCCCACTGCATCGGATAGTCGACCTGACCAAACAGGCGCGGCCCCCACGGCATGTAGAAGATCGTCGTCATGATCAGGGTCTGGGTCAGATAGTTGGTGAAGGCCATCCGCCCCACCGGCGCCAGAGCCTTGCGCAGCCAGCCCACGCCCCGCGTCGTCGCTAGGATCAGGACCGAGGCGTAGCCCAAGGTGACGATCAGCGGAAACGATCCGACCACATCCGCCCAGCCGCCGGTCGCCTCGACGGCTGGCCCGGCCTGAACCTCCCGCCACTCCAGCACGCCCAGCAGCGCCAGCACCACCGCACCGCCCGCCATCAGGACCAGATAGATCCATGACCTGACCCGGCCGTGGAAGAAGCCCGCCTTGAACAGGCCCAGCCCCAGCATCATCAGCGCCACGGTCGAAAACACATAGAGGAACAGGCTGAGGCCCTGCATGAAGGCCCAGGCCTTCAGGTTCTCCAGCGCCGCCCAGACCCAGCCGCTCTGATAGGCGGCGATGACGGCGGCCACCGCCCCATCCGCCGCCGCTCCGCCCTGCATCGCCTCGGGAAAGCGCGCCGTCGCCAGCATCAGCCCGGCCTGCAGCACGGCCATCACAACCGTCGCCCCCGCCCCGATCCAGATCAGCGGCCGCGCAGACATCGAGCGCATCAGCATCATGAACAGCCCCGCCCATGCATAGAGCAGCAGGATGTCGCCGTACCAGAAGGCCGCCCCGTGGATCACGCCAAACAGGGCCAGAAACATCAGGCGCCGACGCAGGACGCGCCCCTTCGCCTCATCCCCCCGCTCGCCGCCGACCAGAAAGACCGACACGCCGAACAGCATGGAGAACAGGGTCACGAACTTCTGGCGAAAGAAGACGTCGACGACCCACTGGGCCACGCCCGACACTCCCGCGACCGCTGGAAACGGCGACTGCTCCGGCGCCATTTCGATCGCCACCATCGGCAGGGCGAAGGCCGCCGCATTGACCGCCAGAATCCCCAGCACGGCCGCGCCGCGCAAAACGTCCAGCGTCTGGATGCGCTGTCCCGTCGCCACCGGCGCGGGCTCGGCCGCGGCTGTCAGATCCCTCATGCCCATCCCCTGTTCCGCATCGGGCCAAGGCTAGGCGGGACCGCCGCACCCGTTAACGTTAAATCCCCGTAACGTCCCGTTCGGACATGACGCCCATGCGGTTGCGAACCGGCGGCGGCGCCGGGGCGAAGGCCAGCCACGCCACGCAGACCCCGCCCCACAGGGCGTAGCTGACGCCCATCATGATCGCCAGCGGCAGGCCGCCGACGCCATAGATCAACAGGGCCGTCTCGATCGCGCCTAACCCTTGCGAAAAGGTCTGTGACGACAGCCCCGCCAGCGTCCCCATCACCACAGCCATGATGGTCTGCATCGCCGCCGCCAGCAGGCCGCCGAACACGGTGAACCGCCCCACCACGCCCAGTCGCGTCGACGGGCGCCCGGTCTTCTCATGGCTGTTCAGCAAAACCCACAGACCGACCGGCGCCGCGATCAGACCGACCGTCAGCATCACCAGCCGCCAGTCCGTATCCACGCCCGACGCCCAATTCTCAGGCGGCCAGATGAACAGGGTCAGGATCAGCGGAGGCCAGGCCGCCGCCGCCAGCGCAGCCGGAACCAGAGCGGCCGCACCGCGTCGCGGCGCCACGCGCTTCATGCCCGGAACGGAGGGAGGAACGGCGGCCATCAGCGCGTCGGAACCGGCGTCGCGCCGGAGTAGTCATAGAAGCCGCGCCCGCTCTTCTTGCCCAGCCAGCCGGCCTCGACATATTTCACCAGCAGCGGACAGGGCCGATATTTGCTGTCGGCCAGACCTTCATACAGCACGTTCATGATGGCCAGCGCCACGTCCAGCCCCATGAAGTCCGCCAGTTCCAGCGGCCCCATCGGATGGTTGGCGCCCAGCTTCAGCGCCTTGTCGATCGAGGCCACGTCGCCGACGCCCTCATACAGCACATAGACCGCCTCATTCATCATCGGCACCAGGATGCGGTTGACGATGAAGGCGGGGAAATCCTCGGACTCGGTCGTCGTCTTGCCGAGGCTTTCGGCGAAGGCGACCGCCGTCTCGAAGGTCGAGGCCGAGGTGGCGATGCCGCGCACCAGTTCGACCAGCTTCATCGTCGGCGCCGGCTTCATGAAATGCAGGCCGATGAAGCGCTCGGGCCGGTCCGTGACCGAGGCCAGCCGCGTGATCGAAATCGACGAGGTGTTCGAGGCCAGCAGCGTCTGCGCCCCCAGCAGGGGCGTCAGTTCGGCGAAGACGGCCTTCTTGACCGCCTCTTCCTCGGACGCCGCCTCAATGATCAGATCGGCCTCGGCCGCCTCGGCCAGACTGGCGACGGCCTTGATGCGGCTCATGGCGTCGTGCGCCTCGGCTTCGCTGGACAGTCCGCGCGCGGCGCGGCGGGCCAGACTGGCCGCGATCTCGCCCAGCGCCAGCGTCACGCGGTCGGGCGCGACGTCATACAGCTTCACCTCATAGCCGCCGGAGGCCACCACCTGAGCGATGCCCGAACCCATCTGCCCGGCGCCGATGATGGCGACTGTCCTGATCGTGGTCATGAATTACGCGTGAAATGCAGTCCAACCGGACCTGTCGTCGGCACCTTAGGAGCCCGCTCGCATCGCGCAAGGGCGGATTGGGCTCCGAGGGCGGATTCTGTGGTTACGGCTTCGCGTCGATCAGCCCAGCGACATGATCAGCATCGGCGCCACCGTCCGGTTGAACAGCACGCTCAGGAACTGCAGCGCCAGCAGGGCGATGATCGGCGTGATATCGATACCGCCCAGTGACGGCACCACCCGCTGGATCGGCCCCAGAATGGGCCGCGTCACCGTATCCAGCACATAGGCGATCTGGCCCACGAAACGGTTGCGCGGATTGATCACGTCAAAGGCGAACAGCCAGCTCAGGATCGCCGAGGCGATGATGCACCAGATCATCAGGGTGACGACCGCGTTCACCAGCCAGACAAGGGCGAAACCCATGAGAAACTCCTGCTTCGTTCACGCCGCTTCTAGCGGTCCGCCGCCAGAACGCCAAGGATTCGTGCGCGGCCCGTTGACACGCCCCCCTGCACGCTTCTATGTCCCGCCCCTGCCTGTCGGTCGGGGCCGTAGCTCAGTTGGTAGAGCGCGTCGTTCGCAATGACGAGGTCAGGGGTTCGACTCCCCTCGGCTCCACCAGGGCATCTCCGCAAAATCGCTGACGTTAGACCGCCCTTCAGGGGGCCCGTCCTGCGCCTCAGTTTTCGCGGTAGAAGTTGCAGTACCAGTCGACAAAGCGGGCGACGCCCTCCTCCACCGGGGTCGAGGGGGCGTAGTCGAGGGCGGCCAGGGTGTCCGTGACGTCCGCCTCGGTGTCGGCCACGTCGCCGTCCTGCATCGGCATAAGGTTCAGCTTCGCCTTGCGGCCCAGCTTGGTCTCCAGCACCTCGATATAGCGCATCAGCGGCACCGAGCGGCCTGCGCCCAGGTTCAGGATGCGCCACGGCGCGACCCCGCTGGTCGCCGGATTGGGGGCTGTCGCATCCCATGCCGGATCGATCGCGGCGGGGCGGTCCAGCGCAGCGATCACGCCCGTCACGATGTCGTCGACATAGGTGAAGTCGCGGCTCATCCGGCCCTCGCCGTAGACGTCGATCGGCTCGTCTTTCAGGATGGCGCGGGTGAATTTGAACAGGGCCATGTCCGGACGGCCCCACGGTCCATAGACGGTGAAGAACCGCAGGCCCGTGGCCGGAAAGCCGAACAGATGGGCGTAGGAGTGGGCCATGGCCTCATTGGCCAGCTTGGTCGCGGCATAGACGGTCAGCGGGTGATCGGCGGGCTGGCGTACCGAAAACGGCAGGGCGCGATTGGCCCCGAACACCGAACTGGTCGAGGCGAAGACCAGATTGGCCGCCCCCACCGCACGGCATCCCTCAAGGATGCTGAGGAAGCCGACGATATTGGAATCCACATAGGTTTCAGGCGCTTCCAGGCTGTAGCGGACGCCTGCCTGAGCCGCCAGATGCACCACCCGGCGCGGCGTCTCGGCGGCGAACAGAGCCGCGACGCCCGCGCGGTCGGCCAGATCCAGCGTGTGGTGGCGATAGTTCGGATAGGCCTGAAGCTGCGCCAGCCGCGCCTGTTTCAACGCCGGATCATAATAGGCGTTGAGGTTGTCCAGCCCGATCACGACCTCGCCCCGCTCCAGCAGGCGCCGGGCGGTGTGGAAGCCGATGAAACCGGCGGAACCGGTGACCAGTACGGGATCGCTCATGACCGGCTGCGATAAACCGTCGCGCAGCCGGACGCCAGCGTCCGCTTTGCTCAGGACAGGACCTTGGCCGCCGGCGGCGACGGCGCCAGCGCCTGCGACGACAGGTTCATCCCCGCGCCGGCGATCAGGCAGGCTGCGGCGGCCAGAACGACGATGCGCGTCGCCTTGCCCTCGGGCGCCAGCGGGCGGACGAACAGCAGGGTCAGCAGGGCCAGCAGCGCCATGACGCCCGGCAGGTCGATGCCGACGCCCAGGAAGACGAAGTGAGCGATCCCCATCAACCAGGCGCCGCCCACAATGGTCGCCGCCGCCGCAGGGGCCAACGCCGCGGGCCGCGTCAGGGTCGGGTCGATCAGGGCCGCCAGCGCCGCCGCCGCCGCCGCCAGCAACGCAGGCCAGACGAACAGCAGCGCCGCCTCCGGCGTCATCATCTGCAGCACCAGACCGACGATCAGCGCCAGTGCGATCAGACCCAGCCAGCCGCCCCAGGTCGAACGCTCGACCCTGCCGGGGACCAGAGACAGAACCGCCGCGACCGCGCCCATGCCCAGCATCACCGGACTGAACCCGCCGCCGATCAGGACGGTGGCAGTCAAGGCCACGGCCAGTCCCGCCGTCGCCAGCGGACGCGTGCGGCGCATCCCCGCCAGCAGCAGAAGCGCCAGACCGGCGATGGCCAGACTCATGCCGACCTCCATCCACGGCAGTCGGCGCATCAGGGTGTAATAGACTTCCTTCGATTCAATCCGGCTCGACATCGGCCCGGCCAGCAGACGCGTCGCCTGCAGCAGGATGACCCCGCCGGTCAGGAACCAGACGCCGTCCAGCGCCCCTAGCCCAACCTGTCGGAATGACAGCCGGACGCCCTGTCGCGCACGCCATGCGGCGAACCCGGCCAGCGCTGCAGTCAGCGCCAGCAGGGCCCAGCCCATGCCTTGCGAATGGGCGATCACCCAACGGCCGAAGACGTCGGAATAGACGAGGTTCTGCCCCTTCTGCGGCAGGGCGGGCGCGCGCAGCAGATCGTCCGCGGCCTCAAGCGCCTGCGAACCCAGATGCTGGATCGCGCCGCGGTCCAGATTTTCCGGCGTCGCATGGGCGGCGTGATACTGGTCAGCGCGGCCGATGAAGGCGATGTTCAGGCCGCCGACGCCGCGATCCTTGGGCACGGTGAAGTCGGTGCCGTTGGGCATCCGCTCATACATGAAGGCGGCCAGAGAGGTGGCGGTCGTCCCGCCGTCGGCCCGCGCGGCCGAACGGGTGAACAGGCGCACGGTCGGACCGGATTCGCGCCCCGTCTCGAACATGGCCGCACGGCCGCCGCCGCCGCGCGCTTCAAGGTTCACCACCGAGCCGATCCGGTCGCGCAAGGGGTGGCCGCCGAAGAAGATGCGCGCCCCGTCCAGACCCATCTCCTCGGCATCGGTCAGCAGGACGACCAGATCGCGCTCGACCGGGCCGCGCGCCTTGATGGCCCGCACGGCTTCGAGGATGGAGGCGACGCCTGCGGTGTCGTCCGCCGCGCCCGGCGATCCGACCACGGTGTCATAGTGGGCCATCAGCATGACGGCGGGCTGGCTGCGGTCCTTGCCGGGCAGGACGCCGATCACATTGATCGCCTCATTGTTCGCCGCCACCGGGTCGCCGCCCTTGCTTATCAGACGCTTGATGGCCGCGGGCGACAGGGCGCCGGTCTGTTCGCTGACCTCCAGCCCCAGCTGGTTCAGGCGCGCGTTCAGATAGGCGCGGACGCGGGTGTGTTCGGCCGAGCCGACCGGGTGCGGCGCACGGGCGATCTGTTCGACGTCGGCCATGGCGCGGATGGCGGAAAACGCCGTCTGCGGCGCATCAGCCGGGCGCGGCCTCGGCGCCTGCGTGGTCCACACCGCCAGCAGCAGCGCCAGCGTCAACGATCCGAACAGCAGGGCCAGCCGCATGAAATATCCTCCCCCAAAACCCGCGCGCAGTAGTGACGCCTGACGGGCGGATGGCAAGAGGGCGGCGACAGGTTCCCCCATCGCCGCCCTCCTTTTTTCTTCAGCTTGGCGTCCGGCTTTAGAAGCGCTTGGATAGTTCCACGCCGTACATGCGCGGCTCGTTGACGAAGGCCGTCAGGTTGTTGAAGTCGATGGCGCCCAGGACGTTGGCCTCATCCGTCAGGTTGCGGACAAAGGCGGCCGCCTCGATGCCGCGGTTCAGATCGCGCCAGCCCGCGCGCAGGCCGCCTTCGAACTGCGTGCCCTGTTTGAACTCCACGGCCTCATAGAGGAACAGGTTGAAGTTCTTGCGCATCACCCAGTCCGTCGAGGCGAACAGTTCCTGATCGTCGCCGATCGGGCGGACGTAGGACAGGGTCAGGTTGGCCGTGTATTCCGGCGCCTGCGGGAAGGGGTTGCCGTTGATGTTGGCGCGGTCGGCGCCGCCGACGCTCACCATCGGATCGGTGATGGTGCACAGGTGGTTGCCGCAGATGGCGACCAGCAGGTCCTTGTCCTTGATCTCGGTGTGGTTCCACGCCACGCCGCCGGCCAGCGAGAAGCCCGCGCCCAGATAGACGTCGCCGTCGACTTCCAGACCATAGCCCTGGCCCTTGTCGGCGTTGATCAGGCGGTTGGAGTTGTCGATGCCGCCGATGGCCGTGAACTGCATGTCCTTGACGTCATACAGATAGGCGGTGGCGTTCAGTCGGGCGCGGCCGTTCCACATGCGGGCCTTGAAACCGGCCTCATAGGACATGACCGTTTCCGAATCCGCCGTGGTCAGAACCGGCAGGTTGCGGCCCTGGATCGACGGACCGCGATAGCCGCTGGCCACGCGGGCGAACAGGTTCAGGCTGTCGTTGACTTCATACAGGGCGCTGACGTCCCAGCTGACCTGCTCGTCGCCGACCGAGACTTCGCCCAGCGCATTGGCGGGCGTACCGACCAGGATGCGGCCCAGATAGTCGCGGCTGTCGTCGGTGTAACGCACGCCGCCGGTCACCTTCAGGGCGTCCGTGACCTGATAGTTGGCCTGACCGAAGATCGACCAGGAGTCCGACTTCTGCACGATGTCCGTGACCTTGACCGGGAACAGACCGCCGACGCCGTCGAAGGTGCCCGACACCAGGTTGATGCGCTCGTCCCAATAGAAGGCGCCGACCTGCCAGCCCAGACGCCCCTCGCCGTTCGAGGCCAGGCGCAGCTCATAGGTGTTCTGCTTCAGGTCGCTGGACAGGGTGCCGGACTCAACGTTGAACGGCGTCTTGAAGGGCGAACCGGCGGGGGCCGAGGCGACGCCGCCGTCGATGTCGCCGTCGCCCTGGCTCGAACCCTGGTACGAGCCGATGACGCCCGTCAGGGTCGCCGGACCGAAGTCATAGGCCAGTTGCAGCGACTGCGAGGTCGTCTTCTGCTTCTGGAAGTTGTTGCGGCCGCCGTCATACCAGACCGTGTCGCGGTTGAAGTTGTCGTTCAGCTTGTTCGAGCCCTTGGTCAGGACGTTGGCGCGGTTCATCGTGCCCGTGCCGTCATAGTCGCGCGCCTGCAGGGTCATCAGCGCCGAGAAACGGTCCGTCGGGGTCCAGGCGACGTGGACGCGGCCCGCCACGTCGTCGAACTGGCCCATGTCCTTGCCGTCCTTCTTGGCGAAGGGGGCGTCCCAGGCGTTGTTGATCCAGTTGTCGCGATGGTTCCACAGGGCGGCGACGCGCACCGACAGGGTGTCCGTCGCGGGCAGGGTCGCGGCCGCCTCGGCGCGGGTCGAGCCGTAGTTGCCGTAGGAGATGGAGCCGAAGCCGGTGAACTCGTCACCCGGCTTGGTCGTCTCGATCTTGATGACGCCCGCCGGGGTGTTGCGGCCGAACAGGGTGCCCTGCGGGCCGCGCAGCACTTCCAGCTGCTGCACGTCGAACAGGGGGAAGCCCTTCAGATAGACGCTCTCCAGGACGATTTCGTCCATGACCATCGACACCGGCTGCGAGGCGGTGAAGTCGAAGTCCACATTGCCCAGGCCGCGGATGTAGAAGCGCGGGGCGTAGCGGCCGTTGGAGCTTTCGACCTGCAGGCTGGGCACGCGGCCCGACAGCTGCAGGATGTCGCCGCCGCCGGCGTTCACGGCGTTCAGCGTCTCGGCGTTCATGGCGGTGACGGCGAACGGCACGTCGCGGATGTTCTCGCGGCGGCGCTGGGCGGTGACGACGATGTCGCCGACAGCGGCGGCCGGATCGGCCTGAATGTCGACCGTGTCCGCCAGAACCGGCGTTGCGATCAGAAGGGCCAGACCGCTGGCGGAGGCGGCGAGGGCGGCGAGACGGGTCATCGGGGTATCCTAATGGACGGGGAGAAATTGGCCGCTGCCCTAGGCCCGATGCGGCCCCTGCGCCAGCGCGGAAACGCCCGGTTTGATGAACCTTTCACGACATGGCCACACCGTTTCAAAAACCGGCGCAGATGACGGATATGAGACGAGCCTCAAGTTGTGCGGCGCAGCAATCCGTGGCATTCAGATCGGCTGCGTCGTCTTCCGCAGGTCCCGCGCGCCGGTTCCGCGCCGCTGGCGACATCCTGCCCGGACACGCCGGGCGCCGGAGACTTTCAGATGGGTTTCGCCTCGCCTTCGCGCCGCCGCCTCATGGGCGCCGCCCTCGCCCTGCCCCTGATGAGCGTTGCGCCGTCCGCGCTGGCCCAGACGCGCCGCAGCCGAAAGGATCCGCACGCCGTCATCGGCCGCGTCCTGGCCATGTCGGACCTGCACTCCGCCTATGAGCGCAGCGCCCAGCTGCTGGCCGCCCTGCGCGCCGAGGTCCGCAGCCAGAAGGTTCCGCACCTGATCGTCATCGACGGCGACATCTTCGAACACGGCAATGTCGTCTCAGTGCGATCCGAGGGGGCCATCGACTGGGCCTTTCTGGCCGCCCTGCCCGACATCGCCCCCACGGTCGTCAATCTGGGCAATCACGACAACGACCTGATCCCCGACCTGCACACGGTGGTCGAGCGGATGCAGGGTCTGGGCATCGTCGTCCTCAGCAACATCGTCGACGCCCGCAGCGGCCGTCCCTACGCCCCGTCCTCGACCGAGCTGACGTTCGCCGGGCGGCGGATGCACATCGTCGGCTTCGGCACCAATGCGCTGAACACCTATCCGAAGGACACGCGCGACTGGCTGTCCATCCCCGATCCGACCGAATGGGCCAGGGCCGAACTGCCCCGCCTGCTGGACGGCGCCCAGCTGTCGCTGGTGCTCAGCCACGCCGGGGTGGCGGGGGACCGGGGGATGCTGGCCGCCCTGCCCGACGGCGCCCTGATGATCGGCGGGCACAATCACCTGCTGTTCCAGGAACCGCTGGGCCGCGGCCTCTACGCCCACACCGGATCGTGGAGCAACGCCTATACGGCGGCCGACTATCTCAACGACGGCAGCGTGCGGGCGCAGTCGCGCACGGTCGCCTTGGACGGCCCCGCCGACCCGGCGCTGGCCGCCCTGATCCGCAGGACGCTGGACCGGCATCTGACCGAACAGGAGCGCGCCATTCTGGGGACCAGCCCCGCCGCCCTGTCGCTGGGCGACACCGGCCGCGCAGTCGCCGCCGCCTTCGCCCGTTTCGCGGGCGCGCAGGCGGGCTTCATCGGCCACACGACGCTGGGCACGGGTCTGGCGGAGGGTCCGGTCAGCCGCTACGCCTTCGATTCCGTGGTGCGTTTCGACGGCAAGCTGATGGCCGCCGAGGTTCCGGCCGCGCGTCTGGCCGAACTGACCGCCCTGGCCAATCAGGACCGGGTCATGCCCTTCGCCCGCCGCACCGGCGACTTCGTCTATGGTGCGGTCGGGGGCGCGGTCGGGGGCGCAGAGGGGCGCCCCAGCGTCCGCATTGTCACCACCGACTGGTGCGCCCTGAACCAGCAGGAATATTTCGGCGTCAACGATCTGAGCTTCACCGAGGTCGACAGCCCCGGCGTCAAGGCCGTCGCCGAACAGGGCCTGCTGACGGCGTCCTGAAGCCGTCAGGCCGCGCGCCGCGCCGCCGCCCCGCTCTTGACATAGAGGCCCCGGCGCCGCGCGACGGGACGGAAGGCGACGCTGTCGCCCTCGGCCTGTTCGCCCTGTCCCAGAAACAGGCAGCCGTCGTCGACCATGCGCCGCTCCAGTCCGTCCAGAACCCGGGCGCGTCGCTCGGGCGCCATGTCGTTCAGGACGTTGCGGCAGAAGATGACGTCGAAGCGCTCCTCGTCCGTCGGCTCATCCAGCAGATTGGCGCGGCCGAAGCGGATGGCGGCGCGCAGTTCGGGCCGCGCCCGCCACTGATCGTCGACCTGTTCGAACCAGCGCAGCATGGTCCGCGCCGACAGGCCGCGCTGGATCTCGAACGAGGTGTAGAGCCCCGACATGGCCTTCTCGATCGCCTGCCGCGACAGGTCCGTGGCCTCGATCTCGACGCAGGCGCCCGCCTCCAGCCCGGCGATGGCGAGGGAATAGGCTTCCTGTCCCGTCGAGACGCCCGCGCACCAGATACGCACCCGCCCGCCCGGCCGCGCCGCCGTCAGCGCAGGCAGAAGCTCGCGCTCCATCACGTCGAAACTGGCGCGATCGCGCCGGAACCAGCTTTCGCCGTTCAGCAGGGCCTCGATCACCGCCCAGCCCAGCGAAGCCACCGGGCGGCTCCACAGACTGGCCAGCATGGCCTCGACGTTATGATAGCCCTCGCGCCGCGCCACCGGGCCCAGCCGGTGTTCAGCCAGCTGCATCCGGTCCCGGGTCAGCCGATAGCCGGCGCGGGACGCCAGCAGGGACTGAAGGCGATCAAAATCCTCCGGCGTCATGACAGCGACTGCACCACCCCGACCTCGGCGAGCTTGGATTGCAGGATCTCGCCATCGAAGGGCTTCATAACATATTCGTCCGCGCCTGCGGACAGGGCTTCGGCGATGCGGTCCGCCCGCGTCTCGACCGAGCAGAACACCACCTTGGGCGCCATGCCGCCGGGCAGTTCGCGCAGACGGCGCAGGAAGGTCAGGCCGTCCATCACCGGCATCTGCCAGTCCAGCAGCACCACCTGCGGCATCGCCGCCAGACAATAGTCCAGCGCCTCGGCGCCGTCGCCCGCCTCCGCCACCTCAAGGGACAGGTCCTCAAGAATGCGGCGCGCGACCTTACGGATGATGCGGCTGTCATCCACGATCAGGCAGGTTCTGGCCTCCATCGCATCCATTCCCGTTTGACGCGAAATGCGTTTTATATTCTCGCCATGGTCATTCATGCGGGTTAACGGAGCGTTGGCTCCGCCTCGCCCGGACGCGCATCCCTGTCGGGCAGGCTCGCCATCAGGGCCACCCGGCCTTCCTCCAGCGCCAGATTCAACCGACCGCCCGCCTCGCGCGCCGTCAGCCACAGCCAGTAAGGCTGGATCCATTGACCGGCGAGCCCCTCGGTCAGCCGCTCGCCTTTCAGGCCGACGACCGCTTCGGGCTTGAGCCGCGCCCGCGCGCCCTCTGCCGAACCGACCAGCAGCATCTGCCCGCCCTCGCGCCGGATGGTGACCACCGCCGTCCCGCCCATCGGCAGGGCCGAGACGGTCAGATAGGCCAGGTTGATCAGGGCGCGCGCCTGTATCTTGGAAAAGGTCTCATCGCCCACGCGCCAGTCCAGCGTGGCGCGACCGCCTTCGGTCAGACCCGTGACCAGACCCTGCAGTTCGGCGCCCGAAAACTGTTCGCTGCTGGTCGCCGCGCCGAAGGCCACGCGGGCGAAATGCACCAGGGCCACCATCTTGGCCGCGCTCTGCCGGATCAGGCCCAGGGCGTCGTCGCGCATGTCCTGCGCGCCGGGGTCGTCCAGCAGGTCCAGCCCCGACACCACCGCCCCGGCCGGGCTGATGAAGTCGTGGCACAGCTTGGCGGCGATGAAGGCGGCCAGTTCGGCACCGTCCACCGGCAGATCGGCGGCGGATAGGGCGATAGGGTCGTCGGAAACGGTCATTATGCCAACGCTCGGGCGCTCGGAATCTTGGAATGGTCAAGGTCAAGGTGGCCTGATTTGCCGGTTCGTTAAACCGGCCGCATGGTCTATCGAGCGCTTCATGAGCACCGACGCCTACTCCGATCCTGAATCCGACCTCGCGTCCGGCCGTCTGGCCGAGGTCATCGCCGACATCGCCGAAGAGGCCGCGCGCCTGATCCTGCCGTGGTGGCGCGCCGGAACCGCCGTCGAGACCAAGGCCGACTCCAGCCCCGTGACCGAGGCCGACCGCGCCGCCGAGGCCCTGATCCTGAGCCGTCTGGCCGGATGCTGGGCCCAGATCGAGGCCGTCGCCGAAGAGGCCGTATCGGTGGACGGCGCCCCGGCGTCGGTCGGCGAATGGTTCTGGTTGATCGACCCCCTGGACGGCACCAAAGGCTTTGTTCAGGGCCGCGAGAGCTATTCGGTCAACATCGCCCTGATCCGCGGCGACGCGCCGGTGGCGGGGGTGGTGTCGGCGCCGGCGCTGGGCGTCACATGGCGTTCGGCGGCGCCCGGTCAGGGCGCCCTGCGCCGCGCCTTCGGCGAGCCGTGGCGGCCGATCCGGGTGCGCGAACGCCCGGCCGACGCCATCGCCCTGGTCAGCCACAGCATCAGCGAGGACGACGCCGCCCGACTGGCCGCCCGCAACGGTTGCACCCGCTGGCAGGGCATGGATTCCTCGCTGAAGTTCTGCCTGATCGCCGAGGGCCGCTTCGACGCCTATCCGCGCACCGGCCCGACCTGCGAATGGGACACCGCCGCCGGTCAGGCCGTGCTGGAAGCGGCGGGCGGACGGGTTCTGGACGGCGAAGGCCGCCCGCTGGCCTATCGCAAGCCCGGCTTCCTGAACGGCCCCTTCTCCGCCATCGGCGCCTGAAGCGCATCAGGCCAGAGCGGGTCAGCCCAAGAGCAGATCAAGCAGGGGAATCGACCCGCGCCATTTCGATCTGGGCCGACAGACCGGCCGGCAGGTCGCGCTCGGGCACGGCCGCCATTTCTTCCAGATGCGCCCGATCGCGCGGCCGGACCAGCACGCTGGCCACCGCCGGGTCCGCCAGGGCGTAGGCCAGGCAGATGGCCTCGCCCGTCCAGCCCGGCGTCCGGTGCAGAAAGGCGAAGGAGCCTCGCGCCTCGGCCCCCGCGTCGCCGCGTCCGCCGCCCCAGCCCACCGCCCCGAACAGGCCGCGCTTCTTCACGGCGCCCGCCTCGGCGGCGCGGCGCTCGGTCGACAGGCTGTCGGGGAACCAGTCGCAGGCGAACAGGCTCATTTCCCGGTCACGCGCCGCCTTCATCCGCGACCGCACATGCCACGGCACATTGGCGTTGAAAGGGGTCAGCAGGACATCAAAGGCCCCGGTCGAGACATAGAGGTCCGTCACCGGCTCATCGCCCGACACGCCCAGCATCCGCACATGCCCGGCCTTGCGCATGGCCTTCAGCGCCGTCAGCGAGGTCTGGGGCAGTTCATCCTCGGCCGGATGATCCAGCACCCCCAGATCGAACCAGCCCAGACCCGAGGCGTGCAGCCCCTGTTCGATCGAACGGCCCAGCCCCGTAGCCGAAAAGTCCCGATCCTCGCCCAGCGCCAGACTGACCCACAACAGGCGCCGCTCGACATGGGCCAGCGCCTCGCCCGCCGCCTGCAGCAGCATCGGGTCGGGCCGTTCGAAATGATAGACGTTCACGCCCGCTTCTAGCCCGGCGAACACCAGGTCGCGGATATGGGCCGGACCGCGCGCCGCCGCCTCGGCCCCCAGGCTGAGCGTCAGGCTGGAAACCGCGCCCCCCGAGGCGCCGAAGGGGCGATAGCGCATGGGTCAGCCTGCCTCCACCGGCGCGGACGTCTCCAGCGCCAGAGCATGAAGTTCGCCGCCCATCTTGCCCTTCAGCGCAGCGTAGACGGTCTGGTGCTGGCGCACGCGGTTCATGCCGCGGAACGCCTCGGACACGATGCGGGCGCGATAGTGGTCGCCGTCGCCGGCCAGATCCTCGATGGCGATGTCCGCATCAGGGAAGGCCTCCACCAGATGGGCGCGAAGGTCGTCGACGGACATGGGCATGAAGAAAGGCTCCGAAAGGCGGCGGACCGGCGAACCGGCCCTGAAGATTGTAAAGCTTACCCGGCGGCGGCGTCCGTGTCAGCCATCGCCGCCATCATCCTCCTTTGGGCCGCTCGAACAGTTCGACGACGGATCCCTTGTAGTCAGCGCGCGCATAGGGGCGATAGCCGACCCGCTCCGCCAGACGGATCGACGGCGTGTTCTCGGGCGAGATCATGCAGACCGTGCGCGGCTCGTCCCGATGGGCGTCGGTCCAGCCCAGCGCCGTCTGAAGGGCCTCGCGCGCCATGCCCGTTCCCTGAAAGGCGGGCGCCACGCCCCAGCCCAGTTCCGGCGCATCGAACGGCGGCTCGATCTCGCGGCGATAATCCAGCACCCCGACGCTGCCGACATAGGCGCCGCTCGCCGTCTCGCGGATCGACCAGTTGCCATATCCCCGCGCCTGCCAGTGGCCCAGATCGCGCAGCAGGCGGAACCACACCTCCTCCTCCGACAGGCCGCGCCCCATGATGTGCCGGGTAAAGTCCGCGTCGGACCACAGGGCGATCAGGTCCGCCAGATCGCGCTCGGTCACAGGCGACAGCGTCAGGCGCTCGGTCGAAAGAACAGTCACATCAGTCCCAGTTGCTTGAAGCTGGCCACGCCTTCGCGGCCGACGATCAGATGGTCGTGGACGGCCAGGCTGAGGGCGCGCGCCGCCTCGACCACCTGTTTGGTCATGTCGATGTCGGCCCGGCTGGGCGTCGGATCGCCCGAGGGGTGGTTGTGGACGATGATCATGGCGCTGGCCGACAGCTCCAGCGCGCGGCGCACCACTTCGCGCGGATAGACGGGGGCGTGGTCGACCGTGCCCCGGTTCTGGATTTCATCGAGGATCAGCTGGTTCTTCTTGTCCAGATAGAGAACCCGGAACTGCTCCCGCGGCTCATGCTGAAGGCTAAGGCGCACATAGGCCAGCAGCGCCGTCCACGACGAGATGACGGTGCGCCTGTTCGCCTCTTCCTTGGCCACCCGGCGCGAGACTTCATGCAGGGCGGCGATATCCAGCGCCGTCTCGGCGCCCACCCCCTTGGCCCGCCCGCGCGAGTCCTCGGCCTTGACCGTCATCAGATCCTCGACCGAGGCCGCCAGCACCGCCGCCAGCGATCCGAACCGCGCCAGCAACGCCTTGGCCACCGGCTTGACGTCGCCCTGCGGCTGGCTGCGGAACAGGAACAGCTCCAGCAGTTCATAGTCCGGCAGATGGTGGATGCCCGCCGTGCGCGCGCGTTCGCGCAGCCGCTCGCGATGACCGGCGTGGTGCGGCTTGGCCTTCGGTTGTTCCGGCGGTTGATCGAGCATCAGCCTCCCCCACGGGGGAGACTAGCTCAGAATTTCGGGCGGAAAAGACCCTTGGGCGAGGCGGTGAAGATTTCCAGCCCGTCCTCGGTCACGCCGATCGAGTGTTCGCACTGCGACGACAGCGACTTGTCGCGCGTCACGGCGGTCCAGCCGTCCGACAGCACCTTCACCGCGGGCTTGCCCAGGTTCACCATCGGCTCGACCGTGAAGAACATGCCCGGCTTCAGCACCGCGCCCTCGCCGCGACGGCCGTAGTGCAGGACGTTGGGGCTGTCGTGGAACACCCGGCCGATGCCGTGGCCGCAGAAGTCACGGACCACGCTCATGCGCTGGGCCTCGACGAACTTCTGGATGGCGAAGCCGATGTCGCCGAAGGTGTTCCCCGGCTTGACCTGCGCCAGACCCAGCTCCAGCGATTCATAGGTGACGTCGATCAGGCGCTTGGCGCGCGCGTTGATCTCGCCGACCGGATACATCCGGCTGCTATCGCCATGCCAGCCGTCGACGATGACCGTGTGGTCGATGTTGACGATGTCGCCTTCCTTCAGAACCTTGTCGCCCGGAATGCCGTGGCAGACGACGTGGTTGATCGAGGTGCAGACCGTCTTCGTATAGCCCTTGTAGCCCAGGCAGGCGGGCGTGCCGCCATTGTCCAGGGTGAACTCGCGCACCAGATCGTCCAGCTCGCCCGTCGTCACGCCCGGTTTGACGTGCTCGGTGATCATGTCCAGCGCCTCGGCGACCAGACGGCCAGCCTTGCGCATGCCCTCGAACCCTTCCGCGTCATACAGGCGGATTTCGTGGCTGCGGACAAAGACGTCGGTTTCCAGGTCGGGGGTCTCGTACATGCTCGGCTTTCAGGAACGCGCACGATCCGCAGGCAGGCGGACCGGGCGAAGAAACGATTTTCAGGACTTCAGATGGTCAGACTAGCACAAAACCTCAAGCCCGTCAGGGTTCGCCGCTGACGCAGCAACAGTGCGTTTCCTATATCCGTCCCATGTCACAGCCATCCTCGTCCCCCTCCGCCTCCCCCACCGCCGCCGTCCTGATCATCGGCGATGAGATCCTGTCCGGCCGCACGCGCGACGCCAATCTGAACACCCTGGCCCGGTTTCTGGCGCCGCTGGGCGTCGACCTGATGGAGGCCCGCGTGGTCGGCGACCGTCAGGATCAGATCGTCGGGGCGCTGAACGCGCTACGCGCAGCGCACGACTATGTCTTCACCACCGGCGGCATCGGCCCGACCCATGACGACATCACCGCCGATGCGATCGGCGCCGCCTTCGGCGTTCCCGTCAACGAACACCCCGAAGCCCTCGCCATCCTTGAGCGCCGCTATCCGCCGGGCGAGTTCAACGCCGCGCGCCGCCGCATGGCCCGCGTGCCGCAAGGCGGCGTCCTGATCGCCAATCCGGTCAGCGGCGCGCCCGGCTTTCAGGTCGAGAACGTCTTCGTCATGGCGGGCGTGCCCAAGATCATGGAGGCCATGCTGGACGACGTGGCGCCGCGCCTGAAAACCGGCGCCCCGGTGCACAACCGCGCCCTGCGCGTCACCGACGTCGGCGAAGGCGCCGTCGCCGACATATTGCGCGCCGCCGCCGAGGCCCGGCCGCATCTGTCCTTCGGTTCCTACCCCTTCGGTTTCAGCGGCGTGGACGGTCCCGGCGAGATCGGAACCCAGCTGGTGATCCGTGGCCGTGACGCCGCCGAAGTTGACGCAGCGGCACAAGAACTTGCCGCAGAACTGCGTTCTTTCGGCATCAAAATTGCCGTTACGTAACCTCACTAAGGTGTGAAATTGTGCGCCTTCTGCGCCACGTTTTCGCCGGGAAGCCGCCGGACGGTGGCCCCGGGCGCAACGCTTTCATGACACGGACGCTGTGATGAATGGCGCGGCGGCTCTCCCCGAACCAAGGCCGCCCGCCGTTTTTCAAATGGTCGGCCCACGACATAGGTGAAGCGTTATGACCCCCAGGAAAATTGTCCGCCTCGGCGGCGCGGCCCTGACCACCGCCCTGATGGCGGGCGTCGCCGCCCCGGCCTTCGCCGGCTCCTTCTATCTGCAGGAACAGTCCGTGCGCGGCGCCGGACGCGCCTATTCGGGCGAGGCCGCTGATCGCGGCGTCGGCTCGATGTGGTGGAACCCCGCCTCCATCGCCCGCAGCGGCCGTGAAGCCTCGATCGGGCTGAACGCCATCCGCATCGATTCCGAAGTGAAGAACGCCGGATCCTACGTCACCTATCCGGGCGGCGTGGACGTGCCGGTGGTCAATCCGCGCAATACCGAAGTCGATCCGATCGAAAGCGGTCTGGTGCCGAACTTCGCCTTCGCCACCCCGATCGGCGACCGCTTCGCCATCGGCATCGCGGTGGCCGCGCCCTATAACTTCACCACCAAATATGAGACGCCGTCCTTCGCCCGCTATGACGCCCTGACGTCCGAGCTGCGCTCGGGCGATGCGGGCCTGACCGTAGCCTATCAGGTCAATGACTGGCTGGACGTCGGCGCCGGCGTCAACGCCCAGTATGTGAAGGCCAAGCTGACCTCGGCCATGCCGAACCTGTCGCCGCTGCTGCCTGACGCCTCCAACAGTCTGGAAGGCGACGGCTGGGACTTCGGCTGGAACGTCGGCGCCCAGATCCACAACGGCCCGTGGGATTTCGGCCTCAGCTACCGCTCCAAGATCGAGCATGAGCTGGAAGGCGACGTGAACGTGGCCGGCCTGCTGGGCCCGCTGGCGGGCGCCAACGTCTCGACCGACGGCAAGGCCAGCTTCAACACCCCGTGGTTCGCCTCGGCCTCGGTGCGCTACGCCGTCAGCGACAAGCTGACCCTGAACGCCCAGGTCAACCGCATCGGCTGGTCCGAGTTCGACGCCATCACCGTCGAATACACGGGCGGCGGCGACGTCATCCATCAGGACTATAAGGACGTCACCACCGGCGCCATCGGCCTGGACTACGCCATCAGCGACAAGACCACCCTGCGCGCCGGCGTCGGCTATGACCCCACCCCGACCCGCGACAGCCTGCGCACCGCCCGCATCCCGGACGCCGACCGCTGGCTGTTCTCGGTCGGCGGCTCGACCGAGGTGACCAAGGGCGTCACCTTCGACGCGGGCCTGACCTACATCGCCTTCAGCGACGCCACGATCCACGATGACCGCACCTTCTATGCGGGCACGCCCGCGGCCGTGACCTCGCACCTGCGCGGTGAGGCGGAAGGCTCGGCCCTTGTGGCCTCGATCGGCGCCCGCTGGGCCTTCTGATCTCCGCCTGACAGCGGACAAGCAAACGGCGGCTCCCGCAAAGGAGCCGCCGTTTTTATATCTTCCCCACCCTGTGGGGAGGAAATCTCGACCTCAGCCCTGGGCGCCGTGGCCCTTGCCGCCGTTCGACGGGCGGCGACGGCGCGGGCGGCGTTGCAGTTCGCCGACCGGCTTGGGCTCAGCCGCCGGGGCGGCGCGCACCGACAAACGGGCGCGGTCGCCCGCCATAGGATCATAGGCGACGGCCGGACGCTCGGCCGCAGGCGCGCCGTTGCGGCCGCGACGCTGGCGGTGCGGCTGACCGCCGCCCTCCTGCTTGACGCCTTCGCGGTGCGGGTTGCGGCCGCCGCGACGGCCGCCGCGCCCTTCGCCGTCCGACCGGCCTTCACGCTCGGGCAGGGTCGCCTTCTTGGCCACGCCCGCCGACATGATGGAGGCGTCCAGCTGGGCCAGCGCCTTGTCGTTGCGGCGGTCGACGGCCGGGATCTTCTGACGCGTGACCTTCTCGATGTCCTTCAGCAGCTTCATCTCGTCGCCGGCGACGAAGCTGATGGCGGTGCCGTCCTTGCCCGCGCGGGCCGTACGGCCGATGCGGTGGACATAGGCTTCCGGCACATAGGGCAGCTCGAAGTTCACCACGTGGGTGACCTTGTCCACGTCGATGCCGCGCGCGGCGATGTCGGTGGCGACCAGAACGCGCAGCTTGCCGTTCTTGAAGGCTTCCAGAGCGCGCTCGCGTTGCGGCTGGCTCTTGTTGCCGTGGATGGCGCCGGCCTCGACGCCGCCGGCTTCCAGATAGGCCGCGACCTTGTCGGCGCCGTGCTTGGTCTTGGTGAAGACCAGGCAGCGCGTATAGGCGGGATCAGAGAACAGCTCGGTCAGCAGGGCGCGCTTCTTGCCCTGCTCGACCCAGATCACCGACTGTTTGATGCGCTCGACCGTGGTGGCCTGCGGCGTGACCTGGACCTTGACCGGGTCCTTCAGCAGCTCGCCCGCCAGCTTGCCGATCTCCGACGGCATGGTGGCCGAGAAGAACAGGTTCTGGCGCTTGGCCGGAATGCGGCTGACGATCTGGCGGATCGGCTTGATGAAGCCCAGGTCCAGCATCTGGTCGGCTTCGTCCAGGACGAAGATTTCCGTCTGCGACAGGTCCAGCGTCTTCTGTTGCAGGTGGTCCAGCAGGCGACCCGGCGCGGCGACCAGGACATCGAGACCCTGTTGCAGGGCGCGTTCCTGCGGGCCGTATTTCACGCCGCCGAAGATGACGGCGACGCGGAAGCCCAGATGGGCGCCGTATTGCTTGAAGCTGTCGGCGATCTGGGTCGCCAGTTCGCGCGTGGGGCTCAGGATCAGGGCGCGCGTGGTGCGCGGCTTGGGCGCCACGCGGTTCTCGGCCAGACGGTGCAGGATCGGCAGGGCGAAGGCCGCCGTCTTGCCGGTGCCGGTCTGGGCGATGCCCAGCAGATCCTTGCCCTTCATCACGTCGGGAATGGACTTGGCCTGAATCGGCGTCGGCTTCTCATAGCCGGTCGACGCCAGGGCGGTCAGCAGAGCCTTGTTCAGGCCCATGGTTTCAAAGGTAATTTCGCTCACGTCTATCTTTCACGAACGACGACGGGCGCAGCCGGACAGGGCCGGTTTCACAAAGGGCGCACGTCGCCTGCCCGAAGCTCGGGCGGGGAACGGGCGCCGCCCCGCGTGTATGGACGACGTATGAAATCGAATGATCCGGCCGCTCGACAGACAAGCTTTTCGCAGAGGAAAAGCCCAACACGCGCTGGAACGCGCCGGTCACCGCATTGTGCGATGCCGCGCTAAATGGCGACGCCGCGCCCCTGCGTCAACCTTCGCCGTCAGAAAAGGTTGATGACCAGATTGATCGTCAGCGCCAGAATGATGGTGTTGAACAGCCATGAAATCAGGCCATGCAGCGTCAGAACCCGCCGGATTCGGCGGCTGGAGGCCGCCACCGTCCCCTGATTGGCCACGCCGACCGCCAGCGCCAGATGCAGGAAGTCCCAATAGTCCGGCGCCTCATCGCCCGCGAACTCCAGCCCGCCGCGCACCCCGTCCTGGCCGGGCGCATAATATTCATGGGCGTAATGCAGGGCGAAGATCACATGGACGAACAGCCATGAGATCAGGATGGTCAGGACGGTATAGGGCGCGCTGGCCAGCGACGGCCGCTCGGTCGCGGAGGTCTCGGCGATGACCACGAACAGGCTGGCCGCCGCCGACAGTATGCTGAGCGGCAACAGGAAGGCGCCCGCCTGATCCAGATTTCCGGCGCGATGCTCGATATCCTCGGTCGAGCGGCGGCGCAGGGCCTGCACCAGCGTCAGTCCCAGAAAGGTCGCGATCCCCGCATTCCATCCGGTCGCCAGCTGCATGGAGTTGCGCCATTCGCTGGCGATCCAGAACACGGCCAGCATGACCGCCAGCCCCAGCCACAGGGTCGCGTGCAGGCGGAAGATGCGGGTGAACCAGTGCATACGGCCATGCTTAGGCCGTTTCGCAAAAAGCGCCAGAGCGCGCCGTTCTTCGCCCCGCCGTCAGCTCTTCCAGCGCAGCACCGTCTCCTTGATCGGATTGACGAAGGCGCGGCCCTCGGCGCGGCTCTTCAGCCATTCGCGCTTCAGCTGCTGATACCATTTGGCCTGTTTGTCGGCGTCGTCGATCCAGATCAGGGCCGGGTCGTATTTCAGCCCCTCGTTCTGCAGATTCACCATGCCGCCGTCCTGCTTCAGGAAGGCCACCACGCCCATTCGCAGGAAGGGCTTGGCGATGCCGAACACCCAGTGGTCGGACCAGAAGATCTGGGTGATGCGGGTCTTGGTCTCGTTCACCGGCGTCAGGCAGGTCAGGGCCAGCACCTGCTTTTCGCCCACTTGGATATGCTCCCAGCGATAGCCCGGCAGGCGGAAGGTGATCTCGGTCGCGGGCGCTCCGCCCAGCACCTTGTACAGTCGGCTGTTCGACGACGGCGCATGGCGCACCATGGCCCAGCCGAAGTCGACGGGGGCGAAGGTCTTCGCCTTCTCGTGCATCGAATGCTCGGACCGCCACCACCACTGCTGGTGGACATAGGGGCCGTGGGCGGGGTCCATCAGGCCGACGACGGCGTGGTCGATATGGCTGTCGAAATCCATCCACTCGACCAGACGCGGCTGGCCGACTGCGCCGGGGAACTGCGGCGGTTCCTGATCGGGTTCGGACGGGTTGCGGGCGTCCGCCGCCATCCAAACGAAGACCATGCCCTGGCTCTCGCGCACCGGGTAGGACCGGACCTTGATGCGGTTCGCCTCGAACGCCTGACCCTCGACCAGCGACGGGATGGCCGCGCACACGCCGTCAGGCCGGAAGCGCCAGCCGTGATAGGGGCATTCGATCGTCTCGCCCTCGCCCGGCTTCTCGACCAGCCGCCCGGCCGACAGCGGCGCCGCGCGGTGGGGGCAGATGTCGCGCATCCCATAAACCTCGCCCGCGCGGGTGCGCCCGATCAGCACCGGCTCGCCCATGATCTCATAGCGTTTCAGGCTGGCGACCGGCACGTCGCGCGCCAGGGCGACGAAATACCAGGCGTCGGTGATGAAGCCCTTGCCGAATGCGGTCGGCGGGGCCTTGGCTTCAGGCGTGGCGGAAGATGCGGTCGCGGCGTCTGCGGTCATGGCCGCCTTGTAGCAGCAGGGACGGGCGGCCGTCCAAAGGCCATTCCCTTCCTCAGCCGATGAATTAATCTGGCTCAAATTCTCTTTGGGAGAGACGCCTTGATCCGCACCGCCTCCGCCGCCTTCATCGCCGCCGCCCTGTTGCTGGGCGCGGCCCCCGCTGTGGCGCAGAACGGCGCCGCCGATCCTGCGGCGTACAGCGTCTTCGCCTCCGACCGCCTCAGCGTCCGCGTCGACGGGCCGGAGGGCGCGCCCGATCTGATCCTGATCCCCGGCCTGTCGTCTTCGCCCGACATCTGGCAGGGCACGGTCGATCATCTGGCCGGGCGCTATCGCATCCACCGCATCCATGTCGCCGGTTTCGCGGGCGCCGCGCCGCAGGCCAACGCCCAGAGCGACGCGCCCCAGCCTGTCGGCGCCCCCGTGGCCGAGGAGATCGCCCGCTACATCCGCGAACAGCACCTGAACAGGCCCGCCGTCGTCGGCCACTCCATGGGCGGGACCATGGGCATGATGCTGGCCGCGCGCCACCCGGACCTAGTCGGCAGGCTGATGGTGGTCGACATGATCCCCTTCATGGGCGCCATGTTCGGCGCGCCCGGCGCGACAGCCGAGAGCGTGGCTCCCGTCGCCGATCAGATATGGACCGCCCAGTCGACCAGCCCGCGCGAGGCTTACGTCGCCCAGGCGACCACCGCCATCAACGGCATGATCAACACCGAGAGCCGCCGCGAAGAAGCCCTTCAGGACATGCGCGACAGCGACCAGAAGGTCTCGGCCGCCGCCTTCCGCGAACTGGTCACCACCGACCTGCGCCCCGAACTGGCGAAGATCACAGCCCCGACCGAGGTGCTCTACGTCAAGTTCAACGACGCCCGCATGACCGACGCCGTCACCGACGCCATCTATCAGATGTCCTTCGCGACCCTGCCCGGCGCCAGGCTGAAGCGCATCGACGACAGCGCCCACTTCATCATGTTCGACCAGCCGACGGCCTTCTACGGCGAACTGGACGCCTTTCTGACCCGATGAGTCATCCAGCCGCGGATCGGATCATCGGCCTTTATCAGGACAGGGCGGCCGACTGGATTCGCGACCGGGGCGCAACCCTGCGCCGTCATGAAGGCGACTGGGACGAGGCCGCATGGCTGGACCGCTTCACGCAGGACTGGCCGCCCGGCGCCCGCGTGCTGGACGTCGGCTGCGGCTCCGGCTGGCCGATGGGCGCCGCCCTGCTGGAGCGCGGCTTCGAGGCCGTCGGCCTCGACGCCTCGCCCGGCCTGATCGCCCATGCGCGCCAGACCCTGCCCGGCGGCGACTGGCGCATAGGCGACATGCGCGACGGCCTGCCGGACGGCGCCTTTCACGGCGTACTGGCCTGGCACAGCCTGTTCCACCTGACCCCGCAGGCCCAGACGATGGTCCTGCCTGCACTGGCCGCCCGCGTCGCGCCGGGCGGGCGGCTGATGTTCACCGCCGGTCCCGACCACGGCGAGGCCATCGGCGAATGGAGAGGCGAGCCGCTCTATCACGGCAGTCTGGCCCCGGACGCCTATCGCGACCTGCTGACCGATGCCGGTCTGAGCCTTGAAAACAGCGGCGATAACGGCGTCTGGCTCGCCCGGCGCGCCATTCTTTCGGCGAAATAAACGCACACGCTGGCGTGATCGGAAACGGGGGCGTTTTCGCGGGCGACGGGAACGGCTAGGGTTCTTCCTGCTGGCATAAAGGGATGTTCATGGCGCGCAACGACCGCGGACCCGACCGGAACGATCAGGGCGGAGGAAAGCCGCGCCGATCCGTCATGCGCCGTCTGCTCTACTGGGCCGCGGTGCTGGCCGTCTGGTGCCTGATCTTCGCCGTCGTCTTCCTGGCCGTCTTCGCGCGCGACCTGCCCGATACATCCGGCCTGTACGACATCGATCGCCAGCCTTCGATCACCTATCTGGACCGGTCCGGCGCCCTGATCGCGGTGCGCGGCACCCAGATGGCGCCGCCGGTCGATCTGGACGCCCTGCCCGACTATGTCCCGGCCGCCTTCGTGGCCATCGAGGACCGCCGCTTCTATCACCACCCCGGCTTTGACCCGATCGGCATGAGCCGGGCCATGGCCTCGAACCTGAAGGCCCGGCGCGTGGTCCAGGGCGGTTCGACCATCACCCAGCAGCTGGCCAAGAACCTGTTCCTGACGCCCGACCAGAACATGAAGCGCAAGGTGCAGGAGCTGATCCTCGCCGTCTGGCTGGAGATGAAGTTCTCCAAGAAGGAAATCCTCGCCCTCTATCTGAACCGCGTCTATTTCGGCGCGGGCGCCTATGGCATCGAATCCGCCTCGCAGCGCTATTTCGACAAGGGCGCCGACAAGCTGACGGTCGGCGAGGCCGCCCTGCTGGCGGGCCTGCTGAAGGCCCCCTCGCGCTATTCCCCCGTCTCCGAGAGCGAGCGCGCCGCCACCCGCGCCAACGTCGTGCTGAACGAAATGGTCGAGGTCGGCGCCATCACCCCGGCCCAGCGCGAAGCCGCCGTGGCCGAGCCGGTGCGGGTCTCCAAGACCCTGGCCAGCCAGCACGCCCAATACTTCATCGACTGGCTGGACAAGCAGATCCGCGGTCTGGTCGGCGAACCGACCGAGGACATGGTCGTCGAGACAACGCTGGACCTGACCCTTCAGACCGACGCCGAGCGCGCCGTGCGCCGCATCCTGGACCGCGACAAGGGCCGGGGCGTCGAACAGGCTGCTCTGGTCGCGCTGGACGGCGACGGCCGGGTGCGCGCCATGATCGGCGGCTCATCCTATGGCGACAGCCAGTTCAACCGCGCCGTCGATGCGCGCCGTCAGGCGGGCTCGGCGTGGAAGCCCTTCGTCTATCTGGCGGCGGTCGAGGCAGGCTATACGCCCCAGACCCCGGTGGTCGACCAGCCCGTGACCATCGGCGGATGGTCGCCGCGCAACTATTCCGGCAACTTCTCGGGCCAGATGACCCTGGCTCAGGCCGTGGCCCAGTCGACCAACACCGTGGCCGCCTATGTCGCCGATCAGGTCGGGCGCGACAGCGTCGCCCGCGCCGCGCGCCGTCTGGGCATCACCAGCGACATCGGCCTGCAGCCGTCCATGGCCCTGGGCGCCGTCGAGGTCAGCCCGCTGGAGATGGCCCAGGCCTATGACGCCTTCGCCAACGGCGGCCGCCGCATCGACGCCTATGGCATCAGCCGCATCCGCACCCCGTCCGGCCGGGTGATCTACACCCACGGCCCGACCGAAGGCGGTCAGGCGATCAACAATCCGCCGCTCTACTACATGAACCAGATGCTGCGCGGCGTCGTCACCTCGGGCAGCGGCCGCTCGGCCGCCATCGGCGGACGCGACATCGCGGGCAAGACCGGCACCACCTCGGATTACAAGGACGCCTGGTTCGTCGGCTACACGGGCGGCTTCGTCGCCGCCGTCTGGGTGGGCAAGGACGACAACAAGCCGATGGCCCGCGTCACCGGCGGCTCCTCGCCCGCCGCCATCTGGCGCGGCTTCATGGAGGCGGCCCTGCCGCGCCTGGCCGTCCAGCCCATCCCCAACGGCCCGCCCCTGCCCGAAGGCTGGACCCCGCCCGATCCCGTCGGCGACCTGATGGGCCAGGTGGAAGACCCCTATGCGACGGCTGTTCCCTATGACGCCCAGCCGCCCGCCGCCGACGCGCCCGCGCCGCAACCGATCCAGCCGCAACAGCCCGCAGCGGCGCGCCCTGCCCCGCCGCAGGCCTTGCCCGCACCGCAGCAGGAACGCCGCCCGGACGCCCTGTTCTTCTGACTGTATCAGCGCTCCAGTCGTGCCCGGACGGCGCGGCCGAAGCGTTCGGCGGCGTGGGGGGCGGCGGCGAGGTAGAAGTCCGGCTCGATCAGTTCGGCCTCCATCAGCACCCACTCGCCGTCGTCGCCCTTCGTCATGTCGATGCGGGCGTAGAGCAGGTCTTCATCGATGGCGGACAGGGTGCGTTCGGCCAGGTCCAGCGCGCCCTGCGGCGCGGCGTCCAGCGCCTGATACTGGCCGCCGTACTGGGTCTGGATGCGGAACTCGCCGGCCTGGCCGGGGCGCTTGTTCACGACGTGGCTCAGTTCGCCGCCGAAATAGAGCAGCGAGGTCTCACCTTCGGTCTCGATGGCCTTGAGGTAGGGCTGGATCATCGCCCCGCCGACAGGCGCGTCGATCAGGGCCGCGTCCAGCAGGTCGCCCGCCGCCACCCGCAGGGTGCGCCAGGCGCCGCCTGAGACGGTCGGCTTGACGATCAGGGTCTCGGCCCCCGTTGCGGCGAAGGCGGCCTCGACCACGCCCGCGTCGACATGGTCGGTGAAGATCGTCTCGGGGATGGCCACGCCCTTTTCAGCCAGACGGCCCAGATAGCGTTTGTCGGCGTTCCAGCGCACGGTCGCGGCCGGATTGGCCAGGGGCGCGCCCGCCTCGCTCCAGGTCGTGCAGGCCTGAAGCCAGCGGTCGTGGTCCTGATGATAGCCCCAGACCAGCAGCGGCAGGACCAGCGGATAATCCATCAGGCCGCGCGCGTTCTCTATGTGGTCGGTCCACGGCGTGGGTCGGGCTGTGATCCCCGCCGTCGCCAGCGCCTCGCCTAGCCGGTCCAGCACGCCGGGCCACAGGGTCGAATAGGTGGGATCGGCCGGATCGGGGGTCAGGACGGCGACATCGGTCATCAACAGGGCTCCGCTCGGCCCGGCGGGGCCGCTGTGCAAGGGAACCCCGGACTTAGGCGGCCTGCGCGGGCGGGTGAAGGGCCGCTTTTCTTTTTAGGCTGAGGCCGTTCCTCTGGCGCAGCGGCGCGCCGCCGGTTATGGGGCGGACATGACCCAGTCTCTGCCCGCCTTCGCCCAAAACGCACGCTTCGACGTCTGCGCCCTGGGCAACGCCATCGTTGACGTTCTGGCCCCGTGCGAACCGGCCTTCCTTGAGGCCAAGGGCTTGATCCCCGGCTCGATGCAGCTGGTCGATGAGACGCAGAGCGCGACCCTTTATGAGGCCATGGCCGCCGGGGTCGAGGCGTCGGGCGGTTCGGCGGGCAACACCGTGGCGGGCGTCGGCTCGTTCGGCGGGCGCGCCGCCTATATCGGCAAGGTGGCCAGGGATACGCTGGGCGAAGTCTTCAGCCACGACATCCGCGCCGTCGGCGTCCACTTCGACACCCCCGCGCTGGAAGGCGGCGCAGGCAACGGCTTCGGCACCGGGCGGTGCCTGATCAACGTCACGCCGGACGGCCAGCGCACCATGTGCACCTTCCTGGGCGCCGCCAACCAGCTGACCGTCGCTGACGTCGATGCGGGCGTGATCGGCGACAGCGCCATCGTCTATCTGGAAGGCTATCTGTTCGACCCCGAGCCCGCCCGCGCCGCCTTCGAGGCCGCCGCCGCCGCCGCCCACGCGGCGGGCCGCAAGGTCGCCATCACCCTGTCGGACAGCTTCGTGGTCCACCGCTGGCGCGCCGAGCTGCTGGCCTTCATCGAGACTTCGGCGGACATCGTCCTGGCCAATGAAGCGGAGCTTCAGGCCCTGTTCGAGACGGAAGATTTCGACGCCGCCGCCGCTCATCTGGGCCGCATCGTCGAGGTGGCGGCCGTGACGCGCGGCGCTGCCGGCTCCGTGCTGTTCCGCGGCGAAGAGCGGGTCGAGGTCGCCGCCTGTCCGGTCGAGAAGGTCGTCGACACCACGGGCGCGGGCGATCAGTACGCGGCGGGCGTGCTGCTGGGCCTGTCGCGCGGCCTGTCGCTGGCCGAAGCCGGGGCGATGGGCTCGCTGGCGGCGTCGGAAGTCATCGCCCACTGGGGCCCGCGTCCGATGGCGGCGCTGAAGGATCTGGCGGCGCAGAACGGCCTGAGCCTGTAAGGCCGCGGCAGCGTCAAATGCAGCGCCCGCTTGCCGTGAGGCGCGGGGCCGCGTAATCGGCAGCCCATGTTCGGCCTCGCCAATCCTGACCGCTTCATGCGCTTCACCGGTCCTCTGGTTCCGGTGCTGTGGGTCTGTGCGCTCGCCCTGCTGTTGCTGGGGGTCTGGTTCAGCTTCACCGCGCCCGCCGACTATCAGCAGGGCGACACCGTCCGCATCATGTTCATCCACGTTCCGGCGGCCAGTCTGGGTCTGATGGCCTATGGAGCGCTGGGCGTGTCCAGCTTCTTCGCCCTGGTTTTCCGTCATCCGCTGGCCGATGCGGCGGCTCGGGCGGCGGCGGTGCCGGGCGCGGCCTTTACGGCTCTGGCGCTGATCACGGGCTCCTTGTGGGGCAAGCCGATGTGGGGGACGTGGTGGGTGTGGGACGCCCGCCTGACCAGCGTGCTGGTGCTGTTTCTGTTTTACCTAGGCTACATGGCCCTGCGCGCCTCGATCGACGATGAAGCCAAGGCCGGGCGGGCCGCGGCGGTGCTGGGTCTGGTCGGCCTGATCAACCTGCCCATCGTGAAGTTTTCGGTCGACTGGTGGAACACCCTGCATCAGCCCGCGTCGCTGTTGCGCTCGGGCGGGGCCAGCGTCGATCCGGTCTTCCTGCCTGCCCTGCTGACCATGATGGCGGCCTATGTGGTGCTGTTCGGCGCGATCTGGCTGACGTCGATCCGCACCGAGGTGCGCCGCCGCCGTGTTCTGACCCTTCGCGCCCGCGCGGCGCTGGCGGCCTGATGGAGGTCTTTCATGCTTGATCTGGACATGAGCCCCTATGGCGCCTTCGTCTGGCCCGCATGGGGGATCAGCGCCGTGGTGCTGGCCGCCCTGTCGGCGCGCGCCCTGATCGCCGCCCGTCGCTGGAAGCGCGAGCTGGCGCGGCTGGAGGCCGCGCGCAAATGAAGCGCTGGCTGGCCCTTCTGCCCATCGCGGTCCTGGCGGCGCTGGGGATCTTTCTGATGACGCAGATGGACCGGATGGCGGGGGATCCCGCCGCTGGGCCGACCTATCGCCCCGACGCCCTGGTCGGCCAGCCGATCCCTGAAACGACGGTTCTGTCCGTCCTGATCGACGGCAAGGCGGGCAATGACCTGCTGGACCTGAAGACGGCGGGCGTGGGCAAGCCGATGATCGTCAACGTCTTCGCCAGCTGGTGCGCGCCGTGCCGTCTGGAGCATCCGCAGCTGATGAAGCTGAAGGAACAGGGCGTCGCCGTGGTCGGCGTGGCCTATAAGGACGATCCCGTCGCCACCGACGCCTTCCTTGAAGATCTGGGCGATCCCTATCGTCTGGTGCTGGTGGACCGCGAAGGCCGCGCCGGGCTGGATCTGGGCGTGTCGGGCGTGCCGGAAAGCTTCGCCGTCGACGCCTTCGGGACCATCGTCGCCAAATCGTCGGGGCCCATTCTGACGGATGCCGATCTGAAAACGCTGACAGACGCCCTGAACGCACCCGCGCGCTGAGGCGACCGCCCGAAACAGGGTGAATCGCGCGTTAACCATATCTAGACGAAGCGCGGCCATCTTCGGCCCATGTCCGCGATTTCATCCGAGCGGCCGGCCTTTCCGCCTCAGGCGGGCGGCGCGGCCCATGCCCTGAGAACGGCCCAGTCGGCCTTCTTCCGACAGGCGATGGGCGTGGCGACGCCGGTTGCGGCTCAATCCTCCGTTGAACAGGCCGCTGCGCCAAAGCCGTCAGAAGCCTCCACCGCATCCGCACGCCTGCAACGCCCCGGCTCCCTGCTCGACATTCGGGTTTAGGCGGGCGCCCCGCCCATGGCGTGCAGCGATGCGCCGTGTTCCCGGAGCCAGTTGCGATGGGGGCGGTGGTCGCCGATCAGGCGGGCCACGACAGCCCAATAGGCGGGGCTGTGGTCGGCGTGGACCAGATGGGCGACCTCGTGCGCGGCCAGATAGTCGGCCACGGCGGGCGGGGCCATGATGACGCGCCAGGAATAGCGGATCGAACGGTTGTGCGGGCTGCACGAGCCCCAGCGCGAGCGGGTGTCGACGATGGACACCTTCACCGGCGTCTGGCCCAGGGTCTTCAGGTGGATGTCCGTGCGCTCGGTCAGGAAGTCGCGCGCGGCGCGGCGGAACCAGTTCTCGATGCGGCGGGAAAAGGCCTCGCCCTCGCCGCCGGAACGCAGCACCGGCCCGTCCGGCGTGTCGATCAGGCGGGCTGCGCCTGCGCCGCCGGTCGCCTCCAGCCGCACGGGGCGGCCCAGCCAGGTCACGACGGCGCCCGGTTCAAAGGGCTGTGCATCAAGGCGCGCGGCCAGCCGTTCGGCGATCCATCCGGCCTTGGTGCGGGCGAAGGCCACGACCTCGCCAAGGCGCCGCTCGCTGGGGGCCACGGCCACGGCCTCGCCCGCGCGGGCGTCGATGCGGATCGACAGCCGACGCGCGCGCGGATTGACCGACAGTCTCAGGGCGCCGCCGCCCTCAAGCGGCAGACGCTGACCGTTCCGGTACGACACTGATCGCTTCATTCTTGGCGATGAAATCGCGCACGCGGGGATAGATCTCCTCGCGGAAACGGCGGCCGTTGAAGACGCCGTAGTGGCCGACCTTGGGCTGGACGTAGAGCAGGCGACGGTCGTCAGGGATGTTCGGCGTCAGGCCGTGCGCGGCCTGGGTCTGGCCGACGCCGGAGATGTCGTCCATCTCGCCCTCGATGGTAGCCAGACCGATGTCGGTGATGGCCGTCAGATCGACCGGCTTGCCGCGATGCTCCAGCAGGCCGCGCGGCAGCAGATGCTGCTGGAAGACGATGTCGATGGTCTGAAGATAGAATTCCTCGGTCAGATCCAGCACCGACAGATATTCGTCGTAGAATTGTTCGTGCTTCTCGACCCCGTCGCCGTCGCCCGCGACCAGATCATTGAAATAGCGGCGGTGGGCGTCGATGTGCTTGTCCTCGTTCATCGACATGAAGCTGTAGAGCTGGACGAAGCCCGGATAGACCCGCCGACCAACGCCCGGATAGGGCAGCGGCACGGTATGGATCATGTTCGACTTGAACCAGGTGAAGGGCTTTTCCTCAGCCAGCTGGTTCGTCACCGTCGGCGACAGGCGCGCATCGATGGGCGAGCCCATGAAGGTCATGGAGGCGGGGCGGTTCGGATCGTTCTCGGCCGCCATCACGGCGCAGGCGGCCAGCACCGGCGGTCCCGGCTGGCAGACACCGACGACGTGGGCGCGCGGGCCGACGGCGGCCAGCATTTCGCGCACTTCGTCGATGTAGTCGTAGAAGTCGAAGCGGCCTTCCAGCATCGGCACCTGACGGGCGTTCGACCAGTCGGTGACATAGACGTCGTGGTCCTGAAGGAAGGTCTCGACCGTGCCGCGCAGCAGGGTGGCGTAGTGGCCCGACAGGGGCGCCACGATCACCACGGCGGGCGCCGCCGTCGCCTTTCCGGCGCGCTTCAAATCGCCGATGTTGCGGGCGAACCGCACCAGACGGCACCACGGCGAGGACCAGACGACCTGTTCCGTCGTGCGGACAGGTTTGCCGTCGATCTCGATCGTCTCAAGGTTCCAGTCAGGCTTGCCGTAACGGCGCGTCAGGCTTTCGAACACCTCGGCGGCGGCATAGGCGGTGCGACCGATCGCCGTGTCGGCCGCCGGATTGAGCGGAGAGGTCCAGAACTGGCGGGCCATCTGGGCCCCGATCCGGAACGGCGTCGCCGAATGATAGGCGAGCTCGTGAAAAGCGTAGAGCATGAAACCCCGGTTGCGGCCTCCGCTGACAGCGGAACGCTGATCATACAGGGCGCCGCGTCGCAAAATAAGGCCGGTTTCGTCCCGTTCAGGGAAAGGTGATCAGCCCTTCTCCATCGCGTTTTCGATCAGGGTCGCGGTGCGGCTGGGCCCCAGATCATGGGCGACGGCGCTGCGGAACTGTCCGTCCGGCCCCATCAGATAGACGGTCAGGCCGTGGTTCATGGTATAGCCCTCGCCCTCGCCGACCTTCTGATAGAAGGCGCGATAGGCCTTGGCCGCCTGCGCCACCTGTTCCGGCGTGCCGGTCAGGCCGATGACGCCGTCGGGGAAACCGTCGGACGACAGATAGTCCTTCAGCATCTGCGGCGTGTCGCGCTCGGGGTCGATGCTGACGAACAGGATCTGCAGATTCTTGGCCTTGTCGCCCATCCGTTCCTGCACGGCGTTCAGCACGCCCAGCGTGGTCGGGCAGTAGTCGGGGCAGTAGGTAAAGCCGAAGAAGACCAGGCTCCACTTGCCCTCAAGGATCTTCTCGGTGACGACCTGGCCGTCCTGATTGGTCAGGGTGAAGGGGCCGCCGACCAGAGGCTGACCCGTCGCGGCGTCCGTGGTCTGGGCCGACTGCTGACGGCCGCCGACCACCACCATGGTCACAACGCCCAGCGCCAGGGCGATGACGGCGCAGGCGGCGGCGAATAGGATTACGGGACGGCGGGGCATGGCGTCTCCTTGAACAGAAGCGGGACGGCGGACATTCGGCGGGCGCGACACGGCGGACCGTGCAGCCGATCTTTCCCCGGTCTATAGAAGAGGGGTGAACCCTACAGAAGCCCCCATCCGGTCGCAGGCCGCCTTGAACCCCGCCGCCTCGCGCCTCGCTCTCGACGCCCTGACGCAGGCGGGCGGCGAACTGGCCGGTCTGCCGGAACTGCCCCGACGCGGGCGCGGCCTGTCGCTGCGCACCCTGATCGTGTTGCGCTGGCTGGCGGTGATCGGCCAGACCTGCGCGATCCTGACGGCCTATTTCGCCCTGCACTTCCCCCTGCCTCTGTGGGAGTGTCTGGCGGTGATCGGCGCGGGCGTGGCGATGAACCTCGCTACCATGGCGCGGGCGCGCCGCATCGACGGCAGCCTGCCTGACGGGCCGAGAACCGCCGCCCAGCTGGGCTTCGACATCCTGCAGCTGGCGACCCTGCTGGCGCTGACCGGGGGGCTGGCCAACCCCTTCTGCCTGCTGCTGGTGGCGCCGGTGACGATCGCGGCGGCGGCCCTGCCTGCGCGACAGGCGGTGGTGCTGGGCGTGATGGCCCTGATCGCCGTGGGTTTCCTGTTTTCGTGGTCCCTGCCTTTGCCGTGGCGGCTGCATGAGCATCTGGAGCTTCCGGGCCTCTATCGTCTGGGGCTGGGGCTGGCGCTGGTGACGGGGGTGCTGTTCACCGCCGGCTATGCCTGGAAGGTGGCGGCCGACGCCGACAAGCTGGAACTGGCGCTCGCCACCACACAGGACGTGCTGCAGCGCGAGCAGAGGCTGGCGGCTCTGGGCGGTCTGGCCGCCGCCGCGGCGCATGAGCTGGGCACGCCGCTGGCCACCATTCAGGTCGTCGCCAAGGAGATGCTGCGCGACGCGGCCGCAGACAGCCCGGCCGCCGAAGACGCCGCCCTGATCCTGCAACAGGCGGAGCGATGCCGCGACATCCTGAAACAGCTGTCGGCCCAGCCCGAGGAGGGCGACGCCCTGTTCGCCGACATCGGCCTGAAGGCCCTGCTGGAGGAGGTGGCCGAACCGCATCGCGGCTTCGACCTCGATTTCGACATCGCCGTGAAGATCCCGTCCGGTCAGGACACGCCGCGCCTGCGCCGCCTGCCTGAAATCGTCCATGGCCTGTCGACCCTGGTCGAGAACGCCGCCGATTTCGCCACCGCACGGGTCCAGCTGGCCGCCGTGGTCGACGCCGGGTGGATCGAGATCGACATCGTCGACGACGGCCCCGGCTTCGCCTCGGAAATCCTGCCGCGTCTGGGCGAGCCCTATGTGACCAGCCGCCCGCAGGCCAAGGCCCGCCGCGCCCTGGCCGCCCAGATCGCCGCCGCCTCGCGCCCGGCTCGCCGCGAGCGCCTGGCGCCGCCGCCGATCACCGCTCCGATCGCCCCCAGTCAGGGCGGCATGGGACTGGGCTTCTTCATCGCCCGCACCCTGCTGGAGCGGTCCGGCGCCAAGGTTTCGGTAGGCGCGGGCGATCCGGCGCGAGGCCAGCCGGGCGGCGCCCGCGTCTCGGTGCGCTGGCCGCGTCAGGTGCTGGAAGTCACCGCCTCGGCGATGGAAGGCGATGGAACCTGATGTCGCAGTCGGGAGCTTGGCCCTTGACCCTGCGGCCGTGACGCACGACCTGAAACCTCAGGAGAAATACATGTCCGAACCCGAGACCCAGATCACAGAACAGATCGCCGCCCTCAGCGACCGCTCGCTGTTGTTGCTGGATGACGATCAGGCTCTGCGCACGCGGCTGGGCCGGGCGCTGGAATCGCGCGGCTTCACCGTCACCGTCGCCGGGTCGCTGGCCGAGGCGGCCGACGCCCTGCGCCAGTCCACGCCCGCCTTCGCCGTTCTGGACATGCGGCTGGAGGACGGCAACGGCCTGAAGGTGGTCGAGACCATCCGCGAGCGGCGCGAGGACGCCCGCATCGTCATGCTGACCGGATACGGCGCCATCGCCACGGCGGTCGCGGCGGTCAAGGCCGGCGCCGTCGACTATCTGCAGAAGCCTGCCGACGCCGACGACGTGGTCAAGGCCCTGCTGTCCACCGGCGAAGCGCCCGAGCCGCCGGAAAACCCCATGTCGGCCGACCGGGTGCGCTGGGAGCATATCCAGCGCGTCTATGAACTGTGCGACCACAACGTCTCCGAGACGGCCCGTCGTCTGGGCATGCACCGCCGCACCCTGCAACGCATCCTGGCCAAGCGCGCGCCGCGTTAAGTCGCCCATCTCCCCTTGAGGGAGAAGCGCGTTACTCCCGCATAGTCCTGAGCGCGCCCAGACGGGCGAAGGCCAGCGTCAGGGCCTTGCGGCGCGCGGGGGCCAGGGGCGTGGCGGGCGCGTCGCGCACCACCGCCCCGCCGAAACCGTCAGCGACGATCAGGCCCGGCTCGTACGGCAGGACGCCCTCGGGAAACTCTGGCGCGACGGCGAAGTAGAAGGCGTCGCAGAAGGGGCCGTATTCCTGCCATTTGCGGTCGACGCGATAGTCGTCGACGCCCGACTTCACCTCGCAGATGATGATGTCGCCCTTCGGTCCCAGCGCCATGACATCAGCGCGCCGCCCGTTGGGCAGGCAGACCTCCAGCAGGGGCGCATAACCCATGTCCAGCATCAGCCGCGCCGCGCCCCGCGTGACCGACAGGGTCGTCTCAGGGCGACTGAAAACCAGTTCGAGGTGAAGGGCGGCGGCGGCCATACGCCTTTATGTTCCGCCTATGTTCCGGCCGCAAGCCTTTCCTCCCTATGTAATGGGGAGGGGGACCGCAAAGCGGTGGAGGGGCTTTGCCACAGCAGAACCGGGCGTCCCGCCGTCACGTAGGCTGCGCCGCCTCTCCACTACATGGGGCGCAAAATCAGCGCCCCAGCTTCAGGCGGTTCTCCCGCCACGCGTCCCGCGTCTGGCCCCAGATGTTGACCGGATGCTCATGGAAGGGCGGCGGCGCCCGTCCCGGCCCGCGATTGGTCGAACCCAGCCGCTCGGCCACCTTCTCCGACGCCCGGTTGTCCGGGTCGATGCAGTGGATGACATCAGGCCAGTCCAGCACGTCGCAGGCGTAGTCCATCGTCGCGACCGCCGCCTCGACCGCATAGCCCTTGCCGGTGGCGTCGGGGTGCAGGCTCCAGCCCACCTCGCGGCCCGGCCAGTCATAGGGATGCAGCGGCCCGATCCGGCCCATCCACAGGCCGGTCGCCTTCTCAATCACCGAGAACATGCCCTCGCCATGCAGCGCCCACATGCCTGCGACCGAGGCGATCGTGCGCCACACCTGATGCTTCGACTGCGGTCCGCCGATGAAGCGCGTCGTCTCCGGGTCCGCCTGAAACTCGGCCCAGCGGGGGAAGTCCTCCAGCGTCGGCGGGCGCAGGAACAGGCGCTCCGTCTCCAGCGTGGGACCAAGCGAGGAGGTCGGGCGGTCGATCACAACAGATACTCGCGTTCCAGGGTGTAGACGCTGCCGTCGCCGGTCAGGACGCTGGAATAGAGGCCGAAGCGATCCACGCGGATCGGCGGCGACTTCAGCAGATTGTGCCCGGCGATCCAGGCGCCGATGCGGTCGGGGTTCGCCTGCGGCTTCAGATAGGCCAGGGTGACGTGCGGTCGATATTCGCGCTTTTCCGGAGGGACGCCCGCCCGCTCGCCCGCCGCACGGCAGCGCCCGGCCAGCACGTTCAGCGGCTCGGACCGCTCCAGTCCCGCCCACAATGTATGGCTGCGGTGATTGTCGCCGAAGGCGCCGACGCCGTTCAGGGTGATCTCGAACGCCCCGCCGCCCTCGGCCCGCGTCAGCTCCGACGCCAGATCATCGGCTGTGCGTTCGGACGCCTCGCCATAGAAGGCCAGGGTGACGTGCAGGGCGTCCAGCGGCCGCCAGCGCGCGCCGGGCAGGCCCGATTGTCGCCGCGCCAGCGTCTCGGCGACGTCTTCAGGGATGGAGATGGCGGTGAACAGGCGTAACATGCGACCCTTGGTAGCGGGCTGAACCGGCGACTGAAAGTCCGGTTTTTCTTGCAAGGATGCGTCTGCATCCCGATATTTCAGCCAAAGGTCGGGATCTTCTCGGCCGAATGGGAGACTAGTTTCGCGATGAGCGACTTCAACAACGGCTATGCGCGCCCGCTTCCGCAGTCGGCGGACATGTCCGTCGACGCCGGTCTGCGCGCCTTCATGCTGGGCGTCTACAACAAGCTGGCGATCGGTCTGGTCGTCGCGGGCGCCCTGGCCTACGTCACCGGCAACGTCCCGGCGGTGCAACAGCTGCTGTTCGCCCGTATGCCGGACGGCCGCATCGGCATGACCATGCTGGGCATGATCGTGCAGTTCTCGCCGCTGGTCATGCTGTTCGGTTCGATGTTCTTCATGAAGAACCCGACCGCCAAGGGCGTCAACATGCTCTACTGGGCGGTGGTCGCCACCATCGGCGCCGGTCTGGGCGTGCTGTTCCTGCGCTATACGGGCGGTTCGCTGGCCTCGACCTTCTTCGTCACCGCCGCCGCCTTCGCGGGTCTGAGCCTGGTCGGCTACACGACCAAGAAGGACCTGACCGGCATGGGCACCTTTCTGATCATGGGCGTGATCGGCCTGATCATCGCCTCGATCGTCAACATCTTCATGCAATCGGGCGTGATGTATCTGGTGATCTCGGGCGCGGGCGTGCTGATCTTCTCGGGCCTGATCGCCTATGACACCCAGCGTCTGAAGATGACCTACTACGCCCTGGGCGGCGATCAGAACGCGCTGGGCGTGGCCACGGGCTTCGGCGCCCTGAGCCTGTTCATCAACTTCATCAACCTGTTCCAATTCCTGCTGGCCTTCATGGGCAGCCGCGAATAGGGGATTCTTAAGCGCGCTATGGCTGTGACGCGGTCACAGCCGACTTGAGCGCAGCTTGATAGGCCAAGACAGAATGGGGCCTCGACGGCGACGTCGGGGCCTTTTTCTTGGCTCTGTCCACGTTAGGTTTTGACGGCTACCTACCTCCGCTCATCCCGGCAGACGCCGGGATCCTGTGCTTTGGCTTCAGAGCATCCGGTTCAGCGGTCAGGCTCAGGTTTGGCTTACTCACTGGGTCCCGGCGTCCGCCGGGATGAGCGGGTATGAATGGGGCGCCCCCTACTCCACCACCGTGAACCTGCGGCGGTCGAAGACCCTCAGCACCTGCGCCAGGTCGCGGCCGCGTTTCAGCACATGGCCGCCCTCGCCGATCACGGCCCACTGACCCTGTTTCAGGCGCAGCGCCGGGCGCTTCTCGATGCGATAGAGCGGCGCGTCGCCGTGACGGCGAAAGACGGCGAACTCGGCGCGATCCTTCTGACCCGCCATGGCGTAATCGCGCCACTCGCCCGCCGCCACCATCCGTCCATAGACCCGCAGCATCTGGTCCAGTTCACGGCGGTCGAAGAAGACCGGTCCCGCCTCTGGTTGCGCATTCGGACTGTCGGCGTCGAAGCTCATCACGCCAACTTAGGCCTACGGCGGATAAACGCCAGCGTCCGCACTCACTTGTCACCCGCCGCGCGCCCGTCCAAAAGGCGGATCAAGTTCTAGATACGGAGACGAACCCATGGCGACGAGCGAAGGCTGGGACATGCCCACCGGCGAACTCATGAAGGGCAAGAAGGGCCTGATCATGGGGGTGGCCAACTCCAACTCCATCGCCTGGGGCATCGCCTCGCAACTGGCCGCCCAGGGCGCCGAACTGGCCTTCACCTACCTGGGCGAGGGTCTTGAGCGCCGCGTGCGCCCGCTGGCCGAAAGCGTCGGCGCCAAGCTGCTGATCCAGGCCGACGTCACCGACGACGCCTCCATGGACGCCGCCTTCGCCGAGCTGGAGAAGGAATTCGGCACGATCGACTTCGTCGTCCACTCGGTCGCCTTCGCCAACAAGGACGAGCTGAAGGGCTCCTTCGTCGACAACACCACCCGCGACAGCTTCCTGCTGGCCATGAACATCTCGGCCTTCAGCTTCGTCGACGTGGCCAGGCGCTCGGCCAAGCTGATGCCCAACGGCGGGTCGATGATCACCATGACCTATCTGGGCGCAGAGCGGGTCATCCCCAACTACAACACCATGGGCGTGGCCAAGGCCGCGCTGGAGGCCGCCACCCGCTACATTGCGCGCGACCTGGGGCCGAAGGGCATCCGCGTCAACGCCATCAGCGCGGGCGCCATGCGCACCCTGTCGCTGGCGGGCATCTCGGGCGGACGCGGCCTGCACTCCAAGTCGGCGCAATTCTCCCTGATCAAGGAAGAAACCTCGATGGAAGGCGTCGCCGGCGCCGCCCTGTGGCTCTGCTCGGACCTGGGCCGCTCGACCACGGGCGAAGTCGTCCATGTCGACGCCGGTTTCCACGCCGTCGGCCTGCCGGACGATATGGAAGGCTGAGCCCGACCGGGTTTGGGACAGACAGAGGGCCGCCGGGCGAACCGGCGGCCCTTTTTGCATTCCCCCACTACCCGCTCATCCCGGCGGACGCCGGGATCCAGTAAGCGCCGCAAGCGCATCCCTCAGATATGCGCCTCAATCCCGACCACGCGGATGAGGCCAAAGCACTGGGTCCCGGCGTCCGCCGGGATGAGCGGAAGAAAGGCGCATTTCCACTTTCAGGCGCCCGCCCATCGGCCTAGCTTGGGCGTATGAGTTCCGTGCGCCTGCCTCCTCCCGCCAGCTTTTCCGCCGCCGCCGTGGCGACCGTCGTCGGCTTCGGCGGCACGGTCGCCCTGATCGTTCAGGCCGGTCAGGCCATGGGCGCGTCGCCGGGCCAGATCATCTCCATGGTCACCGCCCTGTGTCTGGGCATCGGCCTGCCCGGCGCGGTGCTGAGCTGGCGGCTGAAGATGCCCGTGGTCCTCGCCTGGTCGACGCCGGGGGCGGCGCTTCTGGCCGCCTCGACGCTGGGTCTCGGCTGGTCGACGGCCGTAGGCGCCTTCGTCATCGCCGGGCTGATGATGGTGCTGACCGGGCTGGTCCCGGCGCTGGGCCGGTTGGCCGAGCGTATTCCCGCCGCCGTGGCCTCGGCCATGCTGGCGGGGGTGCTGTTGCCCTTCTGCCTCAAGCTGTTTCTGGTGTTCCCGACCGATCTGATGCTGGCGGCGGGCCTGCTGCTGGTCTTTCTGGTCATGCGGCGGCTGGCGCCCGCATGGTCCCTGCCCGCGGTTCTGGTCGCCGCCTTCGCCGTTCTGGCCGTGCGCGGTCAGGTCGCCCTGCCCGAGGGAACCGGCCTGTTCGGCAATCTGTCGCCGGTCATGCCCGCCTTCGACTGGAAGGCGGCGGTCAGTCTGGCCCTGCCGCTGTATCTGGTGACGCTGGCCTCGCAGAACCTGCCCGGTCTGGTGGTGCTGAGGGCCGCAGGCTACGCCCCGCCCGCCGGAAAGCTGATCTTCTGGGGCGGGCTGACCAGCACGCTTCTGGCCCCCTTCGGCGCGCACGGGGTCAATCTGGCCGCCATCACCGCCGCCATCTGCACCGAGCCGGACGCCCACCCCGACGCGACGAAGCGCTGGACCGTGGGCGTGATCTACGGCCTGTTCTATCTGGTCGTCGCCCTGTTCGCGGCGCCGCTGGCGGGGCTGTTCATCGCCATGCCGACCGGGGCGCTGGCCGCCATCACCGGCCTGGCCCTGATCGCGCCTCTGACCGGATCGCTGGGCGCCATGATGGCTGAGGTCAAGGATCGCGAAGCCGCCGTCCTGACCTTCGCCGCCACGGCGTCGGGCGTGGCCCTGTTCGGGGTCGGCTCGGCCTTCTGGGGGCTGGCGGTCGGCTTTGCAGCGCTGGCGGTGCGGCGCTGGATTCCGGCGCGCGGCTGAGCGCCTCACCGGCTTTTACATTTCCCGCCCTTTACGAGCCAAGCGGGGCCGTGTCAGCCTCCCTCCCGGCCGACTGGCGGCCGTCAGAGCGAGGCGATCATGGCGCACAAGTTCGAAGTCTATAAGGACAAGGCAGGCGAGTACCGCGTCCGGTTCAAATACAACTCCGAGATCATCTTCTCGACCGAGGGCTATTCCGACAAGTCCGGCGCCAAGCGCGCCATCGAGTCGATCAAGAAATACGTTCCTGACGCCCCGACCGAAGAAATCTGATCCTTGAGACGGCGGGGGCGCGCGAACCGCCCGCCCCCGCCGCTCCTTGATATCAAGCCGGGATATTGAGGCCGCGCTGCACGGCCGGACGGGCCACGCCGCGCGCCAGCCAGGCGGCGACAGCAGGAAAGTCCGCATAGCCGACCAGATCGCCCGCGCCATAGTGTTCGACCAGATTGCGCACCCAGCCCAGAATGGCGATGTCGGCGATGGTGTAGTCGTCGCCCATGATCCACTGGCGATCCTTCAACCGCCCTTCCAGCACGCCCAGCAGGCGGCGTGATTCGGCGACGTAACGATCGCGCGGACGCTTGTCCTCAAAGGCGCTGCCCGCATATTTGTGGAAGAAGCCGACCTGACCGAACATCGGCCCGATGGCCGCCATCTGGAAGAAGACCCACTGCAGCGTCTCATAGCGCGCGGCCGGATCGGTCGGCAGGAAGCGTCCAGATTTCTCGGCCAGATAAACCAGAATGGCGCCGGACTCGAACAGCGGCAGCGGCTTATTCCCCGGACCGTCGGGGTCGATGATGGCGGGAATCTTGCCGTTGGGATTCAGCGACAGGAACTCGGGCGTCCACGTCTCGTCCTTGCCGATATCGACCCGGTGGACCTCATAGGGCAGGCCCAGTTCCTCCAGCATGATCGAGATCTTCACCCCGTTCGGCGTCGCCAGCGAATAGAGCTGAAGCCGGTCAGGGTGCTGCGGCGGAAACTGGCGGGTGACGGGAAAGGCGGACAGGTCGGCCATGGAATGCTCCGGCTGGTGTGACCTGTTCCATGTCGGAAGCCGAAGGCCAATCCGCAACCGTGTCGGCGTCAGTCTTCGTCGCGGTCGCTGACTTCGCTAGGGCGAACGATGCGCAGCCAGCCCTCATTGATATGCAGTTCCGGCGCCGCCTCGCGGGTGAAGGGCAGATACCACGTCGGGCCGCCCTCGGCCGGGGCGATCTCCAGCATGTCGTCGGCGCCGAAATTCTGGACCGACTTCACCTTGCCCAGCACCACATCGGCCGGATCGCGCCCCTCCAGCCCGACCAGATCGGTCAGGTAGAATTCGTCTTCGTCCGGCTCAGGCAGGGCGTCGCGGGTGACGAACAGCTTCTGGCCGCGCCGGGCGTCGGCCTCTTCCTTGGAGGCGATCTCCTTGACCCGCGCCACCACGCCCGCCTTGTCCGGCCGCGCCGAGATCAGGGTCAGCACCGGTTTGCCGTCGGCGCCCAGCAGCGGCGAATAGCCGACCAGAGCCATGGCGTCGGCGGTATAGGCGCTGATCCGCACCTCGCCCTTCACCCCGAAGGCGCCGCCGATCTGGCCGACCAGGATCAGTCTGTCTTCGCTGCTCATGGCCGGGCTCCGTTTGCCGATGCGATGGGTCCAGATAGCAGAAAAGCAGCGCCCCGGAAGGACGCTGCTTTCCCATTTCAACCGGCCGGAGCCGGATGAAGAGATAAGGCTCAGGCCTGCTCTTCGGTTGCTTCAGCAGCAGCTTCGGCAGGCGCTTCAGCAGCCGGAGCTTCTTCAGCAGGCGCTTCTTCCACGGCCGGAGCAGCAGCGGCGGCGGCGGCGGCTTCAGCGGCCTCGGCCTTGGCGGCGGCTTCGGCTTCCAGGCGGTCGGCTTCGCGCTGGGCGCGCTCGGCGGCGCGTTCCTGGGCCTTCTTGCCCGGCTCGGCCTTCTTGGGGTTGTTGCCCTGCGTCCACTGGACCTTGGCGCCCAGAACTTCGTCCTGCGACAGGAAGCGAGCGACGCGGTCGGTCGGCTGGGCGCCCTTGGCCAGCCATTCCAGGATGCGCTCCTGCTTCAGGACGATGCGCGGGGTGGCGCTGTCCTTCGGCAGCATCGGGTTGTAGCTGCCGACGCGCTCGATGAACTTGCCGTCGCGCGGGGCGTGCGAGTCAGCGATGACGATGTGGTAGTAGGGGCGCTTCTTGGCGCCGCCGCGGGACAGACGAATCTTCAGCATTTTCAGTCTCTTTCTGGAAGGTCGTTATTTCTTTTTGGGGAAGCCCGGCAGACCCGGAAGGCCCCCCGGAAGTTGTCCGCCGCCCAGACCCGCCAGGCGGTCCTGAATGGCTTTCATTTCATCGGCCGAGGGTTCCGGCATCTTGCCGCCGCCCAGGGCCTTCAGACG
This sequence comes from Brevundimonas diminuta, assembly GCF_039673845.1. Classification (GTDB taxonomy): domain Bacteria; phylum Pseudomonadota; class Alphaproteobacteria; order Caulobacterales; family Caulobacteraceae; genus Brevundimonas; species Brevundimonas diminuta_E. The sequence continues at coordinate 241,628 of NZ_JBDJMK010000003.1, read as the reverse complement.
GTTCATGTCGGGACCGCCGCCGCCCATGCCGGGCAGGCCCCCCATCATGGAGGCCATCTTCTGCAGGTTCTTGCCGCCGCCCTTGGACAGCGACTTGACCATGTCGGCCATCTGCCGGTGCTGTTTCAGCAGGCGGTTGATGTCCTGAACCTCGACGCCGGCGCCCTTGGCCACGCGCTTCTTGCGGCTGGCGTTCAGCAGGTCGGGCTTCTTGCGCTCGGCCTTGGTCATGGAGCTGATGACGGCCAGCTGGCGGTCGATCATCTTGTCCGAGACATTGTTCTCGGCCATCTGGTTCTTCAGCTTGGCCACGCCGGGCAGCAGGCCCATGATGCCCTGAAGACCGCCCATCTTCTTCATCTGGTTCAGCTGGCCCGCCAGATCGTCCAGATCAAACTGGCCCTTGGCCAGCTTGCGGGCCATCTTCTCGGCCTTGGCCTGATCCAGCTCGCCCGCGGCCTTCTCGACCAGGGCGACGATGTCCCCCTGACCCAGGATGCGGCCGGCGACGCGGCGGGCGTCGAAGACGTCCAGTGCATCGACCTTTTCGCCCGCGCCCAGATATTTGATCGGCAGGCCGGTGACGGCGCGCATCGACAGCATGGCGCCGCCGCGCCCGTCGCCGTCGGCGCGGGTCAACACCAGACCCGTCAGGGGCAGGCGCTCGTGGAAGGCGGCGGCCGTGCGCACCGCATCCTGACCGGTCAGGCTGTCGGCGACCAGCAGGGTCTCGACCGGCTTGGCGATTTCGGCGACCTCGGCCACCTCATTCATCAGCCCTTCGTCTAGGGTGATGCGGCCGGCGGTGTCGAGGATCAGGACGTCGAAGCCCTGCAGCTTGGCCGACTGAAGCGCGCGGCGGGTGATCTGGACCGCGCTCTCGCCCGCCACGATGGGCAGGGTCGCGACCTCGATCTGCTGGCCCAGAGTGGCCAGCTGCTCCATGGCCGCCGGACGACGCGTGTCCAGCGAGGCCATCATGACCTTCTTCTTGTCGAACTTCGACAGACGCAGGGCCAGCTTGGCCGAGGTCGTCGTCTTGCCCGAGCCCTGCAGACCGGCCATCAGCACGACGGCGGGCGGGGTCGCATTGGTGTTCAGCGGAACCGGCTCTTCGCCGCCCAGCATGTCGACCAGACCGTCATAGACGATCTTGACCACCTGATCGGCGGGCTTGACCGCGCGGATGACTTCCTCGCCGGTCGCGGCCGTCTTGGCGCGGGCGATGAAGTCCTTGACCACCGGCAGGGCGACGTCGGCCTCGAGCAGGGCGACGCGGACCTCGCGCAGGGCCTCCTCGACATCCTTTTCGGACAGGGCGCCGCGGCCGGTGATCCGGTCGAATACGCCTGTCAGCCGCTCGTTCAGAGCCTCGAACATTCAAACCCTTTCATGCGCCTGGGCCTTAAGCCTCCGTGAGAAACGCCCATAGGCGGGCGACCTCTGCGAACGATCACGTCGACAGAGGCCCTCTCCCGCCTCGTCCTGAAGAAAATCAGGGGTCGTGCGGGTGGAGGCGCAGGTTCAATTGCGCCGGAAGTCGCGGCTTATGACGGAAAAACAAGCGGGAGTCGATAGGCCCCATGGAAAGTCGAGCGCAGTTTCACTGCAAGCCCTCCCCATCGAGGGGGAAGGGAGAAGATCATCGCGCCCGCGACGTCGCCACCACACAAAGGGTTTGCGCGTTGCAACATGGACTGGCGCATTCGGATTCCGCTGATACGGTTCCGCTTCCGGCCTCCCCGCTGAGAGACGACCTCAATGACCCAGACCTCCGAGTTTCCCCACGACCGCCTGCGCGAAGAGGTCCGCCTGCTGGGCGCCCTGCTGGGCGAGGTGATCCGCGATGAGGGCGGACAGGACCTCTACGACCGGATCGAGGCGGTGCGGCGCGCCTCGGTGGCCTATCACCGCGACGCGGCCTCGGACGAGGCGCCGGAGCTGGAGCGGCTGCTGGGCGAGCTGTCGCTGGATCAGGCCATCGGCCTGACGCATGGTTTCGCCGCCTTCTCCCTGCTGGCCAATGTCGCCGAGGATCGCGCAGGCAAGCGCCGCGCCCAGGCCCAGGCCGAAGCGGGCGAACGGGCCGACACGCCCGAGGGCGCGCTTAAACGACTGGCCGCGGCGGGCGTCGACCGGGACGCCGTGCGCGACCTGCTGGCGCAGGCCCTGATCTCGCCGGTGCTGACCGCCCACCCATCCGAGGTGCGCCGCAAGAGCGTCATCGACCGCACCACGGCGGTCGGCGAACTGCTGGACGGCTGCGACCGCGACGGAATCGCCTGCGACGCCGAAACCCTGAAGGCGGCCCTGCGCCGCCAGATCGTCATCCTGTGGGCCACGCGGCTGACCCGCGCCTCGGCCCTGGTGGTGCAGGACGAGATCGACACCGTGGTCGACTGGCTGCAGCGCATCTTCCTGCACGTCGCCCCGGCCCAGCTGGCCGAATGGCGCCGCCTGCTGGACGCGCCCGATCTGACGCCCTTCGTGCGCATCGGCTCATGGGTCGGCGGCGACCGCGACGGCAACCCCAATGTCGACGCCGACACCCTGCGCGCCGCCTTCCGCAGTCAGGCGCGCGCCGCGCTTGGCTTCTATCTGGACGAGGTGCACGCCCTGGGCGCCGAGCTCAGCCTGTCCATCGACCTGACCCGCGTCACGCCCGAACTGGCCGCCTTGGCCAAGGGGTCAGGCGACGCCTCCATCCAGCGCGCGGACGAACCCTATCGTCTGGCGCTCAGCCAGATCTACGCCCGGCTATCGGCCGCCTATCCGGCCCTGACCGGCGAGCCGACGCCCCGCCCTGCCCGTTTCGACGCCCCGGCCTATGACGGCCCCGACGCCTTCCGCGCCGACCTGAACATCCTGCACGACAGTCTGGTGCAGACCCACGGCGCCGTCTTCGCCGACGACCGGCTGGCGCGGCTGATCACGGCGGCGGACGTGTTCGGCTTCCACATGGCGACGCTGGACCTGCGCCAGAACTCGGACGTGCATCAGCGCGTAGTCGCCGACCTGTTGAAGGTCGCGGGCGCCTGCCCCGACTACGCCGCCCTGGACGAAGACGCCCGGCTGGCCGTGCTGGCGCGCGAACTGAACAGCCCGCGCCCCCTGTTCTCCCCCTATGCCGACTATGCGCCCGAGACGCTGAAGGAGCGCGCCATCCTTCAGGCCGCCGCCGAGGCCCTTTCAACTTTCGGCCCGCAGGCGATCCGCACCCATATCGTGTCCAAGACCGACGCCGCCTCGGACATGCTGGAGGTCTATCTGCTGCTGAAGGAGGTCGGCCTCTACGACCCGGCCGATCCCGGCGCCTGCCCCATTCAGGCCGCCCCCCTGTTCGAGACCATCGACGACCTGCGCGCCGCCCGCGCCACGCTGGAGCGCGCCCTCGCCGAACCTTCCGCCCGCGCCGTGGCCGAGGCGCGCGGGGTGCAGGAGGTGATGATCGGCTATTCGGACTCCAACAAGGACGGCTCCTACCTGACCTCGGGCTGGGAGCTGCATGAGGCGTCGCGCGCCCTGCTGGACGTCACGCGCGCAGCGGGGGTGCGGCTGCAACTGTTCCACGGCCGGGGCGGCGCCGTGGGGCGCGGCGGCGGCTCGGCCTTCTCGGCGGTGCTGGGCCAGCCCGCCGGCACCGTCGCGGGCCGCATCCGCGTCACCGAACAGGGCGAAGTCATCGCCAACAAATACGGCGAACCCGAAGTGGCTCACCGCAACCTCGACGCCCTGACCTGCGGAACCCTGCTGGCCTCGCTGGGGCCGCAGTCGGACGCCGGCTACAGCGCAGAGCACGGGGCCACGGCCGCGCGCCTGTCGGCCGCCTCGATGGAGGCCTATCGCGCCCTGGTCTATGAGACGCCCGGCTTCGTCGACTATTTCCGCGCCGCCACCCCCATCGCCGAGATCGCCGACCTGAAGATCGGCTCGCGGCCCGCCAGCCGCACGACCTCCACCGCCATCGAGGATCTGCGCGCCATTCCCTGGGTGTTCAGCTGGTCGCAGTCGCGGGTCATGCTGCCCGGCTGGTTCGGCTTCGGCTCGGCGGTTCAGGGCGAAGACCCCGCCGAACTGCGCGCCATGGCCGAGACCTGGCCCTTCTTCCGCACCGTGGTCCAGAACATGGAGATGGTGATGGCCAAGGCCGACATGGCCATCGCCCGCCGCTATGCCGGACTGGTCCCCGACGCGGCGCTGGCCGGGCGCATCCACGCCGCCATCCGCGCCGAATGGGATCGCACCGTCGCCGCCGTCCTGTCGATCACCGGCCAGCAGAGCCTGCTGGGCGGCCAGCCCGAACTGGACCGGCTGATCCGCCAGCGCCTGCCCTATGTCGAGCCGCTGAACCATGTGCAGATCGAACTGATCCGCCGCCGCCGCGCGGGCGACGACGATCCGCGCGTGCGCAACGGCATTCTTCTGGCCATCAACGGCGTGGCGGCGGGCCTTAGAAACAGCGGCTGATCACAGCCACTTCGACCGCTTGAAGGCGACATACAGCCCCACGCAGATAGACAGGATCACCAGCAGCACCGCCGGATAGCCATAGGTCCAGCGCAGCTCGGGCATATGTTCGAAATTCATGCCGTAGATGCCCGCCACCGCCGTCGGCGTGGCCAGTATGGCGGCCCAGGCGGCCAGCTTGCGGGTGATGACGCCCTGCCGCTGCTGCTCCAGCAGGTTGGACACCTCGAACACCGAGGCCAGGATGTCGCGCAGGCCCGCCGCCCGGCTGGCCACCCGGCGCACATGGTCGGCGACATCGCGGAAATAAGGCCGCACCTCGCGGTCGATGCAGGGCAGGTCCAGCGACTGCAGCTTGACGCAGACCTCCTCCATCGGCCCCAGCACCCGGCTGAACTTCAGCAGCTCGCGACGCAGTTCGAACAGGCGGGTGATCTCGACGCGCGACAGGAAGCTGTCCAGCGCGACCTGCTCCATCTCCAGCACCTTGTCCTCGATGGCGTCGATGATGGGGATGTAGCCGTCGACGACGAAGTCCAGCACCCCGTGCAGGATGAAGTCCGGCCCGTGGCTCAACTGCTGCGGCGAGGCCTCCAGCTGGGCGCGCAGCTGGGTATGGGCGCGGGCCGATCCATGGCGGATGGTGATGACGTAGTCGGGGCCGACGAAGACATGGGTCTCGCCGTACAGGATGCGGTCGCCCTTGGCCTGAGCCGTGCGGGCGACGATGAACAGCTCCGAGCCATAGACCTCCAGCTTGGGGATCTGGTGCGCCGTCAGCGCGTCCTCGACCGCCAGAGGGTGCAGGTGGAAACGCCGCACCAGACCGTCGAACTCCTCGTCCGTCGGCTCATACAGGCCGATCCAGAGGTATTCCCCCTTGGCCAGCGCCAGCCCCTGATCCGTCAGCGGCGCCTCGCGCACCCGCTTGCCGTCCTTATAGACCCAGGAGGCGACGACGCTCATGCAGACCTCTCCAGCAGAACCACCGTCGAGGCTTACGCACCCCGGCAGAAATAGAAAAGGCCCGGCAGGACATCCCCGCCGAGCCTTCCATTTCAGCGCCCCACGGCCTCAAGTAGGCCGAAGGCCGATAGGCCCACTTAAAAATTGGCCTCAAGCAGCCCGAAGGGCGGTAGGCCCCCTTAAGAAGTCGGGAAGCCGCGCACCTTCAGCAGAGCCTTCACGTCCGGGTCGCGGCCGCGGAAGGCGCGATAGGCTTCGCCGCGGTCCGTGGTGTTGCCCGGCGCCAGAATGATCGACTTGAAGCGACCGGCGATGTCCGGGTTGAAGACGTCGCCCGACTCCTCGAAATAGGCCCAGGTGTCGGCGTCCATCGTCTCGGACCACAGGTAGGAATAGTAGCCCGCCGAATAGGCGTCCGAGGTGAACAGGTGGTTGAACTGCGGCAGGCGGTGCCGCATCACCATCTCCTTGGGCATCCCCAGCCGCGCCAGAGACGCCTTTTCAAAGGCGCCGATGTCGGTCGGCGGCGAAGCCTGCGTATGCAGGTCCATGTCGACCAGGGCCGAGGACAGATAGCTGACCGTCGCATAGCCCTGATTGAAGGTCGAGGACGCCTCGATCTTGTCCACCAGCGCCTGCGGCATCGGCTGCTTGGTCTCGACGTGCTTCATGTATTTGTCGAGCAGCGGGCGCGTCAGCACCCAGTGCTCATGCACCTGCGACGGATATTCCACGAAGTCGCGCGGCGTGTTGCCGAACGACGGATAGGTCACCACCGACGAGAAATAGTGCAGGGCGTGGCCGAACTCGTGGAACAGCGTCTCGGCGTCGTCCAGCGAGATCAGCAGGGGCTGGCCCTCGGCCGCCTTGACGAAGTTGTTGTTGTTCGAGGCCAGGATCGGCCTGGAGCCTGTCAGCGTCGAGAAGGACCGATAGGTGGTCATCCAGGCGCCCGAACGCTTGCCCGCCCGCGCGAAGTCGTCGGCGTAATACAGGCCGATCAGCTTGCCCGTGGCCTTGTCGGTGACCTCATAGGTGGTCACGTCCGCCTCGAAGACCGGCACCTTGTCCTTGGGCAGGCGCTTGAAGACGAAGCCGTACAGGCGCTCGGCCATGTCGAAGGAGGCGTCGCGGACGGCGTGCAGTTCGAAATAGGGCTTCAGCTCGTTCTGATCGAGGTCGTACTTCGCCTTGCGCACCTTCTCGGCGAAATAGAGGTAGTCCCACGGCTCGATGTCGTGGCCGGCGATCGCCTTCATGTCGGCGACCTCTTCGGCGACGCGGGCCTTGGCCGGGGCCCAGACGCGCTGCATCAGGTCCATCGCCGCGGCCGGGGTCTTGGCCATGGTGTCCTGCATCCGCCATTCGGCGTGGTTGGCGAAGCCCAGCAGGCGGGCGCGTTGCTGACGCAGGGCGACGATGCGGGCGATGGTCGCCTTGGTGTCGTTGGCGTCGCCGTTGTCGCCGCGCTTGACGAACTTGGTCCACACCTGCTGGCGCAGGGCGCGGTCGTCGGCGAAGGTCAGGAAGGGATCGACGCTGGAGCGGGTGTTGACGATGGCCCAGCCCTGGACGTTGCGGGCGCGCGCAGCCTCGGCGGCGGCGGCCTTGTTCGATGCGGGCAGGCCCTTCAGCCCCACCTCATCGGCGATGACGGTCCAGGTGTTTTCGTCCGCCACGACCTTCTGGCCAAAGGTGGTGAAGGCGTTCGACAGCTCGGTGTTGATGCGGCCCAGTTCGGCCTTGCCGGCCTGGTCCAGGGCGGCGCCGTTGCGGATGAAGGCGTCGCGGCTGCGCTCGGCCAGACGCTTCTGCTGGGCGCTCAGACCGGCGGCGTCGGCGCCGTCGGCCACAGCCTTGATGCGCTGGAACAGCTGTTCGTTGAAGGTGATCTCGTCCGAGGCCGCCGACAGGACGGGCGACAGCTCCATCTCGAGCGCGTCCCATTCCTCGCCGCCGATGTTCGACGTCATGACGCTGAAGATGTTCAGGGCGCGGTCCAGCGGTTCGCCCGCCATCTCCATCGCCGCCATGGTATTGGCGAAGTTCGGCGCCTCTGCGTTGGCCGCGATCGCGGCGATGTCGGCGCGTTGCAGCTCAATGCCTTCCAGCACGGCCTCGCGCATCTTGGGCACCGTCACCTTGTCCCACGGCGGCACCCCTTCATAGGGGCCGGTCCACGGCTGCAGCAGTTCGGCGCGCGGCGCGGTCGTAGGCAGGACGGCGCGGGCGATGCGGGCTTCCTCGTCGGTGTTCACCACGCTGCCGCCGTCCGAGGCGCAGGCCGCCAGGGCGAAGAGGCTCGCGCCCCCGATGAGAAGATGGCGTCTGTGCATCCGGTTCTCCCAACCTTTGATATTCGACGCGGCTCCTGTCCGTGTGACGGAACCGTCAGCATTGAAGGTGTAATCTGAACCATTGGACGGCGAAACCCCGCGGGTCTAAAGGCGTCGGCATGGCGATTGGCGTATTCGACTCCGGCGTGGGGGGCCTGACGGTCCACCGCGAACTCACAACCCGCTTTGCGACGCGGGATTTCATCTATCTGGGCGATCAGGCCCACGCCCCCTATGGCGGGCGCGGCGGCGAGGACATCGTCGAACTGACGCGCGCCGGGTGCGAGCGCCTGTTCGAGGCGGGCGCCTCTGTGGTCGTGCTGGCCTGCAACACGGCCTCGGCCATTGCGCTGCGCCGCCTGCAACAGACCTGGATTCCGGGGATGCGCGAAAAGCTTGGCCGTCCGGTCAATGTGCTGGGCATCATCGTCCCGACCATAGAGGCGGCCACCGGCCTCCCCTGGTCGTTCGAGGCCGAACGCGAAAGCCGTCTGGAGGGCGAAAAAAAAGAGGCGATCGAGATCACCGGCGTCTTCTGCACCGCCGCCACCGCCATGAGCCGCGTCTATGAGATCGAGATCGACAAGCGCCGCGACGATCTGGCCGTCTTCACCGAGGCCTGCCCCGGTCTGGCGGGCCTGATCGAACTGGGCGCCCCGGCCGAGGAACTGAAGGTGGTCGTCGACGACCACGTGGACGCCCTGCGCCGCCGCATCGGCCGCCACCCGGACAAGGCCGTTCTGGGCTGCACCCACTATGAGATCGTCGCCGACCTGTTCGCACAGGCCCTGCCGCCCGGCGTGCAGGTCATCAGCCAACCAGTCTCGGTGGCCGACTCGCTGGAGCGCTATTTCAACCGGCACCCGGAATACGACCTGGGGTCGTCGAGCCGCCGCGACTTCCTGACCACAGGCAAGCCGGGACCGCAGTCGGATCTGGTCGCCCAGTTCTGGGGCGCGCCCCTGACATTCGACCCGGCCTGATCTTCGACCCGGCCTGAACGCACGGCGCAACGGCCTATTGCTGAGCCCGGGTCTGGCCGCGCCTCTGGCCGAAGGTGGGGGCCATCTCCTTCTGCCGCGCCCAATAGTCCGCCCCGTCGTCCGGCTTGAACATGGTGCGCGGCACCCCGTTGCGGTCCACCACGGCGAAGGTGTTGGTCGAGGCCTGATAGAAGAGGGTGTCGCCGTTGGGCCGCTTCACCGTCTCGGTTCCGCGCGGCGTGTTCTCGGTAAAGGCGCGCACCTTCACCAGATAATCCTCGGCCGTCCGGGCGCCGAAGTCGGCCCCGTTGCGCTCGAACAGACGCTGCACCTTGGCGTCGGCGGTTTCGCGCCGGTTGGCGGTGACGGGTGGGGGCGCGGCCGTCGGCGGCGCCTCGGTCGCCATGTCCTGCGTGACCTCGGCCAGCAGGCCCTGCGACGCCTGCGGACTGCGCTCGCGCGTCTCGACCGCCGAGCCGCCGTTGTCGCATCCGCTCAGGATCAGGGCCGCCAGCACAAGAGCGGCCCCGCCAAAGGCTGTCTGCATCCGCATGGCGTTCCCTCCCCGGATCCCTGCCGAACGCAGTTATGCACACTCCGCCAGCGCCGACAACGCGCGATGTAAGACGCGCCGACCGCGCCGCCCGAACATGATCCGGACGCGGCTTTGTCTCGACGCCGTCACGCGGCGCGGCTACAGATTTCGCCATGACCGCACCCTCGCTTTCCAGCGCCCTGGCCGGCCGCAAGATCCTGCTGATCATCGGCGGCGGCATCGCCGCCTATAAGGCGCTGGAGCTGATCCGCCTGCTCAGCAAGGCGGACGCCGAGGTGATGACCGTGCTGACCCGGGCCGGTGCCGAGTTCGTCACCCCCATGTCGCTGGCGGCCCTGACCGGCCATCCGGTCCGACAGAACCTGTTCATGCCGGAAGACGAAACCGCCATGGGTCATATCGAGCTCTCGCGCTGGGCCGATCTGGTGGTTGTGGCGCCCGCCACCGCCGGTCTGATCGCCAAGGCCGCTAACGGCATGGCCGACGATCTGGCCTCGACCACGCTTCTGGCCACGGACAAGAAGGTGCTGCTGGCCCCGGCGATGAATGTGCGCATGTGGCTGCACCCGGCAGTGCAGGCCAATGTCGCGCGGCTGAAGGGTTTCGACGGCTTTCACGGCATGGCCGTGGTCGGGCCGGACGACGGGATCATGGCCTGCGGCGAGTTCGGCCCCGGCCGCATGGCCGAGCCGCCGGTCATCCTGGACACCGTCGCCCGCCTGCTGGCCGGACCGGACGGACGCCCGCTGACCGGCCGGACCGCCGTGGTCACGGCCGGACCGACCTTCGAGCCGATCGACCCGGTGCGCGGCCTGACCAACCGTTCCAGCGGCAAGCAGGGCTATGCGGTCGCCGCCGCCCTGGCCGAACTGGGGGCGCAGGTGACGCTGATCTCCGGCCCGGTGGCGCTGGACGCCCCTGTCGGCGTCGACCGCGTCTGGGTCGAGGCCGCGACCGAGATGAAGGCCGCCGTCGAGGCGGCTCTTCCCGCCGACATCGCCGTGATGAGCGCCGCCGTGGCCGACTGGCGCGTGGACGGCGTGGCTTCCGGCAAGATCAAGAAGGCGCCGGGCGGCCCGCCGTCGCTGGCCCTGATCGAGAACCCCGACATTCTGGCGGGCGTCTCCGCCCCCGGCCCGCGTCGTCCGAAACTGGTCGTCGGTTTCGCCGCCGAGACCAGCGACCTTGAGGTCAACGCCCGCGCCAAGCTGTCGCGCAAGGGTTGCGACTGGATCGTCGGCAACGACGTCTCGGACGAGGTGTTCGGCTCGGACGGCAACGCCGTGACCCTGTTCACGCAAAACGGCGACGAGCCGTGGCCGCGCCAGTCCAAGACCGAAGTGGCCAGAAAACTGGCCCAACGCATCGCCGATCACTTCAAGGCCTGAGAAATGACCACCATCCGCGTCGAACGCCTGCCCCACGCCCAGGGCCTGGCCCTGCCCGCCTATGAGACCGCCGGTTCGGCGGGCATGGACCTGCGCGCCGCCCTGGCCGAGGGCGAGACGCTGGTGCTGGAGCCGGGTCAGCGCAAACTGATCCCCACCGGCCTGAAGATCGCGCTGGAACCCGGCTATGAGGCGCAGGTGCGCCCCCGTTCGGGTCTGGCGCTGAAGCACGGCATCTCGGCACCCAACGCGCCCGGCACCATCGACAGCGACTATCGCGGCGAGGTCGGGGTCATCCTGATCAACCACGGCGAACTGCCGTTCGAGATCAAGCGCGGCGACCGCATCGCCCAGATGGTCATCGCCCGCTATGAACAGGCCCGGATGATCGAGGTCGAGGCCGTGGACGAAACAGAGCGGGGCGACGGCGGCTTCGGCTCAACCGGACGTTGAGCCAGTCTCTGCTTTCACATCCCTGGATACTGGTCTAACCTGCCGGCATGAACACGCTGGAACAGCTGGTCTACTGCAGCCGATCGACCCTTTCCCCCGGCGATGAGGCGGCGGCGATTGCGGACATCATCCACGTCGCGGCCTTCATGAATGCGCGCAACGGCATCACCGGGGCCCTGACGCTTCAGGACGGGGTGTTCGTGCAGTTTCTCGAGGGTCCGCCCGGCGCGCTCGATATCCTGATGCTGCACCTGCATTTCGACAAACGGCACGACGACATCGAGATCGTCGCCCGCGACCGGATCGAAAGGCGCAGCTTTCCGACATGGGGCATGATGACCCCGGATCGGGGCCAGTCCCAGGCGCTGGGGCGGCTGGTCGCCCAGCGCCCGGCCGATCTGCTGGCCTGGCGCGGCGCCATGACCGAGCTTCTGGCCGAAGCCGCCTGATCCTGAAGCGGCCCCGCTATCAGGCCTGACGGAAGCCCAGAACGTCCTGCATGTCATAAAGGCCCGGGCGGCGGTTGCGCACCCAGGCGGCGGCGGCCACGGCGCCCTTGGCGAACAGGCTGCGGTCCATGGCCGAGTGCGACAGGGTCAGCATCTCGTCTTCCGAGGCGAACATGACCGTGTGATCGCCGATCACCCCGCCTGCACGAAGGGACGCAAAGCCGATCTTGCCCGTTTCGCGCGGACCGGTGATGCCGTCATAGGGCGCGCTGCGCACGTCCTTCAGGTCGCGGCCCCGGCCGTTGGCGGCGGCCTCGCCCAGCATCAGGGCCGTGCCCGAAGGGGCGTCGACCTTGCGCCGGTGATGGGTCTCCAGCACCTCGATGTCCCAGTCGCGCGCGTCCAGCCGCAGCGCGGCGTGCTCGACCAGACCGATCAGGATGTTCACGCCCAGCGAGAAGTTGCCGCTCATGACGATGGCGATCTTGTCGGCGGCGGCCTCAATCTCGGCTTCCTGCTCGGGCGTCAGGCCGGTCGAGCCGACGACCAGCGCCGGTCCGCCCGCCTCGGCGCAGGCCTTGGCCAGGGCCACCGAAGCCTCGGGCGTCGAGAAGTCGATGATGACGTCGCACAGCTTCAGATCGACCGTCTCGCCACGGTCGAAACGGGCGGCCACCACCACGTCCTCGCGGGCGTCCAGAACCTGTGAAACAGCGCGGCCCATACGGCCCCGGGCGCCGGAGATGCCGGCGTGGAAGATGTCGCTCACGCGGTCTCTTTCGGATTATCGGCGTCGCCGCCCAGAATATCGGCCCAGAAGCGCTTGGCCTTGCCGGCGAAACTGGTGTTGCGGGGGGTCTGGGTCTCGCCCAGCGACGCCGCCAGTTCGGTCAGCAGCTCCTTCTGGCGCGCGGTCAGTTCGGTCGGCGTCTCGACGAACAGTTCGACCACCAGATCGCCGCGACCGCGCCCGTTCAGGTGCGGCATCCCCTTGCCCTTGATGCGGACGGTCTTGCCGGTCTGGGCGCCCGCAGGCACCTCGACCGCCGCCTTGCACTTGCCGTCGCAGGCGTCCGAAACCAGACAGGGCGCGTCGACGATGCCGCCCAGCGCCGCCACCGTCATCGGCACCGGCACCGTGACCAGCAGGTCCAGATTGTCGCGCTCGAACAGTTCGTGCGGCAGCACCGACAGGAAGACATAGAGGTCGCCGCGCGGGCCGCCGCGCTGGCCCGCCTCGCCCTCGCCCGACAGGCGGATGCGCGAGCCGTCGTCGACGCCCGCCGGCACCTTGAGGCTCAGCTTGCGGGTCTTGCGGACCTGGCCGTGGCCGCGGCAGGTGGTGCAGGGATCGGCGATCATCTCACCCGAGCCGCCGCAGCGGGGGCAGGTGCGCTCGACCTGGAAGAAGCCGTTGGCCTGACGCACGCGCCCGGCGCCGCCGCAGGTGGAGCAGATGCTCGGCTTGGTGCCCGCCTTGGCGCCCGAGCCGTCGCAGACCTCGCAGGCCATCAGGGTCGGGATGGCGATCTCGACCTCGGCGCCCTTATAGGCCTGCTCCAGCGTGATCTCGAGGTCGTAGCGCAGATCCGAACCGCGGCGCGGGCCGCTCTGTTGCTGGCGCCCGCCGCCCCGGCCGCCGAAGGCGTCTCCGAAAGCGTCGCCGAAGACCTGGGAGAAGATGTCGTTGATGTCGTGGAAGCCCTGGCCGCCGCCCTGACCGAAGGGGTTGCCGCCGCCCGCGCCGCCGCCGTTCACGCCCGCATGGCCGAACCGGTCATAGGCCGCGCGCTTCTGCTCGTCCGACAGGACGGTGTAGGCTTCGGAGATTTCCTTGAAGCGGGCCACGGACTCTTCGGAGCCGCCGTTGCGGTCGGGGTGGTGCTCCATCGCCAGTTTGCGATAGGCGCTCTTGAGCACGACGGCGTCCACCGTCCGCTCGACCCCCAGAATCTCGTAATAGTCACGTTGCGCCATCAGGCGTTCGTCCTCTTACTTTCCCGCCGCTTCAGGCCTCTCTTGATCCGGAGGCGTTCCGTTCGCGGATGACCGACGGCCTGCCTGATGACATGGGCGCCCGGTCGAATGATGCAAGTTTCATGAAACGGCCCCGCCTGCCGTCTGGCAAGCGGGGCCGAACATTCTCGAGACGCTGTCTTAGGCGTCCTTCTTCTCGTCCGTGTCCGAGACTTCCTCGAACTCGGCGTCGACCACGCCGTCGTCGGCCGGTTGGCCCTCAGCGTCGCCTTCAGCCCCGCCCTGCTGGGCGGCGTACATGGCCTCGCCCAGCTTCATCGAAGCCTGCGCCAGCGTATTGGTCTTCTCGCGGATGGCCTCGGGGTCCGTGCCGTCCTTGGCCGACTTCAGGTCGTCCAGAGCCGACTGGATGGTCGCCTTGGTCGCTTCGTCGATCTTGTCGCCGTGCTCGGACAGGGCCTTCTCGGTCGAGTGGATCAGGGCGTCGGCGCCGTTCTGGGCCTCGACCAGTTCCTTGCGGGTCTTGTCGGCCGCGGCGTTGGCCTCGGCTTCCTTGACCATGTTCTCGATGTCGGCGTCCGACAGACCGCCGTTGGCCTGAATACGGATCGACTGCTCCTTGTTCGTCGCCTTGTCCTTGGCCGTCACGTGGACGATGCCGTTGGCGTCGATGTCGAAGGCGACCTCGATCTGCGGCATGCCGCGCGGCGCGGGCGGAATGCCCATCAGGTCGAACTGACCCAGCACCTTGTTGTCGGCGGCCATCGGGCGCTCGCCCTGGAAGACGCGGATCGTCACCGCCGACTGATTGTCGTCAGCGGTCGAGAAGGTCTGGGCCTTCTTGGTCGGGATCGTCGTATTGCGCTCGATCAGCGGGGTGAACACGCCGCCCAGCGTCTCGATGCCCAGCGTCAGCGGGGTCACGTCCAGCAGCAGCACGTCCTTGACGTCGCCCTGCAGCACGCCCGCCTGAACGGCGGCGCCCAGAGCCACGACCTCGTCCGGGTTCACGCCCTTGTGCGGCTCCTTGCCGAAGAATTTCTTCACGGCTTCCTGCACGGCGGGCATGCGGGTCATGCCGCCGACCAGAACGACTTCATCGATGTCCGAGGCCTTCAGGCCCGCGTCCTTCAGCGCCTTGGCGCAAGGCTCGATCGTGCGCTGGATCAGGTCGTCGACCAGGGCTTCCAGCTTGGCGCGCGACAGCTTGATGTTCAGGTGCAGCGGGCCGGAGGCGTTCATGGTGATGAACGGCAGATTGACCTCGTACTGGGCCGTCGAGGACAGCTCCTTCTTGGCCTTTTCGGCTTCTTCCTTCAGGCGCTGCAGGGCCAGCTTGTCCGAGCGAAGGTCGACGCCCTGCTCCTTCTTGAACTCGTCGGCCAGGTAGTCGACCAGACGCATGTCGAAGTCTTCGCCGCCCAGGAAGGTGTCGCCGTTGGTCGACTTCACCTCGAACACGCCGTCGCCGATCTCCAGAATCGAGACGTCGAAGGTGCCGCCGCCCAGGTCGTAGACGGCGATCTTCTGACCGTCGTTCTTCTCAAGACCATAGGCCAGGGCCGCGGCGGTCGGCTCGTTGATGATGCGCAGGACTTCCAGACCGGCGATCTTGCCGGCGTCCTTGGTCGCCTGACGCTGGGCGTCGTTGAAGTATGCGGGAACGGTGATGACGGCCTGGGTGACCTTCTCGCCCAGATAGGCCTCGGCGGCCTCCTTCATCTTGCCTAGGGTGAAGGCCGAAACCTGCTGGGGCGAATAGTCCTTGCCGTGCGCCTGAACCCAGGCGTCGCCGGTCGGACCCTTGACGATGTCGAAGGGCACCATGCCCTTGTCCTTGGCCACCACCGGGTCATCGAAATTGCGGCCGATCAGGCGCTTGATGGCGAAGAAGGTGTTGGCGGGGTTGGTCACCGCCTGACGGCGCGCGGGCTGGCCGACGAGGATTTCGCCGCCGTCCTGAATCGCGACCACCGACGGGGTGGTGCGGGCGCCTTCGGCGTTCTCGATGACCTTGGGGTTCTTGCCGTCCATGACGGCGACGCACGAGTTGGTCGTGCCGAGGTCGATGCCGATGATCTTGGCCATGGGCTTGTCTTTTCACTCCTTGCGGCGGGCGATGCGGCGGCCTTGGATCAAGCGCCGCGCGTGACCGCCCCCAGATGGGCTTTTGAAACGATGCCGCGCCGGACGCGAGGCCCGGTTCGGCGGTGGATGGGGTCGGCGGACAAACCCCTAAGGATTTGGGGGTTATCGCCGGATTGGCTCGGATATGGGAAAGACGGCAGGGGCTGCAAGGCCTTCCGCCCGCTTCCGGCCAGATTCCGCGCCTTATGGCGGACAAGGCGGCGCGGCGCCGCTAAATTCAGCCGATGATCCCGCAAAACCTGCCGCAATCGCCCAAAGAAGCGCCCACAACCCTGCCCGGCTTTCGCCTGTGGCCGGGCCTGCTGGACGCAGGCGCGCAGGCCGCCCTGCTGGCCGAGGTGCGGCAGGGGCTTGAGACAGCGCCGCTCTATCGGCCCGTCACGCCGGGCGGGCGGCCGTTTTCCGTGCGGATGAGCAATTTCGGGGCCCTGGGCTGGGTGTCGGACCGCGCCGGCTATCGCTATCAGCCGACCCACCCCGTGACCGGCGCCCCGTGGCCCGCCATTCCCGACCGCCTGCTAAAGCTGTGGGACGCCCTGACCGGCTGGCCCGCGCCGCCCGACGCCTGTCTGGTCAACCTCTATCAGGGCGAGGCGAAGATGGGCCTGCATCAGGACCGGGACGAGCGCGATCTGACGGCGCCGGTGCTGTCCATCTCGCTGGGCGATACGGCGGTGTTCCGCATAGGCCGAGCCGGAGGCGGCGCCACCCGCACGGTGCGTCTGGCCTCCGGCGACGTCTGCGCCCTGACCGGGCCTGCAAGGCTGGCGCGCCACGGGATCGACAGGCTGTTGTCGGGCTCTTCCCGCCTGCTGCCCAGCGGCGGGCGGGTCAACCTGACTTTGCGGGTCGCAGGCTGACAGCGACAGCCCCTCCTTCCCGCCCACCCCGGCGGACGCCGGGGCCCAGCACTTTGGCTGCAAGGCCCTCGCGTGAAGCTCTCACTAGGTCCCGGCGTCCGCCGGGATGAGCGGTTTTTTATACAGGCGCATGAAAACGGCCCGGCGCGTCTGCACCGGGCCGTCGTCATTTCAGCACGTCAGACCGATCAGGCCTTGGCGTCGAAGTTTCCGCCCGAGGCGCCCGGTTCGGCATAGGCGCCGCCCGCCGCCGCGCCCGAGCCCTTAGCCGCGACCACCACCATGGCCGCGCGCACCGTGCGGCCAAACAGGGCGTAGCCCGGTTGCAGCGTCTGGATGACGGCGCCGCCCGGCACGGTGTCCGAAGGCTGCTCCATCATCGCCTGATGCAGGTGCGGGTCAAAGGCGTCGCCCGGCGCCGGGTCGACGCGAACCAGACCGTTAGCCTCAAAGGCCGACAGCAGGGATTTCTGCGTCAGCTCCAGCCCCGTGACCATGGCCGCCGCCGGGCCGTCAGCCTCCTTGGGCGCCGTCGCCAGACCGCGCTCCAGCGTGTCGGCCACGCCCAGCAGATCCTTGGCGAAGCGCTGGATAGCATAGGCGCGGGCGTCGTTCTGCTGCGTCTCGGCGCGGCGCTTGACGTTTTCAGCCTCGGCCACCGCACGCAGGGCGCGGTCCTTCCACTGATCCCGCTCGGCGATCAGGGCGTCGACCACGGCGTTTTCATCGCCTTCGGGCGCAGCCTCTCCTTCAAGGATGTCCTGCTCGAGTTGGTCCCGGGTCTCGTCGTTGATGTCGTTCACGTCTCTTGTCCGTCCAGAATCCGGCCCAGCACCCGGGCGGTATAGTCCACCAACGGTATGACACGGGCGTAGTTCAACCGCGCGGGCCCGATGACGCCGATGGCGCCCAGCACCCGCTGCCGGCCCGACATATAGGGCGCCGCGATCACGGCGGAACCCGAAAGCGAAAAGAGTCGCGTTTCCGCGCCGATATAGATGCGCACGCCCTGGGCCGCGCCGACGTCGTCCAGCAGGCCGATCAGCTGTTCCTTCTGCTCCAGATCGTCGAACAGCACCCGCACCCGTTCCAGATCCTCGGCCGCGCGGGCGTCCTGCAACAGATTGCCGCGCCCGCGCACGATCAGGTTGCGGTCGTGGCCTGCGCCGCCCGCGCCGCCGCTCCACGCGGCCAGCCCGTCCTCGACCAGACGGGCGGCGGCGGCGTCCAGATCGCGCCGGGCCGCCTCCATCTCGGCCTTCATCTCATGACGCGCCTCAGCCAGCGGACGCCCCTTCAGCCGCGCGCTCAGAAAGTTCGACGCCTCCTGCAGGGTCGAGGGCGTCACGCCCGGCGCCAGATTCATCAGCCGGTTCTCGACCACCCCGTCGTCGGCGACCAGCACCGCCAGCGCCTGTCCGCCGCCCAGGGCTACGAACTCCACATGACGCACCCCCGCCTCGCGCACCGGGCTGGCGACGATGCCCGCCCCGCCCGCCAGACCCGACAGCAGGGAGGAGGCCGCATCCAGCGCCTCCTCGACATTGCGGCCGCCGCCTTTGGCGCCCAGCACGGCCAGCCGGGCGTCGATCTCGCGCCGCTCCTCCTGACCGATGTCCCCGACCTCCAAAAGGCCGTCCACGAACAGCCGCAGCCCCGCATGGGTCGGCGCCCGCCCGGCCGATGTGTGCGGAGAGGCCAGCAACCCGGCCTGCGTCAGCGCCTGCATGGTGTTGCGGATCGAGGCGGGCGACAGGTCCAGCCCGGCGCGCGACAGGGTGTGCGATCCCACCGGCTCCCCCGTCTCCAGATAGCTTTCGACCACCCGGCGGAAGATGTCGCGCGCCCGCGCATCCAGCGTCGCCAGACCCGGCGAGGGATAAAGCAGGCTCATGCCGACGCCCTCCGTCCCGCCGGAACGGGCCGGGCAGGCGCTGCAAACAGGTCAGGGCGGGACAGGCTCATGGTTTCAGGATAAGCACGCGCCATCCCGCTTCCAAGGAATTCCCATGCGCCCGTCCGAACGCACCCCTGAACAACTCCGCACCGTAACGCTGGAAACCGGCGTCAACCGCTACGCCGAGGGCTCGTGCCTGGTGTCCTTCGGTCACACCAAGGTGCTGGTGACGGCCTCGATCGAGGAAAAGGTGCCGGGCTGGATGCGCAACACAGGCCAGGGCTGGGTGACAGCCGAATACGGCATGCTGCCGCGCGCCACCCACACGCGCGGCCGCCGCGAAGCCGCCGCCGGCAAGCAGTCGGGCCGCACCCAGGAAATCCAGCGCCTGATCGGCCGCTCCCTGCGCGCCGTGGTCGACCTGAAGGCGCTGGGCGAGCGTCAGGTGCTGATCGACTGCGACGTGATCCAGGCCGACGGCGGCACCCGCACCGCCTCCATCACCGGCGCCTGGGTGGCGATGGCCTCGGCGCTCAACTACCTCAAAGACGAAGGCGTGCTGGCGACAGACCCCATTCTGGATCAGGTGGCGGCCGTGTCGTGCGGCGTGTTCAGGGATCTGCCGGTGCTGGACCTCGACTATGAGGAAGACTCCACCGCCGAGGCCGACAGCAATTTCGTCCTGACCGGCGCGGGCCAGATCGTCGAGATCCAGGCCACCGGCGAGAAGCGCGGCTTCAGCCGGGCCGAGTTCGACCGCCTGTTCGAACTGGCGGAAATCGGCTGCACCGAACTGTTCGCCCTGCAGCGCGCCGCCGTCGAGGCCGCCCGCCGATAAGGCTTTTTCTGGAGCCGGATCGGGATCATCGTCGTTGAACAGGCGAACCCGATCCGGAGCCCTCCCGCATGACCCGACCGTCTTTTCTGGCCTGCCTGATCCTTAGCGGCCTGCTCGCCGCCTGCCAGCCGCGTCCTGAACCGGCCGCCGCCCCCGCGCCGTCGCCCTCATCCAGCCCCGAGACCGAAGCCCGCCTGCCCGAAAGCCCGAACATGGCGCCCCGGCTCGTTCCGCTCGAAGACGCCCGCGCCTGTCGCGAAACTCTGGGCGAAGCGGCCTCGGCCCGTCTGGTCCAGCGCTGCATCGCCGTCAGCCCGGCCACGCGCCCGCCCTGCAACAGCGCCAACCCCTGCGACCTGATCCAGGGCGAGATCGACCGCGCCTGCGCCCTGTGGACCCGCGACGGCGAAACCCCGCCCAAAGAGTGCAAGGGCTGACTCCCTCTCCCGATGGGAGAGGGCTTGAGGCTCGGAGAGCCGAAGGCGATCCGCCAGCCGAAAGGGTGAGGGTTCGCGGCTGAAGTCGGCCGAAGGTCGTTGCGCGACGGCTGACGCCGACGGACAGGACAAGCCCCTCACCCTTTCGCCTTAGCCAATCGCTTCGCTCTTGGAGGCTCAAGCCCTCTCCCGCCGGGAGAGGGTTCAGCGAAAACATCGTGCTCAGGCAGCGAGCCGTCGCGTCGCGAGCGATAGCGCCCAAGAAAAAAGGCCCCGCCGTTTCCAGCGGGGCCTTCTTCAGTTCAGCAATGACGCCGAGGCTTAGTCGCGACGGCGACGGCCGCGGTCGCCGCCGTTGCGGTCGCCCTTGGGACGGCCGCCGGTGTCTTCCGACAGCGGGGCTTCACCGCGTTCAGCGCGCTCGGCGTTGATCTTGTCGGTGATGTCCTCGCCGGTTTCCTGATCGACGACCTTCATCGACAGCTTGGTCTTGCCGCGATCGTCGAAGCCCAGGAACTTGACCTTGACCTCCTGGCCTTCCGACAGGACGTCGGCCGGGTTGGCGACGCGTTCCAGAGCGATCTGGGACACGTGGACCAGACCGTCCTTGGCGCCGAAGAAGTTCACGAAGGCGCCGAAGTCGACGACCTTCACGACCTTGCCGGTGTAGATGGCGCCGACTTCCGGCTCCGAGGCGATGGACTGGATCCAGGCCTTGGCGGCTTCGATCTTTTCCTGCTCGTTGGCGGCGATCTTGATGGTGCCGTCATCGCCGATGTCGATCTTGGCGCCGGTCTTTTCCACGATCTCGCGGATGACCTTGCCGCCCGAACCGATCACTTCACGGATCTTGTCGACCGCGATCTTGACGGATTCGATCTTGGGCGCGAACTCGCCCAGCTCGGCGCGCGGAGCCTCCATCGCCTTCGACATTTCGTCCAGGATGTGCAGACGACCGGCCGAAGCCTGCGTCAGGGCCTGCTGCATGATCTCCTTGGTGATGCCGGCGACCTTGATGTCCATCTGAAGGCTGGTGATGCCTTCCGAGGTGCCCGCGACCTTGAAGTCCATGTCGCCCAGGTGATCTTCGTCGCCCAGGATGTCCGACAGGATGGCGAACTCGCCCGACGGCTCCAGGATCAGACCCATGGCGATGCCCGAGACCGGACGGGCCAGCGGCACGCCCGCGTCCATCAGAGCCAGCGACGAACCGCAGACCGTGGCCATCGAGGACGAGCCGTTCGACTCGGTGATCTCCGACACCAGACGGATGGTGTAGGGGAAGTCTTCGCGCGACGGCAGCATCGGACGGATGGCGCGCCAGGCCAGCTTGCCGTGACCGATTTCGCGACGGCCCGGCGAGCCCATGCGGCCCGCTTCACCGACCGAATAGGGCGGGAAGTTGTAGTGCAGCAGGAAGGACTCTTTGTAGGTCCCGGTCAGGCTGTCGATATACTGCTCGTCCTCGCCGGTGCCGAGCGTGGCGACGACCAGGGCCTGTGTTTCGCCGCGCGTGAACAGCGACGAACCGTGGGTGCGCGGCAGGACGCCGACTTCCGAGACGATGGCCCGGACCTTGTCCAGGGCGCGGCCGTCGACGCGGTGGCTGTTCTCGATGATGTCGCGACGCAGGACGTCGGCTTCGCATTCCTTGAACGCGGCCGAGAACTTGGACGAGTCGACGCCTTCCGGCTTCTCGTCGGTCTTCACCAGGGCCTCGGCGGCCTTCTTCTTGGCGGCGTCGACGCCCGAGCGGCGCTCATACTTGCCCGGGTGGGCATAGGCGGCCTTGATCTCTTCGCCGACCAGCGACTTGATCGAGGCGACCACGTCCGAGTGGTCCTCGGCCTGGAAGTCGAACGGCTCCTTGGCGGCGTGCTCGGCCAGGTCGATGATGGCGTCGATCACCGGCTGCATGCCCGCGTGCGCGAACATCAGGGCCTCGAGCATCTTCTCTTCCGACAGCTCCTTGGCTTCGGATTCGACCATCATCAGGGCGTCCTGCGTGCCCGCGACGACCAGGTCCAGGGCGCTTTCGCCCATCTGGTCGATGGCCGGGTTCAGCACCAGCTCGCCGTCGATCATGCCGACGCGCGCGGCGCCGATCGGGCCCATGAAGGGCACGCCCGAGAGGGTCAGGGCGGCCGAGGCGGCGACCATGCCCAGGATGTCGGGATCGTTCTCAAGGTCGTGCTGCAGCACGGTGACGATGACCTGGGTCTCGTTCTTGAAGCCCTTGACGAACAGGGGGCGGATCGGGCGGTCGATCAGGCGGGAGACCAGGGTCTCCTTCTCGGTCGGACGGCCTTCACGCTTGAAGTAGCCGCCCGGAATCTTGCCGGCGGCGAACGTCTTCTCTTGGTAGTTGACGGTCAGGGGGAAGAAATCCAGACCCGGCTTGGGCTGGCGGCCATAGACGACGGTGGCCAGAACCACGGTCTCGCCGTAGGTCGCCAGCACGGCGCCGTCAGCCTGACGGGCGATGCGGCCGGTTTCCAGCGTCAGCGGGCGTCCGGCCCACTCGATCGTCTTGCGTTTGATATCGAACATTATTCTTCTTTCGTCTCCCGCGGGCGTATTCCCGTCGGGGGTGTGCGGAGCGGCAGGCCGTTCAGTCCTGCGGTCCCCATGAGCCAGGCCGCGTCATCGCGGCCGGACGGGTGATTGAGGACCGGATTTCAGGCCCTCGCGTCGGTTGCGCCGGTAAGACCCGCGGCGCGCGGGAAGCCTACTTCTAATAGCGGAACGAGGCGCGGACGTGTCCGCCCGCGCCTCGTGGAATTATCCGATCCGCAACCGGGGCGCCTTAACGACGCAGGCCCAGCTTGGCGATCAGCGCCTGATAGCGGGCGCTGTCGGTCTTGTTCAGGTGGTCCAGAAGGCGACGACGCTGCGAAACCTGCTTCAGCAGGCCACGACGCGAGTGGTTGTCCTTCTTGTGGGTCTTGAAGTGCTCGGTCAGGTTAGCGATGCGTTCCGTCAGGATCGCGACCTGCACTTCGGCCGAACCGGTGTCACCCGTCGAGCGGGCGTTGTCGGCGATGACTTCAGCTTTACGTTCAGCTGTAATCGACATCGGAGGTCCTTTCTTGCCCTATGCTCGCCTCGCGGAGGCTCGCGTCTTGAGGGCGTTGGAGTTCCTGTCGGCAAGCGGTTGGGCCTGCGTCAGGGGAGGTTGAAAACACGGTCAGGTTCAAGCCGACCGGCCCTGAGATTGCCGAGCGCGACCAGGGTTCCGCCCTCGAAGACCGAAACCAGCCGCGAACCGGCAGGCAGCCGGTCCTTGAGCGTTTCAATCTGTCGGGGGAGCAGAACGATCGGCCGTCCCTGCCTCATACAGAGGGCGTCCTGATCCGTCACGGCCAACTCCGGGATGTCGTCCAGAGCGGTCGAAACGGGCAGCAAGCCCTCAAAGGCGGCGCCCTTATGCGCCAACTCTTCCAGAAAATCCAGCGTTACGGCGTTGTCGACCGAGAACGGCCCCACCCGCTCGCGCCGCAGGTCCGAGACATGGCCCTCGGCGCCCAGCATGATCGCCAGGTCGCGCGCCAGGGATCGGACATAGACGCCCTTGCCCGTCCGCATCGTGATCTCGACGTGATCGGCGTCGGGCGCGGCCGTCACCGCCGCCTCATGAATGGTCACGCGACGCGACTGAAGTTCGACCTCGACCCCCGCCCGCGCCAGATCATAGGCGCGCTCGCCATTGACCCGCACGGCCGAAAAGGCGGGCGGCGTCTGGTCGATCTCGCCCACAAACGACGGCAGGGCCGCCGTCACCGCCTCGACCGACGGCCGCACGTCCGAGCGGGCGATGATCTCGCCCTCGCGGTCGATGCTGTCGGTCGAAATGCCCCAGTGGATGGTGAAGCGATAGACCTTCTGCGCCTCCATCATGAAGGGCACCGTCTTGGTCGCCTCGCCCAGCGCGATAGGCAGTATGCCCGAGGCCAGCGGGTCCAGCGTCCCCGCATGGCCCGCCTTCTGGGCGTTGAACAGGCGGCGGATCTTCGTCACCGCCTCGGTCGAGCCCATCTCATAAGGCTTGTCGAGGCAGACCCAGCCGTTGACGATGTCGCCCTTCTTGCGTCGCGCCATCGCCTATTCTTCCTCTGGGCCTGCTGCACCTTGCGCTGCTTGAGGCTCGTCTTTCTCTGGGCCTACCGCGCCTTGCGCTGCTTGAGGCCCGTCATCCTCATCGTCAGCGTGTTCGATGTCGGCGCGCACGCGCGGATCATTGAACAGACGGTCCATGTGGCTGGCCGTGTCGAAGCTTTCGTCGTGGCGGAACTTCAGGTCCGGCGTGAACTTCATGTCGATGCGGCGGCCCAGCTGACCGCGTAGGAATTTGGCGTGTTCGTTCAGCGCCTTGATGATGGCGCTCTCCTGCCCGGCCGTCTCGGCCGCGTCGACGCCGGCGCCCAGAGGCTCGACGAAACAGGTCGCATGGCGCAGGTCCGGGCTCATCCGCACCTCGGTCACGGTGACGGAGACGCCGACCAGGGCCTCATCGTGGATCTCATGCTCGCGCATCACGTCGACCAGGGCGTGACGGATCAGTTCGCCGGCGCGCAGCTGGCGTTGCGACGGTCCCAGCGGA
Source organism: Brevundimonas diminuta (assembly GCF_039673845.1). GTDB lineage: Bacteria > Pseudomonadota > Alphaproteobacteria > Caulobacterales > Caulobacteraceae > Brevundimonas > Brevundimonas diminuta_E. The sequence continues at coordinate 217,273 of NZ_JBDJMK010000003.1, read as the reverse complement.
CCGCTGGCGTTGCGGGTGTGTTGTTTGCGGGCCATCACAGGCTCCTCCTGCTCGCGCCGCCGGGGATCGGACGCCGGCTCTGAAACGCGAAGGGGCGGGGTCTAGTCTCCTGCGCCGCCCAAGTCCAGTTCCGCCGCGCGCTGTTCGGCGGTGCGCGCCGCCCGCATCACCGCGCCCGAGGTCAGGCTGCGGGCCATCGGCATGGGCAGGCCGCCCGCGTTCAGCACCTCGGCCGTCCAGTGATTGCACAGATGCCCCACCCAGAAGGTCTCGCCGCTGGCGTAGAAGACGGCGTCGTCGCCGGGCCTGCGCGCCGCGACCACGGCCCGCCCGTCATCCGCCAGCTTCAGCGACGTCGCCACCCGCCGCCGCAGCCCGGCGAAGCCCTCGGGCGACAGGCGCAACGTCGCTCGCGTCTCGTTGGACAAAAGAGCCGGATCGACCAGATCCGGGTCCAGCATCAAGACCGACGGATTGCCGCCCGGCCTGAAGAAGGCCCGCGCCCCATCAGGCAAGCGCCCGCTGATCGGCCCCTGCTCGACATAGAAGACGGCGTCGCCCCAGCCGATCCGCACCCAGTCGCCCGGCGGCAGGGCGCGCACCGCCCGCGCCAGCGCATCGTCTCCAGCCGCCAGCGCCGCGCGCGGCGCGGCCAGATCCGTATGAAATCCGTTGTCGAGCAGATGGACGACGATCGCTCCCTGCCCTTCCTGCGGCGGAAACAGCGCCGGATCGCCGGGCCGCTGCGCCGTCCACAGCCCCGCCAGCAGGCCGACCAAGACCGCGAAGCTCCAGCGGACCCACACCGCCACGCGCCTAGTTGTTGCCGAAGGCGGCGGGCGCGTCGCGCGCGGGCGAAGACCCCTGCATCGTCGCCCATTCGCCGCGATAGCTGTAGTTCAGGGTGACGCAGTGGCGGAACTGGCCGTCGGCCCAGCGCCCCACGGTCTCGATCGTCAGCGGATGGCCCGCGCGCACCCGCCCGACGACGATGAAGGCCTCGTCCGAACCGGGGCACAGGGCGCGCGACAGGGCGCGGCCGTCGCCGTCGGTCATGATGCTGTAGACGCCCCCGTCCGCCGCCCCCTGCGGCAGGACGCGCCGCACCTGATCGGGTCCGCCGCGCTCGAACCGGGCCGACCCGCGCGAGGTCGAGGAGAACAGATTCTTCACCGAGGTGGCGCCGAACAGGCCGCGCTCAACCTGCAACGTCACGCCGCGCGTCAGCGCCTGCGTCGCCCGATCGCTGGCGTCGAAAGACAGGAAGCGCGTGTCGGCCATGGCGGGCGACGCCGCCGTTGCAGCGACGGAAAGCAGGAGCAGAGACAGTCCAGGACGTGACATTGGCGGCTCATTCTTCGGCGCCCCCCGACGCGTCGCGTGAACCCTAAAGCCAACCGCGCGCCAGATGAAGTCTGAAGGACGCCTCATAATCCCGCATCCACGCCCGTCTGGCGGCGCCGGCCCCGATCCGGCATGATACGCCTGCCAAGATTCCGGGCGCACGAGCGGACCCATCCATCCCGCGCCCGCCCCTCCCTTCATGACCCGAGCGCCGTGTTCAAAGACCCCTTCGACATCGACAACTACGCCCAGGACCCGGACCATTATCTCGCCGTGCCTTTCGTCCCGACCGAGGAGGACACGGTGGCGGCCATGCTGGCGCTGGCGGGGGTTGGACCGAAGGACCGGCTCTATGATCTGGGCTGCGGCGACGGCCGCATCGTCATCGCCGCCGCGCGCGACCGCGACGCCCACGGCGTCGGCGTCGATATCGACCCCACGCGCATCGCCGACGCCATGGAATACGCCGGATGGGCCGGGGTCGAGCACATGGTCGACTTCATCGAAGAAGACCTGTTCAGCGTCGATGTGCGCGAAGCGACCGTGGTGAGCCTCTATCTGCTGCAATCGATCAATGTCGAACTGCGCCCTCGCCTGCTCAGCCAGTTGAAGCCCGGCGCCCGCATCGTCTCCCACGCCTTCGACATGGGCGACTGGCCCGCCGACGAGCGGATCAAGGTCGCCGACGGCCATATCTACAAATGGACGGTCCCCGCCCCGGTCGCCGGGCGCTGGGACTGGATGCGTGCAGACGGGACGCCCTGTCGGCTGGAGTTGGAACAGGCCTATCAGAAGGTCACGGGTCGGGCATGGCTGGGCGAGATCGAGGTCGACCTCGTCGCGGCCGAACTGACCGGCGAACGGCTGGAGATCGAGCTTCAGGCCGACGAGGCGGCGCCGGTCCAGCGCTTCAACCTGACCTTCGCGGACGGCGCGCTGAAATCCGCCGTCGAGGGCTGACCCTCTCCCACCCGCTCATCCCGGCGGACGCCGGGATCCAGTGAGAACTTCACGCTCGCCCCTTCCCAAAGCCTGGGGTCCTGCGCGCGCTTGCGGCCAAAGAACTGGGTCCCGGCGTCCGCCGGGATGAGCGGGATTAGAAGTCAGTGCGCCCCTTCCAAACACAAAGGGCGCGGCTTCTTTCGAAACCGCGCCCTTCTGCATTTCAGGCCGTGAGGCTCAAACGCCCTAGTCCAGGGTGCGCTTGATCTCTTCGACGGTGAAGCACTCGATGTAGTCGCCTTCCTTGATGTCCTGGAAGCCGGCGAACTGCATGCCGCATTCCTGACCCGAAGGCACTTCGTTGACCTCGTCCTTGAAGCGCTTGAGCGTGTTGAGCACGCCCAGTTCCAGCACCACCACGTCGTCGCGGATGATGCGGACGCGCGCGCCCTTACGGACCACGCCCTCGGTGACGCGGCAGCCCGCGACCCGGCCGACCTTGGTGATGTCGAAGGTCTGCAGCACCTTGGCGTTGCCCAGGAAGGTTTCGCGCTGGAGCGGCGCCAGCATGCCCGAGAGCACGCCCTTGATGTCGTCCAGAAGGTCGTAAATGATCGAGTAGTAGCGGATCTCGACGCCTTCACGCTCGGCCAGATCGCGCGCCTGCTTCGACGCACGGACGTTGAAGCCCAGGATCGGCGCCCCGGCCGACTTGGCCAGGTTGACGTCGCTCTCGGTGATGCCGCCGGCGCCCGAATAGACGGTGCGGGCGCGGACCTCGTCGTTGCCCATCTTGTCCAGCGAACCGACGATCGCCTCGGCCGTGCCCTGAACATCGGCCTTGATGAGGACCGGCAGTTCATTGGCCTTCTTGGACTGCAGCTTCGACATCATGTCGACCAGCGACAGCGAGCCGCCCGAGACCTGGGTCTTCTCACGCTTCACGCGCTGACGGTATTCCGTCAGTTCGCGGGCGCGGGCCTCGGATTCCACCACGGCGAAGACGTCGCCCGGCGACGGCGCCTCGTCCAGGCCGAGGATCTCGACCGGAACAGAAGGACCGGCTTCCGTCAGCTGTGCGTTGCGTTCATCCAGCAGGGCGCGCGCCTTGCCCCAGGCCGAACCGGCCACGACGATGTCGCCGCGCTTCAGCGTGCCGCGCTTGATCAGGACGGTTGCGACCGGGCCGCGGCCCTTGTCCAGCTTGGCCTCGATGACCACGCCTTCGGCCGAACGATCCGGATTGGCCCGCAGGTCCATGACCTCGGCCTGCAGCAGGATGGCGTCGGTCAGGCCGTTCAGGTTCAGCTTTTCCTTGGCCGACAGTTCGATGATCTGCGTGTCGCCGCCAAGACTCTCGGCGATGACTTCATACTGAAGCAGCTCATTGACGACCTTCTGCGGATTGGCGTCCGGCTTGTCGATCTTGTTGACCGCCACGATGATCGGCGCGCCCGCCGCCTTGGCGTGCTGGATGGCCTCGACCGTCTGCGGCATGACGCCGTCGTCGGCGGCGACCACCAGGACGACGATATCGGTGACGTTGGCGCCGCGCGCCCGCATCGCCGAGAAGGCCGCGTGGCCCGGCGTGTCCAGGAAGGTGATGCGCTGATCATCGGCCAGGCGAACCTGATAGGCGCCGATGTGCTGGGTGATGCCGCCTGCTTCGCCCGCCGCCACATCCGTGGTGCGCAGGGCGTCCAGCAGGCTGGTCTTGCCGTGGTCGACGTGGCCCATGATGGCCACGACCGGGGCGCGCAGCTCGGTCGCGTCGCTGTCGTCGGCTTCGGTGATGAAGCCGTCTTCAACGTCGGATTCCGACACGCGCTTGACGGCCATGCCGTATTCCTCGGCCACCAGTTCGGCGGTGTCGGAATCGATCACGTCGTTGATCTTCATCATCAGGCCCTGACGCATCAGGAATTTGATGATGTCGACCCCGCGCACGGCCATACGGTTGGCCAGTTCGCCCACGGTGATGACGTCAGGAATGACGACTTCGCGCGGACGGTTGGGGGCGTCGGTCGAGCCGCCGCGGCGCTTTTCCTTCTCGCGTTCACGAGCACGGCGCACCGAGGCCAGCGAGCGCATACGCTCGACGGCGTCCTCATCGCCTCCCGCCACCGAATGGATGGTCAGGCGGCCTTCGCGGCGCTTGGGCTCGCCGCGCGTGCGGCTGACGGCCTTGCCGGGCGCATTGTCGCCGAAGCGCTTCTCGCGGTCATCCTCACGACCGGCCGGACGGGCGAAGCCGCCGCCGGCGCGGCTGGGGCGAGCCACTTCCGGCTGGGCCGGAGGCTGGTTCGGGGCCGGACGGCCGCCCGGACGCGCAGCAGCGGCGCCGGTGCGGTTGGCGCCGGGCGCCGGGCGCGGGTTCAGCGCCGAATAGCGAACGGTCTGAGCCGGACGGGCGGGACGCTCCTCACGCGGCGCGGCCTGATCGGCTTCGCGGGCCTGCGGGCGGTCATTGCCGCCGCTCAGAGCCTGTTCGCGGGCCGAGCGGCCGCCGAAGGCCGGACGCTCCAGCGGGGCGCGGCCCTGCGGAATCTTGGGCGCGCGCTGGCCGAAGTTGACGGCCGGACGCTTGGGCGCAGCCGGGGCGGCGGGCGCCGCAGGCTTGGCCGGTTCCGGTTTGGCTTCAACCTTGGGCGCTTCGACCTTCGGAGCCTCGACCTTGGCGGCGGGCTTGGCCGGAGCCGGCGCAGGCGCGGCGGCGCTCAGCTTGGCGGCCTCGACGCGGGCGGCGTCAGCGGCGGCCTTGGCGGCGGCGGCGTCCGCAGCAGCCTTGGCGGCGGCGGCTTCGGCGGCGGCGGCCTGCTGGCGTTCGGCAGCCTCGGCGGCGGCCTTGGCGGCTACAGCCTGGCGTTCCTTTTCGGCGGCCTGTTGCGTCGCCAGGGCGATGGCGCGGCGGCGGGCCTCCTGTTCCTCGGGCGACAGGGCGCCTCCGGCCGGTTGGCGCGGCGCGGACGAGCGCGGCGCGCCGCCCTCGGAACGCGGACGGGCGACATCGAAGCCCTGCGGCCGCTGATGGCCGGGCGCGCCTGAACGGCGCTTGGTCTCGACGACGACGGTCTTGGAACGGCCGTGGCTGAAGCTCTGTTTCACCGTGCCGGTCGAGACCGAACCCGCGGCACGCGGCTTCAGGCTCAACGGGGCGCGCGGCCCCGTTTGCGAAGGCGTGTTGGCAGGAGTCTTGCCGTCGTTGGAATTGTTGTTTTCGTCGCTCATCCGGTCGCTTTACTCAGGGCGGAGAATTCCGCCTTCGTCTCTTCTTGTGCACCCATAGCAGAATGCGGCCCCGCCTCCGTCATGCCGGAAACAGGCCCGCAGCCGCTGAAACCCTAAGGCTCTCCTTCCGGAGCCGCGCTCCGGCCGTCCTCTGCGCCGTTTTCGGGCCCCGCCCGGTTCCAGCTCTGGGGACAGAGAGGTCGAAATCCCGCCAGCCGCTGAACCTCCATGGTCCAGCGATCGGCCCGCCCGCCTTGCAGCAGGACGGCGTGTATCGCATTTTCCAGCCCAAGGGCCAAACTCAAATCGTCCGCGCTGAAAGCCCCGCAGATTTCGGGGGCGGGCGAGGCGTGTCTGGAGAGGGCCAGAAGCTTGCCGCGCCCATCGGCCGAGCCGTCGGCGGCTTCGATCAGCCATGCGGCGCGGCCGCTGCGGATCGCCGCAGCGCATTTCTCGAACCCAGAGATAAGCACACCTTCGCGCCGGGCAAGCCCCAGTTGGTCCAGACAGCGCCGGGCCAGCAGGCTTTCGACCAGATCGGGCAGGTCCGCAGCCGGTTTCAGCGGCGCCTTGGCCGCCCGCGCGAACAGGTTCTTCTTGATCGCCGCCTCCAGCGAGGCGCGGTCGGCCGCGACCCACAGGCCGCGCCCCGGAAGCTTGCGCCCCAGATCGGGCGCCACCGCCCCGTCCGGGGCCGCCACAAAACGGATCAGGCGAGATTCATCGAGGGCCTGGCGCGACGCCAGGTCCTGACGATCCCTATCGATCAACGTCTCGGACGACCTCATGGACGGCTGCGGCTCCCATCACATGTCGCGGGACTGATCGTCGAGGTCGTCGGAGGCGACCTCTGCATCAGCGTCGACGTCAGCGTCAGCCGCGACGGCGTCTTCATCGCCCTCGGCTTCGGCCTCTTCCTCGAAGGTTTCTTCCTCGACGTATTCCGGCTGAGGCAGTTCCGAGGCGTCGATCCAGCCGGCGGCCACGCGCGCCTGCAGGATCAGCATTTCGGCGTCTTCCTGGCTCAGGTTGAAGCTTTCCAGAACGCCCGGAACCTTCACGCGCTCGCCGCCGCGGACTTCATAGCCGCCGCGGATTTCATCGGTGGCCAGATCGGCCAGATCCTCGACCGTCTTCACCCCGCCTTCGCCCAGGGCGACGGCGATGGCGGCGGTCACGCCCGGCACTTCAAGCACGCCGTCCTCGACGCCCAGAGCCACGCGCTTGGCGTCCAGTTCGGCGGCCTGACGGTCCAGATGTTCGCGGGCGCGGGTCTGCAGTTCCTCGGCGGTGTCTTCGTCGAAGCCCTCGATCTCCGAGATTTCATAAGGCTCGACGAAGGCCAGGTCCTCGACCGTGGCGAAGCCTTCGGTGACCAGCAGCTGGGCGATCGTCTCGTCCACGTCCAGGGCTTCCTGGAACAGGGCGGTGCGCTCGGTGAACTCACGCTGGCGACGCTCGGAATCCTGCGACTCGGTGATGATGTCGATCTGCCAGCCGGTCAGCTGCGAGGCCAGACGCACGTTCTGGCCGCGACGGCCGATGGCCAGCGACAGCTGCTCGTCCGGCACCACGACTTCGACGCGGTCGGCTTCCTCGTCCAGCACCACCTTGGCCACTTCGGCCGGGGCCAGGGCGTTGACGATGAAGGTCGGCTCGTCGTCGACCCACGGAATGATGTCGATCTTCTCGCCCTGAAGTTCGGCGACCACCGCCTGCACGCGCGAACCGCGCATGCCGACGCAGGCGCCGACAGGGTCAATCGAGCTGTCGTTCGACAGCACGGCCATCTTGGCGCGCGAACCGGCGTCGCGGGCGGCGGCGCGGATCTCGATCACGCCATCATAGACTTCCGGCACTTCCTGGGCGAACAGCTTGGCCATGAAGCCGGGGTGGGCGCGCGACAGCATGACCTGCGGGCCCTTGGCCTCCGGGCGCACGTCATAGATGTAGGTGCGGACGCGGTCGCCGATGTTGAACACTTCACGCGGGATCGACTGGTCGCGGCGCATGATGCCTTCGCCACGGCCCAGATCGACGATGGTGTTGCCGTATTCGACGCGCTTGACCGTGCCGTTGACGATTTCGCCGACGCGATCCTTGAACTCTTCGTACTGGTTGGCGCGCTCGGCCTCGCGGACCTTTCCGGTCACGACCTGACGGGCCATCTGCGTCTGGACGCGGCCGAACTCGAACGGCGGCAGGATCTCGACGTATTCCTTGCCGACCTCGGCCTCGGCGTCGCGCTTCAGCGCGTCGCGCAGGCGCACCATGGCGCTGTCGTTGAACTCTTCCAGCTCGTCTTCCGGCTGCCAGTCGTCAGCGACGATGGTGACGTGACGCGTCAGGCTCAGCTCGCCGGTCTTGTGGTCGATCTTGGCGCGGATGTCGTGGTGCGCGCCGTAACGCGACTTGGCGCCCTTCTGGATCGCCTCCTCGATCGCGTCGATGACGATTTCCCGGTCGATGCTTTTCTCGCGCGCGACGGCGTCGGCGATGGAGAGCAGTTCCAGGCGGTTGGCGGAGATTCCGGTCACGGCCATCAGGCGTCGTCCTTAGTGGAGTCGGAGTTGGATTGTTCTGTATCCGGCGCGCCCCCAGACGTATCTTGGGGCAGGCCGTCGTCTTCAGGTTCGCCGCGCGCCGCGCGCAGGGCCGCGCCGCGCTTCAGCAGTTCGTCGGTCAGCACCAGCTTGGCGTCGGCCAGCCAGGCGAAGGGGATCAGGGCCGTCTCTTCCTCGCCGTCCAGGTCGATGGCGACGTTCTCGCCCTCGGTCCCGGCGACAATGCCCTTGAAGCGCTTGCGCCCCTCGACCATGCGGTCGGTTTCGAGGCGGGCTTCCAGCCCTTCAAACAGGTCGAAGTCGATCAGGCGCGTCAGCGGCCGGTCGATGCCGGGCGAGGAGACTTCCAGCAGATATTCGCCCGCGATCGGGTCGGCGGCGTCCAGCACCTCGGACACGGCGCGCGACAGGCGGGCGCATTCCTCGACCGAGATGTCGTGATCGAGATTGCGCTCGGCCATGATCTGCAGACGACGACGCAGGGTGCCGCCCATCAGGCGCACGCGCACGACCGCCAGCCCCAGGCTCTCGGCCACGGGGTCGATCAGCTCCAGCAGAGCACGGTCTTCGGCGGTCTTGGCCCGCAAGCGGATACTCCAGAAAACAAAAGCGACGGACCGTCCGGGCCGCCGCTTGATACGACGCCGTTGGACGCCGGTCTAACGATGTGAGCGGTCATATAGGCCAAAGCGGGAGCCGTGTCAGCCCCCTGTCGACGTCCTCGCCGTTCGCGGCCTCGACAGCCAGCGATAAAGCGCCCCGGCGGCGAATCCGGACATGACAATACAGAGCGGCGCGCTCCAGCCGCCCATGCCCAGCGCGTCCTTGCCGTTTCCGACAACCTTCCACGGCGAGAAAAAGCCCACCGCCTCAAGTCCCAGCCCCGCCGCCCCCAGCGACGCCGCCACATAGGTCGAAGCCGCCACAGCGCCCGCCACGCTCCACAGGACCACGGACGCCTTCGAAAGGAAACGCTCGGCCAGAATGCAGCCTATGCTCCCGAACAGCAGCGACGGAAGAAGGCCGTAGAACAGCACGAACATCCACACGACCGGCGACAGCATCGCCAGCGTGTCAGGAGCGCCCATCAGGCGGCCCGCCAGACCGTAGAAAATCGCCGACATAACCGGCGCGAGCACCACACAGAGCAGAAGCTGGGGCCAGTGAGGATCAGCCGTTCCGGACACTGATCGCCGCTCGCCCATCGCCTTAACTCCGCACGAACTCGAGGAAGATCGGATCGGTGTCGCCCAGCTTCTTTTCCTCATAGCGGGTGACGACATGGTCTTCGGGCGCAGCGAACCAGTCGGCGCCTGTCTCCCGGCGCGTCAGGCCCGGCGTGCGCGCCAGACGCTCCAGCGCCCAGTCGGCATAGTCCAGCCAGTCGGTGACGAAGCGCACCCTGCCGCCCGGCTTCAGCAGGCGGGCGATCTCGACCGCCGTCTCGTCCTGCAGGAAGCGGCGCTTGTTGTGGCGCGCCTTGTGCCAGGGGTCGGGGAACAGGATCATCACCCGGTCCAGCGAGGCGTCCGGCAGGGCCGCCATCACCGCGCGGGCGTCGTCGGCGTGCAGGCGCACATTCTCTAGCTCGCCCTCCTCGACGTGGCGCAGGGCCGAGGCGACGCCGTTCAGAAAGGGCTCGCAGCCGATCATCACCGCCTGCGGGTGACGCGCCGCCTGGGCCGCCAGATGCTCGCCGCCGCCGAAGCCGATTTCCAGCCACGCCGCGTTCGCGCCGGGCATCAGGGCCAGAGGGTCGATCGGCCCCCTGGCCGGGTCCGGCACGGCGATGCGCGGCATCAGGGTGTCGAACAGGGCCGCCTGCTTCGCCTTGATCGGCCGCGACTTGATGCGCCCGAAGGAGCGCAGCGGGCCATGCGCCCTGGCCCATTCGGGGCGCTCGGCGTCAGACGGTTTGGGATCGGTCTCGTCGGTCATGGCGCGCGCTCTAGCGGCTTAAGCCCGCACACGCAAAGGCCCATGCCTGCGGAAAGCCTCAGCCCCACGGCCCGCGCGGCGACACAGCGGGCGCGTCGTCGGTCGTCGGCACGCTGGTTCCCCGGATCGGCGCGCCCGATGACTCAGGCGAAGGCGCAGGCGCCGCGAAGGCCGCCGCCGGACGCCCGCGCCCGCCCATGCCCATCTTCGCCCCCAGCTCCATCAGGGCGCGCACGCGGTTGCCCGTGGCCGGGTGGGTCGAGAACAGATTGTCCGCCCCCTTCCCGTTCAGCGGATTGATGATGAACATATGGGCCGTCGCCGGATTGCGCTCGGCCGGAGCGTTCACCGCCCCGCGTGCATAGGCCTCGATCTTCTGCAGGGCCGAGGCCAGGGCCTGCGGATCGTTGGCGATCTCGGCCCCGACGCGGTCGGCCTCATATTCGCGGGCGCGGCTGATGGCCATCTGCACCAGACCCGCCGCCATCGGCGCCAGCAGCATCAGGGCGATGGTCCCGATCATGCCGCCGGGCCGTTCGCGGTCGTTGCCGCCGAAGAACATGGCGAAATTGGCCAGCATGGCGATGGCCCCCGCCACCGTCGCCGTGACCGTCATGGTCAGGGTGTCGCGGTTCTTCACATGGGCCAGTTCATGCGCCATCACGCCGCGGATCTCTTCGCGCGTCAGCATGTCCAGCAGGCCCGTCGTCGCCGCCACCGCCGCGTTCTGGGGATTGCGCCCGGTGGCGAAGGCGTTCGGCTGATCGTTCGGGATGATGGTGATGTTGGGCAGGGGCAGGCCCGCGTCCTGCGCCATCTGCTTCACATCGGCGACATAGGCCCGCACCACGGCGTTGGGGTGGGTCTCGTCCACCGGCTGGGCGCGGTACATCTTCAGGACGATCTTGTCCGCGTTCCAATAGCTGAAGACATTCATGCCCGCCGCCACGACCAGGGCGATTCCCATGCCGGTCGCGCCGCCGATCAGATAGCCGATCCCCATGAACAGGGCGGTCATCACGGCCAGCAGGGCGAATGTCTTCAGGTGGTTCATGCGGCGCTTCGTCGAAGGGTTTCGGGCATCAGGGGTGGCTTGTTCAGCCTGAACGTCTATTTGAGCCGCAGTATCCCCGCTCTCAAGGCAGGCGACCTGTGACCGAACAGCCCACCCCCCCGATCCAATCCTCGCCCGAGGACGCCTTCAACGCCGACGTGCCCCACGCCACGCCGGAACGGCCGCTGGGCGACATCGCCCGCCGCGCCCTGCTGGAGGCCGCCGAACGCCGCGCCGCCGAGGAAACCGCCGCGCTCCCCCACGAAGTCGGCGGCCGCAAAGGCCCCGAACCCACCCGCTTCGGCGACTGGGAGAAAAAGGGCATCGCGGTAGATTTTTAAGGCGCTATCGCTCGCCGCGCCGCGGCTCGCTGCTTGAACTGAGTTAAGGCGCTACCGCTCGCCGCGCGGCGGCTCGCTGCTTGAGCGGATTAAGTTCGCCCTCCGCCCTTCCTCCCCATTTCATGGGGAGGGGGACCGCGTAGCGGTGGAGGGGTTTGCGACGCCGCAACCCGGCGCCCCTTTCGTTACGGCCCATATCCCCTCCACGCCGCCACTCCCTTCACATGAGCAGCAAAACGCCCCCGTTCCCTTGAGGGGAGAATAATGAACGCTCCGGCGATATCCGCATTAACCTTTGCGGCTGAAACAGGGAGCATGGCCATGAAGGCTCTATTCTACGCCGCCGCAGGCGCGGCGATCCTCATCGCCGGCGCCGCCGAGGCCCGCCAGGCGGACGCCCGCTACAACGCCGCCGCAGGCTATGCGCGCGGCCCCGTGGTCCAGAGCCGCGCCCAGACCTGGTACAGCGACACCGGCTGGCAGGGCGGCTACGGCCCGATCGAAAGCTACGGCTATGGTTACGGCTACGGCGGCGCAGGCGTGCGCCCGCCGGTCGTGGTCGCCCCGTCGCAGCCGCCGATCCAGCACGGCGGCCAGGCCTACTCAGGCGTCACCCGCTCGATGCCCTTCGGCTATCCGGTCGACGGCTACGGCCGTTATCCGTGGGCGCGCTACGGCTATGGCGGCTACGGCGGCCAATACAGCGGCGGCCAGTATGACGGCGGCCAGCAGCAGGGCTATTACCAGCAGAGCTATTATCAGGGCGGATACGCCGCTCCGGCCCAGCAGTATCGCGGCGAACCGATCTACGTCAGCCAGCCGCCGGTCTACGTCTCGCAGCCGCCCGTCTATGTCGAGACGCCGCCCATCTATGTGCAGCCCGCGCCGGTCTATGTCGAACCGGCCCGCGTCCACGTCGCCCCGCCGCCCGTCCATGTGGCCGCCGCGGACGTGCGCGTCGCCCCGGCTCAGGTCGATGTCGCCCGCCCCAACGTCCACGTCGAGCCGCCGCGCGTCGAGACGGCCCCGCCGGTCGTGAACTTCGAACAGGGCTATTACGCCGTGCCTCCGGCGGCGCCCCCCCCGCCTTCGCCCACCGAGCGGCCCTACCGCCAGGAACGCGGCGAACGCGGCTGATAGTGAAAAAGGGCGGCGTCCGCAGACGCCGCCCTTTCTTGTCTTGCAGTAACTGGAGGGGCTGCCCGTCCTCTCCCCCGCTCATCCCGGCGGACGCCGGGACCCAGTGCTTTGGCTTCAGGCGCTACCGTTCCGGAAGCACAGACCCGCTCGGCGGGATAACTGCGGAAACGAAAAGTCCGCGCCCGCCCTCAACACGCGGCCGCCTTCCTGTTTCACGTGAAGCACGATCCTTTTCAGGATCAGAGGCTTGCCCTCAGACCAGCGCAATCTCCTGCGTGATCGCCTGCGCCGCCGCGCGCGGATCGGCGACGGCGGTGATCGGACGGCCGATGACCAGATGGGTCGCCCCCGCCTCCAGCGCGCTGGCCGGGGTCGCCGCGCGCGCCTGATCGTCCATGGCCGCGCCCGCAGGCCGCACGCCCGGCGTCACGATCAGAAAGTCCTCATGCCCCGCCGCCGCCGCGATCTCACGCGCGCGCCCCGCCTCATGCGGGCTGGAGACGACGCCGTGAATTCCGGCCTCCAGCGCCTGACGCACCCGCTGCTCCACCAGTTCCGCCGCCGACAGGCTGTGATCGTCCGCCTTCAGATCATCGTCGGTCAGGCTGGTCAGGACCGTCACGCCCAGAATCTTCAGGTCCGATCCCGCCGCGCCGCGCGCCGCCGCCGCCATCACCTGCGGCCGGGCGTGGACGGTCAGCAGGTCGCAGCCTGCGTTCGCCAGCACCGCCGTCGCCTTCTCCACCGTCGCGCCGATGTCGTGCAGCTTCCAGTCCAGAAACACCTGGGCGCCCGACGCCTTCAGCTCGCGCGCCAGACCCATGCCGTCCGAGGCGAACAGCTGCAGCCCCACCTTATAGAAGCCCACCGCATCGCCGATCCGCTCGACCAGAGCCCGCGCCTCATCGGTCGTCGGCACGTCCAGGGCGCAGATCACGCGCGGGTCAAAAGGGCGATTGGGGCGGTCTGTAAAGCGATCGGGGGACATTTCCGGCTCTCGGCGGCTTGCAGGCGCGCGCGGATGCCCCGATAGGTGGGGCAAGGAGTCGCGGTCGCGCGGCGGGTTTTCAGGGCAAGGTGCAGCAATGAACGCGGTCGATCTGGGGGTCAACCTGTTCGTGGCGCTGTTCGCCCTGCTGGACCCCATCGGCAATGTGCCGATCTTCGCAGCGGCCACGGCGGGCGCCTCCCTGCGTCAGCGCATCACCGTCTCGGCCATGATCTGCGCCTTTGCGGCGGTCTTCCTCGGCTTCTTCTTCTTCACGGGCCTGGGCCTGCTGCAGTTCTTCGGCATTTCACTGGCCGCCTTCCGCATCGCGGGCGGCATCCTGCTGCTGCTGCTGGGTCTGGACATGGCGCGCGAGGACTTCCTCAAGATCTTCGCCGACGCCGACGCGGCGACCGACGCCCAGGACGTGCGCGGCTACGCCAAGCGCCGGTTCAAGCGCCTGATCGTGCCCTTCGCCATTCCCCTGATGATCGGGCCGGGCGCCATCTCGGCCATCATCATCCAGGCTGGCGAGGCGCAGAAACTGGGCTTCGCCGGCACCATCGCCTCCCTGGTCGCCATGGGGGCGGCCTGCGTCGTGACCTTCCTGTGCTTCTCGGCCACCGGCCCGATCAGCCGCATCCTGGGCGATGTCGGCATGGCCATTGTGGTGCGGGTGCTGGGCCTGATCCTGTGCGCCCTGGCGATCCAGTTCATCCTGATGGGTCTGGGCGAGGCCCTGCCGGGCATGTTCAGCGCGGGCGTCACCACCCCCTACCCTTCCGGCGGCCATTAGACCCCCGCAGCACAACACGGTTGAGCGTCCCCTCGATCTTCTTCAAAGCGTCGTCTTTCCCGCGATCGCCTGTCATCATCTCCGGGCAAGGAAGCCGCGCCTGAACGCCGGGAGCGCGCCCCATGGATGTCTTCTACTGCCTGGTCCACACGCCCGAGGCGATTACGCCTGAGCTGTGCGTCCTGCCGGGCGTCACGGAATGTGAGGCTGTTCGTGGTCTGAACGACGTGGCGCGTGAGTGGCCTCGCCTGGAACGCATTGACCTCTATCGCGGCAATCACGAAGTCCGCAGCTTCGCCCCTGCAGACCTGACGCCGAACAGGCAGGCCCGTCGACTGGCCGCCTGAGCTTTCGGCCCCACCGTGCAGTCGGGCTCACGCCCCGTTAGCGTGTTGTTGGAAACGCACCCCTTGGGCGTCAGCTTTCCACCTTATCAAAAGACGAAGCGGTCTCCGTGTCCGCCTGATTTACGTCCGACGTTGCGGACGAGAGTTCGCCCGTCAGGACGATCTCAGCGACAGTCTTCTTCTTTTTCTTGCCGCGGCCGCCAGCCTTGCCGTCGCCCTTGCGCGCAGCTTTCTCCGCCTTCTTGGCGTCCTTGGCGGCTTTTTTCGCGGCCTTGATCTCGGCGCGGGCCTGTTCGGGGGCGGCGTCAGCGGCGTCCGACAGGCTGCACAACAGGTCCAGGAAACTGTCGCGCTTGGACTTGGGCAGCAGGCCCATGATGCGCTTGTCGGCGGCCTCGACGCGCGGGCGGGCGGCCAGCAGGGCGGCCTCGCCTTCGGGCGACAGGCGCACGGCCTTGGCGCGTGCGTCCAGCGTCGAGCGTTCGCGCTCCAGCAGGCCCTTGGTCGTCATCCGCGCCACCAGATCGGCCAGGGTCGAGCGGTCGATGCCGGTCGCCTTGACCAGATCGGTCTGCGTCAGGCCCGAGCGGGCGGCCACGGCCTCCAGCACGGCGAACTGGCGCTGGGTCAGGCCGTCCGGCCCGGCTTCCTCGGCGTAGATGTCCAGCGCCAGCTGCAACGCGCGGTGCATCAGGTGGCTGGGCGATTCCGCCAGCCCGCCCTTGATCTTCGCCTGCTTGCCCGACTTGATCATCGTCTTCGTTCCCGAACCAGCCCGATACCGGCCGTGGCCGGATGATGCTGCAACAGCTAACAGCCCCTCTTAACGCTTTGACGACGTTAAAGCTGACGGTTTGAAGACATTTAAGTGGGCCTACCGCGCGTTCGCGCTACTTGAGGCCGTTGTTTAGCGGGCCTACCGGGCTTCGCCCTACTTGAGGCCCGGAACGGGTGAGACCTGCCGCGCGCTGGCGGCGCTTGAAACTCCCAGCCTCGTCATCCCGGAAGCCCGTCAGGGCTATCCGGGACAGCCAGGGCCGCGACGCTGGACCTGCCTTCTCTCCAAAGCCGCGGGCGGGGCGGTCCCGGCTCGTCGCTTCGCTGAGGCCGGGATGACCAGAGGAGAGCGCGGCGTCAGAGCCCCGTGTCGGGCGAGATGGGGCCGGGCTCTTCGTCCTTGATCATGTTCTTCATGATCAGCGGCACCTGCGACAGGCCGAAGACCGAGGCGGCGATCCACAGCACGCCGCGGAAGGCGGTCCAGACGCCGTTCGGATCGGGCGCGCCAAGGTTCAGGGCCGACCAGATGGCGGTGACGGCGGTCGGGCTGCGGAACACCTCATTGGCGATGGCGACGGCCAGGAAGTAGAGGCCGTAACGGAAGGTCAGCTTGCGCCAGGCCTCGTCCGTCACCTTGAGAGCTGAACCCAGCAGGGCCTTGAACGGAGACTTCTTCAACGGGATCGAGCCGAGCAGGACAGCCGCCAGCAGGCCGTTCTGCACCGTCAGTTTCAGCTTCACGAACAGGTCGTCGTCTGTGACGATGGTCAGGACGCCGAACACCAGGGCGAAGCCGCCGGTGATCAGGGGCATGGGCGCCAGGCGGCGCTCCAGCACGAAGCCCACGGCCAGAGCGATCATCGAGGCGATGACCAGAACCCAGGTCGCCTTGATCATGTCGCGGGTGATGAAATAGGCGGCCATGAAGGCGACCAGGGCGCCGAAATCGACGGCCTGACGGATCCACTGCGGACGTTTGGTTTTGGTCGCTTCACTCATAGGCAATCAGTCCTCAAGCCCGACCAGCGATCGGGAAAACGCGCGCGCGTCGAACGGTTGCAGGTCCTCGGCCCCCTCGCCGACGCCGATCAGCTTGATCGGAGCGTCCGAGGCCTGGGCCACCGGCACCAGAACGCCGCCGCGCGCGGTGCCGTCCAGCTTGGTCATCACCACGCCCGAGACATAGGCGGTGCGGCCGAAGATCTTTTCCTGCTCCAGCGCATTGCGGCCGACGGTGGCGTCCAGCACCAGCAGGGTTTCATGCGGGGCGTCGGGGTCGACCTTCTTCAGCACGCGCACGATCTTCAGCAGTTCGTCCATCAGGGTCGACTTGTTCTGCAGCCGCCCGGCCGTATCGATCAGCACGACGTCGAAGCCTTCTTCCTTCGCCTTGGTGAAGGCGTCGAAGGCCAGCCCTGCGGCGTCGGCGCCGTCGCGGCGGCTCTCGAAATGAGCGCCGGCGCGGTCGGCCCAGACCTTGAGCTGCTCACGGGCGGCGGCGCGGAAGGTGTCGCCGGCGACAATCATCACCTTGGCGCCCCTGCCCGTCAGGTCCGAGGCGATCTTGCCCAGCGTCGTGGTTTTGCCCGAGCCGTTGACGCCGACAAACAGGACCACATAGGGCTTGGGCCCGCTGAGAGGATCGAACGTCGCCTGACGCGGCGTCAGTTCGGCGGCGACGGCCTCCGCCAGCGCCTCCTTGACCTCGCGCTCGTCGGAGGTCTTGCCGAAGCGCAAGGCCCGGAAGCGCTCGACGATGCGGGCCGAGGCGGCCGGACCCAGATCGCTCTCGATCAGATGTTCCTCCAGCCGCTCCAGCGCCTCCTCCGAGAGGGGCTCCTTCACGAAGGTCGAGACGACCTGATCGGTCATCTGCTTGGAGGATCGGGACAGACCCGCGCTCAGCCGCTGAAACCAGCCTTTTTTGGGCGTATCGCTCATGCGCAGAGCCTTAGCCGAGAGCGGTTCGCAGGTCACTATAAACCGCAATCCTTGGGCTTCACCGCGCAACCCTATATTGATCGCGCAGGCTGTAGGGTCTGTGCCCTATGGTTCTCACTGGGTCTCGGCGTCCGCCGGGATGAGCGGAAAGATTGATGGCGAAGACGCATCCCTTCCATGCCCCGAGCAGCCACGGCTTCGTGCGCGTCGCCGCGGCGACGCCTGTGGTTCATATCGCCGACCCGGCCGCCAATGCTGAAGAACACGAACGGCTGATCCGTCAGGCGGGCGCGCAGAGCGTAGACCTGCTGGTCTTCCCCGAACTGTCGCTGAGCGCCTACGCCATTGACG
This sequence comes from Brevundimonas diminuta, assembly GCF_039673845.1. GTDB lineage: Bacteria > Pseudomonadota > Alphaproteobacteria > Caulobacterales > Caulobacteraceae > Brevundimonas > Brevundimonas diminuta_E. The sequence goes on along the minus strand of NZ_JBDJMK010000003.1, from coordinate 199,519 downwards.
ACCTGCATATGCAGGCGGCCCTGTTGGAAGAGGTCGAGCGCCAGATCGCCCGTCTGGCCGGGGTGGCGGACGAAGCGGGCGTCATTGCCGTCATCGGCGCGCCGATCCGCAACGGGGACGCCCTGTTCAACTGCGCCGTGGTGCTGGGCAGGGGCGAGGTTCTGGGCGTGGTCCCGAAGACCTACCTGCCTAACTACCGCGAATACTATGAGAAGCGCTGGTTCGCGCCCGCGGCCAGCCGCAGCGAGGACGCCGTCTTGCTGAACGGCACGAGCGTCGATTTCGTGCCCGGCCTGATCTTCGAGGCGACGAACCGGCCCGGCTTCGTCTTCGCGGTCGAAATCTGCGAGGACTTCTGGGCGCCGCAGCCGCCCTCGACGCGGGCGGCGCTCGCGGGCGCGCGCATCCTGTGCAACCTGTCGGCCTCCAACATCGTCATCGGCAAGGCGGACGAGCGCGCCCTGCTGTGCGCCAGCCAGTCGGCGCGCACCCTGTCGGCCTATGTCTTCGCCGCCTCGGGCTGGGGCGAGAGCACCACCGATCTGGCCTGGGACGGTCAGGCGACCATCCATGAACTGGGCGCCCGTCTGGCCGAGGGCGAGCGCTTCGCCCTGCACAGCCATCTGACCATCGCCGACGTGGACGTGGACCGTATCGGTCTGGACCGTCTGCGCAACGGCACCTTCGCCGACTGCGCCCGTCTGGAAGGCGAGGCCGCGACGGTGGTTCCGTTCGAGGCGGGGGAGGGGCCGACCGACGCCCTGATCCGTCCGCTGGACCGTTTCCCCTTCGTGCCGGACGACGCGGCGCGTCTGGATCAGGACTGCTTCGAGGCCTTCAATATTCAGGTCCAGGGCCTGATGCGCCGGATGACGGCGACGGAGTCGAAGACGCTGGTGATCGGCGTCTCGGGCGGGCTGGATTCGACCCAGGCCCTGCTGGTGGCCTGCCGCGCCTTCGATCGGTTGGAGCTGCCGCGCAGCGGCATCCTGGCCTTCACCATGCCGGGGTTCGCCACCTCCGACGGCACCAAGTCCAACGCCTGGGCGCTGATGACGGCGCTGGGGGTGACGGGGGCAGAGATCGACATTCGCCCCGCCGCCGAACAGATGCTGCGGGACATCGGCCATCCGTTCGCGGACGGCCAGCCGGTGCACGATATCACCTTCGAGAACGTCCAGGCGGGTCTGCGCACCGATTATCTGTTCCGTCTGGCCAATCAGAACAACGGCTTCGTGCTGGGCACCGGCGACCTGTCGGAACTGGCGCTCGGGTGGTGCACCTATGGCGTCGGCGACCACATGAGCCACTACAACGTCAACGGCGGGGTGGCGAAGACCCTGATCCAGCACCTGATCCGCTGGGTGGCCGAGCGCGGCCTGGTGGGGGAGGCGGCCGTTCCGACCCTGCACGCCATTCTGGCCACGGAGATTTCGCCGGAGCTGGTTCCTGCGGGCGCCGATGGGGCGATACAATCGACGCAGTCCATCGTCGGTCCTTATGCGCTGAACGACTTCTTCCTGTTCTACATCAGCCGTTTCGGCCTGAAGCCGTCGAAAGTCGCCTATCTGGCGCATCAGGCCTGGGGCGACGCCGCGCGCGGAGATTGGCCGTCCGGCCTGCCGCAGGGCGAACGCGTCGCCTATGACCTGCCGATCATCAAGGGCTGGCTGAGGAAGTTCCTGATCCGCTTCTTCCAGACCAGCCAGTTCAAACGCTCGGCCGTGCCGAACGGGCCGAAGGTGGTCACGGGCGGGTCGCTGTCGCCGCGCGGCGACTGGCGGGCGCCGTCGGATTCCTCGGCGCGGGTGTGGCTGGACGAATTGGACGCCAATACCCCTGAGGGTTGAAAGCGCCGATTCGGGGTTTACCCGCCCGCATGACGCGGGTTAGCGTTTCGACCTCCCCGCCCTCTGTGAGACTGACATAGCCCGGTCGTGCGGGAGAGCCCGGACCTGTCCGGGTCAGCCTTGGGGCTGAGCGTTCGGGACTGAAGAAGGATACGCCATGCGCTTTGCAACGGCCGCCGCCCCGACCGCCATCCTGGCCGCCCTGTTCCTGATCGCTGCGCCCGCCATGGCGCAGGACGCGCCCCCCGCGCCCGCGGCTGCGCCCGCCGCAGCCGGTGAACCGACGGACGCCGAACTGGCCCAGTTCGCCGCCGCCATGAAGACGGTCCAGAGCGTGGCCGCCGCCGTTCAGAACGGCGCCCCGACCGAGGACCAGCAGGCCCAGATGTCCGCCGCCGTCCAGAACTCCGGTCTGGCCATCGAACGTTTCAACGCCATTTCGACCGCCGTCTCGGCTGATCCGGTGCTGCAGGCCCGCGCCGCCGTGGCGGGCGCTGCGCCGTCGGCGCCGGGTTCGGTCGGCGCCAGCGTCACCGACGCCGAGGCCGCCCAGTTCGCCGCCGCCATGTCTGAAATCTCGGGCATCGCCCGCGCCTTGGGCGGCGCCCAGCCGAACGAGGAGCAGCAGGCCCAGATGGCCGCCGCCATCGAGAACTCGGGCCTCGACATCGAGCGCTTCAACGCCATTTCCGGCGCCACGGCGGAAGACGAGCACCTTCGTGCGCGCATCGGTCTTGCCCAGGCGCGCCGGGGGGCATAGGCCTTAAGGGGAAGGGCCGTCGCGGATGCGGCGGCCCTGTCTCCATTTTCTGCAGGACCGATCATGAGCGACGACGTCACCAAGGACTCCAACGGCAACCTTCTGTCGGACGGCGACAGCGTGACCCTGATCAAGGACCTGAAGGTCAAGGGCTCGGGCGGGGTGACGCTGAAGCGCGGAACCCTGGTCAAGAACATCCGCCTGACCGGCGACCCCGACGAAATCGAAGCCAACGTCGAAAAGGTACGCGGCCTCGTCCTGCGCACGGAGTTCGTGAAGAAGGCGTGATTTAGAGGGCCTATCGCGCTTCGCGCTACTTGAGGCTCTTCTTAAGCTGGCCTACCGCGCGTTGCGCTACTTGAGACCCGTGACCTCGCAACCCTGTCATCCCGGAAGCCCGCAGGGCTATCCGGGACCGCCGGAAACGCGGCGGTTAATGGCTGGCGGCAGCGCCCTCGGCGGTCCTGGCTCTCCGCTCCGCTACGGCCGGGATGACGTGAGGCTGCGTCAGCCCACGCCCGCCAGAAACTCGAAGATGGCCGCGCGCGCCTCGGGCTCGTCCAGCATGGGCGCGTGGCCGACGCCGGGAACCTCGGCATAGGCCATGGCGGGCGCCGCCTTCTTCATCTTGTCGACAATGGCCGGGCTGAGTAGGTCCGAGGTTCCCCCGCGCACCACCAGCGTCGGCTTTTTGCGCGCCAGCGCCCGGAACGAGGGCCACAGATTGGGGACCAGAGCCTTGGACCCTGCCGCCTTGATCGGCGCGGAGATGTCGGGGTCGTAGTCCAGAACCGGCGCCCCTTCTGTCCCCTCGCGGAAGATGCGGCGAGCGAAGGCGGCCCAGTCGGCGTCCGTATAGTCGGGGAAGGCCGCCTCATTGATGCGCCGGGCGTAGGCCGTGGCGTCATCCCAGCTCTCGATCACGACCGGCTGGCCGGTATAGGCGGCGATGCGGGTCAGGCCCTCGACGGCGACCTCGGGGCCGACGTCGTTCAGGATGGCGGCGGCGATGGCCTTGGGCTTCAGCGCCGTCAGCGCAAGCGTGATCAACCCGCCCATGGAGGTGCCAAGGAAGACCACCCTGTCGATCCCCAACTGCTCCATCAGCGCGACCACGTCCTTGGCGTAGACCTCCGGCGTATAGGTCATGGGATCGGGCGCGCGGTCCGACCGGCCGCGCCCGCGCACGTCGACGGCCAGCACGCGGCGGCCGCTGTGGGCGATCAGGCCGGCGATGACGCCGAAATCGGCGCTGTTGCGCGTCAGGCCGTGGATGGCGATGACCGGCAGGCGCGCCGGTCCCTCGGCCGGGGCGTAGTCGCGGGCGTAGAGGCTGAGGCCGTCCGGCGAGGTCCAGCGCCGCTCGACAAAGCGGTCGGCCAGCGGGGTGGTCATCGGCATGGGGCGTCTCCGGCAGCAGTCTTGCTCGGGACAAGGTTAATTCATCGCATGGGGAATAGCGATCAGGCGGGCGGCAGATCGCGGATGAATTGATCGAGATCGCCCTCGGTGAAGCGGTGGCCCGCCACGCCCGCGCGCCGCGCCGCCTCCATGTCCGACGGCTGGTCGCCGATCATCAGCGAACGCGACAGGTCCAGATCATGCTCGGCGGCCGCTCTCAGCAACATGCCGGGATTGGGCTTGCGATCCGGATGGTCGGGGTGGCGATAGCGCTCGTCCGCCGCCTCGGCATGGAAGGGACAGGCATAGACGGCGTCGATACGCCCGCCGCCCTCGGCCAGCCGCTGGACCAGCAGGCGGTTGAAGGCGTGCATGGTCTCTTCGCTGAACATGCCGCGCGCCACGCCCGACTGGTTGGTGACGATGACGGTCACATAGCCCGCGTCGTTCAGCCGCTTCACCGCCTCGACCGCGCCGGGGATCAGCACCAGTTGATCGGGCCGGTGCGGATAGCCGCAATCGACGATCAGCACCCCGTCGCGGTCGAGGAAGGCGGCAGGTCGGCTCATGAAGGCTCCGTCAACAGGGCCGAAAAGGCCGTCATCAGGTGGTAGAAGGTCGAGGCGGGAACGGCGGCGTCCTGCGGCTGGCCGTCGGCGTCGAAGGCGTCGAACCACAGGCCGGGAACGGGCGTCGCCAGATGCGTCGCGAACAGGCGATCCAGCAGTCGGGCGGCCTTGTCCTGATCGCCGCGTACATGCAGGGCGCGCAACAGCTCCGTCTGGGCCCACAGGCGCACGCCGCCGTCGCGGACCTGACCGATCCGGCTGATCTCGCGCACGGCCAGACCATCGGCGCGAACCCCGCAGGTCAGGGCGCTGGTATAAAGCGCGCGCGCCGCCGCGCCGTGATCCGGCAGACCGAGGCGCGCGGCCCGGTCCAGCAGCCAGACCCACTCCATGTGATGGCCCGGCTCGATGCACTGGCCTTCAGACCCCGGACGCACGCTCCAGTCACGCTCATAGAATTCGCCCAGCATCAGATGCTCGCGGTCGAAGAAGCGTCGGTTGAACAGGTCCAGAACCAATCGAGCCGCCGTCTCGAACGCAGGATCGGGCGCCGTCGCCTGCCAGGCCAGCAGGGCCTCCAGCATGTGCATGTGCGGGTTCTGGCGGCGGGGCAGGACGGGCGGCAGGGCTTCCTGCCAGCCGCCGTGTTCCGGGTCGGCCATCTGCGCCTCGATGGCGGCCAGCGTCTCCAGCGCCAGAGGCCGCGCCCGCCCGTCCTTCAGCACCCGATGCGCCCCGGCCAGGGCGAACAGGACGAAGGCCAGGTCATAAAGGTCGGGCGTGGCGTCGACGACGGCGCCTGCGTCGTCGGTGGCGCGCACCCACAGGCCGTCGTCGCGGCGGGCGCCGTCGATCAGGGCGTCCAGCCCGGCGCGGGCGATGATCTCGCCTTCGGTCCAGCCCAGCGCCGACGCCTCGGTGAAGACATGGACCTGGCGGGCCTGAACCCGTGTGCGACGCGTAACGCCCGTGACGGCCCGCCCGTCGAAATCCAGCTTCTCAAAGAAGCGTCCGTCGGCGCCGACCCCGGCCTGCGCCCACAGCGGCAGGGCCTGGCCGAACAGCCAGTCGCGAACCTGTTCCTTGGCGGCGGGATCGAAGCGCATGACCCCGGATTAGGCGGCGCCCATGCCTTTGCCAAGCCGCCCTTTCGTTGCATCGCGCAACGCGAAGTGACCCCGGGGGGTTTGTTCAGCACCCCGCCGCTTTGGTAGGACGCAGACTGACACAGACGACCCGCCTTCGCGTCCGCGCCCCGGAAGACGATCCGCCGCCGCGCAGACCCTATCGAGAGAGCGACATCGCAATGACCATTCCCTTCATCGACCTTCAGGCCCAGCGGCTGCGTCTCGGCGGCAGGATCGAGGTCGCCGTTCAGGAGGCCGTTGTCGGCGGCGCCTGGGTCATGGGCCCGCAGGTGCGCCAGTTTGAGGCCGACCTGGCCGCCTTCGGCAAGGCGAAGCACGCTCTGGGCTGCGCCAACGGCACCGACGCCCTGGCTCTGCCGCTGATGGCCTGGGAGATCGGGCGCGGGGACGCCGTCTTCGTGCCCAGCTTCACCTTCGCCGCCACGGCCGAGGTCGTGCCGTGGTTCGACGCCGAGCCGGTCTTCGTCGATGTGGACGAAAACACCTACAACATGGACCCGGCGGCGCTGGAGCGCGCCATCGAGGGTATCAAGGCCGAGGGCCGCCTGACCCCGCGCGTGGTCATCGCCGTCGACCTGTTCGGCCAGCCCGCCGACTACCCGGCCATCAAGGCGGTCTGCGACAAACATGGCCTGAAGCTGATCTCGGATTCGGCGCAGGGTTTCGGCTGCACCATCGACGGCGAACACCCGCTGAAATGGGCCGACGTGACCACCACCAGCTTCTTTCCGGCCAAGCCGCTGGGCTGCTACGGCGACGGCGGGGCGGTGCTGACCAATGACGACGAACTGGCCCAGTTGATGGATTCCATCCGGGTTCACGGCAAGGCGGTCGGCGTCGACCTGAAGGACCGAACCTTCGACCACGACCCCAAATATCTGAACATGCGCGTCGGCCTGAACAGCCGTCTGGACACCATTCAGGCCGCCGTCCTGATCGAGAAGCTGAAGGTCTTCGCGCAGGAAATCGAGTGGCGCAACGCCGCCGCCGCCCGCTATAATGAGGGCCTGCGCCTCCACGTCGCCAAGGTTCCGGACGTCCCGGCGGGCAATGTCTCCAACTGGGCGCAGTACACGGTCGAGCATTCAGACCGCGACGCCCTGGCCGCGCATCTGAAGGATCAGGGCGTGCCGACGGCGGTCTATTATCCGATCCCGCTGCACCTTCAGCCCGCCTATGAGCACTATCCGCGCGGCGCGGGCGGCCTGCCCGTCACCGAACGGCTGAAGGACGAGGTGATCAGCCTGCCGATGCACGCTGATCTGGACGCGGACACCCAAGACCGCATCATCGCCGCCGTCGCCAGCTTCAAGGCCTGATCGCCCCCGTCATCCCGGCCGAAGCGCCAGCGCAGAGCCGGGACCGCAACAGACGCCGGTGTTTCCGGTGGTCCCGGACAGCCCTGCGGGCTTCCGGGATGACGAAGAGAAAAGAGATCGCATGATCCAGCAGACCCCCCTCAAGATCGGCGTCGCGGGCGCAGGCGTCATGGGCCGCAACCATGCGCGTGTCCTGTCCGAACTGCGCGACGTCGAACTGACGACCGTTTTTGATCCCGACGCCGTGACGGCCGAGGGCGTGGCCGCCGCCTATGGGGCGACCGCCGTGACGACCGCCGAGGCCTTCGTCGCCGCCGGGCTGGACGCCGCCGTCATCGCCACGCCGAACCGCTATCATGCCGAACTGGGCGTGGCCCTGCTGAACGCCGGGGTTCATGTGCTGGTGGAGAAGCCGATCGCGGCCACGGTGGCCGATGCTCAGGCCATGATCGATGCGGCCCGCGCCAATGACTGCGTGCTGATGGTTGGCCATGTCGAGCGCTTCAACCCGGCGGTCGAAACGGTCAAGCGCGCCATCGACGGCGATGAGATCATCTCCATCCAGATCACCCGCGTCGGCCCCTTCCCGCCGCGCATGGGCGAGGTCGGGGTGGTCATCGATCTGGCCGTGCACGACATCGACATCATCCGCCACCTGACGGGGTCGGAGATGACCGAGGTCCAGTCGCTGCTGGGCCACACCCACGCGTCGCGTGAGGATTCAGCCCTGCTGCAGTTCCGCATGGACAATGGGGTGATCGCCCACATCACCACCAATTGGGTCACGCCCTACAAGACCCGGGTCCTGCAGGTGGCGACCAAGAGCCGCTTCATCGTCGCCGATCTGATCACCCGCCAGGTGACGGAATTCTTCGGCCAGCAGCCGGACGGCTCATACTCCACGCGGATGCTGAACGCCTGGCCCGCCGAGCCGCTCAAGAAGGAGCACGAGGCCTTCGTCCACGCCATCCGCACCGGCGAGACGGCGGCCGTCAGCGGCGAAGACGGCCTGCGCAATCTGGAAGTGGCGCTGAGGTGTCTGGAGGAGTGATCGCCTGATACTCCGCTCCCCCCGGCGGACGCCGGGGCCCAGTGAGAACTGCAAGCGCGGCGTCTGGGGCCAAAGCACTGGATCCCGGCGTCCGCCGGGATGAGCGGGGAGAGTTTAGGCCTTCACTACCTGCATCGTCAGCCATTCGGCGATCAGGGCGGGCTTGTCGCCGCCGTCGATCTCGACGGTCAGTTCGTGCTTCAGCAGCCACCGGCCGCTGCCCTTGTCCTCGGCCGACAGCAGTTTGAAGCGGCCGCGCACGCGCGATCCGGACGGCGCCGGGGCGAGGAAGCGCAGGCGGTCGAAGCCGTAGTTCACCCCCATGACCAGATCATCCAGCGGAGCGACCGCATCCATGCTCATGGCCGAGGCGAGGCTGAGGGTCAGGAAGCCGTGCGCAATGGTCCCGCCGAAAGGCGTCGCCTTGGCGCGCTCGGGATCGACGTGGATGAACTGCTCGTCCTCGGTCAGACCGGCGAAGGCGTCGATGCGCGCCTGATCCAGCGCGAACCAGCGGCTGACGCCGACCTCCTGTCCGATCAGGGATTGAAGTTCGCTGGCCTTGGTCATGTAACGCCTCCCGTTTGCACCAGCCTTGCGCGCGGAAGGGGCGGAAGCAAGAGCTACCCCGCGAACCGCCCCTCGATGATCGCGCTGAACAGGCCGGGATCGACGTTGCCGCCCGACAGGACGACGCCGGTAGTCAGGCCCTTCGCCTCGACCTTGCCCGCCAGCAGGGCCGCCAGCGACACGGCGCCGCCCGGCTCGATGACCAGCTTCAACCAACGGAAGGCGAAGCGCATGGCCTCGGCGACCTCGGCGTCGGTGACGGTCGCGGCGCCCGCCAGACGCCGGTTGATCGGCCAGGTCAGTTCGCCCGGCATCGGCGCCATCAGGGCGTCGCAGATGGAGGGCGACCCTTGCGGATGGGCGGTGCGGGCGCCCGCCTCCAGCGAGCGGCGGGTGTCGTCGAAGGCCTCGGGCTCGACCACGATGACGCGGGTGTCCGGGCTCTGTTCGGCCATGACCAGATTGATCCCGGCGATCAGTCCGCCGCCCGAGGCGCCGCACAGCAGTTGATCCATCGGCACGCCCGCCTGCTCCAGCATCTCCAGTCCGACCGTGCCCTGACCCTCGATGATGAAGGGATCGTCGAACGGCGGGACCAGCACCGAGCCGCGCTCGGCCGCGATCTCGGCGCCGATGGCCTCGCGGCTCTCGGTCCAGCGGTCGTAGAAGCGCACCTCGCCGCCGAAGGCGCGCACGCCCTCGACCTTTACCGCCGGGCTGTCGGACGGCATGACGATCAGGGCGGGCGTACCGACGCCCTTGGCCGCCGCCGCCACGCCCTGCGCGTGGTTGCCGGAGGAATAGGCCACGACGCCGCGCGTTTTCTCTTCGTCTGTCAGGCGGCTGATGCGGTTATAGGCGCCGCGGAACTTGAAGGCGCCCGCCACCTGAAACGTCTCGGCCTTCATCAGGACGCGGCCGCCGACGGCCTCGTTCAGGGCCGGATGCTCGATCAGCGGCGTGCGGACGGCGGCGGAGGCGATCTGGCGGGCGGCGTCGACGACGCCGGGGAAGCTGGGCGTATGCATGAGAGATCGATACCTTCATCTGTCGGCTTGTCGAGTTCGTATGCGCCACGCAGGATACGGTCTTATGAACCCCTATTTGCTCATGGACGCGCAACTGGACCGTCAGGCCGCCGAAAAGGGGTGGGTCGTGTTCAGGGAATGGGCGAACGCCCCCGCGCGCTTTTTCTATGTCTCCGGGTGTGACGGCCGCGACTGTTTTCAGGTCGCGATCGAGCCTCCTGTCATGGGCGCGCTTGTCGTGACGGCACGCTCTGTAGATACGAATGACGATCAGGACTTCGAGCAAGTCTAGCGAGGCGGAATCGATGAACTCGACAGTCTTCTGGCCTTGGCCATCGATCAGATCAAAATCTGGAAAAGCCGCGTCTCATGAACCGTCTCATCCTCGCCATTGATCAGGGCACCACCTCGACGCGGGCGATCGCGTTTGAAGTCTCGCCTGAGGGGGTCTTCAACGCCGTCGCGGTCAGCCAGATCGATCTGGCGCAGCACTTCCCGCACTCCGGCTGGGTCGAGCATGACGCGGCCGAGATCTGGCGCGCCACCCTGCAGACCTGTCGCGAGGTGGTCAGAAAGGCGGGCGGCGTCGGCCGTTTCGCCGCCATCGGCATAACCAACCAGCGCGAGACCTCGGTGATCTGGGACGCGGCGACGGGCGAGCCTCTGCACCGCGCCATCGTCTGGCAGGACCGGCGCACGGCCGAGGCGACGGGCAGGCTGGCGGCGGCAGGACATGAGGCGATGGTGCAGGCGGCGACGGGCCTGATCCTTGACCCCTATTTCTCGGCCTCCAAATACGCCTGGCTGCTGGAGGCCGTGCCCGGCGCGCGCGAGCGGGCGGCGCGCGGCGAGGTGAAGCTGGGCACCATCGACGCCTGGTTGATCTGGAAGCTGACGAGCGGACAAAGCCACGTCACCGACGCCACCAACGCGGCTCGCACCAGTCTGATGGACCTGACGACGCGCGCGTGGCGCCCGGACCTGTGCGACCTGTTCGGCGTGCCGATGGAGGCCCTGCCGGAAATCCGCGATTGTGACGCCCTGCTGGGCGAGGCGGATCCTTCCCTGCTGGGCCGCGCCCTGCCTATTCACGGTTCGGCGGGGGATCAGCATGCGGCGCTGGTCGGCCACGGCGCGCTGACGGCGGGCGACGCCAAGATCACATACGGGACAGGCGCCTTTCTGGTGGCCAATGTCGGCGATGCACCGGTGACCTCGACTTCGCGCCTGCTGGGGACGCTCGGCTATGCGGCGGGCGGCGAGGCGGCCTATGCCTTGGAGGGGTCCATCTTCTCGGCCGGATCGGCGATCCAGTGGCTGCGCGACGGGCTGAAGGTGCTGTCGGACTCGCGCCAGTCCGAGGCCGTGGCCCAGTCGCTGACGGACAACGGCGGGGTCTATCTGGTTCCCGGCTTCACTGGCCTCGGCGCGCCGTGGTGGGAGCCGGAGGCGCGCGGAACCGTCGTCGGCCTGACCCGCGACAGCGGTCCGGCGCACATGGTGCGGGCGGCGCTGGAGAGTCTGGCCTATCAGACCCGCGACTTGCTGGACGCCCTAACGAAGGACGGGGCGCCGCCGCTGAAACGGCTCAAGGTCGACGGCGGGGTCACCGCCAACGCCTTCGCCATGCAGTTTATCGCCGACATCTGCGAGGTCGAGGTCGAACGCCCCGCCTTCCAGGAGATGACGGCCATGGGGGCGGCCCGGCTGGCGGCCTATGGCGTGGGGCTGACGGGCGAACTGTGGACCGCCCCGGCCGAAGCGCCCGCCGTGTGGCGGCCGCAGATGAAGGCGGACGCGCGCGAGCGCCTGCTGAACGGCTGGCGCGGGGCGGTGCGGGCGGCGATCGCAGCGGCCCAGCCTGCTGCAGGCGATTGATCGTGCAATATAAAACAGTTTTTGTTGCGGATTGATTTGTGAAACGGGCGCGGAAGGCCTACCTATCAGTCCGGAGCATGAACCCAGATGTCTGACAGCCAACGTTTTCCCGTCGCCGCCCACGCCCTGGCCTATCTGGCCCACAAGGGCGCCTATGCGGCGACCGAGGCCGAGCCGAGCGCCGTCCTGGCGGCTTCGGTGCCGACCAATCCGGTGGTGATCCGCCGGGTGACCGCCCTGCTGGCCAAGGCGGGCCTGATCGCGACCCGTCCGGGCGCCTCGGGCGGATCGTGGCTGCTGCGGCGGCCGGAAGACATCTGTCTGGATGAGGTGCTGCGCGCCGTGAACGGCTGCGCCCAGCTGGGCTCGCCGCCTGCGGGGGCCAAGGGCTGCCCGGTCGGCCAGCACATTCCACGTCAGGTGGCCAAGGCCCTGACGGCGGCGGATCAGGCGGCGGGCGCGGCCCTGTCGAAGATCACCATCGCCGACCTGCTGGCCGAGGACGCCGAGGTGCTGCGCCCCTTCGCGCCGCATCCCTGCTGCCCCAACGCCGACGCAGCCTGACGGAGGCGGCTTTGGGGGAAGCGCGCCGCACCATTCTGATCACCGGCGCCTCTGCGGGCATCGGCGCGGCGCTGGCCCGCGTCTGCGCCGCGCGCGGCTACGACCTGATCCTGACCGCCCGTCGCGAGGGGCCGTTGCAGGCGCTGGCGCACGAGCTGACGGCGGCGCATGACGTGGCCGCGACCGTCATCCCCGCCGATCTGGCCGAACCTGACGCGCCTGCGCGTCTGGTCGAGGCGATCACGGCGCGAGACCTGAGCGTCGACGGCCTGATCAACAATGCAGGCTTCAGCCGCACCACAGGCTTCCTGACCACGGACCCGTCCGACCACGCCGCCATGATCCGCGTCATGCTGACGGCGCCGGTCGAGCTGTCGCGCCTGCTGCTGCCCGGCATGGTCGCGCGCGGCTGGGGCCGGGTGCTGAACGTCGCCTCCCTGGCCGGACAGATGCCCGCGACCGGCGGCGACACCCTGTACGGCCCGATCAAGAGCTTCCTGATCAAGGCGTCGCAGGGGTTGTGGCTGGAAACGCGCGGGACCGGCGTCCACGTCACCGCCCTGTGCCCCGGCTACACCTATACCGAGTTCCACGACGTCAACGGTTCGCGCGAACAGGTCTCGTCCGCCTATCCGAAGTGGATGTGGATGGACGCCGACCGCGTGGCCCGCATCGGCTGGGACGCGGTCGAGGCGAACCGCCCGCGCGTGACGCCGGGCTTCGCCAACATTGTGCTGGCGGCGCTGGGCGGCCTGCTGCCCGACACCCTTGCGCTGAAGATGGTCGGCGGCCACGCCAGACGGCTGGACCGTCTGTAGACGCAGCCGCCCTCCCCGCGTCCTAGCTGGTGAAGAACTGCTGGGTGCCGTGCGCCTCGATGGCGGCGGCCAGGCGGCCCAGCGCGTGGATATAGGCCGCCGTGCGCAGGGTGACGCCCTTGTCCTCGGCGATCGACCAGACGGCGTCGCCCTCGGTTTCAATGATGGTCTTGAGGCGCGACTGCACCTCGTCCAGCGTCCAGTAATAGCCCTGGCGGTTCTGGACCCATTCGAAATAGGACACCGTCACCCCGCCCGCATTGGCCAGGATATCGGGCAGGACCACGACGCCCTTGTCCGCCAGGATGCGGTCGCCCTCGGGCGTGATCGGGCCGTTGGCCAGTTCCAGCACGACCTTCGCCCGCACCGAGGCGGCGTTGCCGTCGTGGATCATGTCCTCCATCGCCGAGGGCGCCAGGACGTCGCATTCGACGGCGATCAGGTCTTCCGGCGAAATGGTCTTGCCGCCGTGTTCGGCCTGAACCACCGAATGACCCGCCGCCTTGGCCGCCAGCAGGGCGTCCACGTCGAGGCCGGAGGCCGCGTAAACGGCGCCGCCCGAGTCCGACACGGCGACGATCTTGGCCCCGATGCTGCGGAACAGGCGCGCCACATGCTGGCCCGCATTGCCGAAGCCCTGCACCGCCACGCGCAGGCCTTCGGTCGGCAGGCCCAGCCGTTCGGTCAGGTGACAGGTCAGGTAGAAGCCGCCGCGCGCCGTGGCGTCCTCACGCCCGACCGAACCGCCCAGCGCGATCGGCTTGCCGGTGATGACGGCTGGCGCCGCCTCGCCCTGGATGGAGGCGTATTCATCGGCCATCCAGCCCATGATCATGGCGTTGGTGTAGACATCGGGCGCAGGGATGTCGCGATCCGGGCCGATGATGCCGGCGAAGGCCTGGACATAGGCGCGCGACAGCCGCTCCAGTTCGGCCTTGGACAGGCTCTTGGGGTCGACCTGCACCGCCCCCTTGCCGCCGCCGTAGGGCAGGTTGGTGACGGCGCACTTCACCGTCATCCAGAAGGCCAGGGTCTCGACTTCCTCCACCGTGGAGTCGGGGTGGAAACGGATGCCGCCCTTGGTCGGACCGCGCGTGTCGTCATAGCGGCAGCGCCACGCCAGGAAGGATTTGCGCGACCCGTCGTCCATGCGGATCAGCAACCGAACCTTCATCGTCTCGCGCGGATATTTCAGTTTCTCCAGCACGTCGCTGTCGATCTGAACATGGCGGGCCGCCTCATCAAGGCGCGTCAAAGCCGAGTCGAGAATGTTCGGGTTGGGCATTATCTTTCCAAACGTCTAGGCAATTACTCAGGTCAAAAGAACGAATTTGTACTCAGTTCGCGAAGAACTGGAATTTGCTGACATGGAGAATGCTGCGGCGCAAGAACTATCTTGCACTTGCGAAGGCGGAAGTTTCCGTTCGCACCCGGCGTCATTCGACCTTCAGGGGAAGATGTCGCCTTGCAGGTATAAGCATATCTTTATATGTCTGGCGGCATTGTCGTCACGCAGGAGCCTGCCTTGGCCCGTTCGTCGTTCCTCTTCACCTCCGAGAGCGTCTCGGAAGGCCACCCCGACAAGGTCGCCGATCAGATTTCGGACGCCATCGTCGATCTGTTCCTGTCCAAGGACCCCGAGGCGCGGGTGGCCTGTGAGACCCTGACGACGACCAATCTGGTGGTGCTGGCCGGCGAGATCCGCGGCAAGGGCATCATGGACGTCGAAGGCAATTGGGCGCCGGGCGTTCAGCAGGAAATCGAAGATACGGTGCGCGGCGTGGTGCGCGACATCGGCTATGAGCAGGACGGCTTCCACTGGCAGACGCTGGAGTTCCAGAACCACCTGCACCCGCAGTCGGCCCACATCGCCCAGGGCGTCGACGCCGCCGCCGACAAGGACGAGGGCGCGGGCGATCAGGGGATCATGTTCGGCTACGCCTCGAACGAAACGCCCGAGCTGATGCCAGCCACCCTGCAATACAGCCACAACATCCTGAAGGCCCTGGCCGAGGCCCGCCATTCCGGCAAGGAGCCGGGCCTTGAGCCCGACGCCAAGAGCCAGGTCACCCTGCACTATGAAGACGGCCGCCCGGTGCGCGCGACCTCCATCGTCGTCTCGACCCAGCACAAGGCGAACCTGAGCCAGGATCAGGTCGCCGCCATCGTGAAGCCCTATGTCGAACAGGTGCTGCCGGCCGGCTTCATCACCGCCGGGACCGAGTGGCACATCAACCCGACCGGCACCTTCGTCATCGGCGGGCCGGACGGCGACGCCGGCCTGACCGGGCGCAAGATCATCGTCGACACCTACGGCGGCGCAGCCCCGCACGGCGGCGGCGCCTTCTCGGGCAAGGATCCGACCAAGGTCGACCGTTCGGCCGCCTATGCCTGCCGCTACCTGGCCAAGAACGTCGTCGCGGCGGGTCTGGCCGACCGCTGCACCATCCAGATCAGCTACGCCATCGGCGTGTCCAAGCCCCTGTCGGTCCACGTCGACCTGCATGGCACGGGCAGGATCGACGAGGCCGTGCTGGAGCGTGAACTGCCCCGTCTGATCGGCGGCGCCTCGCCGCGCGCCATCCGCGAGCACCTGGGTCTGAACAAGCCGGTCTACCGCCGCAGCGCCGCCTATGGCCACTTCGGCCGCACGCCCGACGCCGACGGCGGCTTCTCGTGGGAAAAGACCGACCTCGTCGACCAGCTCAAGGCTCTGACGGCCTGACGCCCTCAAACGGCTGAAAATCCAGCCTGAAACGGGGGCGCCGCGGGTCTGATCGCGGCGCCCTCGATGCATTCGGCCCTCTTGGCGCCAATCACACCCTTGCATCGCGGCGCGTCTGGTCCTTTAAGCGCGCCGAACGCCTCCCCCGCGTCTCTTGATCCGCGTCTTCTGAAAGGACTCTCCGACCGATGAGCAAGCCCGCCCCCAAGAAAGTCGTCCTCGCCTATTCGGGCGGGCTGGACACGTCGATCATCCTGAAGTGGCTTCAGACGGAATATAACGCCGAGGTGGTGACCTTCACCGCCGACCTGGGCCAGGGCGAGGAGCTCGCCCCCGCCAAGGAGAAGGCGCTGAAGCTGGGCATCAAGCCCGAGAACATCTTCATCGACGACCTGCGCGAAGAGTTCGTGCGCGACTTCGTCTTCCCGATGTTCCGCGCCAACACCGTCTATGAGGGCCAGTATCTGCTGGGCACCTCGATCGCCCGCCCGTTGATCTCCAAGCGCCAGATCGAGATCGCGCGTCAGGTCGGCGCCGACGCCGTCTGTCACGGGGCCACCGGCAAGGGCAACGATCAGGTCCGCTTCGAGCTGGGCTATTATGCGCTGGAGCCCGACATCCGCGTCGTCGCCCCGTGGCGCGAGTGGGACTTCAAGTCCCGCGAGGCTCTGCTGGAGTTCGCCGAAAAGCACCAGATCCCCATCGCCAAGGACAAGCTGGGCGAGGCCCCCTTCTCGGTCGACGCCAACCTTCTGCACTCCTCGTCCGAGGGCAAGGTGCTGGAAGACCCGGCCGTCGAGGCGCCCGAGTTCGTGCACCAGCGCACCATCTCCCCGGAAGACGCGCCGGACACGCCGACCATCATCACCATCGCCTATGAAAAGGGCGATCCGGTCGCCATCGACGGCGAGGCCCTGTCGCCCGCCGCCCTGCTGACCCGTCTGAACCAGCTGGGCCACGACAACGGCATCGGCCGTCTGGACATGGTCGAGAACCGCTTCATCGGCATGAAGTCGCGCGGCGTCTATGAGACCCCGGGCGGGACCATCCTGCTGGCCGCCCACCGCGGCATGGAGTCGATCACGCTCGATCGCGGCGCCATGCACCTGAAGGACGAGCTGATGCCGAAATACGCCTCGCTCATCTACAACGGCTTCTGGTTCAGCCCCGAGCGCGAGATGCTGCAGGCCGCCATCGACCACAGCCAGAAAAAGGTGTCGGGCACGGTCCGCGTCAAGCTCTACAAGGGCAACATCACCATCATCGGCCGTGAAAGCCCCAACAGCCTGTACGATCAGGATCTGGTGACCTTCGAGGAGGGCGTCCAGGCCTATGACCACAAGGACGCCGAAGGCTTCATCAAGCTGAACGCCCTGCGCCTGCGCGTTCTGGCCAAGCGGGACGGCCAGAAGGGCTAAGCCGCCCTCTCAAAAACCCAAGCCTACCGGGGCCGGGCGATTCTCAGGATCGCCCGGCTTCTGTCATCCGTGACCCAGATGGAGCCGTCCGGCGCCGTCGCCATCGTCACCGGCGAGCCGCGCGGATGGCGCCCAGCGATCTTGTCCCAGCCCGGCGTCAGCACCTTGCCGTTCACGCTGGGCGCCCCGGCCGGATAGGACAGCGCCCCACGCGGATAGATGGCGTAGCGCCCGCCGATGTCGGTCAGAGGCCGCCCCGTCTCATCCGTCTCGGCCGCCACGATACGCCCGGCCGTGCGGCGGAAACCGTGCCAGGTCATCAGCAACCGCCCCTGAAGTTCGGGGAACATCGCCCCCTCATAATAGATCAGGTCCAGCGGCGCCGCGTGCGGCGGCAACAGGGCGATCGGCTTCTCGCGCTCATTGCAGCGCGCCTGACGCGCGGGCCAGCCCGGCAGGGGCGTGGCCAGATCGACGCAATAGGGCCAGCCGTAATGACGCCCCTGCGTCAGGACGTTGATCTCGTCATAGGGATGATCCGGCGTCTCCAGATCGACCGAGTTCTCGGCCTGAAGCACCGTGCCCGACGGGTGCCGCACCAGGGCGATGGAGTTCCTCAGTCCGCTGGCGAAGACGGTGCTGTCTTCCGCCCAGCGACCGTTCCCCAGATAGGCGTGGCGCCGCACCTGTGCCGTCGCGGCGTCCTCGACGCAGGCCCCGCGCGCATCCGTCTTCGGCTTGCCCGCCGCATCGAGACAGCGGTCGCTGGGCGCCCCGACATTGACCAGCAGGTCGCCGTTCCCGTCGAAGACAAAGCTGGACAGCGGGTGGCGGTTGTCATGCAGACGGTTGTCCGGCAGGTCGCCGATGACGGTGCGGACGCTGGCCTGGGCATCGGCCGCGTCGGGGTCCAGCGTCAGGATGCGGTTCATCTCGGACACATAGATCCGCCCGTCCGGCCCGCGCTTGACCGTGTGCGGCATCGACAGTCCGCCCGCCAGTCGCCGCCAGCGCGCCGCGCCGTCCGCCGCAAACGACAGGCGCCACACCGCCCCCTTGCCCGCCTCCCACGCGCCAAGATCGGTGACCAGCCAGTCGCCGCCCTCCAGCGGCATCAGGCCGCGCGGCATCTGCGGCCCCGCTTCACGCGCAGATCCCTGCCAGACCAGCCCCAGACAATAGCCGGGCGCCATCCGCACCCCGGTCGCCGGGCGGCCGTCGCAGCCGCCTTCGACGGCATAGGTCCGCGCCGCCGTCTGGGCGGCGGCAGGCCCGGAACCCCCCGTCATCAGGGTGGTCGCCACGGCGAAAGTCAGGACGGTCGCAAGGGAATTCAGCTTCATGTCCCCATGCTGGCGCTTGCGCTCGGCCTATGGCAAGGCCAACCTTCATCCATCTCCGGTCGACCGGCCGGCGTATTCTCTCTGACGGCCCCGCCGTCGCCAGCCGGAGCCATCCCGTGAACCGTATCGCCCTCGCCGCCGCCGCGGCCCTGACCCTGTGCGCCGCCCCCGCCTTCGCCGTGGTTCAGGACCCGCCGCCGCCCGCGCCCGCCCTTACCGACCAGGCGCCGCCCTCGCCCGAGGAACTCGCCTTCCAGGCCAAGGGCGAAGCCTTCGAGACCGAGGCCGAGCGCATGGGCGCCGAACTTGAAACCATCATGAGCGACGAAAGCCTGGACGCCGCGACCAAGAAGGCGCGCACCGACGCCGTTCTGGACCGCTATGAGCCGACCTTCACGGCCTTCGCCGACGAATACGACGCCTTCATGCGCGCCATGGCCGAAAAGCCCGAGCACGCCGAGAACAAGGCCCAGATCCTGAGCGCCGCCGAGGCCGGTCCCGCCGCCCTGCGCGCCGTCCCGACCCAGCTGCGCGCCGCCATCAGCGCCGCTCTGGCCGAAGCCGCCGCGCCCACGGCCGACTGATCCGCCAAACGGCGACGACGTCCCGCGCGGGCGCCGTCGCCTGATCGCGGTTTCAGGCCGCGCAACATAAGCTTTCGGCGCACAGCCGCTTGACCCGCCCGCGCGCTGGGCGGAAACCGCCTCATGGCCACGCTTCCCGTCGATCCGCACCTCTACGCCGCCTATCTGGGGATCATGGCCGTGATGGCGGTGACGCCGGGTCCGGCCAATATCTTCGCCGTCGCCACCGGCATGGAGAAGGGCAAGGCCGCCGCCCTGACCGCCGTGCTGGGCATGAACACGGCCACACTGGTCTGGTTCGCCGCCGCCGCCCTGGGTCTGGGCGCCCTGGTGATGGCCTTCCCCCAGGTCTTCCGCATCATCGCCGTTCTGGGCGCCCTCTATGTCGCCTGGCTGGGGATCAAGGCCCTGCGCGGCGCCTTCGCCACGGCGGCCGAACCGGCCCACATCGAGGTCAAGCGCGGGCGCAGCGCCCTGATCGACGGCTTCATGGTCCAGATCGCCAACCCCAAGGCCATCCTGTTCTTCACCGCCGTCCTCCCGCCGTTTCTGGACATCCACCGCCCGCTGGCGCCGCAACTGGCCCTGTTCGCCGTCACCACCGTCGCCATGGACGGGCTGTCGATGTCCGGCTACGGCCTGGGCGGGGCGGCGCTGGCGCGACAGATGACCGCGCCGCGTTTCCGCAAGGGTTTCGGCATTGTGGTGGGATGCCTTCTGCTTCTGGCCGCCGTATTGATCGTCTCGCGCCTGTGATCGGACGAAGGTGAGCGATTCGGAACTTGACCATTCACCCCTCGTTCAGACCGCAGGGCGTTCAATGAGCGCTCAAGGAGATTTTTCCATGATGAAGCTTCGCCAAACCCCGGTGCTGATCGCCCTCGCAGGCGCGCTGGCCCTGGGCGCGTGCGCGACGGCCACCCCCTATCAGCCCGTCGGGGCCAAGGGTCAGGGCGGCTATGCCGAGCAGCGCCTTGAATCCAACCGCTACGCCGTCAGCTTCTCGGGCAATTCGGTCACCTCGCGCGATCAGGTCGAGATGTCGCTGCTGCTGCGTTCGGCCGAACTGACGGTCGAGCAGGGCTATGACTGGTTCGCCACCGTCAACCGCGCCACCGACCGCGACACCCGGTTCTATTCGACGCCGGACCCCTTCTACTACGACCGTTACGGCCCCTACTGGGGTCCGTCGTGGCGTTTCTACCAGCGCGGCTACTGGAGCACCTGGGACCCCTACTGGGGCCGCGAGCGCGACATCCGCCAGGTCGACCGCTATGAGGCCACGGCCGAAATCGTCATGGGCCGCGGCGCCAAGCCCGCCGGCGACATGAACGCCTTCGACGCCCGCGAGGTCATCAACAACCTCGGGCCACGCGTAGCGCGGCCGGTCTCTAAGTAAGGGCGCTATCGCTCCTCGCGCGGCATAAGCACGCGCCCGACACGACAACGCCCGCTTCCGTCACCGGAGGCGGGCGTTTCTTTTTCCTCTCCATTTCATGGGGAGAGGGACCGCGAAGCGGTGGAGGGGTCAACGACAGCGGAACCCAGCACCCCCTCCGTCACGTCGGCTCCGCCGCCGCGCCACCTCCCCATGAAATGGGGAGGAAAGCCCCCGCCTCACCCCACGCGCGGATTCTTCAGGCGGCGCTTGTTCGCGTGGGTGGCCGGCGCCGTGCCCAGGGCCTCCGGCACCTCGCCCTTAAAGTAGAAGCGCTGCCACGCCTCCTTGGCCGCGTCGGGATCGCCCGAGGCCAGACGGGTGTTGAAGTCCGTGCGCGCCCGGTTCCACGCCTCGAACTGTCCCTTCATGCCGGGGTTGGACTCCAGCGAACGGATGACCGGCTCGAACTGCTCCACCTTGCGGTGCTCGACCGGCAGGATGAAGCAGAAGGGCTCGCCCTTCTCGAACCGGATGCGGCCCGGCCGCGTGAAGATCCAGTTCATGGTGAAGGGGAACGGCAGCCAGTCCGTCTCAATCAGCCCCGTCAGCGGCTGGATGCCGTCCTTGACGTGGTTCGGCGAGCCCTGCGCGATCAGGCCCCAGCCCGGCGGCGTGCGGAACAGATACTGCGGGTGCATGGTCAGCACCCCGCGCGAGAAGTGCGAGGTGACGAAGTGGTCCAGCTCCCGCTGCGGCTGGTCCGGCTTGATGGTGATGTCGGTCTGCGACGGCCCGCCGTTCCACTCGGCCGTAAAGCTGAAGGGGCACAGGATCTCCCAGCCCGTAGTGTTGGCCATGGTCAGCGGCAGGCAGCGATAGGGGTGTCGGCTGGCGAAGGCGTCCATCCAGTTGCGCGACTGGCGGCCCGGCACCAGGTCGCACGGACGCGCATTCATCGGATAGCATTCCAGTTCCAAGACGCGGCTCCCAAACTTGTCGAACAGGGGGTAACGATAAGGCCCCCTCCCCCTATCGCCCTCGCCGCCCGCCCGACAAGGCCAAGATGACAGACTCCCCCATTCCCGAAGACGCTCCTGAACCCGCCGCCGATCCCGCTTACGACCGTGCGCGACTGCTGGAATGGATGGCCGCGAACGCCATCGACCAGACCACCCACGACCACCCGGCCGTCTTCCGCGTCGAGGAAGGGCTTGAGCTGAAGGCCGCCCTGCCCGGCGTCCACACCAAGAACCTGTTCCTCAAGGACAAGAAGGGCCGCCTGTGGCTGATCTCGGCGGCGCAGGACACCGTCATCGACCTGAAGCGCGCCCATCGCGCCATGGGCTCGGACCGCCTGTCCTTCGGCAATGAGACCCTGTTGTGGGAGACCCTGGGCGTGCGCCCCGGCTCGGTCACGGCGCTGGGGCTCATCAACGACACGGACCGCCGCGTGACCTTCGTGCTGGACCAGCGCCTGTGGGACGCCGCTGTCGTCAACTTCCACCCCCTGACCAACACGGCCACCACCGCTCTGCGCCAGAGCGACTTCCGCCGCGTGCTTCAGGCGCTGGACCGCGAACCGATCGTCGTGGATTTCACCGCGCTGGACTGACGCCGCCCTCTTTGATACGAACCATATACGGATCGTATATGGAGAAGCCCCCCATGGGCATCGTCAACATCGAGGACGAACTGCACGAACAACTGCGTCGCGCCAGCCGCGTCTCGTGCCGCTCGATCAACGCCCAGGCCGCCTTCTGGATCAGGATCGGCATGTTGGGCGAACTGAACCCCGGCCTGTCCTTTCAGGAACTGGCCGCGCGCGAGCTGAAGGCGGCGGGCGTCGCCGCCCCCAACCAGACGCCCGACCAGACGCCCGATCAGGCCGCCGCATGACCAAGACCCCGGCCGAGATCGAACTGATGGCCGAGTCCGGCCGCCTGCTGGCCTCGGTCTTCACCTGGCTGAACGGCCTGCCGCTGGCGGGCATGAACACGCTGGAGATCAACGACCGGGTCGAGGCCTTCATCACCGACGATCTGACCGCCCGCCCCGCCAGCAAGGGTCAGTACGGCTATGGCTTCGTGCTGAACGTCTCGCCCAATCAGGTCGTCTGCCACGGCGTGCCGTCGCGCGACGACGTGCTGAAGGACGGCGACATCGTCAATCTGGACATCACCCTGGAAAAGAACGGCTTCATCGCCGACTCCAGCAAGACCTATCTGATCGGTCAGGTCGCCGCGCCCGCCCGCCGTCTGGTCGAAACGACCTATCAGGCCATGTGGAAAGGCATCCGCGCCGTGCGTCCCGGCGCGACCCTGGGCGACATCGGCCACGCCATCGAGCGCCATGCGACGCGGCGCGGCTATTCCATTGTGCGCGACTTCTGCGGCCACGGCATCGGCCGCGAAATGCACGAGGCGCCGCAGGTGCTGCACTTCGGCCGCCCCGGTTCGGGCCTGACCCTGCGCGAAGGCATGGTCTTCACCATCGAGCCCATGCTCAATCAGGGCCGCCGCACCGTCCGCACCGAGGATGACGGCTGGACCGTGGTCACCGCCGACGGCAAGCTGTCGGCCCAGTTCGAGCACACCGTCGCCGTCACCCGCAACGGCGTCCGCGTCCTGACCCTGCGTCCGGAGGAAGCCCGTCTGGTCGCCTGATGCGCGTCTGCACATGACCGCTTGTGGCGCAGCCGCCTGCTATGGCGCGTTGAAATCAGGCGTCGATTTCAGACGATTCAGACGAATTGGACTCTGTTTTTCCCGATCCCGACGCCTTCGGCTGCGGCAAGGCGCGCTTTCGGCTTGATGGACAGGCATCCCGACGCCATCTGAACCGTTACCTTACCTCGTCTTGCCTTGCGGACCCGACCATGACCTTCGCCGACCCGTCCCTGACCACCCCGCCCGATCTCATCAAGGACGGCACGGACGCCTCCTTCATGACCGATGTGATCGAGGCCTCGAAGCATCAGCCGGTCATCGTCGACTTCTGGGCCACCTGGTGCGGCCCGTGCCGGACGCTGGGCCCTGCGCTGGAAAAGGCCGTGCGCGCCGCCAAGGGGGCGGTGAAGATGGTCAAGATCGACGTCGACGCCAACCCGGCCTATGCGGGCCAGTTGCGGGTGCAGTCGATCCCGACCGTCTACGCCTTCGTCAACGGCCAGCCGGTCGACGGCTTTCAGGGCGCCATTCCCGACAGCCAGATCAAGGCCTTCATCGACAAGCTGACCGGCGGCGAAGGCGTCAACACCGATGTCGAGCAACTGCTGTCGCTGGGCGAGGAATCCCTGACGCTCAATGATCTGGGCGGCGCGGCGCAGGCCTTCGCCCACGTCCTGACAATGGAGTCGGACAATCAGAAGGCCATCGCCGGCATGGCCCGCGTCTATCTGGCCGAGGGCGACGCCGAACAGGCGGCCCAGACCATCGCCATGGCGCCGGCCGATTCCACCGAGCCGACAGTGCAGGCCGTGCGCGCCCAGCTGTCGCTGGCCTCGGCCGCCCCGACCGGCGCGACCGGCGAACTGGAAGCCCGGCTGGCCGCTGACAAGAACGACCATCAGGCCCGCTTCGACCTCGCACAGGCCCTCGCCTCGGCAGGCGATCTGAAGGGCGCGGTCGATCACCTGCTGACCATCGTTCAGGCCGACCGCGAGTGGAACGAACAGGCCGCCCGCAAGCAATTGCTGACGGTGTTCGAGGCCGCCGGTCCCACCAGCGAAGTCGCCCGCGACGGTCGACGGCGCCTGTCCTCCATTCTGTTTTCGTAACGGGCGCGATCATGGCTCAGGGTTACGTCAAGGCCAGCGAACTGCCCCAGGTGATCCCGGTGTTTCCTTTGCCGGGATCCATCCTTCTGGCGCGGGGCCAGCTGCCGCTGAACGTGTTCGAGCCGCGCTATCTGAACATGGTGGACGACGCCATGGCGGGCGACCGGATGATCGGCCTGATCCAGCCGGTCGGCCCTGCCGGGATCAATCCGCCCCTGACCCGCGTCGGCTGCGCCGGACGGATCACCAGCTTCGCCGAGACCTCGGACGGCCGCTATCTGATCACCCTGACCGGCGTGTGCCGCTTCGCCGTGGCGACCGAGATGCAGGTCCGCACCCCCTATCGTCAGGTGCGGGCCGACTTCCTGCCCTATGAGGGCGACCTGCGCGCGCCCGATCCCGACGAGGCCTTCGACCGCGAGCCCTTCCTGTCGGCCCTGGCGCCCTATCTGGAGGCGCGCGGCATGGACATCGACTGGGACACCGCCCGCGCCGCCCCGCAGGAGGCGCTGGTCAACAGCCTGGCCATGGGCCTGCCGTTTGATCCGCCCGAGAAACAGGCCCTGCTGGAAGCCCTGAGCCTTACCGACCGCGAAGCCGCCCTAACCGCCCTGCTGCGCATCGAAGCCATCGCCCCCGACGACGACGAGCCCGGCCCCGCGATGCAGTAGTCTGAGCGCACTCAACGCGATAAACACACGACCAACAGAACGGGGCGCCCGGCGCCCTCAAGCAGCGAGCCGCCGCGCGGCGAGCGATAGGGCACAGACTTCCTCAAACAGTGAGCGCCCGCGGCGCGAACGATAGGAAACTAAAAAGATCATGAGCGACGCCTTCAACACCCCCGTCTCGGTCGATCCCCGCCTGCTGGAGGTGCTGGTGTGCCCGGTCACGCGCGGCCGCCTGACCTATGACCGCGAGCGCAATGAACTGGTGTCCGCAGGCGCCAAACTCGCCTTCCCCATCCGCGACGGCGTGCCGATCATGCTGGCCGAAGACGCCCGCCCGCTGGACTGAGGCAAACGCTTTCCTCCCCACTTCGTGGGGAGCGGGACCGCGCAGCGGTGGAGGGGGCGACACAACATCCGCCGTCGAGACGCCGCCTCCGTCACGGCGCTGCGCGCCGCGCCACCTCCCCATGAAATGGGGAGGAGAAGCCCTCAAGCAGCGAACCGCCGCGCGGCGAGCGATAAGGCCTCTTTAAAGCGCCTCGCCCCGAAGAAGCCGCGGCAGATCCCCCGTCGCCCCGCCCGCCTCGTGCATGAAGGCCCGGCGCAATGGCGCGATCCGATTGACCGCCGCCATGCCCAGATCGCGAGCCAACCGCACCGGGGCGATGTCGTTGGAAAACAGGCGCACAAACCCATCAAAGCCCGCCGCCAGCGCCGCCGTATCGAACCGCCGCCAGCGGGCGTAACGCTCCAGCACCAGCTCCGAGCCGATGTCCTCGCCGATGCGCGCGGCCTCGGTCAGCACCTCGGACAGGGCGGCGACATCCTTCAGCCCCATGTTCAGCCCCTGCCCCGCCACCGGGTGCACCCCGTGGGCGGCGTCGCCGATGATGGCCATGCGCGGCGACGTCAGCCTCTCGGCCAGTTGCAGAGATAGGGGATAGACGAAGCGCGGCCCCTCGATCGTCAGCCCGCCCAGAAAGTCGCCGAACCGCCGCGTCAGATGGGCGTGGAAGGCCTCGTCCGAGGCCGAGCGCAAGGCCTCGCCCCGGCGGGTGCTTTCCGTCCAGACCAGATTGGCCCGGTTCTCCGTCAGCGGCAGGATGGCGAAAGGGCCGTCCGGCAGGAAATACTCATGGGCGACGTTGCCGTGCGGCTTTTCCATGCGGACGGTGCAGACCACGCCGCTCTGCTGATAGGTCCAGCCGAAGACGTCTATGCCCGCCGCGCGGCGCACGGTCGAGTTGCGGCCCTCGGCCCCGATCACCAGCGGCGCCGACAGGGTCGAGCCGTCCTTCAGCGCCACCGTCGCCCGGCCCGGGCCGACCGCCACATCGGCTACGGCGGCGGGGGCGCGGACTTCCAGTCCCTGCGCCTGGACCAGTTCGGCCAGCGCAGAACGCAGGCGGCGATTCTCGACCATATAGCCCAACGGTTCGCCGCCGTTGCGGTCGCCGATCTCGTCCGCGTCGAAGCGGATATAGGCGGCCGAAGGCTTGCGGCTGGCGGCGCCGGGACGACGGCCGTCCGTCACCAGAATACGGTCCATGCGACAGGCGTGCGGCTCCAGCGCCTCGCCCAGCCCCAGCGCCTTCAACATGCGGAAGTTGGCGTAGGAGATGGCCGTCGCCCGCCCGTCGAATGTCGGCGCCATCTGGGCGTCAAAGGGCTGGGGGTCCACCATGACGGGCCGCAGGCCGCCCTGCGCCGCCGCCAGCGCAAAGGTCGCCCCGACCAGCCCTGCGCCGGCGATGATGATGTCGTAGTCGTCCGATCCGCTCATGCTGTCGTTCTAGGCCCCTATCGCGCGTCACGCCACCTCAAGCCCGCGCGCCTGCTGGGACATAAGGGCTCATCCGCGCCTGCAAAGACCGGGCTGGTAAATGCCGCTTTAACCTTATGTGAGGCACTAAGGATCGGAGTCCGCTTTCAGTCCCATTTCAGGGGTCCGCCTTCATGTCCGCCGCCCTCGCGCTCGGCCAACGCGTCTGGAGCACCGTCCGCATCGTCTGGGCGGCGCCCTTCGCCGTGCGGTTCAGGGGGGTGCTGCAGGCCATGCTGGCCGCCCTTCTGCTGGTGGCCCTGATCTCGTGGAACCCGGCCGATCCCAGCTGGAACGCCGCATCGGCGCAGGCGCCGACCAACTGGCTGGGCGGGGCGGGCGCGACCTTCGCCGATCTGATCATGCAGTCGCTGGGGCTGGCGGCGTGGCCTGCGGTCCTGCTGCTGATCGCCTTCGGGCTGGCAGTGGCGATCGGCGACGCCCTGCAGCACCGGCTGCAGCCGACGCCGTTCAAGATCTTTTGCGCCGTCGCGGGCGTGCTGCTGCTGTCGGCCGCCCTGTCGGCCCCCGCGGCGCCCGCCAAATGGCCGCTGGCGGCGGGCATGGGCGGGCTGTGGGGCGACGCCGTCACCGGCCTGACCGCCAATGGTCTGGGCGCGCTGAAGGTCCCCGGCGCGCGCATCATTCTGGGCCTGCTGTTCCTGGCGCTGGCGCTGTGGAGTCTGGCCTATACCGTGGGCCTGCGTCTGCGCGACTTCACCGACACCGCCGGCTGGGCCGCCCAGAAGGGCGCTGAGGCCCGCGCCGCACGACCGGCCAAGGCCGCCAAACCGGGCAAGGCGCCGCGCGCCGTCGCCGAAGCCGCCACCCCGGCCCGCAAGCCGCGCCACCGCCTGCCCGAGGCCGACGGGATGGAGGCGGACAGCCCTCTCGCCGCGCCTGTCTCAACGCCGTCTCAAGCCGCCTTCGCGCCTCCGTCCGAAGCTCACGACGACGCGGACGCCTATGCCGACGAGGTCGACGCCTACACCCCGCCGTGGGAGGACGCGGCCCCCGCCCCCATCGCTCCGCCCTCGGCGCGTCCGAACCGCCCGGCCGAGCCCAAGGTCGCGGCGGTCAAGGCGCCCAAGCCCGTGCGCAGCGACGCCGACCAGCAGGCCTTCGACTTCGCCAATGAGGGCGGCTTCGAGCTGCCGCCGCTGGGCATATTGGCCAAGCCCGGCCAGCGCGGCGGCGCCGTCGACGAGGAATCGCTTAAGGCCAACGCCAAGATGCTGGAGGGCGTGCTTCAGGAATTCGGCGTGCGCGGCCAGATCGACCAGATTCGCCCCGGCCCCGTCGTCACCCTGTATGAACTGGTGCCCGCGCCCGGCGTGAAGCACGGCCGCGTCGTGGCCCTGGCCGACGACATCGCCCGCTCCATGTCGGCCCGCGCCTGCCGTATCAGCGTGGTTCAGGGCCGCAACGCCATCGGCATCGAACTGCCCAACGCCAAGCGCGAGACCGTCTTCCTGCGCGACCTGCTGGCGTCCGGCGAATACGACAAGAAGAGCCATCTGCTGCCGCTGGCGCTGGGCGAGACCATCGGCGGCGAGCCCTATGTCGCTGATCTGGCGCGAATGCCCCACCTGCTGATCGCGGGCACCACCGGCTCGGGCAAGTCGGTCGGGGTCAACGCCATGATCCTGTCGATCCTGTATCGCCACTCGCCCGCCGAGTGCCGCTTCATCATGATCGACCCCAAGATGCTCGAACTGTCGGTCTATGACGGCATTCCGCACCTGCTGGCGCCGGTCGTGACCGACCCCAAGAAGGCGGTCGTGGCCCTGAAGTGGACCGTGCGCGAGATGGAGGACCGCTATCGCCGAATGTCCAAGCTCGGCGTTCGCAACGTCGCCAGCTACAACGAGCGCGCCCGCGAGGCTCAGGAAAAGGGCGAGCATTTCGAACGCACCGTCCAGACCGGCTTCGACGAGCAGGGCCGCCCGGTCTACGAGAGCGAGAAGATCCGCCCCGAACCCATGCCCTATCTGGTCGTGGTCATGGACGAGATGGCCGACCTGATGCTGGTCGCGGGCAAGGACGTCGAAGGCGCCGTCCAGCGTCTGGCCCAGATGGCGCGCGCGGCAGGCATCCACCTGATCATGGCGACGCAGCGCCCGTCGGTGGACGTCATCACCGGCACCATCAAGGCCAACTTCCCGACCCGGATCTCCTTCCAGGTCACGTCGAAGATCGACAGCCGCACCATCCTGGGCGAACAGGGCGGCGAGCAGCTGCTGGGTCAGGGCGACATGCTCTATATGGCGGGCGGCGGCCGCATCACCCGCCTGCACGGCCCCTTCGTCGGCGACCAGGAGGTCGAGGACGTCTGTAAACACCTGAAGGCCCAGGCCGAGCCGGAATACCTCGACCTGATCACCGACGAGCCGGACGGCGACGGCGACGGCGCCATGGGCGAAGACGGCGGCGGCACTGGCGACGACCTGTATGACCGCGCCGTGGCCGTGGTCACGCGCGACCGCAAGGCCTCGACCTCCTACGTCCAGCGCCGTCTGCAGATCGGCTATAACCGCGCCGCCACCCTGATCGAACGCATGGAGCAGGAAGGCGTCGTCAGCCCGGCGAACCATGCGGGCAAGCGCGAAGTGCTGGCCGGACCGCCTCCCATGGTTTGATCGGCTTCGCCGAGGCGGCGGCTTTGCCGCCGGGCGCTATCGCTCGCCGCGCGGCGGCTCGCTGCTTCAGCGCCAATCGCGCGCGCACGCTTGGGAACCCCGCGGTTCAGTCAACGCTTAAACGCCTCACGTCCTCAAGCAGCGAGCCGCCGCGCGGCGAGCGATAGGACACTAAACAATGAACACCGCTTCATCGGAGCGCCGGAATATGGTCAGGCTGGCGTCATCAGCCTGCCGGATGAAGCCCACACTCTCATCGGGTCGAAAACCGTTCAGAACGGGAGAAGAAAAGACATGAGCATTTCCCGCCGCGCCTTCGGCCTCGGCTCCGCCGCCGTGATGGCCTTCGCCGCCGCCCCCGCCGCCGTTCTGGCACAGGCCGGACTGTCGGCCGACGATCAGGCCGTCCTGCGTCAGGCCCAGACCTATCTGACCGGCATGACGACGGCGCAAGGAACCTTCGTCGAGACGGGACCGAACAACCAGCGCCGCACCGGCCGCTATTATCTGCAGCGCCCCGGCAAGATGCGGTTCGAATACACCGAGCCCGCCGGCCTGCTGGTCGTGGCCGACGGCAATAACGTCAGCCGCTGGGACCCGCGCCTGAACGTCTTCCGTCAGGCGCCGCTGGGTCAGACGCCGCTGTCGACCTTTCTGGCGCGCGAGGTCCGGCTGGATCAGGGCGTGACCATCGACCGGGTGACGCGCATGGATTCGGGCGCCTTCGCCATCACCGCTCGCGACGCCAAACGGCCGAACGAGGGCTCGGTCATCCTGGCCTTCGCCGGTTCGCCCGTGCGGCTTCAGGAATGGACCATCACCGATGCGCAGGGCTCGCGCACGCGGGTGCAGCTGACCACGCTGGACCCTGCGCCCGGTCTGGCCGCCAGCCTGTTCCAGCTGAGGGACCCGACCCGTCGCAACCGCCGCGGCTGACGTCACAAACGTGACGTGATCGGCACACATAAATTACAACGATGATAGTTTGACCTTTTTTGTTGCCCGTGACACTTTGGGCACAGGACGGCGGCGGCCGTCCCGCCCGCCACGGATTCATCCCCGCCTGGCGGCGAGAGAGACGAACTTCAAGCGCCCGGAGCCCTGCTCCGGGCGTCTTTTTATCAAGGCAGCGGCCTCGCCGGGTTGTCGGCTTAGACCCCGCCCCGCCAAGCTGCTAAGGCCGGTCGCATGAGCCTTCGCATCGTCACCTGGAACATCAACTCGGTCCGCCTGCGCATTGATCAGGTCGCCCGTTTCGTCGCCGAGAACGCCCCGGACGTCCTGTGCCTGCAGGAGATCAAATGCACCGAGGACCAGTTCCCGCGTCAGGCCTTCATCGACATGGGCCTGCCCTACCTGCGGATCGGCGGCCAGAAGGGCTGGCACGGGGTGGCCATCGCCAGCCGCCTGCCCATCCTCGACAGCCCCAGGCTGGATGTCTGCCGCGAGAGGCACGCCCGCTGCGTCTCGGCCGTGGTCGAGGGGGTGGAGGTGCAGAACTTCTACATCCCGGCGGGCGGCGATCTGCCTGACCGCGAACTGAACCCCAAGTTCGATCACAAGATGGACTTCTATGAACGGCTGACCGCCGAGATGAAGACCCGCGACCGCCAGCGGCCTCTGGTTCTGGCCGGGGATTTCAACATCGCCCCGGGTGAGAACGACGTCTGGAACCACCGCTTCATGTCCAAGGTGGTCAGCCACACCCCCGGCGAGGTCGAGACCCTGTACCGGCTTCAGGACGCGGGCGGTTTCACCGACGTGCTGCGCGACCAGATCCCCGACCCGGTCAAACTGGCCAGCTGGTGGAGCTATCGCGCCAAGGATTTCCGCAAATCGAACCGGGGCCTGCGGCTGGACCATCTGTGGACCTCGCCCGGCCTGACGCCAGCCGTGGTCAAGGGCAGCGCCCGCATCATGGATACGGTGCGCGAGTGGGAGCGGCCCAGCGACCACGCCCCGGTCGTGATGGATCTGGACGTCTGACCCGCCTCAGAACGGGAAGAAAATCGGAATCGCCGCCATGCCGGTGGCCCAGGTGATCAGGTTCAGCGGCAGGCCGACCTTCACAAAGTCCATGTAGCTGTAATTGCCCATCTGATAGACGAGCACATTCGTCTGATAGCTGAAGGGCGTGGCGAAGGCGGCCGAGGCCGCCATCATCACCGCCACCAGAAACGGCCGCGCATCCACGCCCAGCGCGGCCGCTATGGCCACGGCGATGGGCGAGAACAGCACCGCCACCGTGGCGTTCGACAGGATGTCCGTCGAAAACAGCGTCACCCCGTAAAAGACGAACAGCGCCGCCCATGGCCCATAGGGACGGATCACGTCGATCAGGGCGTCGGCCCCGGCCTGCGCCAGACCTGTCACCTCCAGCGACGAGCCGATGACCACCATGCCCGCGACCAGCAGCAGGATTTCGGGCCTCAGCCCGGCATAGGCCTCCTCGGCCGTAATGACCCGCATCAGGATCAGCGCCACCGCCCCCGCAAAGGCCGAGGCCGCGATCGGCGCCAGACCCAGGGCCGCCGCCACGACCACGGCGACGAAGACCGCCAGCGACGCCACGGCGCGCTTCAGCTCCAGCGGGCGATCCGCGCCTTTTTCATACAGGTCGACATTGCCCAGCACCGCATCGCCCGACCCGCCGGGGCTGGCGCGCTGCTCCATCAACCACGGCAGGCGCAGAGAGGAGAACAGGCTGCGCTTGCTCTTTTCAGCCTCAGCTTCGCGCCGGGCCGCCATCTCGGCTTCGTCGCGCGCGGCAGTCTTTTCCAGCACGCGGGAGCCGATGAAGTACAGATAGAGGCCGCCGACCGTGGCGATGCACAGCCCCACGCCGGTGATCTCGAACAGAGAGAAGACCGGCTGGCCCGCATTGCGCGCCATGTCGCTGACCAACAGATTGGTCGAGGTGCCGATCAGGGTCAGCAGACCGCCCATGATGACCGCATAGCTGAGCGGCATCAGGAACCGCTTGGGCGACAGGCCCAGCGACAGCGCCATGTCGCGGACGACCGGCGCCGCCAACACCACTACAGGCGTATTGTTCAGAAAGCCGCCGACAGAGCCGCAAAGCCCGATCACGATCCAGACCGCGTGACGCCCGAAAATACGAGTCAGGCCCATGGCCTTGCGGATCAACCAGGCCAGCAGGCCCGACAGCTCCATGGCGTAGGCGATGACGAACAGACCAGCCAGCGCCATGATGGCCGGGCTGGCGAAGGCGCCCTGCACCTCGACCGGGCGCACCACGCCGAACAGCAGCAGGGCCGCAGCGCCGCTGAGGGCCACCACATCGGACCGCAGGCGTCCGTGGATCATCACCCCGACCACGACGACCAGGACGACGAGAGCGATAATCTGGTCCAGCGTCACCCGCGCAAGGGCCCCTCTTCCGCCTGACGCCGAACCCGATCACAGGCCGGGACGCCAATCCGTCATTCCCGTGTTAGGCTGCTTCCATGGCGATAACAACGACCCGTCTTGCTGCACCGCTCGCCGTCGCGGCGGCCCTGCCCTTTCTGGCCTGGTGCCAGCGGCCGCCCGAACCTGCCGCGCCTGAAGCCCCGGCGCCCGAGACGCCGACGGTCGTTCTGGACTCCACCCTGAACCGCGCCGCCCTGCTGGCCGCCCTGACCGAGGCGCGGGCCGCCACCGCCGATGCTCGCCAGCGCGAGGCCGCGCTGAACGGCCGGACCGTATCGGTGCGCCTGCCCTTCGGCTGTCAGGGCGCAGGCGACGCCGATCATGTGGAGGCGGGCCTGCCGTCCGTCGTGCGCGGCGCCGACGGGGCCTTGATGCTGACCGTCATGCCCGAAGACCTGAGCGCCTCAGCCCTGATCGGCGTATCGCGCGCGAACAGCGACGGCGCCGCCCCGGCCGACGCGACCGGCAAATGGGAAGCCATCGAAGGCTTCTGGATCCCCCGACCCTGGAGCGGGCTGGAAACCTGCGCGCCGCGCCAAACCGTCGCCGCTGTAACGGCTCCTGAAGAGGATGCGCCGGATAAGGCCCTGAACGACAAGACCCCGCCCGCCACGCCGGACGCGACCGCGTCCCTCAGCAAACCCGAGCGCAGCGCCGGGCTGGCCGCCGTCATGGAAAGCGGCGGGTCGCGTCTGGGCCGCCGTCAGGGGCAGGCCTATGTTCATGTGATCCGGGGAGAAAAGGGCGCCGTCGCGACGCCTGCGCCGGGCGGCTATGCGCTGCGGCTGGAAGGACGGCTGACCGCCTTCGCGGACGGCAAGGCCGTCCATTGCGTCCAACAGGACGCTGAAAGCCGTCCGGTCTGCGTCGCCGCCCTGCGGCTGGACCGGCTGGCCTTCGAGGAGGGAGCCACGGGCGCCGTTCTCAGCGAATGGCGCCCGCATTGATCTAAGATCAGGCGGCGCCCATCAGGGCGGCGCCGGCCAGAACGCCCAGCAGGATCAGGGTGACGCTGCCGGTGAAGACGACCAGACCTTCGAACGAGAAGCCCGAAGCGCGGGGATGCACGAGTTTCATGAGTGAGTTCCTTTCGGCGGGGGAGTTCCGAATGGTCTCAAGATAGGCGGAGCAAGGCCTGTGGACAAACCACGGTTAGGCCGCATCGAGTGATCTGAGATCACCCGATCCCTTCAAACGTCGCGATCCGGCCGGGATTCCGCCTCGATCCAGTTCATGAAGCGCCGCAGCTTGGGCTCGTCGGCCCGTTCGGGCAGCACCACCGCCCAATAGGCCAGATCATTGGTCAGGGCGTGGTCGACCGGCTGGATCAGGCGCCCTTCACGCAACTCATCGGTCACCAGCGGCGCCGAGGTCAGGGTGACGCCGCGCCCCGACCGGGCCGCCTCCAGCGCCAGATAGCTGTGGCTGAAGTGGGGGCCGCGCAGGCTCTGGACGCGCGGATCCTCGACCCCCGCGCTTTCGAACCACGCCTTCCAGCCCATGCGGTCGGCATAGGGCATGTCGTGCCAGGTCTCATGGATCAGCACCACGTCCAGCAGATCGGCCGGCTGGCTCAGGCGGCGTCCGGCGACGAAGGACGGGGCGCAGACCGGGATCAGCCGCTCATTGACCAGACGACGCGCCACCTGACCGGGATAGGGGCCTTCGCCATAGCGCAGGGCGACATCCGCCTCGCCGTTGGCCAGATCGACGACCCGATCCTCGGCGAAGACGATCAGGTCCAGATCGGGGTTTTCCTCGCTGAAGCGATGCAGGCGCGGCGACAGCCATTTGCTGGCCAGCGACGGCAGGGCGGTGATGCGCAGCTGGCGCGAACGGCCCGGCCGCACGGCCTCCAGCGCGCTTTCCAGCCGCTCGAAGGCGTCGGCGACGCCCTGGGCCAGACGCCTGCCGTCGGCGGTCAGGCGCACCGATCGGTTGAAGCGGTCGAACAGCCGCAGGCCCAGCCGCATCTCCAGCGCCTTGACGTGGCGGCTGACGGCGCCGGGGGTGACGCCCAGTTCGGCCGCCGCCTCGCGGAAACTGCCCAGCCGGGCCGCCGCGTCGAAGGCGCGCAGGGCCACAAGCGGCGGTGTGGGGCGACGCTCGCTCATGATCGACGCCCTCTCATGTGCGCGGGGTTCAGGGTTGGAGGCGATAGCCGCCTGCATCAGTCAGCAGCAGGCGCGCCTGACCCGGCTCGGCCTCGATCTTCTGACGCAGGCGGTAGATGTGGGTTTCCAGCGTGTGGGTCGTGACCCCGGCGTTATAACCCCACACCTCGGTCAGCAGCTCTTCGCGCGACACCGGCTTGGCCCCGGCGCGATAGAGATACTTCAGGATGTTGGTTTCCTTTTCCGTCAGCCGGACCTTCTTGCCCTTGTCGTCGACCATCAGCTTGGAAGCCGGGCGGAACTCATAGGGGCCGACCTGGAAGACGGCGTCCTCGGACTGTTCGTGGCTGCGCAGGTGGGCGCGGATGCGCGCCAGCAGGACGGCGAACCGGAAAGGCTTGGTGACATAGTCATTGGCGCCGGAATCCAGCCCGAGGATGGCGTCGGAATCCGACGACTGCCCCGTCAGCATGATGACCGGTGTCGAAATTCCGGCCTTGCGGATCAGGCGACAGGCCTCGCGGCCGTCCATGTCGGGCAGGTCGACGTCCAGCAGGATCAGATCGGCCCGCGTCTCCTTGGCCTGACGCACGCCGTCGGTCGCCGTGGAGGCCTGGGCCGGACGGAATTCCTCGTGAAGCGCCAGCTGCTCGGCCAGGGCTTCGCGCAGGTCATTGTCGTCGTCGATGATCAGAATGGTTTTGGGCGTGCGCATGGTGCCTTTAAGAATGGCGAGGCTTGAGCCGAACGCCAAGGGCGCCGGACGGGTTTCTGGGGCTATATTGTCTTCCAAGAGGTCGCAGGGGCCATATTTCGTTCCCCGAAGAGTGCAGAACCGACCCGGACATGGGTCGCGCCCGCTGCAATCGCCGCCTCATAGTCGCCGCTCATCCCCATCGACAGCACGCGCAGACCGTTGCGTCGGGCGATCTGGGCCAGCAGGGCGAAGTGCGGCGCCGGGCCTTCATCAGCCGGAGGGATGCACATCAGCCCCTCGATCGTCAGACCGTGATCGTCGCGCACGGCGGCGATGAAGGCGTCTGCGTCATCGGGCAGGACGCCCGCCTTCTGCGGCTCGGCGCCGGTGTTGACCTGAACCAGCAGACGGGGACGACGGCCGGTCTTCGTCATCGCCGCCGCCAGCGCCGAGGCCAGACGGGGCCGGTCCAGCGTCTCGATGACGTCGAACAGTTCGACCGCCTCCTGCGCCTTATTGGTCTGAAGCGGGCCGATCAGGCGCAGTTCGAGATCCGGCAGGGCTGCACGACGGGCGCTCCAATGGGCCTGCGCCTCCTGCACCCGGTTCTCGCCGAATACACGCTGGCCCGCCGACAGGGCGGCGTCCAGCGCC
This sequence comes from Brevundimonas diminuta, assembly GCF_039673845.1. Taxonomy (GTDB): domain Bacteria; phylum Pseudomonadota; class Alphaproteobacteria; order Caulobacterales; family Caulobacteraceae; genus Brevundimonas; species Brevundimonas diminuta_E. Next base: position 163,308 of record NZ_JBDJMK010000003.1, on the reverse strand, counting down.
GCATCGCCCTGCGTCTTGGATACGGCGGTCAGGACGACCGAGGCCGGGTCGCGTCCCGCCGCAGCGGCCGCCTCATGGATGCGGCGGCGGACCTGTTCGAAACGCTCAGCGATGGACGAAGCGGCTGAAGCGGGATTAGTGGCGGTCATGACCCTGTCCGATTTCATGGCCGAGGATGCACGCGCACTGTGGGCGACGGCGCTGGCCCTGTCGCAGTCTGTAGCCCTCGCCGGGGCGGCTGTCAGCCCGCGCCCCCTGCCGCCCCTGCTGTTCTTCACCGACCCGGCGCGCACGCCCCGCCCGTGGGAGACGGCCGCGCGCCTGCCAGCGGGCGCAGGCGTGATCTATCGCGCCTTCGGGGCCCCCGACGCCGTCGAGACAGGCCTGCGCCTGCGCGAAGCGACGCAGGCGGCAGGCGCCCTGCTGCTGGTCGGGCTGGACGCGGAACTGGCCGAACGGATCGGGGCGGACGGCGTCCACCTGCCCGAGCGCGCCCTGTCGGCGGCCTATGCCCTGTCTGGGCGGCGCCCTGACTGGCTGCTGACCGGGGCGGCCCATTCGCAGGCCGCCGTGCGCGGCGCCCGCGACCTGCACGCCCTTGTCCTGTCGCCGGTGTTTCCGGCGGGCGGGGCGTCGGCTGCAAAAACGGCGCTGGGCGTGGAAAGGTTTTCGGCGCTGGCGGCGCAGGCCCCCTGCCCCGTCTATGCGCTGGGCGGGATCACGGCAGGCAATGTCGCGGCCCTGAACGAATCAGGCGCGTGCGGACTGGCGGGCGTCGATGCGATCCAGACCGCTTTTTCCCGCCCATAGGGCAGGAAGCGACATTCAGAACTTGAAGATTGTTTCGAGGCGGACGCGCGGCGCGGCGCGGCGGTCGCTGCTTTCCGGGGCGCGGGCCGGGTCGACTTCCGGCGAGGCCAGATTGGCCGCGGCGCCGACGCGCAGGCGCGGGCTGAGGCGGTAATAGGCCCCGGCCTCGACATCGCCCCAGTCGGCTTCGCGGCCGACCGGCTGGCTGAGGTTGAAGTTCAGGCCCCAGCGGCCGTTCTCGTTCCAGCGCAGGCCGCGACGCTGGGTGGCGGCCGGGGTGCTGGGCGACTGGGCGGCGGCGTCGGCGAGCGACACGGCGGGCGCCCGGCCGCGCGTCTGTGCGGCAGCGTCGGTCGCCGTCCCGGCCAAGACCAGGACGCCCACGCTTGCAGCGATGACGGCGACGATGCGCATTCCACCTACCCAAACGGATCAGACGTCTGTCGCGCCGATCCTTCGTTAGAAGTCTTCGCCCCTTGTGAGGCTGGGGATAACATATGGACTGCATCCACCCGGTCAACGCGCAGATGCCCATATGGCCGAGGTTAAGGACGACTCCGGGCGGGCCTGTGGCGCCTGTGTCACGCCTTCAGGTCTCGCGGCGGCTGGTCCGGGTCGTCCTCTGGCGCTCATTCGCAATGTCACGGCGTCGGATCGCCTTGTCATCGCCCCTTTTCACCGTGTTATAGAGCGTTGCTGACGTGCGTGTGCGTGGGCGTCGTTTGACGCCGTCTGCGTCATGCGTCGTCAAACCCTTTACGGAGATCACCGAATGGCTCTTGTTCGCGGCGCTGCGGTCGCCCTGATCGCCTCGGGCCTGCTGCTCGGGGGCTGCTCCAGCCTGCCGTTCGGCGGGTCGAAGGCCAAGGCGCCCACGATGGAGGCCCAGCTGGGCATCGGCGTGAACGCCTATCTGTGGCGCGCCACGCTGGACACCCTGTCCTTCATGCCTCTGGCCAGCGCCGACCCGTGGGGCGGCGTGGTCAACTATGACTGGTACGTCAATCCGCAGGCGCCGAACGAGCGCTTCAAGGCGACCGTCTTCATCCTGGATCGCCGCCTGCGCGCCGACGCCCTGAACGTCTCCATCACCAAGGAGGCCAAGGACGCATCCGGCGCCTGGGTTTCAGCCCCGGTCGCGGCCCAGACCGAAACCGATCTGGAAAACGCCATCCTGACCAAGGCGCGCCAGCTCAACCTCGCCAACGCGGCCCGCCGCTGATCCAACCGGGCGGCTGCAACAGCCGCCCCTTCGCCTTTTGTCTTCAATGCGTCCCCAGGCCCGCCTCAAGCTTCGCGCCTGAGGCGCCGCCTCAGGATACGCCGTGGCCCCCTCCAGCCCGTCCCGCTACGAGCCCAAGACCGCCGAACCCCGCCAGCAGGCCCGCTGGGCCGAGGCTGACGCCTTTTCGGTGTCCAACGCCGATACCGGCCGCCCGAAATACTATGTCCTTGAGATGTTCCCCTATCCGTCGGGCAACATCCACATGGGTCACGCCCGCAACTATGTGATGGGCGATGTCGTGGCGCGCTGGAAGCGGGCCAGCGGTTATGACGTGCTGCATCCGATGGGCTGGGACGCCTTCGGCATGCCCGCCGAGAACGCGGCGATGGAGCGCGGCGTCCACCCCGGCGACTGGACCTGGTCCAACATCGCGACCATGCGCGACCAACTGAAGCTTCTGGGCCTGTCGCTGGACTGGAGCCGCGAGTTCGCCACCTGCGACCCCGAATACTATGGCAAGCAGCAGGAATGGTTCCTCGAACTGTTCAAGCGCGGTCTGGTCTATCGCAAGGACGGGGTGGTCAACTGGGACCCGGTCGACAACACGGTTCTGGCCAATGAACAGGTCATCGACGGGCGCGGCTGGCGCTCGGGCGCTGTGGTCGAGAAGCGCAAGCTGAACCAGTGGTTCCTGCGCATTACTCAGTATGCGGACGATCTGATCGACGGCCTGGCCGAGCTGGAAGGCCGCTGGCCTGAAAAGGTCCGTCTGATGCAGGAAAACTGGATCGGCCGGTCCAAGGGTCTGCAAATGAAATGGGCCTGGTCGGGCGCTATCCCGGCCGGTTTCGATGACGGACTGGAGATCTACACCACCCGCCCGGACACCCTGTTCGGCGCCAGCTTCATGGGTCTGGCCCCCGATCATCCGATCTCGAAGCAACTGGCCGAGGCCGACCCGAAGGTCGCCGCCTTCGTCGCCGAATGCCGCAAGGGCGGCGCCAGCCAGGCCGACATCGAACAGGCCGAGAAGATCGGCTGGGACACGGGGCTGAAGGTCGTCCACCCCTTCACCGGCGCCGAGGTTTCGGTGTGGATCGCCAACTTCATCCTGTCCGACTACGGAACGGGCGCCATCTTCGCCTGCCCGGCGCATGACCAGCGCGATCTGGACTTCGCCCGCAAATACGACCTGCCGGTGATCCCGGTCGTCCGCCCCGAGGGCGCGGGCGACGACTTCGCCGTGACGGACGAGGCCTATACCGGCCCCGGCGCCATCTTCCATTCCGACTTCCTGAACGGTCTGGATATCGAGGCCGCCAAGGCCGAGGCCATCCGACGCATCGAGGCCGCCGGAACGGGCGAAGGCGCGACCATCTATCGCCTGCGCGACTGGGGCGTCAGCCGCCAGCGCTACTGGGGCTGCCCGATCCCGGTCATCCACTGCGAGGCCTGCGGCGTCGTGCCGGTCCCGACCGACCAGCTGCCGGTCGAACTGCCCAAGGACGTCACCTTCGACGTACCGGGCAACCCGCTGGACCGCCACCCGACGTGGAAACACGTCAACTGTCCGTCGTGCGGCGCCGCCGCCCGGCGCGAGACGGACACGCTGGACACCTTCGTCGACAGTTCCTGGTATTTCGCCCGCTTCGCCGACCCCAAGGCGGCCGAGCCGATCAACAAGGCTGCCGCCGCCAAATGGCTGCCGGTCGACCAATACATCGGCGGCGTCGAACACGCGGTCCTGCACCTGCTCTACGCCCGCTTCATCACCCGCGCCCTGTCGGACGCCGGACTGATGGACGTGAAGGAGCCGTTCGCCGGCCTGTTCACGCAAGGGATGGTGGTCCACGAGACCTATTTCGACGGCCATGAAGACAGCGGCAAACCCCGCTGGATCGAGCCGTCCGACGTGCGCATCGAGACGGTAGACGGCAAACGCGTCGCCACCCGCCTGTCCACCGGCGCCGCCGTCACGATCGGCGACATCGAAAAGATGTCCAAGTCCAAGAAGAACGTGGTCGCGCCCCAGGACATCATCGCCGCCTATGGCGTGGACGCAGGGCGCCTGTTCATCCTGTCCGACAGCCCGCCCGAGCGCGACATCCAGTGGTCGACCGGCGGGGTCGAGGGCGCCGCCCGCTTCGTCCAGCGCGTCTGGGGCGAATACGCCGCCTTCGACGCCGCCGCTCCGGCCAACCCCGATGCCGACGCCGCCCTGATCCGCGAGACGCACAAGGCCATCAAGGCCGTCAGCGAGGGCGTCGAGCATTTCCGCTTCAACTCGGCCGTGGCCAAGCTCTACGCCTTCCTGGCGACCATCCGTCAGCACGACAAGGCGGGCGCCGAGGCGAAGAAGACGGCCCTGTCGGCTCTGGCGCGGCTGATGGCGCCTTTCACCCCCCACCTGGCTGAGGAATGCTGGAGCCAGCTGGGCGAGGCCGGAATGGTGCTGGACGCGCCCTGGCCCGTCTTTGACGCCGCCCTGGCCGCTGACGATCAGGTCACCCTGCCCGTCCAGATCGGCGGCAAGCGTCGCGGCGAGGTCGTCCTGCCGCGCGGTTCGGACAATGCGACGGTCGAAGCCGCCGCCCTCGCCAATCCGACGGTTCAGGCCTACCTTGCCGCCAACAACCTCAGCATCCGCAAGGTGATCGTCGTGCCCGACCGTATCGTCAATCTGGTGGCCGGATGATGCCGGGCGGGCGTCGCCTCCTGCTGGCCGTGGCCGGGACGGTTCTGCTGTCCGGCTGCGGCTTCACGCCCATGTACGGCGAAACCGGCGTCAGCGGCGGCCTGTCGCGCATCGCCGTGACGACGCCGGATGATCGTCTGGGCTATCGCCTGCGCGAACAGCTGGAGGACGCCTTCGGCCGCGACGGCGCCCAGGCGCCTCTCTATCGCCTGTCGACCGAGGTCGAGCATCGTCGCCGCCCGCTGGGTCGCCGCATCGACGACACGGCCAGCCGCTATGAACTGACGGTCAGGGCCGCATGGGCGCTGACCCCCGCCGCGGGCGGCGAGACCATCAAGGGCGTGCAGACCACCACGGTCACCTATGCCGCCGCCGACCAGCCCTATGCCGCCATCGCCGCCCAGCAGGACGGTGAAGACCGCGCCGCCGCCGATCTGGCGCGCCTGATCCGTCTGGACATGATGCGCGTCCTGGCGGGACGTTGAAGGCCGCCGCATGATCCTGTCCAGGCGGCCTGACGTCGACCGCTTCCTGAAAGCGCCGGACCCTACCGTCCGCGCCGCCGTCATCCACGGCAAGGACCGCTCGGGCGTCACCGAGCGCGCCCTGACGCTGTGCAAGACGATCACACCGGATCTGAACGACCCCTTCAACGTCACCCTGCTGACCGAAGCCGACATCGACGGCGACGCCGTACGGCTGGAAGAGGCGCTGACGGCGCTCAGCATGATCGGCGGGCGTCGTCTGGTGCGCATCCGTATGTCGGATGGCAAGGCCGGCGTAGACAAGGCGGTGGCCGCCGCCCTGACCGCCCACGCCGAGGGCGCCTACAACCCCGACGCCATGCTGGTGATCGAGGCCGGGGCTCTGGGCCGCGAATCCGCCCTGCGCAAGGCCGCCGAAAAGGCCCAGGGCGCCGTCGCCATCGCCTGTTACGAAGACGAGGTCGGCGATGTCGCCCGCATGACGCGCGAAGCCCTGGGCGCAGACATGGTCGGCCTGTCATCCGACGCCCTGGACCGTTTCGTCGCCCGCCTGCCGCGCGAACGCGGCCTGATGCGTCAGGAGATTGAACGGCTGATCCTCTACATCGGCCCCGGATCCGGCCGCACCATCGACGTCGAGGAACTGGACGCCCATCTGGGGGTCGAACCCGACGCCTCCCTGTCCGATGCGGCGCTACAGGCCTTCGGCGGTCGCCCCGGTCCCGCTCAGGCGGGCCTGCGCCGCGCCCTGGCCGAAGGGGAAAGCGCCGTCATGGCCGTGCGCATGGCCTCGATCCATCTGGGAAAGCTTCGCCGGATCAATGTCCTGCAAGCCAACGGCGCAGGCGCCAAGGAGGCCGCCAAGTCCGCCGGCGTCTTCTGGAAACAGGAGGCCGAAATGCTGCGTCAGGCGCGCGGCTGGCATCTGGATCTGCTCGATCAGGTGCAGGACAGCGTCAACACCGCCGACATCATGACCAAGACCACAGGCATGCCCGAGGCCCTGATCGCCGAACGCCTGCTGCTCGAAATCGCCGCCCGCGCCAAACGGATGGGGCTTTAAGTCAGCGCCTTGAACCTAAACGCCGCGAAGAAGGAAGGTCCATTCCTGACTGCTTCCATACTCGTTCAAGAAACAGAATATCACCCGCGCTTCGATGCGCGCCGGAAAGCGGGCTTGTTAAGCGCCAGAGACGCCCGCTGAACCGACTTTCCAGAAGTTATGGCGCCCGTGTCGCCGCCAAAAGCTCCAGCCTTTCGGCTTGCGGCCTTCTTCGCAGCCAGAGCGCGTTTCAAGGCGTCAGCCGCACTGTTTTTATCGGTGTTTTCAGTCATGCCCTTATCTTGGCATGAATACCGTCGGAAAGCGCCTCAGCCCCGCATCAAGCGGCGGCAAAGATCATCCAGCTGTTCCAGACTGCCGTATTTGACCGTGATCTCGCCCTTGCCGCCCTTGTCGGCCAGCGCCACCTTAAGGCCCAAGGCGTCGGACAGATCCTGCTCCAGAGCCGCGATGTCAGCGGCGCCTTCCCCCCCCAGCACCGCTCTCGCCTTCACAGGCTTGGGCCCCTCGGCTGCGCGACGCGCCAAAGCCTCGGTCTGACGAACGTTCAAACCCTTGGCGATGACGTCCCGCGCCAGTTCTTGCGCGTTCGGCGCAGTGATCAGGGCCCGGGCGTGACCGGCTGACAGTTCGCCCCGCACCACATGTTCGCGCACCGCCTCGGGCAGTTGCAGAAGACGCAGGGTGTTGGCGACATGGCTGCGGCTCTTGCCCACCACGCCGGCCAGAGCGTCCTGGGTGCGGCCAAAGCGCTCCATCAGGACGGCATAGGCGTTGGCCTCTTCCATCGGGTTCAGGTCGGCGCGCTGGACGTTTTCGATGACGCCGACTTCCAGCACCTCGATGTCGTCCATCTCGCGCACGACGATGGGCACCTGCGTCAGACGCGCCGCCTGCGCCGCGCGCCAGCGACGCTCGCCGGCGATGATCTGCCACACGCCTTTTTCGCCCGGTTGCGACCGCACCAGAATGGGCTGCAACACGCCCTTGTCGCGGATGGAGGCCGTCAGTTCGTCCAGATCCGTCTTGGCGAAGATCTTGCGCGGCTGATCCGGGTTCGGCTTCAGCGCCTCGATCGGCGCGCGTTGCACGCCGGCCGGCGCCGGGCCGGTCGCGTCGATGGCGACGGGCTCCTGTGCATTTTCACCCATGAGCGCCGAGAGACCCCGGCCCAGACCACGCTGACGTTCAGACAAGATGCTGTTTCCGTTTACTTATCAAATAGATCAGGCCGCGATGGCCTGACGGCGTTGGCGCTCGCGCGCCACCAGTTCGCGAGCCAGTTTCAGATAGGCCTGACTGCCCGCACATTTCAGATCATAGATGAGGGCGGGCTTGCCGAAGGACGGCGCCTCGGACACCCGGACGTTGCGCGGAATGACGCTGTCATAGACCTTGTCGCCGAAGTGGGCGCGTACATCGGCCGCCACCTGCCCCGACAGGGCGTTGCGGCGGTCATACATGGTCAGGACCAGACCCTGAATCTCCAGCGCCGGATTGAGGCTCTGGCGCACCATGTCGATGGTCCGCATCAGCTGGGTCAGGCCTTCAAGAGCAAAGAACTCGCACTGTAGCGGCACCAGCACCGCATCCGCCGCCGCCATGGCGTTCAGCGTCAACAGGTTCAGCGACGGCGGGCAGTCGATCAGCACATAGTCATACCGGGAATGACCATTGCCGCCCTGTTTCGCCAGCGCGTCACGCAGACGATAGGAACGGCGGTCGGCTTGGCTCAGTTCGATCTCGACGCCCGACATGTCAGGGTCCGCCGCGACGATGAACAGGCCCGGCACGGCGGTTTCAATCGCCGCCTCGTCCACCGGGCGACCGTCAACGATGACGTCGTAGATCGTCACCCGGCGTGTTTCACGTGGAACACCCAGGCCGGTGGAGGCATTGCCCTGCGGGTCCATGTCGACGATCAGCACCTTTTCGCCGATGGCCGCCAGGGCCGTGCCCAGATTGATGGCGGTTGTGGTCTTGCCCACTCCCCCCTTCTGGTTGGAAACCGCCAGGACGCGGGGCTGCTTTACGGACTCAACGGACACGGCGAAGGCTCCCCAGTGAAACGATGCGGCCGCGCGGATCGCTGCGCGAGACCGTAAGCTCAGCCTCAAACTGCCAGACCCGACGGGCCTCTTTCAACTCAAGCTCTGCCTTCTCTCCCTTCAGGAAGAGACCTTTTGCACCGCGTTGGAAGTAAGGCTGTGCATAACCCAGTAGTTTCTCCATCGCCGCCACTGCCCGCGCCGTGACGATGTCGACCTTGATCGCCTGTTCCTCCGCCCGGCCGTTGACCACGGTCGCGGGCAGTTCGAGCGCATCGACGATGGTCTGAAGAAAACGGCACCGCTTGCCCAGACTGTCGACCAGCCAGACATGGGCGCCCGGGCGACCTTTCAGCAGAATGGCCAGAACCACGCCGGGGAAGCCCGCCCCCGCCCCCAGATCGGCCCAGGTCTTAGCCTCGGGCGCCAGATCCAGCAGTTGCGCGCTGTCCCAGGCGTGACGGTTCCAGAAGTCAGGGATGGTGTCCGGCCCGACCAGATTTATCACCTCATTGGCTTCCGTCAGCATGACGAGAAAAGCCTGCAGGTCGGCGATGTTGGCGTCGCTGGCGCCTGTCTGCGCGCGGAAGGTCTGAATGGCGTCCGACATCAAGCGACGACCGCCGCAAGGTCGGCTTCCACGCCCTTCACCTTTTTCACATGAGCCAGAAGCGCCGTCAGGGCGCCCGGCGTCATGCCTTCGATCCGACCGGCCTGGCCCAGAGTCAGCGGCCGGATCATGGCCAGTTTCTCACGCACCTCGTTCGACAGGGCGCCGATGGCGGCGTAGTCGAGATCGGCAGGCAGGGCCAACCCCTCCTCCCGCCTCAGGGCCTCGGCATCCTGCGCCTGACGATCGAGATAGCCGGCATAGACAGCGTCGATCTCGACCTGCTCGCGCACCGCGGGCGACCAGTCGGCGATCTCGGGTCGGATGACGACGAAGTGGTCCAGCGACACATTCGGGAAGGCAAGCAGATCGCGAATCGAACGGCGCTGCCCATCGGCGTTGACCGTGATGCCCAGGGCGCCCGCTTCCTTGGGCGTAAACTGCGTTTCACGTGAAACACGGTTCGCCCGGTCTAACCGGTCAGCCTTGTCCAGCCATACCGCCGCGCGATCCGAACCGACGATGCCCGCCTCAATCCCGATCGGCGTCAGGCGCTGGTCGGCGTTATCAGCACGCAGCGTCAACCGATACTCAGCCCGGCTGGTGAACATGCGATAGGGTTCGGTGACGCCCCGCGTCACCAGATCGTCGATCATCACCCCGATATAAGCCTGATCGCGACCCAGGATCAGCGGGTCAAAGCCCGCCGCCGCGCGCGCGGCGTTGAGGCCCGCGATCAGGCCCTGTGCGCCCGCTTCTTCATAGCCCGTCGTGCCGTTGATCTGGCCCGCCAGATAGAGGCCGGGACGTTTCTTGACCTCCAGCGCCGGGGTCAGTTCGCGTGGGTCGACATAGTCGTATTCGATGGCGTAGCCGAAACGGAAGACCGCCACCGCCTCCAGCCCCGGCATGGTGTGCAGGAAGGCCAGTTGGGTCGCGTCCGACACCGACGTCGAAATCCCGTTCGGATAGACGCTGGGATCATCCAGCCCTTCCGGCTCCAGAAAGACCTGATGGCTGGTCTTGTCGGCGAAGCGGACCACCTTGTCCTCGATCGAGGGGCAGTAGCGCGGGCCGCGCCCTGACAGACGTCCGCCATAGACAGCGCTTTCGCCCAGATTGTCGGCGATGATGCGGTGTGTCTCTTCGGTCGTATGGGTGACGCCGCAGGCGATCTGAGGCACCTCGATCCTGTCGGTCAGAAAGCTGAAGGGCACAGGCTGGTCGTCCGCCGCCTGCATCTCTAGCCGATCCCAGGCGATAGTGCGGCCATCCAGACGCGCGGGTGTTCCGGTCTTCAGTCGGCCCATCATCAGCTCGGCCGCATGCAGATCGCCCGCCAGACCCGTCGAGGGGTCTTCGCCATACCGTCCGGCTGGAATGCGCAGATCACCGCGATGGATCACGCCATTGAGGAAGGTGCCCGTCGTCAGCACCACAGCGCCGGCGCGGATCGTCTCCCCTGCGCCGGTCGTCACGCCGATGACGCGGCTGCCGTTCAGGATCAGGCCCTCGGCCGTGCCCGCCATCAGGGTCAGGTTGGGATAGTCGGTCAGCTCGGCCTGCATGGCTTCGCGATACAGACGACGGTCGATCTGGCTGCGTGGACCGCGCACGGCGGCGCCCTTCGACCGGTTCAGCATGCGGAACTGAATGCCCGACACATCGGCCAGACGCCCCATCACGCCGTCCAGCGCGTCGATCTCGCGCACCAGATGGCCCTTGCCCAGACCGCCGATGGCCGGGTTGCAGCTCATCTCGCCGATAGTTTCCAGCTTCTGCGTCAGCAGCAGGGTGTGGGCGCCCGCGCGCGCAGCGGCAGTCGCGGCCTCGCAACCGGCATGGCCGCCGCCGATAACAACAACGTCGAAGGTATGGTCAGGGGTCGAACTCATGGCGTTCCCATAATCCATTCGGGCCGGAATCGCCACCGGCCCCAGGCCCGTTGTTTCACGTGAAACAGGCGAAAGCCGAGCCTATTTGCCGATGCAGAAGGAGGAGAAGACCTCGCCCAGAATGTCCTCCACCCCGATCGCGCCGGTCACGCGGGCCAGGGCGTCGGCGGCGCGGCGCAGGTCGTCCCCCGCCATCTCGGGCGCGAGGTCGAGCGCGCGGCGCCCGTCCTCGACCGCAGCCAGAGCTTCGGCCAGACGACGGCGATGCCGCTCGCGCGTCACGGCCGGGAAGTCAGCACCCGACAGATCATGCGCCAGACGAGCGGCGATCCAGTCGTGTAGATCCGGCAGCCCCTGCCCCGTGGCGGTGCTGACGCTCAGGGCTTCAAGGTCAGGCGTGGCCGCGACGGCACCCAGATCAGCCTTGTTCAGCACCTGCAGATCGGAAGGTTGGATGAAGGCCGAGGCCGGATCCTCAACACCATCGGTTGAGGGGGAGCGGACCCACAGGCGCAAATCGGCGCTCTCAGCGCGCAGGCGAGCGCGGCGAATGCCCTCGGCCTCGACCGGGTCGTCGCTGTCACGCAGGCCCGCCGTGTCCGACAGGGTGACGGCGTAGCCGCCGATCATGATGTCTGCGTCCAGCACGTCGCGCGTCGTCCCGGCGATGGGCGTGACGATGGCCGCCTCGCGCGCGACAAGGGCATTGAACAGCGACGACTTGCCCGCGTTCGTCTCGCCGATCAGGACGATGCGATAGCCTTCACGCACCCGCCGCCCGCGATTGGAATCCGCCAGGGCCGCGCGCAGATCGGCGGCCAGCGCCTCCAGAACCGGCCCGGCGGTGCGCGCCAGATTGTCAGGCACTTCCTCATCAGGGAAGTCGATTTCGGCCTCGACCAGAGACAGGGCCTTCAGCAGATCGCGGCGGAAGCCTGCGTAGGCGGCGGACAGGGCGCCGTCGAGTTGCCCCAGCGCCTGAGACTTCTGGGCTTCGGTTTCGGCGTCGATCAGGTCGGCGACGGCCTCGGCCTGGGCCAGGTCCATCCGGCCGTTCTGGAAGGCGCGGCGGGTGAACTCGCCCGGCTCGGCAGGACGCAGTCCGAGCGCGATCAGGGCGATGCTGGCCGCCTCGACCACGGCGCGGCCGCCGTGCAGATGCAGTTCCGCCGAATCCTCGCCCGTATAGGATCGCGGGGCGATGAAGCGCAGCACCAGGGCTTCATCGATCAGGCGGCCGTCGTGGCGCAGACTGCGCACCGAGGCCAGGCGTGGCGTCAGCCCCCCTGCCCCCAGCGCCGTCAGCGCGGTCTCCGTGCCGGGCCCCGACAGGCGCAACACGGCGATAGCCCCCCGCCCCGGCGGGGTGGCGAGGGCGAAGATGGTGTCGCTCACGTCGTCAGGCCCACGTCGTCAGATTCAGGGTTTGGCGGCGCCCGTGACGGCGGCTTCCATCAGACGGCGGAACTGATCCTGGGCCTGAACGCCGAAGCTGGTCCATGTCTTCATCAGTTCGTCGGGCTGCATGGCGGCCATGTTGGCGTCCATGCGCTTCTGCATCTCGGCGACCAGATGGTCGTTGAGCGGCGTCACATCCGGCAGACCCAGAAAGGCCCGCGCCTCGGCCGGGGTGCAGTCGATCTCGATGTTCAGCTTCATGACCCACGCTCCTGTTTCACGTGAAACACATTCCTGGTTCTCTACCGCCGCACGCGCGGCGTGCGGCTGCTTGAGAGAACGTCCCTCAAGCAGCCTGGCGCCGCGCGCCAGGCGATAGGGACCCTATCAAGTGTTCATCGACTGGAAGAAGTCGCCGTTGTTCTTGGACTGGCGCAGCTTGTCGAGCAGGAACTCGATCGCATCCTGCGGGCCCATCGGGTTGAGGATCCGGCGCAGGACATAGGTCTTGGCCAGCTGGTCCTTCGGCGTGATGAGGTCTTCCTTGCGGGTGCCGGACTTGAGCACGTCGATGGCCGGGAAGATGCGCTTGTCGGCGACCTTGCGGTCCAGCACGATTTCCGAGTTGCCGGTGCCCTTGAACTCTTCGAAGATCACCTCGTCCATGCGGCTGCCGGTGTCGATCAGGGCCGTGGCGATGATGGTCAGCGAACCGCCCTGCTCCACATTACGCGCGGCGCCGAAGAAGCGCTTGGGCCGTTGCAGGGCGTTGGCGTCGACGCCGCCGGTCAGCACCTTGCCCGACGACGGGACGGTGGCGTTGTAGGCGCGGCCCAGACGGGTGATGGAGTCCAGCAGGATCACCACGTCCTTCTTGTGCTCGACCAGACGCTTGGCCTTTTCGATCACCATTTCAGCAACGGCGACGTGGCGGGTGGCGGGCTCGTCAAAGGTCGAGGCGACGACCTCGCCCTTCACCGTGCGCTGCATATCGGTGACTTCCTCGGGACGTTCGTCGATCAGCAGGACGATCAGGAAGACTTCCGGATGGTTGCGCTCGATCGACTTGGCGATGTTCTGCAGCATGACCGTCTTACCGACGCGCGGCGGGGCGACGATCAGGCAGCGCTGGCCCTTGCCGAGCGGGGCGACGATGTCGATGACCCGGCCCGAGCGGTCCTTCAGCGTCGGGTCCTGGATTTCCATGTGCAGACGCTCTTCGGGATAGAGCGGCGTCAGGTTGTCGAACAGGACCTTGGTCTTGACCATCTCCGGATCTTCGAAGTTGATCGTGTCGACCTTCAGCAGGGCGAAGTAGCGCTCGCCCTCGCGCGGGCCGCGCACGGCGCCGTGCACGGTGTCGCCCGAACGCAGGCCGAAGCGGCGGATCTGCGATGGCGAGACATAGACGTCGTCCGGCCCCGGCAGATAGTTGGCGTCGGGGCTGCGCAGGAAGCCGAAGCCGTCCGGCAGGATCTCCAGCACGCCCGAGGCGATGATTTCGACCTCTTCGTCGGCCAGCGTCTTCAGGATGGCGAACAGCAGGTCCTGCTTGCGCAGGTTGCCGGCGTTCTCGATGTCCAGCCCTTCAGCGAAGGCGACCAGATCTTCCGGCGTCTTCTCGTTCAGTTCCTGAAGCGTGATACGGCCATTGGGGACGATGGGCTCGCCATCATCGTCTTCATCATCCTCGGCCGTGGTGTCGACGCCGTGGTCATCGTGGTCCGAAGCCGCGTGAACGGGGATTTCCGGCTCGGCCTCTTCGACCGGCGCAGCAGCGCGGCTGCCGCCCAGGCTCAGGGTGCGGCGCGGGCGTTCGGCGGGGGTTTCCGCTGCGTTTTCAGTGACTTCGTTTTCCGGAGTCTCAGGGGTATCGGTCATGGTGGCGTGCTCGTTCGCGCGCCCGGACGCCAAGGGGCGGCCAGGAGCAGAAAGGTCGTAATGGCTTCAGCCGCAGGGGCTGTAAGGGAGGGCGAAGGGCTCCCGCAGGCTCAAACCGGCAGGCGTCGCAAAAAGAGAGGGACCGCACTGCACGGATCGGCCGCACGGTTCACCGCAGCGGAACCACGAAAGCGGGTGCGCGGTCAAGCGAAAGCAGGAGACGCCCCTCGCCCTCAAGCAGCGAGCGACCGCGTCGCTCGCGTCAGGGCGTTTAAAATGTCCACTCCAGCGTCACCGACAGCACCATGATGATGGCCAGGACGAAGGGAATCTCATTGGTCATGCGCCAGAAGCGGCCCGAATATCTGGACGTTCCGGCCGCGATCTTCTTGCGCTGTCTGGCCAGAAAGCCATGCCATGCGGCCAGCAGGAAGACGCCGATCAGCTTGGTCACCATCCACGGCTGATGGGCGAAGGACCAGTCGGCCCCTTCTCCGCTGCGCAGCCACAAAAGCCAGCCTCCGAAGATGAAGGCCAGGATCATTGCCGGATTGATGATGATGCGCAGCAGTCGCGTCTGCCAGACGCGGAGCAGCGCCTGCATCTCGCCGCGCAGGGGTTCAGGCTTGCTGTTCTGCTCGGCGTCATAGGCGAACAGGCGCGGCAGAAAGAGCATTCCCGCCATCCAGGCGATCACCGCCAGAATGTGAAGCCCGCGGGCCAGGTTGTAATAGTCCATGTCGGTCCCCCTCAGGCCGCCCTGGGGGCCTTTGAACAGCCAGACGGGCAGGCTTTCAAGTGGGCGCATGGTCCACCCTGAGAGACGCCCTGCGGGGCCGTGCCCGGCGTCTCCAGCGCCCGCCCGACCGCATCGGCCAGGGCGGAGATGAAGACCGGGTCGGCGCTGACCGTCGGGGCCCGCAGATAGGGCGCGCAGCCGACCTTGTGCGCCAGCTCGCCGTATTCCATGTCCAGCTCGACCAGGGTCTCGATATGCTCCGAGACGAAGGCGATGGGCACGACGACGGCGCCGACGCCGTCCTTCGCCGCCTGTTCGATGGCGTCGGGCGTGGCCGGGCCCAGCCATTTCAGCGGCCCGACGCGGCTCTGGTAGCAGATGGCCCAGTCGGTCAGGCCCATGCGGGCCACGACAGCGGCCACCGTGGCCTCGATCTGCGCCTGATAGGGATCGCCCGCCGCGACCAGTTTCTCGGGGATGCCGTGAGCCGAGAACAGCACGCGGACGGGCCTGCCTTCGGCCTTGTCCAGCGTCTGGCCGATCAGCCGGGCCTGCGCCTCGATCAGACCTTCGGCGTCAGGATAGCAGCAGACGACGTGGGTCTCGCCCGGGCCGTCATAGCATTCGGCCCACTTCTTCAGCGACGAGGCCGTCGTCGTGGTCGAGAACTGCGGATAGAGGGGCAGAAGGACGATCCGGTCCGGCTGGAAGGCCTTGACCGCCGCCGCCGTCTCCTCGGTCATCGGATGCCAGTAGCGCATGGCGATGAAGACGCGGGTGTCGTCGCCCGGCGAAGCGTCCGCCAGGGCGCGTGACAGGGCTTCGGCCTGTTTCTGCGTCTCGGGCAGCAGGGGCGAGCCGCCGCCCATCAGGGCGTAGTTGGCCTGCGCCGAGGCTTCGCGGCGACTGGAGATCAGCTTCGCCAGCGGCGTGCGGAACACCCCCGGCAGGCCGATGATGGCCGGATCGTTGAACAGGTTGAACAGGAAGGGTTTGACCGCCTCGGGGCGATCAGGCCCGCCCAGATTGGTCAGGACGACCGCCACGCGCCGGTTGGGCCGTTCCTTCAGCTTCGTGGCGGTCGCGCTCATTGGGCGCCGATCCGCTTCAGCACCTGCTCGACATGGGCGATCGGCACGTCCGGCAGGATGCCGTGGCCCAGGTTGAAGATCCACGGCCCCTGCCCCCAGGCCTCCATCAGTTGATCGACGCGGCGATCCAGAGCATCGCCGCCCGCGCGCAGCAGCAGGGGGTCCAGCGCGCCCTGAATGGGCTTGATCGCCTGAACCCGCTTGCCGACCTCCAGAGGACAGGCGGTGTCCAGCGCCACGCCCTGCACGTCGCATTCGCGCGCATAGCGTTCCGCCAGCGCCGCCGAGCCTCTCGGGAAGCCAATCAGCGGCACGGTGACGCCCAGTTCGCGGGCGCGGGCCACCAGCTTCTGGTGCGGTTTCAGAACCAGGGTTTCAAACAGATCCTCGGGCAGGCCCTCGGCCCAGCTCTCGAAGATCTTCAGCACCTGCGCGCCCGCGTCCTGCTGCATCTTCAGATAGTGGGCGGTGGATTCCACCAGCACGTCCAGCACGCCCGCCACCAGTTCAGGCTGGGTGTAGGCATAGGTGCGGGCGGCTGCGCGCTCGCCCTTGCCCATCGTGCGATGTTCGCCGTCCAGCATATAGGTGGCGACCGTCCACGGCGCCCCGGCGAAACCGATCAGGGCGCGTTCAGGCTCCAGTTCCGCGCGCACCAGACTGAGGGTCTGGCCCACGGCCTTGAGGGCCTCTCCAGCCTGCTGAGCCTTGTCGGCCATCGACTGCACTGACGGCAGGGCGCCCAGACGCGGCCCTTCCCCCGCCTCGAACCACACCTTCTGGCCCAGGGCGCCGGGGATCAGCAGGATATCGGCGAAGACGATGGCGGCGTCGAAGCCGAAACGGCGCATCGGCTGCAGGGTCGCTTCGGCCGCCATCTCGGGGTTCAGGCAGAAGGCGATGAAGTCCGGCGCCTTGGCCCGCAGTTCGCGGTATTCCGGCAGGTAGCGCCCAGCCTGACGCATGAACCACACGGGCGGTTGGGAAAGGGTTCGGCCCTGGAGAGCCTGGATCAAAAAGGGCGTGCTCATGTCCCGGGCTTTAGGATGCACACCCCCAAGCCTCAATCCCTATTCAGATTTAAGAATTGAAAGAATTGGTAGGTGGAAGCAGGGCCGGGGAGCGCGGGGATAACTGAGGACAGTCCCGGTTCGACTCCCTTTTGTCCCCTGTCCGGACCGCGAAAACCCGGGCGTTTACAGGGCGGGCTGTGGGTTATGGGGATAAGCCGTGAAACACCCGCGGGACTCGGGCTTGCCTCTGGGCGCCGTTGTGGGTGAATCCGCAGGCGCCGTTGTTGGACAAAATGTCCTGCCCCCAGCACGGGATGAATCTCCGGCGCCCAGGCGGACGAATCCGGCGCCGATCCCGGCAACGGCGCCCGCGATCCCCGCTCGCGACGGGCGGCCAGGCTTGCTAGAGGATTCGGCGCCCGGTCTTTCACGAACGGCGCCCCGGCTTTTCAACAGGGCGCGGGGATGATCCGACCGCCGCCCTGGAAGGAGACGCCGCCCTGATGAGCCCCGCCCGCCCGATCGGCGCATCGCGCCTGGCCACCTATTTCCACGTCCATCTGGTGTCAGACTCGACCGGCGAGACGCTGAACGCCATGGCCAAGGCCGTGGTCGCCCGCTTCGACGGCGTCATTCCCATCGAACACATCTATGCGCTGGTCCGCTCGCCCAAGCAGATGGAGCGGGTGCTGGAGACCATCGCCGCTGCGCCCGGCGTGGTGCTGCACACCCTGGTCGATCGCGAACTGCGCGAACAGCTGGAGGAAGGCTGTCGTCAGCTGCAGATGCCGCAGATCGGGGCGCTGGACCCGCTGGTCGGCGCCCTGTCGCGCTATCTGGGGGCGGATGTTTCGGCGCGGGTCGGGGCGCAGCACGCGCTGGACACCGGCTATTTCAACCGGATGAGCGCGCTGGATTACGCCATCGCCCATGACGACGGTCAGGGCACGGTCGAACAGCTGGAACAGGCCGATGTGGTGCTGTGCGGGGTCAGCCGCACCTCCAAGACGCCGACCTGCATCTATCTGGCGCATCGGGGCATCCGCGCGGCCAATGTCCCGCTGGTGCCGGGTCAGGAAGACGGCGAGCGGCTGACGGCGCTGAAGAATCCGCTGGTGGTGGGGCTGACGGTGTCGCCCGACCGTCTGGTGCAGATCCGGCGCAACCGTCTGGACGGGCTGAATGCGGGCCATGCCTCGGCCTATGTCGATCATGACGCCGTGCGCGAGGAAACCATCAAGGCCCGCCGCGCTTTTGAGCGGCGCGGCTGGCCGACCATCGACGTGACCCGCCGCTCGGTCGAGGAGACGGCGGCCGCCATCGTCAATCTGTTGAGCGAGCGGCGCAGCCGCAATCCGGGAGCCCCGATGTGACCACGACCGACGGCGAACGCCTGATCCTGGCGTCCAAGAGCGCCGCGCGCCGCGCCATGCTGACCAATGCGGGCGTGCCCTTCGCCGTGCAGGTCGCCGATGTGGACGAAGACGCGCTGAAGACGCCGGGCGTCGACCCGGTCGAACTAGCGGTCGAACTGGCGCGGGCCAAGGCGCTGGCCGTCTCGCGCCATGACCCGGACGCCTGGGTTCTGGGTGCGGACCAGACCCTTTCGTTCGACGGCGGGCTGGTGTCCAAGGCGCCGACGCTGGACGCTGCGCGCGAACGGCTGACGGCCATGCGCGGCCGTTCGCACCAACTGCATTCGGGCGCCGCCCTGGCCCGCAACGGACAGGTGGTCTGGTCGGGCGTCGACACGGTCGGAATGAGGATGCGGGATTTCTCGGACGCCTTCCTCGACGCCTATCTGGCGACGGAGGGCGAGGCCCTGCTGTCCTGTGTCGGCTCCTACCGGCTGGAGGGGCTGGGGTCGCAGTTGTTCGAGGCGGTCGAGGGCGATTATTTCACCGTTCTGGGCCTGCCGCTGTGGCCGGTTCTGGCGGAAGTGCGCCGCGTGGGAGTGATCGCAGCATGAGCCGGACGCCTCTTAGCCGCATCACCGGCGCCGCCCTGCTGGGCGGGATCGTCGGCCAGCCGGTCAGCCATTCTCTCAGCCCGGTGATCCACAACGCCTGGCTGGAGGCCGGCGGCATCGACGGAACCTACGCCGCCTTCGCCCCGGTCGACGCAGCGGGGTTCGAGGCTCTGGTCGCGGCCGGGCGCGCTGGACTGATCGCCGGGGTCAATGTCACCGCCCCGTTCAAGGAACAGGCCTTCGCCATGGCCGATGAGGCCGGGACGGCGGCGCGCGCGACCGGGTCGGCCAATATTCTGGTCTTTGAAGGCGGCCGTGCGCGCGCCGACAGCGCCGACGGCGCGGGCGTGCTTTACGCCCTGGCCGAACAGGCGCCGCAGCTGACGCTGAAGGGCGCGTCCGTCGTCATTCTGGGCGCGGGCGGCGCGGCGCGGGCCGGCGCGGGCGCCCTGATCGAGGCGGGCGCCGCCCTGTCCATTCTGAACCGCACGCGCGAGCGGGCCGAGGCTCTGGCTGACGATCTGGGACCGGCGGTCTCTGTCGCGGCGGATGCGGCCGTGCTGGAAGGCGCCGATCTGGTCATCAACGCCCTCAGCGTAGCGCCGGACATCGATCTGTCGGCGTTGAAGCCCTCGGCCGTGGTCATGGACATGACCTATAAGCCGGTCGTCACGCCTCTGCTGGCGGCGGCGCAGGCGCGCGGGCTGACGACGGTGGACGGACTGGCCATGCTGATCGGTCAGGCGGCGCCGTCGTTCGAGGCCATCTTCCGCCGCCCGCCCCCGCCGCTGGACCTGCGCGCCCTGCTGCTGCGTCATCTGGGAGAGGCGGCGTGATCGTTCTGGGCCTGACCGGCTCGATCGGCATGGGCAAGTCGACCACGGCGCAGATGTTCGCCGATGAAGGCGCCGTGGTCTGGGACGCCGATGCGGCGGTTCACCGGCTTTACGGACCGGGCGGGGCGGCCGTGGCCCCTCTGGCGCAGGCTTTCCCCAGTGTAGTCGTGGACGGCGCCGTCGACCGCCCGCGTCTGGCCGAAGCGCTGGGCCGCGAAGAAAGCGCCTTTCAGCGGCTGGAGGCCATTGTCCATCCTCTGGTGGCGGCAGACCGGGCGCAGGCGCTGAAGGCGGCGGCCGAGGGCGGCGTGCGGCTGGCGGTCGTGGACGTGCCCCTGTTGTTCGAGACGGGCGGAGACGCCTATGTCGACGCCGTGGTCGTGGTCACGGCGGATGCTGAGGTTCAGGCCGAGCGCGTTCTGGCCCGCCCCGGCATGACGCGCGAGCGGATGGACGCCATCCTGTCGCGCCAGACGCCGGACGCTGAAAAGCGCGCCCGGGCCGATTTCCTGATCGACACGGGCCGAGGTCTGGACGCCGCGCGCGAACAGGTCCGCTCGGTGGTGACCAAGGTGCTTGCGCCGGGCTGGCGCCCGACAGGAAAGACCGGCGGGTGAGCCTGTCCGCCACCCCGCCAGCCGAATGGGGTCTGACGCGCCTGACCTTGCTGGCCGAGGGCGTCGGCGGAACCGTCTGGCGCGCGATGACGGCGGATGGCCGATCAACCGTGGTCAAGCGCCTGAGCGAACAGGCGGCGCCCGATACGCCCCCTGCCCTGATCTGGCTGAAATGGCGCGGCGGCGACGGCGCCGTTCGGCTGTTGGGCGCCCGGGACGACTGGCAATGGCTGGAAGACGGCGGGGATCGCACCCTGTCGGCTCTGTTGCAGGTCGAAGGCGATGAGGCGGCGACCCGCATCGCGGCGGATGTTCTGCGCGCCCTTCATGCGCCGTCGGATCAGCCTTTCGCGGGCCTGCAGACGATGACTGACCGTTTCGCCGCCCTGTGGATCGAGGCGGAGCGTCAGGGCGGTCTGTTCGCCGAGGCCGCCGCTGTCGCCACGCAACGGATGGCCGAAGAGGCTCTGGTGCGGCCCCTGCATGGCGATCTGCACCACGAAAACATCCTGCACGGGCCGCGCGGCTGGCTGGCGATCGATCCGCACGGCGTACTGGGCGACCCGGCCTATGATGCGGCCAATCTGCTGTATAATCCGCTGGAGAGGGATGATCTCAGGACCGACCCGGCGCGGGCGCGTCGTCTGGCCGAAACGCTGGCGCCCGTCGTCGGGCGGCCCGCGGAGGCGGTGCTGGACTGGGGCTTCTGTCACGCCTGCCTGTCGGCGTCCTGGCATCTGGAAGACGAATATGAGGCAGAGGCGGGGCGCAGTCTTCAGGTCGCCCGCGCCATTCGGCTGGCCCGGCAGGGTTGAGGCGGTCGGCGGGCTTTTGTTCGGGGCCGAACCCCGGCATTAAGGGCCATGTCCCGTGAAATCGTCCTTGATACTGAAACGACCGGCTTTGATCCCAAGACCGGCGACCGTCTGGTTGAAATCGGCTGCATCGAGATCGAGGACCTGCTGGCCACCGGCCGGACCTTTCACCGCTTCGTCAATCCGGAACGGCTGATCCCGCCCGAGGCGATCAAGGTCCACGGCATCACCGACGACAAGGTGAAGGACGCGCCCAAATTCCATGAGGTCATCGATGATCTGATGGACTTCATCGGCGATGCGCCCCTGATCGCGCACAACGCCAACTTCGACCGCAACTTCATCGATTTCGAGATCAGCCGCATCGGCCGCACGCCGCCGCCGCAGGACCGCTGGATCGACACCCTGGCCCTGGCCCAGAAGCGGTTTCCGGGGATGCCCAACTCGCTGGACGCCCTGTGCAAGCGCTACAAGATCAGCCTGGTCGAGCGCACACTGCACGGCGCGCTGATCGACGCCCGCCTGCTGGCCGAGGTCTATCTGGAGCTGCGCGGCGGCAAGGAGCGGGCGCTGGACCTGACCTCGACGCGCGGCGGGGCGGCTGAGGCGGCGCAGCGCGCGACCTATGGCGCCCGGCCGCGTCCCCTGCCCTCGCTGGTGACGGCCGAGGAAGAGGCCGCCCACATCGCCTTCCTGAAGGCGACGATCAAGGATCACAGCCTGTGGGCGGGCTATGGGGTGATGGTCGAGGCAGAGGCTGAACCCACGGTCTGATCCGTGTCCGTCAGGACCGGGTTCATCAGAATATAGGTTCCGGGCCGGATCTGGTGCGCGTCGATCTGCGGGACCAGACGGCGGAAATGCTCGCTGGCGCAGTGGGCGTCCAGCGCGGCCTGATCGGGCCATTCCTCGATGAAGACGAAGTGTCCGGGCTGTTTGCGGTCCTCGAACAGGTCATAGGCCAGGCACAGGGGTTCCTGCCGGGTCAGCCGCACCAGTTCGGCGTAGAGGGGGCGGACCGTCTCGATGTGTTCGGGCCTGATGAAGTCCTCGGCGATGACCTTGAGTATCAAACAGTTTCTCCGAAAGAAAAGGGGCGCCCGACCGGACGCCCCCAACTCAAACCCGTCGCTCAAGCAGCAGGACGCCGCGCGTCCTGCGGTAGCGGCCAAGCTTCTCGCTCAAGCAGCGAGACGCCGCGCGCCTCGCGTTAGCGACCCTAAATCAAGCCTGACCGGTTTCGGCCGGGGCGCCGGCGATCTGCTGCTGGCGGGCGACGTAGATGGCGGCGAAGTCGATCGGGTCGACCATGAAGGGCGGATAGAAGCCGCCGTCCATCGTGGCCTGGGCGATGACCTGACGCGCGAACGGGAACAGATAGCGCGGGCACTCGATCAGCAGCAGGGGCTCGATGTCCTGCGGCTGGACGCCCTGCAGGGCGAACAGGCCGCCATAGAGCAGTTCCACGTGAAACACCGGGGTCTGGTCTTCGGCGGTGGCCTTGATCGACAGCTTCAGGTCGACTTCGAACAGGCCGTCGGGGCGGCCCTGGGCGTTCATCTCGACGCCCATGTCGATGGCGGGCTTGCCGTCCATGCGCAGACTGTCGGGGGCCTTGGGGTTCTCGAACGACAGGTCGCGGACGTATTGGGCCAGGATGCGGAAGCCGGGGCCCTGGGGCTGGCCGCCCTGCGGCTGGGCCTGGTCGGGGGTCTGGCCGTTGGCGTCGGCGGGCGGCGTGGCGTCGGTCATGGGTCTGTAAACCGTCTTGCAGGAATGGGGCGTCCCGCTCCCTCCGGAGGCGGGCATGAGGGGGCGGCGGTAGCATGGCGGGACCCTGTGTCGCAATGATCAGACCGGTGTTCGGCTCCTGCTTCGCCTTGCGCCCGCCCGGATCGCCCCCTAATCACGTTGTACGACCTGCCTTTTCGCCCGTGGGGAGAACCTGCGGCGCTTCCCTGTCGGGAAGATGGGGCCAGACCAGCCGAGGAACCCACCGTGCCGGTGACCTTTCAGATTGTGATCTTCGCCGTCATCGCGGCGGTCCTGCTGTTTCAGCTTTATAATGTGTTGGGCAAGAAGGTCGGGCGCCAGCCGGGAGACAACCCCAAGCCTCTGCCGGTTCCCGCCGCCCCTGTCGGCGCGCCCGAAGCGCCGCGCGGGCCGGTGATCGATCCGGCCCTGACGGCCGCTATCGCCGGGCTGAAGGCGCGCGACCCCAATTTCGACCCGCACCGTTTTCTGGAGGGCGCGCGTCAGGCCTATGAGACGATCGTCACCGCCTATGCGCGCGGCGACCGCGAGGCCCTGCGCCCTCTGCTGACGGAAAAGGTGATGGGCTCGTTCGAGGCCGGGATCGCGGCGCGTGAGGCGCGCGGCGACGCCGAGAGCGCCGAACTGGTCCACCCGCCCCGCGCCGATCTGGAACAGGCCTCGGCCGAGGGCGATCGCGCCCTGGCCCGGGTGCGCTTCCTGGCCGAGGTGCGCGGTTCGCTGACCCCTGCGGGCGGCGAGACGGTGACGGAGGAGCGCCGCACGGCCGAGGTCTGGACCTTCGAGCGCCGTCTGGGCGCCTCGGACCCGAACTGGGCCCTGGCCTGCGTCGAGCCGGCGACCGCCTGATGACGGCACGGTCCGCGCCCCTCGATCAGACGGGCGCGGCCCGTCTCCTTACGGCTCCGCTTGGCGGGGCGATCCACAGGCGACGCGCTGCAGGCCTGTCCGTGGTTGCGGCGCTGGGCCTGCTGGCCGCGGCCTGCGCCTCGACGCCGCGACCGGTTCCGCCGCTGGATCCCGGCACGATTGTTCCGCGGCCGGTTTCGCCGCCTGTGGCGGGCGACCTCAATCTGGCCGCCCTGCCGGGCTGGGCCGAGGAAGACCATCTGGCGGCCCTGCGCGCCTATGCCGAGGGTTGCGGCCCTTCGCGCATCGCGGTCGAGACGTGCCGCGACGCCCGCGCCCTGGTCGCCCGCGCCAACCCCAGCGACGCGCGGGCTTTTCTGGAAAGCCGTTTCACCGCCGCCGAGGTCCGCACCGATGACGGCGGGCGCGGCCTGCTGACGGCCTATTTCGCGCCGGAATATCCGGCCCGCCGCACGCCGGATAGCGAGTTCGACGCCCCGGTCCTGAGCCGCCCGGACAATCTGGCGGGCGTGGGCGATCGCGCTGCGATCGAGGCAGGTTCGGCCCGGTCTTCGGTGTTGGCGTGGATGCGGGCCGAGGATCTGTTCTTTCTGCAGATTCAGGGATCGGGGACGCTGACCTTCCCGGACGGGGGCCGCCTGCGCGCCGCCTATGCGGCCGACAACGGGGCCAAGTTCGTCGGCATCGCCCGGCCGATGGCGGAACAGGGCCTGCTGCCGCGCGACGGCACTTCGGGCGAGGCGATCCGTGCCTGGCTGGCCGCACATCGCGGCCCTGAAGCGCGCCGGGTGATGGCGCTGAATCCGCGCTACATCTTCTTCACGACCAGCCCGGAAGACGGAAATGAGGCGACGGGCGCGGCGGGCGTGCCCCTGCCCGCGCGCCGGTCCGTGGCGGTCGACCCGTCACGCTGGACCTATGGCGAGGCGGCGTGGATCGAGGCGGACGGCGGCAATCTGCGCGGCGCCCGCGCTAGCTATCGCGGTCTGGTCATGACGCTGGACACCGGCTCTGCCATTCGCGGGCCGGTGCGGGCGGACCTCTATATGGGCCGTGGCGACGCTGCGGGGCATGAGGCAGGCGCGGTGCGCCACCCCTTGCGGATGTGGCGCTTGATCCCGCGCGGCTGATCCCGCCGGAGTGGGCTCCCGTCAGTCGTGGATGCGGCTGACGCTGTTGTCGACGCCGTTCAGGACCAGACGCGGTTGACCGGACGAGCGCCAGCGCACCACCTGCCCGGTTCCGGCGACGTCCAGCACAGCGTTGGGCGCCAGGGTGATGACCACCTTATTGTCGGTCCCGGCCAGTTCCAGACCCGAGCAGACGCCGGTGAAGGTCAGGTCATGGCCCGAACCGCCGACATCGACGCGGCGGCCTTCGCACGGAATGGTCCGTTTGTGCCCCAGCCCGGAGACCTCGATGACTTCGGGGCCGATCTCGACCGAGCCGATCTGCGTCGGCAGAAGGGCCAAAGCGGCGACGGCGAGGGGGACGAAGGGCGACAGCAGCATGGGCGCAGATCCTGACAGGTCCGAAGATGGACCGGCGGTGAAATGCCGTGACGCGCCGCCGGGTTCCGGTTCGTCGGGCTCTGCTAGCGCTTCTTCAGTCCCCCCAGCACGCCGCGCAGCAGTTCGCGGGTGACGGTCGTGCCGACGGTGCGTAGAACGGAGGTGGTCAGGGCCTCCATCGGCGTCTGGCGGGTCGAGGCGCGCGGGCGCGGCGCGGCGGGCGTCTTGGCCGCCGGGACGCGGGCGGCTTTTTCGGCGGCCTTGGCCTCGGCGACGGCGCTGGCGGCTTCGGCCTCGACACGGTCGGCCTGGGCGCGGCGGGCCTTCAGCACCTCTTCGGCGGACTCGCGGTTGATCGGGGTGTCATAGAGGCCGCGCACGGCGCTGGAGGCCACAATGGCCGCGCGCTCGGCGTCGGTGGCGGGGCCCAGGCGCGAGTCCGGCGGACGGATCTTGGTCTGGGCCACGACGGTCGGGGCGCCCTTTTCATCAAGGGTCGAGACCAGAGCCTCGCCCACGCCCAGCGCCTGAATGGCCTCGGCGGTGTCGAAGGCCGGGTTGGCGCGGAAGCTCTGGGCGGCGGCGCGCAGTCCCTTCTGCTCGGCCGGGGTATAGGCGCGCAGGGCGTGCTGGATGCGGTTGCCCAACTGGGCCAGCACGCTGTCGGGAATGTCGGCCGGGTTCTGGGTCACGAAGTAGACGCCGACGCCCTTGGACCGGATCAGGCGCACCACCTGCTCGACCTTTTCCAGCAGGCCCTTGGGCGCGTCGCGGAACAGCAGGTGGGCCTCGTCGAAGAAGAAGACCAGACGCGGTTTTTCCGGGTCGCCGATCTCGGGCAGGCGCTCGAACAGTTCGGACAGCAGCCACAGCAGGAAGGCCGCATACAGGCGCGGATTGTTCATCAGGCGGGTGGCGTCCAGCACATTGACCTGACCCCGGCCGTCCAGCGCCGTGCGCATCATGTCCTCAAGCCGCAGGGCCGGTTCGCCGAAGAAGGCCTTGCCGCCCTGCTGCTCCAACTGAAGCAGGGCGCGCTGGATGGCGGCGATCGACTGGGGCGAGACATTGCCGACCTCGCGGCCGATGGTCTGGGCGTTCTCGCCGACATAGGCGAGCAGAGAGCGCAGATCCTCAAGGTCCAGCAGCAGCAGGCCTTCCTTGTCCGCGACGTGGAAGGCGACGGTCAGTACCCCCTCCTGCACGTCGTTCAGCTCCAGCATTCGCGCCAGCAGGACCGGGCCGACGTCGGATATGGTGGCCCGCACCGGGTGGCCCTTTTCGCCATACAGATCCCAGAAGACGACCGGCGCCGCCTGACCGTTCAGCGTCAGGTCCATCTTGGCGGCGCGTTCGGCGAACTTGTCCGTGCCGCCCGCCTGACTGATGCCGGACAGATCGCCCTTCACATCGGCGCAGAAGACCGGCACCCCGGCTTCGGAGAATCCCTGCGCCATGATCTGCAGCGTCACCGTCTTGCCGGTGCCGGTCGCCCCGGCGACAACGCCGTGCCGGTTGGCGCGGTTCAGCAGCAGGCGCTCGGGCGCGCCCTCAAAGGACTGACCCAGAAACAGGGCGGAAGCGTCGGTCATGCGGGTTCTCCTGCGGGTCTGGCCAGTGCGCCCGTTCAGCGTGTCCGCCATGCTTAATCGTCAGGGCTGCGGCTGCAAGACGGAACCTCTGCGGTTTACAGCGATTGACGCGGTTCCCGGCCGTGGCGACAACTCCGATCATGAAGCTTCCCATCACCGTCAGTCATTCTTCTCCGGCCGCCAATGCGGTGGTGCTGATCGCCGTCGTGGCGGGCGGCGCCGCCCTGTATTGGCTCAGGGACATACTGACCCCGCTGGCCATGGCCCTGTTCCTGATGATCATGATCGACGGGGTGAAGCGCGCTATCGAGCGGCGCACGCCCATCCCGCCCCAGTTCGCCGGGGCGGCGGCCCTGATCGTGGTGGTGCTGGGCTTTCTGGCCTCGATCTGGATCATCGTCGACGGGGCGGCGGGCTTCTTCACCGACGCCTCGGGCGTGGCGGGCAGCATCGGTCCGCGCATCGATCAGATCAGCAGCGACGTCGCCAATCTGTTCGGCGTCAGCGAGCCGCCGACGCTGAACGACATGATCGCCGGCATCGACGTGCGCGGCTGGCTGACCAGCGCCGCCTTCCAGGTTCAGGGCGCGGCGACAGGCGCCTTCTTCGTCATGATCTATCTGGGCTTCCTGCTGGCCTCGCAGGCGGGCTTCCGCAAGAAGATGGTCGGCATGTTCCCCGAACGCGGCCCGCGTCAGGAGGCGCTGGCGGTGTTCGAGCGCGTGCGCGGCGGGGTCGAGGGCTATCTGTGGGTTCAGGCCGTGACCGGCGCCATGGTCTGCGCCGTGGCCTGGGTGCTGATGCGGGCCGTGGGGCTTCAGAACGCCGAGTTCTGGACCTTCGTCATTTTCATCGTCGGCTTTATTCCCATGCTGGGCGGCGCCGTGGCGGGATGCGCGCCGCCGCTGTTCGCCCTGGTGCAGTTCGAAAGCTACTGGCCGGCGCTGATCTTGTTCGTCGGACTGCAGGTCCTGCTGTTCCTGGTCGGCAATCTGGTCCAGCCGCGGATGCAGGGCGACAACCAGAACATCGACCCCATCGTCGTCCTTCTGGCCCTGGCGTTCTGGGGCAAGCTGTGGGGCGTGGCGGGCATGTTCCTGTCGACGCCGCTGGCGGTCATGGCCATGGCCATACTGGCCGAGTTCAAGGGATCGCGCTGGATGGCGGTGCTGTTGTCGGGTGATGGGGAGCCCTATGCCGTCAAGCATCCGAAGAAGAACGACAAGAAAACTGAGGACGATCCCAAGAATCGGGGCGGTTCTTCCCTGTTGAATCGTATACTGGGGCGCGACGTCCCGCCGCAGGCTTAAAACCAGAAATATTCGTCTTCTTGTCCTTGAACTGCCGCAATCGTCGCCTATTTGATCCTCACACGACGACGCGGTCCTCCCCTCCCCCTCCCGGATCGCGACGTCCCAGGCCGGTGCTTCCCTCCCCCTCCTGAGCGCCGGACCGAGCAGGCCGTCGGACATCGTTCGACGGCCTTGTTCGTTTCTGGGGCCTGGCTGATGCGGCGGACGTTCAGATCACGGCTGAAATGGGGCGTTTAAGTCTCGGGATGAAGGCGGCCGGACCATATGTCGCCATCTTGTGGGCCTGGAAGGCCACATGGTGCGCTGCACACTGAAAATACGGGCGTTTCAGCCCCATCGCGGCCTAGCCAGGATCGCCAGCCACGCTAAGGTGCGGGCGCTTTTTCCCCAGCGGCTTCCGGCCGCGCTGTCCGAGACCTCAGTCATGCCCGCCGCTTCGCGCATCGTTCCCGCCATTCCAGCAGATCTGGAGGCGCTGGAAACGGCTTATGCGCGCATCACGGCGCCGCCGGGCGCGGCGGAAAAGGCCCTGCTGGCCCAGGCGTTCGACGACTACGCTTCGGACGAGACGCCTGAACTGGGCGGCGACGATCTGGCGGTTCTGCTGGGCGGCGCCTGGACCGAGGCCAAGGCCCGCAAGGGCGGCGAGCCCGCCCGCATCATCGTGCGTCCGCTGGTCGACGCGACCGGCGTCAACACCGGCTATGATCAGGTTCTGATCCTGCAGGACGACGGCCCCTTCCTGGTCGACAGCGTTCTGGGCGAACTGGCCGAGGCGGGCGTCACCGTCCGCGCCCTGTTCCACCCGGTCGTCGAGGTCGAGGCGGGCCGTCGCGACTCCCTGATCATCGTCGTCATCGACCCCCTGCCGCAGGAGCGCCGCGACGCCCTGGGCGAGGGTCTGGCTGCGGCCATGGCCGATGTGCGCGTCGCCGTGCGCGACCACGCCGCCATGCTGGAGGCCATGGGCGCCGAAATCGCCCGTCTGGAAGCCCGCCCGCCCGTCGGCGTGGCCAAGGACGTTCTGGACGAAAACCTGGCCTTCCTGCGCTGGGTCAAGGATGAGCATTTCGTCTTCCTGGGCGCGCGCCAGTACGACTATCCGCGCGGCGCCGACGGCGCCTATGAGGCTGAGGCGCCCCTCAGCCAGTCCAGCGACGGTCTGGGCGTGCTCAGCGACCCTGAGCGCCGCGTCCTGCGCCGCGCCAATGAACCCGCCGTCCTGACCCCGGCCATGCAGGCCCAGTTGAACCAGAGCGATCCGGTCACGGTCGCCAAGGGCAATATGCGTTCGCGCGTCCATCGCCGCGCCTATATGGACTATGTCGGGATCAAGCGTTTCGACGATCAGGGCCGCGCCACGGGCGAGACGCGCTTCGTCGGCCTGTTCACCCATGAAGCCTATGACGTCATGGCCCATGAGGTGCCGCTGATCCGCCGCAAGGTGGACAACGCCCTGGCCCGCGCCGACAAGGCGCCGGGCAGCCACAACCACAAGCGCCTGCGCACCATCCTCGAAAACTATCCGCGCGACGAGCTGTTCCAGATCGGCGAGGACGAGTTGCTGGATACGGCGCTGGGCATACTGCACCTGTATGACCGCCCGCGCATCCGCCTGTTCACCCGCCGCGACCCGTTCGATCGGTTCGTCTCGGTGCTGTGCTTCATCCCGCGCGAGCGTTTCGACGCGGGCCTGCGTCAACGCATCGGCGCCATCCTGGCCCAGGCCTGGGGCGGCCGCGTCTCGGCCTGGTATCCGCAACTCAGCGACCAGCCGCTGACGCGCGTCCACTACATCATCGGCGTGGAGCCGGGCGATCACCCGGTCCCCGACCTCAAGGCGCTTGAGGCCGAGGTGGCCGAGGCCGGCCGCAGCTGGATCGACCGCTTCGAACGCGCCCTGCGCAAGGCCGGGGTGGACGAAGCCGCCGTCGGCCCGACCAGCGCCCGCTGGGCCGAGGGCTTCGGCGTCGCCTTCCGCGCCCGCTATGACGCGGCCGAGGCCGTGGCCGATCTGGAGCAGTTCGACCGCCTGAACGACGGCTCGGCCGCTGACGGCGTCCATGCCGAGCCGGTGGCCGTGCGCGCCTTCCGCACCGCGGATGAGACCAAGCTGCAGTTCCGCATCAAGCTGTATCGTCGCGGCGCGGCTCTGCCGCTGTCGGACGTGCTGCCGATCCTGGCGGACATGGGGCTGAAGACGCTGGAGGAATCCGGCCACGTCGTGCGCGCGACCGGTCAGGAGCCGATCTACATCCACGACTTCCTGCTGGAAGATCCGCACGGCGCCGATCTGGTCTTCGCCGACCTGAAGACGCCGTTCGAGGAAGCCTTCAAGGCTGTGTGGAACGGCCGCACCGAAAGCGACGGCTTCAACCGTCTGGTGCTGGAGCTGGGCGTCGACTGGCGCGAGGCCGCGCTGATCCGCACACTGGCCCGTTATCGCCAGCAGACGGGTCTGGACCCGTCGCAGGCGGTGCAGGAAGCCGCCCTGCGCGAATATCCGGACGTCGCGCGCGCCATCCTGTCGCTGTTCAAGGCCAAGTTCGACCCGGCCCACGGCGGCTCCATCGCCGAACGCGAAGCCGAGGTGGCCGAACTGGACGCCCGGATCGAGACCCTGCTGCAGGACGTGAAGAGCCTGGATCACGACCGCGCCCTGCGCCGGATCGCGGCCCTGATCGACGGGATCAAGCGCACCAACTTCTATCAGATGGACGCCGACGGTCATCCGAAGGCGCACATCTCGATCAAGATCGCCGGTCAGGAACTGGCTGACCTGCCCCTGCCCAAGCCGTTCCGCGAAATCTTCGTCTGGGCGCCCCACATCGAGGGCGCGCACCTGCGCTTCGGCCCGGTGGCGCGCGGCGGCCTGCGCTGGTCGGACCGTCGTGACGACTTCCGCACCGAGGTTCTGGGTCTGGTGAAGGCCCAGCAGGTCAAGAACTCGGTCATCGTGCCGGTTGGCTCCAAGGGCGGCTTCTATCCCAAGCAGCTGCCGGTCGGCGGCACGCGTGAGGAAATGCAGGCCGAGGCCATCCGCGCCTACAAGACCTTCCTGTCGGGCATGCTGGACATCACCGACAACATCGTCGGCGAAGGCGCCCCGGTGCGCCCGGCCGATGTCGTGGCGTGGGAAGGCGACGACCCCTATCTGGTCGTGGCCGCCGACAAGGGCACGGCGACCTTCTCCGACATCGCCAACGGCGTGAGCCAGTCCTACGGCTTCTGGCTGGACGACGCCTTCGCTTCGGGCGGGTCGGCCGGTTACGACCACAAGGAAATGGGCATCACCGCGCGCGGCGCCTGGGAGGCGGTCAAGCGTCACTTCCGCGAAGTCGGAAAGGATATCCAGACCGAGCCCTTCACCGTGGTCGGCGTGGGCGACATGTCCGGCGACGTCTTCGGCAACGGCATGCTGCTGTCCAAGGCGACCAAGGTCGTGGCCGCCTTCGATCACCGCGACATCTTCATCGACCCGAACCCGGATCCCGCCAAGTCGTGGGAAGAGCGCAAGCGTCTGTTCGAAACGCCGCGCACCAGCTGGCAGGACTATGACAAGGGTCTGATCTCGGAAGGCGGCGGCGTCTTCTCGCGCTCGGCCAAGTCGATCACCCTGACCCCGCAGATCAAGGAACTGCTGGATATCGAGGCCGACACGGTCGACCCGGTCACCCTGATGCAGGCCATCATGACGGCCCGCGCCGAACTGCTCTACTTCGGCGGCATCGGCACCTACATTAAGGGTTCGGGCGAGACGAACCTGCAGGTCGGCGACAAGGCCAATGACGCCATCCGCGTCAACGGCGGCGACATCCGCGCCCAGATCATCGGCGAAGGCGCCAACCTGGGCATGACCCAGCTGGGCCGCATCGAGGCCGCGCGCGCAGGGGTTCGTCTGAACACCGACGCCATCGACAACTCGGCCGGCGTGGACTCCTCCGACCAGGAGGTGAACATCAAGATCCTGCTGGGCGGCGCCATCGCCTCGGGCCATCTGAAGGCGGAAGACCGCAACGCCCTGCTGAAGTCGATGACCGATGAGGTCGCCGATAACGTCCTGCGTCACAACTACGATCAGACGCTGGCCGTGACCCTGCAACAGGCCGAAGGCGCCGCCGCGCTGGACGCCCAGCAGGCCTTCATGCAGCACCTGGTCTCGATCGGTAAGCTGAACCGGGCGGTCGAATACCTGCCCGACGACGCCCGCATGGCCGAGATGAAGCTGCAGGGTCAGCCCCTGTCGCGGCCGGAACTGGCGGTTCTGACCGCCTATTCCAAGCTCGAACTGTTCGACGGGATCGTCGCCTCGGCGGCGCCGGACGACGCCTTCTTCGAACGGATGCTGGTCGACTACTTCCCGACCCCGCTGGCTCAGTTCGAAGAGGACATGAAGGGCCACCGCCTGCGTCGCGACATCATCGCTACCGTGCTGTCGAACGAGATCGTCAACATGGCCGGGCCGACCTTCCCCGACCGCCTGCGTGCGGCGGCGGAATGCGACACCGCCGCCATGGTTACGGCGTTCGAGACCGCCCGCCACGTCTTCCGCCTCGACGAGGCCTGGAAGGCGGTGTCGGCCCTGGATCTGAAGATCCCGGCCGAAGCCCAGACGGCCCTCTATCAGGAGATCGCCCTGGTCCTGCGTCGTCAGACCTTCTGGCTGGCGCGCCGTGCGGCCCGCACCGAAACGACGGTCGGCGGCATGATCGCCGCCTATCAGCCCGCCGCCGACGCCCTGCGCGCCGCCGGTCCGGAAGTGCTGTCGCGTTATGAGCACGCCCGTTACGAAAGCCGCGTCCAGACCTTCATTGGTCTGGGCGCGCCCGAAGAGCTGGCTCGCGACATCGCCATGCTGCGTCCGATGGTGGCCACGGCCGACATCGGCGATCTGGCCGGCGAACTGGGCTGGGACGCTCCGGCCATGGCCCGCGTCTACCACCAGGTCGGGGCCGCCTTCGACTTCGACCGCCTGCGCGTGGCGGCCGGGTCGGTGCAGTCGGACGATCACTTCGACCGTCTGGCCGTGCGTCGCCTGATCCAGGACCTGATGACCGAGCAGCAGCAGCTGACCCGCGCCGTGGCCAAGGCCTCGGCTCAGGCGGCGGGCGCGGGCGAGGACAGCGCGGAACAGGCGGTCGACGCCTGGATCGGCGCCCGCATGGATCAGGTGGAGGCCCTGCGCGCCTCGGTCGACGGCATCGAGACGTCCGGCTCCGGCTGGACCTTCGCCAAGCTGACCATCGCCAACGGCGCCATCCGCGAAGTGCTGGCTTCAGCAAGCTGAAGCCATTCCTAGTAAGAGCGCTAACGCTCGCCGCGCGGCGGCTCGCTGCTTGAGCGCATGAGGCGCTCGAAAGAGAGCGGCTCGCGTCGGCGTCGTAGTCAGGGCCCGCTCGTTTCGTCGTCTGGCGAGGCGGGCGGGCCTTGGCGTTTGGGGCGGGGTCGGTTTAGGTGGCGCCTTGCTGTTCAGTGAACCGGAGGGCCCATGCCCAGGAAGTTCCTTGTCGTCGTCGACGACAGTCCCGAACTCAGCGCCGCCCTGGCTTATGCCTCGCGCCGCGCGCGTTCGACCGGCGGCCATGTGGTGCTGCTGCGCGCCCTGCCCGGCGGCTCTGACGAGCACTGGTCCGGCGTGCGCGATGAAATCCGCCGCCAGCAGCGCGAAGAGGCTGAAGACCTGCTGGCCAAGCTGGGCGACAAGGTCGCCGAAACCTCCGGCGCCGCGCCCGTCTATCTGATCGAGGAAGGCGACCCGCAGGCCGCCATCCGCAAGGCCGTCGGCGATGACCCCGACATCAAGATCCTGATCCTGGCCGCCGGGGCCAATGGACGCGGCCCCGGTCCTCTGGTGTCGGCGGTGCTGAAACAGGGCGCGGCCTTCACCGGCCGCAAACTGCCCGTCACCATCGTCCCGGGCGAACTGACCGAGGCCGAGATTCTGGATCTGGCTTGATTTCAGGGTCGCTATGCCCGGCCCGCGGGGCCTCGCGGCTTGAGCGACGTTGGGGAGCGTGAATGCAGGGGCGCTGACGACATGCGCCCTTGAGGCTTAACGCCCACTTGAACCCCGGCGGCGCAGGGCGCATCTGAGGCCCATGTTCATCCAGACCGAAGCCACGCCCAACCCCAACGTCCTGAAGTTCCTGCCCGGACGCGACGTCGCCGTTCAGGAGACGCTGGAGTATCGCACCATCGACGAGGCCGCCGCCTCGCCCCTGGCCGAGGCCCTGTTTGAACTGGAAGGGGTCGAAGGCGTCTTCTTCGGCGCCGACTATGTCTCAGTCACGCGCGCCGCTCAGGGGCCGGACTGGACCGAGATGAAGGCCCCGATCCTGTCGGTCATCATGGATCATTTCGTCTCGGGCGCGCCTCTGGTCCGCGCGGGCGAAACCGTGGTCGAGGACGCCGGCGAAGACAGTGAAATCGTCGCCGAGATCAAGGGCCTGCTGGACAGCCGCATCCGCCCGGCGGTGGCTCAGGACGGCGGCGACATCCTGTTCGACCATTTTGATGAAGCGACCGGCGTCCTGCGTCTGCGGATGCGCGGCGCCTGCGCGGGCTGCCCCTCGTCTTCGGCCACGCTGAAGGCCGGGGTCGAGCAGATGATGCGCCACTACGTCCCCGAAGTGACCAGCGTCGAACAGGTTCTGTAAGCGCCGCCCTGTTTCACATGAAACACTCGTCTGACGGCGCGCCGTCAGGCATGATGCGCGCATGAGCGGTTCGGACGAGAGTTCTCAGGCGCGCGCCCTGGGCGAGGCCCTTGCGGCGCTGCGGCGCGAACGCGGTTTAAGTCAGGCCGAGGCGGGCGCCCGGATCAGCATGACCAGTCAGGGCTGGGGCCTCTATGAAGCAGGCAAGCGCTCCAGCCTGTTTCGCCCCGACGTGCAACGCCGCCTGACCGGCGCCCTGGGCGCGACGCCCGAGGCGCTGGCGCTTCAGTCCGGCCCCTCGGCCTCCCTTTCGGAAGCCGTTGTCGTAACAGGGGTTTCATCGCGCGGCCGGGCGTTTGAGGACGCGCCGGTACAGACCCGTCGGCTGCGGCTGGAAACGGATGAACTGGCGCCGTGGGCGTCTGCGGGCACAGTGCTGGAATATGTGCTGGGGCGCTGGCCCCGCCGGGGTCAGGGCTGCGTCATCCAGCTGGCGGACGGGGGCAGACGCATCCGCCTTTATGAGTGGGCCGATGATGTCGACGTGGTGGTGTCAGGCGCAGGCGCGCTGGACCGGAGCGAGCGCATCGCGCGTCAGGACATCCTGTCGATGTCGGCGGTCATCGGCCGGTTTGACGATGAATGAAACATAATGGTTGTATTTTGTGCGAGGGCATGAAACGTTCTAGTTGAAGCGGGAGGGGGCATGTCGCGTATCAATCCTATCGATCAGGCCGTCGGCCTGCGTATCGCCGCGCGTCGTGCGGCGTTGGGCTGGTCCCAGTCGGCGCTGGCCCAGAAGCTGGGCGTCAGCTTCCAGCAGGTCCAGAAATATGAGACCGGCGCCAACCGGGTGTCAGCCTCGCGCCTGCATCAGGCGGCGATGGCGCTGGGCTGTGCGGTCGGCGATTTCTTTCCGGATACGCCCGGACGGCGCGAAGAGGTCGAATGGCTGCATCCCACGCTGGCCAGTGTCGAGGGGCGAGGTCTGGCGGCGGCTTTCGCCCGTATTTCCGACGTCTCTGCGCGGCGCGCCCTGACCCGCGTGGCGCAGGCCATGGCCCGGGCTTGATCGAAGCGGTCGCATCCGGCCGGATTTCGCATTAGGGACAGGGCCATGAAGATCATGGTCATCGACACGGCGCTGGGCGCCTGCGCTGCGGGTGTTTTTGAAGGTGAAGACGGCGCGGCCCTGCGTCCTCTGGGCCTGCGCGTGGACGTCATGACCAAGGGGCATCAGGAGCGGCTGGGCGGTCTGGCGCGCGATGCGGCGGCTGAGGCAGGCGGTTACGACGGCGTCGACCGTATCGGGGTGACGGTCGGGCCGGGGTCGTTCACCGGGCTGCGGGTCGGGCTGGCCTTTGCGCTGGGCCTGGGCGCGGCGCTGGATCGGCCGGTGGTGGGGATTTCGACGGTGGATGCGCTGGCGGCCTCTGTTCCGGATAGTGATGCGGGGTTGGTCGCCGCTGTGATCGATGCGCGGCGGGGGCAGGTCTATGCGCGCCTGTTCCGCGACGGCGTGGCGCTGGGCGAGGCGGAGGCCCTGCCGCTGGAGACGGCGCGCGACCGTATTCTGGCGGCATCCGGTGCGACGACGCCGGTGCTGGTCGGCAGCGGCGCTCTGGTTCTGGCCGAGGCCTTTGTCGAACTGGCGCAGGCGAGGCTGCATCCCCTGCCCGCGCCTGCTCCCGAAGCGCTGGCCGCCCTGACGATGGCCGCCGATCCGGCGAGCGCGCCGCCGCAGCCGATGTATCTGCGCGCGCCGGACGCCACCCCGCCCAGCCGCCTGCCCGGCCAGCCGCGCCAGCCTACGGCATGAGCGAGCCGCTTTTTCCGGCGGCGGATCCCGCTCTTCTGGCCGCGATCCACGCCGAGGCCTTCGATGCGCCGTGGTCCGAAGCGGCGCTGGGCGAACTTCTGGCCTCGCCGGGCGTGTTTGCGGTGGCCGAGGAAGGCGGCTTCATCCTGATCCGGGTCGTGGCGGATGAGGCCGAGATCCTGACGCTGGCGGTGCGGCCGTCGGCGCGCCGGGAGGGTCTGGGCGCGCGTCTGGTCGAGGCGGCGGTGGTGCGAGCCGCTGCGCTGGGGGCTGAACGGATGTTTCTGGAGGTGGCCGAAGGCAATGCGGCCGCCTGCGCCCTCTATGCCCGAAGCGGCTTCGTTCAGATGGGGCGGCGTCGCGGCTATTATTCGCATGCGGACGGAAGCCGCGAGGATGCGCTGACGCTTGTCCTGAACTTCGCTGAACAGCTTCCATAAAAGAGCGGTCCATCCTATCTTCACCGCATGGACCGGATCGAAAAACTCTGCGCCGAACGCGGCATGCGTATGACCGAGCAACGTCGGGTGATCGCCCGCGTCCTGTCGAATGCCGAGGATCACCCCGATGTCGAGGAACTGTATCGCCGCGCTTCGGCGATCGACCCGCACATTTCGATCGCTACCGTCTATCGCACCGTGCGCCTGTTCGAAGAGGCGGGCGTGGTCGAGAAGCACGATTTCGGCGACGGTCGCAGCCGTTATGAAGAGGCGGGCGAGGATCACCACGATCACCTGATCGACACCAAGACGGGCGAGGTCATCGAATTCTTCGACGCCGAGATCGAACGGCTGAAGGCCGAGATCGCGCGCAAGCTGGGCTATGAGCTGGTCGGTCACAAGCTGGAGCTGTACGGCCACGTCATCCCCGGCGCCGAGCCGGTCGACC
This sequence comes from Brevundimonas diminuta, assembly GCF_039673845.1. GTDB lineage: Bacteria > Pseudomonadota > Alphaproteobacteria > Caulobacterales > Caulobacteraceae > Brevundimonas > Brevundimonas diminuta_E. The sequence continues at coordinate 125,696 of NZ_JBDJMK010000003.1, read as the reverse complement.
GCGAGGGGCTGATCTACAAGCGTCGCCCGCGCGACGAGGTCGAAGACTGATCCGGGCGGGCGTCCCCCGTGCACGGCGCGGCGGCTTGCCGTCGGCCGTTTCGGCGATCATAAGCCGATCATGACCGATACGCTCGAAAAGCCCGTTCCGGCCGACAGCGTCGCGCCCGAAGGCGGGGCTGCGCCCAAGCGCCTGTTCATCAAGACCTACGGGTGCCAGATGAACGTCTACGATTCCGAACGCATGGCCGATGTGCTGCGGCCGCTGGGCTATGCGCCGACGGATACGCCCGAAAGCGCTGATTTCGTCATCCTGAACACCTGCCACATCCGCGAGAAGGCGGCCGAAAAGGTCTATTCCGAACTCGGCAAGCTGCGGATGATGAAGGAGGAAAAGGCGGCGTCGGGCGCGGGCGCCATGACCATCGCCGTGGCCGGCTGCGTCGCCCAGGCCGAGGGCGAAGAGATCATGAAACGCCAGCCGGCGGTCGATCTGGTCGTCGGGCCGCAGGCCTATCACCAGCTGCCGGAGCTGCTGACCCGCACGGCGCGGGCGCGGGGCGAGCGCATCGGCGCAGACTTCGCGCCGAATGAGAAGTTCGACGCCCTGCCCGCCGCGCGCGGGACCGAGGGGGTGACAGCCTTCCTGACGGTGCAGGAAGGCTGCGACAAATTCTGCACCTTCTGCGTCGTGCCCTATACGCGCGGCGCCGAGTGGTCGCGCCCCGTCGCGGCGGTGCTGGACGAGGCCCGCGCCCTGGCCGACCGGGGCGTGCGTGAAGTCACCCTGCTGGGCCAGAACGTCAACGCCTATGACGGCGAGGGACCGGACGGAAAGCCCTTCACGCTGGCGAAGCTGGCCTATGCCCTGGCGGCCATCCCCGGCATCGATCGCATCCGCTATACGACCAGCCATCCGAACGACATGTCGGACGACCTGATCGCGGCGCACGGCGATCTGGACGCCCTGATGCCCTATCTGCACCTGCCGGTGCAGTCAGGCTCGGACCGCATCCTGCGCCTGATGAACCGCAAGCACGGGCGACAGAAGTATTTCGACCTGATCGACCGCATCCGCGCGGCGCGGCCGGACATGGCGCTGTCGGGCGACTTCATCGTCGGCTTCCCCGGCGAGACGGACCGCGATTTCGAGGACACCATGGATCTGGTGCAGCGGGTGAACTACGCCAGCGCCTTCTCCTTCATGTATTCGCCGCGCCCCGGCACCCCCGCCGCGACCATGGCGGCCCAGGTTCCCGACGAGGTGGCCAAGGCGCGCCTGCACGCCCTTCAGGCCCTGCTGACCGAACAGCAGGTCGCCTTCAACCGGTCGCTGGCCGGGCGCGTCCTGCCGGTGCTGTTCGAGAAGAAGGGCCGCCACGGCGCCCAGGCCATCGGCCGCTCGCCCTATCTGCAATCGGTTCACGTCGAGGACGCGGATCACCTGATCGGCCGGAGCGTTCCGGTCGAGATCATCAGCGGCCAGCAGAACAGCCTGTCCGGCCGCCTGATCCAGACGAACTGACGCCTGTTTCGCCACGCGCCGTGCGTGAGATGGGTCCGCGTTCCCTCAGCAGTCTCACGTCGCGCGTGGGCCGCCGGGAACGCACAGACTGTCCCCCAAGCAGCCGCGCGCCGCGCGCGAGGCGATAGGGACGCTTAAAGGAGACCTCATGGCGCGCGAGTCCGAGTTCCTGTCCCTCAGCGATGAGGCGCTGCGCGCCGTCATCGGGCCGCAGAGCCGTCATCTGGCCCTGATCGAGGACGCCTTCAAGGTGTTGGTCGAGACGCCGGGCGGCGGGGTGTCGATCAACGGCTCGACGCGCGATCGGGCGCAGGCGCGCCGGGTCATCGAGGCCCTGTCGAACCGTGCCGAGGCGGGAGCGGAGATCACCGAGGCCGACGTCCGCACCGCATTGGGCGCCGCCGTCACCCAGCCGCGTCCTGAACCGGCCAACCGCAACGCGGGCCGCAGCATGGGCCGCAGCGTGCCGGAAGGCGCCGCCCTGCCCGTCGGCCGTCGCGGCGCCATCGCGCCCAAGACGGCGTCGCAGGCGCGCTATCTGGAGATGCTGGGCCGTTGCGAACTGACCTTCGGCGTCGGCCCGGCGGGCACGGGGAAGACCTTTCTGGCGGCGGCCTATGGCGCCTCCCTGCTGAAGCGGGGGCAGGTGGATCGGCTGGTCATCACCCGCCCGGCCGTCGAGGCGGGCGAGAAGCTGGGCTTTCTGCCCGGCGACCTAAACGAGAAGGTCGACCCCTATCTGGCTCCCATCTGGGAGTCGCTGAACGACATCCTCGGCGTCGACGACGTGCGCCGCCGCCGCGAGAAGGGCGAGATCGAGGCCGCCCCCATCGCCTTCATGCGCGGCCGCACCCTCAGCCACGCCTTCATCATCGTCGACGAAGCGCAGAACACCTCGCGCATGCAGATGAAGATGGTGCTGACCCGTCTGGGCGAGGGGGCGCGCATGGTGGTGACGGGCGACCCGTCGCAGGTCGATCTGCTGAACCCGCGCGATTCCGGCCTGGCCCACGCCCTGCGCATCCTCAAGGACGTGGAGGGCGTCGGCGTGCAGCAGTTCAAGTCCGAGGACGTGGTGCGTCACGCCATGGTCGAGCGCATCGTGCGCGCCTATGACAGCGACGCCGCGCGCAGCCGCCCCTTCCCCGACCTTGAGGACGATGCCTGATGATCGAGGTCGAGATCGACAGCGAGGGCTGGACGCAGGCCTTGCCGGACGCGGAGGAGGTGGTGGAGCGCGCCGCAGCGGCGGCGCTCGGAACGGTCGAGGGCGATGTGGTCGTGCTGTTGGCCGACGATGCGGCGGTGCAGGATCTGAACGCCCGCTTCCGCGACAAGGACCGGCCGACGAATGTGCTGTCTTTCCCGGCCGCCGAAAGCGCCTTTCCGCATCTGGGCGACGTGGTGCTGGGTTACGCCTATTGCGCGGCGGAGGCTGAAACACAGGGCAAGACCCTGTCGGATCATCTGAGCCATCTGGTCGTCCACGGCGTGCTGCACCTGCTGGGCCGCGACCACGAGGACGACGCCGAGGCCGAGGAAATGGAGGCCGAGGAGCGCGAGATTCTGGCCGAACTGGGCGTCGCCGATCCCTATGCCAGCGAGAATGGGGCCGCCGAGCATGAGGGCGCCGCGTGAGCGGGGCGCTGGCCGCCCGGTTCTCGGGCCTGCTGGACAATCGCTGGAGCCGGATCGGTCTGGCGCTTCTGGCCGGGGCGGGCGCCGCCCTGATGCATCCGCCGTTTGGTTTCCTGCCGGGCCTGCTGGGCTATCCGCTGCTGCTGTTGTTGGCCGATCGCGCCGGGGGCATGAAGGGCGGCTTCTGGGTCGGCTGGCTGGCGGGGTTCGCCTATTTCTTCATCGGCTGCTGGTGGGTGGCCGAGGCTTTTCTGGTCAATCCGGCGCAGGCGTGGATGGCGCCGTTCGCGGCAAGCCTGCTGCCGGCGGGCATGGGGCTGTTCTGGGGGCTGGCGACGTTGGCCTATCGTCGGTTCAGCCCGGCCGGGGCGCGGCGCGTCCTGTTGTTCGCCGCCCTGTTCGCCCTGTTGGAGTGGACGCGCGGCCATGTGCTGACCGGCTTTCCGTGGAATCCGGCGGGTGCAGGCTGGGCGGCCGGATCGGCCATGTCGCAGTTCGCCTCGGTTGCCGGGGTCTATGGGCTGGGTCTGGTCACGGTGGCGGCGGTCAGCGCCTTTGCGCCCCTGATCGACGCGGGGCCGCGCCGTCCGCGCCTGATCGCGGCGGGGTTGGGCGTGCTGACGCTGGGGGGCCTGTTCGCCTTCGGGGCGGCGCGCCTGTCGTTTGCGCGGGTGGTGGAGACGCCGACGCTGGTGCGTCTGGTTCAGGCCGACATCGCGCAGGACTATAAGTGGAGCCCCGAGGCCTATCAGGCCATTCTGGGCCGCTATCTGGCGTTGACGGCCCAGCCGGCCGACGCCGTGCCTGATGTGGTGGTCTGGCCTGAAGGCGCCCTGCCGACCACGGCCAATGATCTGTTGAGCGGCCCCGACCTCCATGCGGTGGCGACGGCCCTGCAGACGGGACAGACCCTGCTGGCGGGCCTCAGCCGGGGCGAGCCGGACCCCACGGCCGAAACCGGCGCGCGCTATTACAACAGCATGCTGGTGCTGCGCGACGTGGGCGCGGACCAGCTGAATCTGGACGCCATCTATGACAAGCATCGTCTGGTGCCGTTCGGCGAATATCTGCCGCTGGGCGATCTGATGGGCCGGATCGGGGTGCGCAGTCTGGTGCATGTCCCGGCGGACTTCAGCCCCGGCCCGCCGCCCGCGCCCATCAGCCTGGCCAACGCCCCGGCGGTGCAGCCGCTGATTTGTTATGAGAGCCTTTATCCGGGGTTTACGCCCGCGACGGCGGCGACCCGCCCGGCGTGGATCGTCAACGTCTCCAATGATGCGTGGTTCGGCAAGACGTCCGGCCCTCGCCAGCACCTGAACCTCGCCTCCTATCGCGCGTTGGAAACGGGTCTGCCGGTGGCGCGGGCGACGCCCACCGGCGTCTCGGCCATGATCGATCCGTGGGGTCGGATCATCGACGGCAAGAGGCTGGATCCGGGTCAGGCCGGGGTTATCGATGTTCACTTGCCGCAGGCGGCGAAACCTACGCTATACGGACGCTGGGGCGACCTGGGTTTTGCGGCTCTTTTGCTGTTTTTTTTCACCTTTGGTCGCCGTAGCGCTGGATATCGACAACTCTTGCGTTAAAATATGAGATCGTCTTCAGTTTTCTGGGTCCGGTCGCTGAGAAGCGTCGGTTCCGGCAGGAGGCGTATGCGTCTCCGATAAAAAAACGGGATGAGGGGTATTTATGGCCAAGGGTGCGGGGATTGAGGGTCCACATCTTGTGGACCGTCACGTCGGGCGGCGGGTTTGCGAAAAGCGCATCGCCCTGGGGTACAACCAGACGGATCTGGGACAGGCGCTGGGCGTCACCTTCCAGCAGGTTCAGAAATACGAGAAGGGCGCCAACCGGATTTCCGCGTCCAAGCTGTGGGATATCGCGCGCTTCTTCCGCGTCGATATCGGCTACTTCTTTGAAGGGCTGACCAGCGTCGCACAGCCGGGAATGGGGGAGCCGGACGCCGAGCCGTTCGTGCACGATTTCCCGGCCACGCGTCAGACCATAGAGATCGGCCGGATCGCCCCGCGCCTGTCGTCACGCCAGCAGAAGCTGGTGGTCGACTTGATGCGGGAACTGGTCGACGAGGGGGCGAGCGGCGACGATTGAACCGGGGGGTTCGATCGGCCTTACCGGGGGGGAAAGGCAAAAGGCGCGGAGCGATCCGCGCCTTTTTCGTATCCGCCATCAGGCCTTCAGCGCCGTTTCCGAGGCGATGATGCGGCTGGCGGCGTGAACCACGGCGCCGATGCGCAGGGCGGCCTGAATCTGCAGGGCCGGAATGGCGTGCTTGCGCAGTTCGCCTTCGTGGGCGTCCATACAGGCGCCGCAGCCGTTGATGGCCGAGACAGCGGTCGACCACAGCTCGAAGTCCAGCTTTTCGACGCCCGGATTGGCGATGATGTTCATCCGCAGCTTGGCCGGCAGGGTCGTGTATTCCTGGTTTTTCATCAGGTGCAGCGAGCGGTAGTAGATGTTGTTCATGCCCATGATGGCGGCGGAGGCCTTGGCGGCGTTCATCGCTTCGGGCGTCATGACGGTCGCGGCCTGGGCCTCGATCAGCTTGACCACGGGTCCGACGCCTATGGCGTGGGCCGAGGCGACGAAACAGCCCCACTTCTGCTGATCGTTCAGCACCGTCTCATTGGCGAGCGAGGACAGGTTCAGCGAGATGTCCTTGCCATAGGCCGGGATCAGGTCGCGCAGGGCGTCGATGGACATGTTCGTGTTCCTTTCGAGAAGCGGCTATCGTTCGCGACGCGGTCGCTCACTACTTGAGCCGCATGGTTTGGATAGGCGCTCAAGCCGCGAGGCTCCGCGAGCCGAGCATAGCGCCCAAATAAAATCAGCAGGCATGAAAAAGGCGGCGACAGTCGCCCGCCGCCGCCTCTTTCGAGGGGCGGCCCGGACCCTGTTCAGACGGTCCGGGCCTGGCCTTGGAAGCCTGTGTTAGGCAGCCAGGGTGTCGCCGCCGACCGGACGGTTGCAGGCGCACAGTTCGTCGGTCTGCAGGGCGTCGACGACACGCAGGGTGTCTTCCGGCGAACGGCCGACGTTCAGGTTGGTGACGTAGACGTGCTGGATGATGTTGTGCGGGTCGACCACGAAGGTCGCGCGCAGGGCCACGCCTTCTTCTTCGTCCAGCACGCCCAGGGCGCGGGCCAGCTTGCCGCCGTTGTCGGCGAACTGCCAGATCGGCAGCTTGTTCAGGTCGGCGTGGTCGCGGCGCCAGGCCAGCTTGGTGAACTCATTGTCCGTCGAACCGCCCAGAACCACGGTGTCGCGGTCCTCGAAGTCCTTGCCCAGCTTGGCGAAGGCGGCGATTTCGGTCGGGCAGACGAAGGTGAAGTCCTTCGGGTAGAAGAAGATGACCTTCCACTTGCCCTCAAAGCTGTCCTGCGTGACGGCTTCAAAGGCGGAAGCGCCGTTTTCTTCGTGGCTGTTGAAGCCCGGCTTGACGCCGATAATTTTGAAATCAGGCAGTTTTTGACCGACACCGAGCATCGCGCTTCTCCTGGATGCAGAAAATAATGGATCGCCGGAACGCGGGGAGTGCGATCCGTCGAGGCCATGAGATGGGCGTTGGGGCAGCTTAAGTCAAATCGATCATTTTGCTCTTGCGAATAGATTTATCTTATCATCGCCGTCCTGTCGTCATAAAGGCTGGTGATGGTTCCGACCGGGGCGGCGGTCGCGCCTGCGCCCTTCTCATTTTCAGACCTGTGTGAAGCCTTGTCCGTTCTGCCCACCCTGCGACAGCTGCAATATCTGAAGCTTCTGGCCGAGCACGGCTCGTTCAGCCGCGCGGCCGACGCCGCCCATGTCAGCCAGCCCGCCCTGTCGTCCGGGGTGCAGGAGCTTGAGCGGGTGCTGGGCGCGGCGGTGGTCGAACGCACGCGCGGGGCGGTGATCCTGACCGCCGTGGGCGCCGAGGCGGTACGCCGGGCCGAGGACGTGCTGGCCCGCGCCGAGGATCTGGTCGAGGCTGCCCAGAACGCGGGCAAACCGCTTTCGGGCCGGTTCCGTCTGGGCATCATCCCCACGGTCGCCCCCTTCCTGCTGCCGCGCGCCTTGCCGGGTCTGAAGGCCCTCTATCCGGGTCTGCGGCTGTTCCTGCGCGAGGATCTGACGCCGCGCCTGATCGCGGGCCTGAAGGCGGGACAGCTGGACGCCGCCATCATTGCCCTGCCCTATGACGCGCCGGGCATCGACCATGCCCGGATCGGCGATGACGAAATCATGGCCGCTGCGCCCGTGGACCATCCGCTGGCGGGCGCTGGGCCGATCCCGGACGGCATGCTGAAGGCGGAGGACCTGATCCTGCTTGAGGATGGTCACTGCCTGCGCGATCAGGCGCTGGCGGCGGTCAACATCGAGGCGCCGCGCGGCGAAGACGTCTTCGCCGCCACATCCCTGCATACGCTGGTGCAGATGGTGTCGTCGGGTCTGGGGGTCAGCTTCCTGCCGCAAATGGCGGTTCAGGCGGGACTGGCGAACGACCCCGGCGTGGTGATCCGCCCCATCTCCGAAGACGCCCCGCGCCGCGAGATCGTCGTCGCCTGGCGCGCAGGCTCCAGCCGCGCCGCTGAGGCCCGCCTGCTGGCCGAGGCCCTAAAGCTGGACTGAGGCGCTATGTCAGGCGCTCTTGGTCAGCATCCGCATCTGCATCTCGGCGCGGATGGTGAAGCCCAGAGAATGATAAAGGGCGATGGCCCCGGCGTTGTCGGCGTAGGAGTGCAGGAAGGCGGTCTCGCCGCGCGCCAGAATGCGCTCAATCACAGCCCGCATCAGCGCGCCGGCATAGCCTCGCCCGCGCGCGTCGGGGTGGGCGCAGACGCCGGAGACCTCTGTGAAGCCGTCCGGTTTCAGCCGCTCGCCCGCCATGGCCAGAAGGCGACCGTCCTGTTTCACGCCGAAGAAGTCGCCCAGTTGGTGCGTCCGGTCGAAGAAGGGGCCGGGCTCCGTCAACGTGGCCAGGGCCAACATGGCGGGGGCGTCGGCTTCGGTCAGCGGTTCAATGGCGATGTCGCGCGCCTTGGCGGGCGTCAGGTCGACCAGCACCATCTGCGCCAGCACCGCCTCCTTCAGCACGTTCAGGCCGGGCGGGACCGGCGTGTGCTCGGCCTCGACAGTGGCCAGCATTCCCTCGGGCTGCTCCAGCGCGCTGAGGGCGGTCAGGCTCTGCGGCGACGGATCGACCGTCGCCGCAAAGACGCCATAGCCGGGCGCGAGGCGCAGGGCGCCGGCTGCGCCGAGGGCCAGCGGCGCCTGACGCGCAGACGTCAGCGCGCTCCAGACCGGGCGGTCTAGCGGATGAGCCATGATGCTCAACCCTGCCAGAAACCGACGATCTTTTTGACCTCGGCGATGGTCGGCTCGGCGATCTCGCGGGCCTTTTCGGCGCCGGCGGACAGGGCGCGGTCGATCTCGGCCGGGTCGTTCATCAGGCGGCGCATCTCAGCCGTGACGTTGGCCATGGAGGATACGGCCAGTTCAGCCAGCCTGGGCTTGAAGGCGCCGAAGCCCTGACCCGCAAACTCGGCCAGCACCGCCTCGCGCGTGGTGTCGGCCAGGGCGGCGTAGATGGCGACCAGGTTCTTGGCCTCTGCGCGGCCGTCCAGACCCTCGAGCGTTTCGGGCAGGGGCTCCATGTCGGTCTTGGCCTTGCGGATCTTGTTGGCGATGGCGTCGGCGTCATCGGTCAGATTGATGCGCGACAGGTCCGAGGGGTCGGACTTGGACATCTTGGCCGCGCCGTCGCGCAGGGACATGACCCGCGTCGCCGGACCCTGAATCAGAGGCTCGGGCTGGGGGAAGAAGCCGGGCACGCCATAGTCGTTGTTGAACTTGGCGGCGATGTCGCGCGTCAGCTCCAGATGCTGCTTCTGGTCCTCGCCGACGGGCACCTCGGTCGCCTTGTACAGCAGAATGTCCGCCGCCATCAGGGCCGGGTAGGTGTAGAGGCCGACGCTGGCGCGTTCCTTGTGCTTGCCCGACTTCTCCTTGAACTGGGTCATCCGGTCCATCCAGCCGAGGCGGGCGACGCAGTTGAAGATCCAGGCCAGTTCGGCGTGGGCGGGCACGGCCGATTGCGGGAAGATGACCGACTGCGCCGGATCAAGGCCGGACGCCAGATAGGCGGCGGCGATCTCGCGCGTCTGTGCCGTCAGCTTGTCCGGGTCCTGCCAGACGGTGATGGCGTGCATGTCGGCGACGAACAGATAGCAGGGATCGCCTGCGTCCTGCATCTCGACGAAGCGCTTCAGCGCGCCGAGGTAGTTGCCCAGATGCAGGGCGCCGGACGCCTGAATGCCGGACAGGATGCGGCGCGGGCCCTCATAGACCGGAGTTTGCGGGGCCGGGGTCTGGTCAGTCATGATTGTGGATCTCGGAACTCGAAAGGCGGATGTCGGCGCACGGTTTCGCGTGCGAAAAAAGGACGTGCAGAGGGGAAGGGCGGCGGTTCAGCCGCGCCATCGTCCATGAGCAATCTGTCGTCCCGAAAGCGCCATGACCTCGCGCTTATCGGTTCGGGCTGAGAAGGGCAAGCTCACCGCGAGCGCCGGACCAGACCTTTGACCTCGGCGACCGTCACGGCGCGCGTCAGGAAGGCCAGAGCGACATAGGACAGCCCGCCCGCCGTCACGACCAGCAGCAGGGTGAACTCCTTGGCGCCGTGGCTGGCGCCCATTATGGCCAGCAGGTCTGCGACCGGCGCCTGCAGCATGGGCCGCGCCCATGACGCCGCGCCGACCACCGCCGCCAGACCCGCGCTGGCCAGGGCGATGCGGCCCAGACGCCAGACGGCGCGCGGGCCGGGCCGGTAATGGCCGCGCCGCCACAGGGTCGCGCCCAGAAGCAGCACATTGGTCCAGGCCGAGGCGCTGACCGCCGCCGCTATGCCCGACACCCCCATGCCCAGATTGAACAGGCCGATCGCCAGCGCGGCGTTCACCGCCACGGAGACGAGGGCGAACATCATGGGCCTGCGCGTATCGCCGCGCGCGAAGAAGGCCGGGGCCAGAATGCGGATCAGCACGAAGGCCGGCACGCCCCAGCCGAAATGCAGCAGGGCGTGGGCCGTGTTGACGGCGTCGACCTGCAGGAAGGCGCCGCGCGTAAACAGGGCGTCGATCAGGAAGTAGGGCATGGCCATCAGGGCCGCCGCCGCCGGCAGGGTCAGGGCCATCGACAGGATCAGCGCCTCGTCCATCGACGCCTGCTGCTGGCCCTTGTCCTCTGACGCTACGGCCGCCGACAGCTTGGGCAACAGGGCGATGCCGATGGCCACCCCGACCAGACCCAGCGGCAGCTGATACAGCCGGTCCGCCGTCGCCAGCCAGGTGCGGCCGCCATTGACGAAGCTGGACAGGTTGCCGGAGATGAAGACGTTGATCTGGGTCGCGCTGTTGCCGATGGCGGCGGGAATGGCGGTGATGATGATGGCCTTCACGGCCGGGGTCATCTTCGGCAGGCTGAGGCGGATGTTCGCCCCCGCCCGGCGCGCCGCCCACCAGCACAGGCCTGCCTGCGCCACGCCCGCGACCAGCACGGCCCATGAGGCAGCGTAGGCGGCCTCGATCTGGTCGCCCTTCACCGGGATGACGGCGGCCAGCATGATCAGGTTCAGCAGGATCGGATAGGCGCCCGAGACGATGAAGCGCCCCCGCGCATTCAGCACCCCGCTGAGCAGGGAGGCGATCGCCATACAGGGCAGATAGGGCATGGTGATCTGGGTCAGGATCACCGCCAGCTTGAACCGCACCGGATCGTCCAGAAAGCCGATGTTGATGACGGTCATCAGCCACGGCATCGTCAGTTGGGCGACAAGGGTCAGGGCCACGGTGACGGCGGCCACAGCGGCCAGGGCGTCGGTCGCCACCTGATCAGCCGCCGCCGCGCCTTCGCTCTTCAGCGTCCGGGCGTAGGCGGGCACGAAGGCGGCGGCGAAGGCCCCTTCGGCGAAGATGCGCCGGAACAGATTGGGGAAGTTCAGCGCCGTATAATAGGCGTCGGCCGCCGGTCCTGCCGAGGCGCCCAGCGCCGCCGTGATGACCAGATCGCGCGCGAACCCGGCCAGACGGCTGAGGAGGGTCATGGCGCTGAAGATGGCCGAGGATCGCGCCACCCCGCCTGACTTCGCCTTGTCGGTCGCGGCCGAGGCGGGCGGCTGGACCACCGGCTCGACCGTGGCGTTCGCCGCAGAGATGGGCGCGGCCGGTTCGATGGGATCGGTCTTGTCGTTCACGGCTGTTCCTGCGCTCGGTCCCGAAACGCCTTAGCGCGCCTGCGGGCCGCTGGATACGGGCTTGCGGCCCAGCGCGCCTTCCAGATCCGAGACGTCGCGCACGCTGGCGCGCACGGGAACGATGCGCCGTCCCGCCGGGCCTTGCGGCGCGCGGTCCAGCACCTCCAGCAGGTCGACCTTCAGCGCCTCCAGCTTCGACTTGCTCCTGGGTTTCCGGCCGTCGGCGTCGGTGATGTAGAAGCCGTCCACCGCGCGCTCGCCGAAGCTGGCGACGTGGGCCGAGCGGGTCGAATAGCCGTGCGCCGAAATCGTCCGCGCAAGGTCCGCCAGCAGGCCGGGGCGGTCGGCGCCCGAGACTTCGATCACCACGGCGCTGGTCCCCGTATCGGCGTCGATCCGCACCACCGGCCGCACATCGAAGACGGCGCGGCGGGCGCTGACGCGCGGCGCCTCCAGCGTCGAGGTCCGCGCGCCTTTCAGCACCGCCCGCTCCATCGCCCGGGCCAGAATGGCCAGCCGTCGCGGCTCGCGCCCGCCATAGGGCTCGCCCGCCCCGTCCTGAATCTCGAACACGTCCAGCGCCATGCCGTCGTCGGCCGTGGCCAGCCGCGCGCCCACCACGTCGGCGCCCGCCATCGACAGCGTCGCCGCCAGATCGGCGAACAGGCCGGGCCGGTCGCGCGCCGCCACAGCCACGCGGGCGGTGGATTCCAGCGGCCCTTCGGCGGGCAGGGCCTCGACCGCGGCGCCCTCTCGCCGCGCCCGCTCGACCAGCGCCGGGTGATCGGCCAAGGGGTCTTCGCGCGTCACGGCGTCGCCCCGGAACAGGGCTTCAGTCGCCTCGAACAGGGCGCGCATCAACTGCCCTTTCCAGCCATTCCACACGCCCGGCCCCACGGCGCGGATGTCGGCCACGGTCAGCACCATCAGCATCCGCAGACGCTCCGGATCGCCCACAGCCTCCGCAAACGCCCGGACGGTCGAGGGGTCGGACACGTCACGCTTCTGGGCGTAGTCGCTCATCAAGAGGTGATGGCGCACCAGCCAGACGACCAGCTCGATCCGGCGCGGATCGACGCCCAGCCGCTCGCACGCCCGGCGCGCGGCGATGGCACCGTCCTCCAGCTGGCCCCGGTCGCCCCCCTTGCCCACGTCGTGCAGCAGCATGGCCAGCATCAGAGCCTCGATATCGGCGATGCGCGGGACGATGGCGGTCGAGGCCGGGTGGTCCCCCTCCAGCTTGCCGCGCGCGATGTCGTTGATGATCCCGACCGCCTGCAGGGTGTGCTCGTCCACCGTATAGGCGTGGTACATGTTGAACTGGGTCTGGCCGACGATCCGTCCCCACTCGGGCAGGAAGCGGCCGAGGAAACCCGTCTCATTCATGATCGACAGGACGCGATAGGGCCGCGCCCCATGCGCCAGCACCTTCAGGAAGGCCTCGGCCGCGCGCGGATCACGGCGCAGGGCGGGCGTCACCAAGGTCAGCGAGCGGATCACGGCGGCGAAGGCGTCGGGGTGCAGGTCCAGATCCAGCCGATCCGCCTCGACGAACAAGAGCAGCAGCCGCACCGGATCTCGGGCGAAGACGTTCGGTCCGGTGACGGTCAGCCGCCCCTCCTCCACCGCCAGACCGTCGAAGGCCAGCTTGACCCGGCGCCGCCGGATCAGCCGCGACAGGCCGCGCGCCAGCCCTTCGGCCTTCTTCTGCTGACGCGCCTCCAGCTGGGCCGAGACGGCGCGGGTCAGGGCGCCGACCTCGCGCGCGACCTGAAAATAGCGGCGCATGAAGCGCTCGACCGCCAGTTCGTCGCCGCGCCCCCGCCAGCCCATGCGCCGGGCGATCTCGGGCTGGAAGTCGAAGGTCAGCTTCTCCTCGGCTCGCCCCGCGACCAGATGCAGCAGGATGCGCACCCGCCACAAAAAGCCGATGGACTCGCGGAAACTGCGCAGTTCGCGCGCGGTCAGCAGGCCCTCCAGCGCCGCCTGCCCCCGCTCGCTGTCCGGGGCCAGAGAGCGGGCGATCCAGAACAGGGTGTTGAGGTCGCGCAAGCCCCCCTTGCCGTCCTTGACGTTCGGCTCGACGCGATAGCGGACGGCGCCGGTCTTCTGCAGGCGCACGTCGCGCTCGGCCATCTTGGCGGCGATGAAGGGGCGCGGATCGGCGCGGGCGACGGCGGTGCGGAACCGCTTCAGCAGGCTTTCGCCCAGACCGGCGTCCCCGGCCAGAACCCGCGCCTCAAGCAGGCTGGTCCGCACGGTCATGTCGTCGCGCGCCAGCGCCAGAGTCTCGCCGATGGAGCGGAAGGCCGAGCCGACTTTCAGGCCCAGATCCCACAGGACGTAATGGACGAACTCCACCACCGCCCGGGCGCGCGGGCTGATCGCCTGCCCCGGTCGCAGGAACAAAAGGTCGAGGTCCGAGAAGGGCGCCAGCACCCCGCGCCCGTAACCGCCGACCGCCAGCAGGGTCAGCCGCTCGTCGGGCGCCGGATGGATCTGTTCGGTCGTGAAGCGCCACAGGGCGGCCAGCATGGCGTCGGCGGCCTCGGCATAGAGGCGGGCGGCCTCGGCGCCGTCGGTCGAATTCTCTGCCCGGCGGGCGGCGCGGGCGCGGTCGGCGTCGAAGCTCTCGCGCAAGGCGGCGGTGACAGCGGCGCGTGGATCCGGCGCCGAGGCGGCGTCGAGAATGGCGGACGGGAGCGGGGACGGTGCGGTCACGAAAGGGAGCATAGCACCAATTCTCCCTTCCCCCTCGATGGGGGAAGGGCGGGGGATGGGGGTGCGCGCTCGACGGGGCGGTTGAGGCGCAGGAGACGCGACAGCCCCTCGCGCGCCTAGCTGGAAACCGCCTGCCTTCACCCCCACCCAACCATCCCCCATCGAGGGGGAGGGCTTAAGGTGTTCAGCCCTTCGCCATCCCCTTCAACCGATAGAGCGCCTCCAGCGCCTCGCGCGGGGTCAGGTCGTCGGGGTCGATGGCGGCGACAGCTCCGTCCAGCATGGACTTCACCGGCGGCGGGGGCGGTTCGGCCGCCGCGAACAGGGGCAGGTCGTCCAGACGGGCGGTCGCCGCCTTTTCGTTCTCCAGCCGCTCCAGCACCTCGCGGGCGCGGCCGACGACGGCGGTGGGCACCCCGGCCAGACGCGCCACCTGCACGCCATAGGAACGGTCCGCCGCGCCGGGCGCCGCCTCGTGCAGGAAGACCAGTTCGCCGTTCCACTCGCGCGCCTTCATCGACAGATTGCAGACGTGGTCGAGCCGTTCCTCGAGCTGGGCCAGCTCATGATAGTGGGTGGCGAACAGGGTGCGGGCGCGGTTGGTTTCGTGCAGGGCCTCGGCGGTGGCCCAGGCGATGGCCAGGCCGTCGTAGGTGGCGGTGCCGCGCCCGATCTCGTCCAGCACGACGAAGCTGCGGCCGGTCGCCTGGGTCAGGATGGCGGCCGTCTCGACCATCTCCATCATGAAGGTGGAGCGGCCGCGCGCCAGATCGTCTCCAGCCCCGACGCGGCTGAACAGACGGTCGACCACGCCCAGCTTCATCGATCGCGCCGGGACGAAGGCCCCGGCCTGCGCCAGCACCACCAGAAGCGCATTCTGGCGCAGGAAGGTCGACTTACCGGCCATGTTCGGCCCGGTGACGATGGACAGGCGCGAGGCCCCGACACCGTCGCCCGCCAGCTGGCAATTGTTGGGCGTATAGGGCAACCCTTGCGCCTTCACCGCCGCCTCGACCACCGGGTGACGGCCCGCCTCGACGGCGAAGCACAGGCTGTCGTCAACGGCGGGGCGCACTGCCCCGACCTCTTCGGCCCATTCGGCTAGGGCGGCGTGGGCGTCCAGTTCGGCCAGCGCCTCGGCCACGCCCTGAAGCGGCCCGGCCAGACGTGCGACCTCGCGCCGCCAGCCCTCGAAGGTCTCGGCCTCGATGGCGAGAGCGCGGTGCCCGGCCTGACTGATTTTCGCGTCCAGCTCCGACAGTTCGACGGTGGTGAAGCGCACCTGATTGGCCAGAGTCTGGCGGTGGATGAAGGGGCTGTCCGGCCCCGCGCGCAGCAGGGGTTCAGCCGCCTTGGCGCTGGTCTCCAGGAAGTAGCCGAGGACGGCGTTGTGGCGGACCTTGAAAGCGATTCCGCTGTCGGCGACGGCCCTGGCCTCCAGCTCGGCGATGATCTTGCGGCTGTCGTCGCGAAGGGTGCGGGCGGCGTCCAGTTCGGGCCGGTGGCCGGGGTTCACATAGCCGCCGTCGCGCGCCAGGTGCGGCGGCTCGTCCATCAGGCCGTCGGTCAGTTCGGCCAGCAGGTGCGAAAGGTCGCCCGCAAGCGCCAGCCGGTCGAGGCAGGCTGTCACCCGCGCAGGCGGCCCGGCCAGCGGGTCATTGACTGTGACGGCGAACAGGGCGCTGAGTCCTTCAGCCGTTTTCAGGCCCGAGCGGATCGCCGCCAGATCGCGCGGCCCGCCGCGTCCCAGCGCCAGACGCGAGGTCGCCCGCGCCACATCGGCCGAGGCGCGCAAGGATTCGCGCAGGTTCCGTCGCAGATCGCGCCGCTCCAGCAGCCACTCGACCGCATCCAGCCCGGCGTTGATCGCCGCCGGATCGCGCAGGGGCCGAGAGACGCGCTCGGCCAGCGCCCGCGCCCCGCCCGAGGTCACGGTGCGGTCGATGGCGTGCAGCAGGGACCCGTCGCGCTCGCCCCGTTGGGTGCGGTCGATTTCGAGGCTCAGACGCGTCGCCGGGTCGATGGCCAGAAAGCCGCTCTCGCCCGAGCGGCGCGGCGGGGTCAGGGCGGGAATCCTGCCCGCCTGCGTCGTCTCCAGATAGGCGGCGATCAGGCCGAGCGCGGAAATCTCAGCCTCTTCAAAGGCGCCGAAGCCGTCCAGCGCCGAGACGCCGTAAAGCCGCTGCACCCGGTCCTTGGCCCCGACCGGCTCGGCCAGGGCCTGAGGCATGGCCTGAACCACCCCGCCGGAGCCGTCCAGCGCCCCCTTCATCGTCTCGTCCGAAAACAGGCGGTCGGGGACCAGCACTTCGGACGGGCGGAACGCCGCCAGCGCCGCGCCCAGATCCGACAGGTCGCAGGCGACCGAATCCACCACGCCCGCCGACAGCTCGACCACCGCCACGGCGGCCCTGCCCTTGCGGATCGCCACGGCCGCCAGACGGTTGGCGCCGCGCGCGTCCAGCAGCGTATCCTCGGTCAGGGTGCCGGGCGTCACCACCCGCACGATGTCGCGGTGAACCACGGCCTTGGAGCCGCGCTTCTTGGCCTCGGCCGGGTCTTCCAACTGTTCGCAGACGGCGACCTTGAAGCCCTGACGGATCAGCCGCGCCAGATAGCCGTCCATGGCGTGGACCGGCACCCCGGCCATGGGGATGTCCTCGCCCTGATGCTTGCCGCGTTTGGTCAGGGCGATGCCCAGCGCCGCCGCCGCCTTCTGCGCGTCCTCGAAGAACAGTTCGTAGAAGTCGCCCATGCGGAAAAACAGCATGGCTTCGGGCTGGGTGGCCTTGACCGACAGATACTGGGCCATGACCGGCGTAGTGCCGGCGTCGGGCTTGAGGTCGGTTTTAGCCAAGGTCTTGGGGGGATGGGAAAGCGGCGCGTTCATCTGACCCGCAGGGTGGCGGATCGGGGCGGCGGCCTCAAGCGCGGGCGGCGTTCCTCATGCACAGGCGAAAGGCGACCTGTGGACAGCTCTGTGGATCAGGCTGCGCTGACGATGCGCAGACGCGGGCGCGAGGCCAGGGCGGCGGGCGTTTCGTCCAGCGCCAGGGCGTCCCAGTCGATGTCGGGGCGCGGGGCGTGGGAGGCGGCGATGATGGCGCGCAGCTCGGCCGAGGACGCCACGCTGGCGATCACCGAGGCCACGCCGGGCAGGGTCAGGGCGTAGGCCAGCGCCGCCTGCATCGGATCGACGCGCGCCTCGGCCAGACGGCGCCGCGTGCGCGACAGGGCCATGCCGTGAGCGGCCAGTTCCGGCGGCAGGCTCTCACGGTTGGCGAACAGCAGGCCCTGAGCGAAGACCGAGGCCAGATGCACCTCAATGCCCTGCGCGGCCAGATCGGCGATGACGCCGGTGCGCGCCGCGCGCTGGTCCAGAATATTGCAAGTCAGCTGCACCACGTCCGGCTGGAACCGGCGGGCCAGCAGGCCAGGGCCGTCCTCGACCGTGGCGACGACGCCGACCTTGCGGAAGACGCCGCGCGCCTTCAGGGCCTGAAGACGGTCCCACAGGGCGCGGCCCTCGGCGCCGGCCAGATCGGCGGCGTTCTGCACCAGAACGGCGTCGCCGCGCGGCAGGCCCATCCGCTCCAGCGAGCGGCGGGCGCGGGCCTCGACACGGTCCAGCCCGTCGGCCAGCGGCACGGTGCGCACGGTGACGCGGAAGGGCGAAGGGAAGGGCCAGGCCTGACCCAGCATCCGCTCGACGTCGCCTTCAGGTCGGGTGGCGACCAGGCCGATCCCGGCGTCGCCCGCGGTCTGAAGCAGGTGGCGCGTCGCCTCTTCCCGCTGGCCGGGCGGCAGCGGGCGGGACCGATCAGGCTCAACCACCAGTGCGATGGCGAGTTTGTCGGCCGGAGAGGGCGGAACGGCGAATCTCACAACCCCGATCATCCGACCCAAAGCTTAAGGGAGATTGACCGAAATCAAGGCTGTTGGTGAATGAAGACGCTTAATCGGCGTCCGGCTGGTTTTCCGGCTGAGCAGCGATGAAGGCCGGGTGGGCTTCAGCCTGCGCCTCGATCTCCAGCAGGCGCGGGAAGGCGCTCAGCTCGACATTGAACCGCCGCGCTGAATAGAGCTGAGGAATCAGATAGCAGTCGGCCAGCGTCGGCGCCGCGCCGAAACACCAGCCGTCGCCATGACGCGCGACCAGCGCCTCAAGGGCGGTGAAGCCGTCGATGATCCACTGACCGGCCCAGGCGTCGACGCCCGCCTGATCGGCGCCCATCGCCCGCACCGCCTTCAACACCCGCAGATTATTGAGCGGATGGATGTCGCAGCCGATCAGCGCCGCCATGGCTCGCACCTGGGCCCGGCCGCCTGCGTCCGATGGCAGCAGGGGCGGCTCAGGAAACGTCTCTTCCAGCCATTCCAGAATGGCCGGGCTCTGGGTCAGGACAAGGCCGTCGGCCGTCTCCAGCGCGGGGACCAGCCCCTGAGGATTCAGCGCCAGAAAGCGTTCCGACTTCTGCGCCCCGGTGCGCAGGTCCAGGGCCGCCCGCTCATAGGCGCCCCCTTTCAGATTGAGGGCGATGCGGGTGCGATAGCTGGTGCCGGAGCGCCAGTAACCGTGCAGGATCATGCCTTCACCGTAAAGCTGAGCGGCGGCAGGCCGCTGATGACCGCCTCGACCCGATCGCCGCGTTCGATGGCGCCGACGCCCTCGGGCGTGCCGGTGAAGATCAGGTCGCCAGGCGCCAGCGCCCACAGCTCCGCCGCCTTGGACAGGATGCCGTCGACGTCCCAGATCATGTCCGACAGGCGGCTGGACTGACGCACCACGCCGTTGACCTTAAGCTCGATGGTCGCGTCCGGCGCGGGCGGCGTCAGGCTGAGGGCGCCGCAGGGCGCGGACTGATCAAACGCCTTGCCCGCCTCCCACGGCCGCCCCTTGGCCTTGGCTTCGGCCTGAAGGTCGCGCCGCGTCAGATCGACGCCGACAGCCCAGCCGACCGGCCGCGCATCGGGGCCCAGGGCGACGACCAGTTCGACTTCATAATGCAGGTTTTCCGTCAGCGACGGATAGGCCGGGTCCGCCCCGTCCACGACCAGGGCGTCGCCCGGCTTGGCGAAGAAGAAGGGGGCGGGCTTGTCCGGGTCAGCGCCCATTTCGCGGGCGTGGGCGGCGTAGTTCTGACCCACGCACAGGATGCGCCGCACGGGCAGACGGCGCGTGTCTCCCTCGATCGGCAGGGACGGCGTCGGGGCGGGCGGGAACAGCCATTGGGTCATGAGATCGACTTCATATAAGCGCCGCTGACGGCGCGCCAGACAGGTGTGTCAACAGGATCAGCCCGGCGGCTGTTCCCCTGTTGCGTTGCAGGAACCTTGATCGTCGGTGTGGCGTTCCGGTCTGGGCTTCTCTATTTAATCGTCAAGCTTACACAAGGAGCGGAGCGCACATCATGGCCACGTCCAAGGCTCGCGAAGACATCAAGAACGATCTCAAGACCCTGAAGGAGGACCTCAAGGCCGGCGCCCGCGAGGAAACCCAGCGTCTGAAGGAAAAGGCCTCCGAAGCCGAAGCCCGCCTGCGGGAGCAGGGCGAGGAACTGCGTGAAAAGGCCCGCGGCTATTACGACGACGCCAAGGTGCGCGGCCGCGAGTATTATGACGACGCCGCCGAACGGTTCGACGAGGCCCAGCGCTATGTCGTCGAGCGCGTTCAGGAACGTCCGATCCAGTCGACCGCCATTGCTCTGGGCGTCGGCGTGGTTCTGGGTCTGCTGCTCGCCGGTCGTCGCCGCTGATGGTGGGGCAGGGGCTGATCAAACGCGCGGTGGCGACCTTCGTCGCCGCAGGCGCCAGTTTCGTGTCCATGGTCGCGCTGGGCGCCACGGTCTACTACCTGCTGCTGCTGGCGGTTTCGCCGCTGATCGCGGCGGCGGTGACCGCCCTGCTGTTCGCCCTGATCGCGGCCATCGTCGCCCTGGTCTTCCTGCGCAAGGCGCGCGGCGACGATGAAGACGACTACGACGACGAGCCCGAAGGCCTGGGCGTGCGCGCCATGCGCCTGTTCCAGCAACGTCCGATCCTGGGCGCGGCGGCGGCTCTGGCCGGCGGCTTCATCTTCCTGCGTAACCCGGCGCTGGCGACCATGGTGGCGGCCGCCTTTACGGAGAAGGGCCGCGCCGCAAATCGTAGCAGTCGGCGACGTTAACAGGGAACGGCCAAGCCTTCGGGGCGTTGTTTTCTGCAGGCGACGCTATCGACGGGAGGGGTCGAAAGCCCGCTTCCGTCAACACCTGAACCGGAGGGTAAGCCTATGTTCCGTTGGGCTATTATTTTCTTCATCGTCGCCTTGGCCGCAGGCGTTCTGGGTTTCGGCGGCATCTCGGGCATGTCGTTCGAGATCGCCAAATTCATCGCCATCATCGCCGTCATCCTGTTCATCGTCTCGCTTATCATGGGCGGCGTGCGGGGGCGCGGCGGACCGCGTTTGTAAGCCGACGCTGAACTGTCGAAATCAGGTCGCGACCTTCGGGACGCGGCCTTTTTTCATGGCGGAAGTCAGATCCCATATTGGTCGCTCTCCCCCCCGCTCATCCCGGCGGGCGCCGGGATCCAGCACTTTGGCTACGAAGCGCGGCCCAAGGGCGAGATCTCTGTTTGGCCGACTTACAGAGTCCCAGCGCCCGCCGGATGAGCGGGCATGTAAGCATCGACGCCCACGCTCAAAATGAGTTCGGATTTTCGAGGGGTCAGGCGCGGCGGCGCGGCAGGCGCCAGACCTGCTGATCGGCGAAGGTCCGGCCGTCCCACGCCACGACTGTCACCACCACGGCTTCGGCGTCCCACTCGATGCTGTTGAAGCTGGGCGGCGCCCCGCGCTCGCGGTGCGACAGCGTCCCGCACCCGATGGCGTAGGAGCACTGATCCCCCATCCCGATCGGCAGGGCGAAGGGCACATGGACGTGGCCGGTGGTGATCAGGTCCACCCCGGCGTCGGCGAAGATTTGTGCGGCCTCGGCGCCGCGCTTGACCTCGCCGGTCATGGGGGCGCCGATCATCTCGATCAGGGGGTGGTGGCAGGCGAGGATGCGCAACGCCCCGTCCGGCGCCTGACGCAGGGCCTCGGCCGCGCGCCGGGTCTGATCCAGATCGATGACGCCCTTGGACCAGTTGAGCCGCGCCTGCCAACCGCGCGCCGTGGTCACGCCGCGCACCATCAGATCGGGGTGGCGGAACTCATGGTCATGGGCCGGATGGCCGGTCGCCTGCTCAAAGGCGCGCCACGGCCAGAACAGCCGCGCCATCACATCCCAATAGGGCACGTCGTGATTGCCGACCGTGACGAAGACCGGCCGGGGCATGGCCTTCAGCCACTCGCCCGCAGCGGCGAATTCATCGGGCAGCCCCTTCTGGGTGATGTCGCCGGTGACGAGGATCAGGTCCGCCGCAGCGCCGTGGGCGTAGTCCAGCGCCGCCGCGATCGCATGGCGATGCTCGCAGCCGAAATGGACGTCCGAGAATTGGAGAATCCGCCCCACTAGAGGCCGTCTCCTCCGGCACTGGGTCTGGGCGCCAGGGCCATGAAGGCGCGCGGCAGGAAGCTGACCGTCGCCTCCCGGCCCAGCAGCACCGGCTCGCCGTCGATCACCGCCGGAATGCGCGAGCGCGCCTCGGCCACGATGCGGCGGGCGGGTTTGGCGGTCACATTGGGATCCTGGCGCCAGTCGTCGAACAGGGCGTGGGCCGCCAGTCGAAAGGCCTGCGCTGCGTCCCTGGTGTTCATCGCCGCCGCCTCCAGCCCGTCAGCCTTCTCCATCGCTTTGGAGATCAGGGGGCTGATCAGCACAAGGGCCTCGGCCTTCTGACGCTCGGACCCGTCCAGACTGTAGCGGACGCGGCCGCTGAAGGCCTTCTTCAGCGCCCGGCGGCCATAGGTCCAGGCCATCTTCAGCTTACCCTCGCGGATCGCCTCGCGCGCCGGGGCCCACAGGGCGGGCGAGCCGAGGATGGCGGCGCAGTAGAAGGCCTCGCCCTCGACCTCTCCGCCCGCGACGGGCTGGGGCGCGCCTTCTTCAAGCGCCAGCTTCAGGGCCGCCTTCCAGTCGGCCGTGCCGTACAGGGCCTTGGGCAGCATGTTCATGGTGCCGCCCGGCAGGGGGGCGACCAGCGGCCCGTCCGTACCGGCCCGCGCGGCGACCGAGCGCGCCGTTCCGTCGCCCGCGAGCACGAACAGCACGTCCGGCTTCGCCGTCAGCGCTTCGTCGATCTGTTCGGACATGCGCGGCCCGTCCAGCGACACCACCTCGGCCTGACAGGGATAGTCGGCCAGCAGGGCCTTCGCCTCGTCCGCCGCATGGGGACCGACGCTGCCCGACAGCGGATTGACCAGAATGATGATCCGCTCCAGCCGGACGGCGTCCGTCAGGGGACGCGCGCCGCCGCCCGCAGGCGTCGCATCGGCGGAAGAATTCTCAGGGGCGTTCAGGGTATCGGCCATGGGCGGCGAACGCCTGTCCCCCGCGCCAGTTCCGCCCGGCAGGCCCGGCGCGGGAATTAAAGTGAAGCTTGTGGCGTTTTGCCTCGGAACCGCCGGCTTCCGATTGCGTTATCGGGACTTCAGGGGAGCCCCCTAAGGGATGAAGGACAGAACCATGAACAAGGCGATCATCGCCATTGCCGGCGCCGGACTTCTGGTCACCGCCTGCGCCAGTGATCCGTATTACGGCGGCGGCGCCGGTTCGAGCCAGGCCGTTCGTCAAGGCGCCACCGGCGCCGCCCTGGGCGCCGTGGCCGGCGCCATCATCGGCAACAACGTCGGCGGCGGCAGCGCCAGCACCGGCGCAGCCCTCGGCGCCCTCGCGGGCGGCGCGGCCGGCGTGGTGCGCGGCTCCAACCAGGACCGCAACAACCAGCAGCGCTATCGCGACAACCAGGGCCGCTATTACTACTGCTACGATAACCGTCAGACCGAATGCTATTGGGAAAACGGCCAGCGCCGTTACTGATCCCGGCGTTACGCCTCTGGCGCCCGAAGCGTTTTCGGGACAATCTGAAGGGCGATCCGCATGGCGCGGGTCGCCCTTTTGCTGGACAGGGCGCGCGCCATACGGCGGGCGCAAGGGGCTTGAGATGAAACACGTTTGCGTCGCCGCTTTGCCGGCCGCTGCTCTGATCGCCGTCGTCGCCCTGGCCGGGTGCGCCACGACCGGCGCCTATAAGACCCGCAGCGATCTGGTGACCAACCCGTCGGCCTGCGCCGACAAGCGGTTCGAGGTCTATTTCGTGCCCGACCGCGCCACCCTGACCGACGCCGCCCGCATGGCCATCGGCATGACGGCGGACCAGCTTCAGGGCTGTCAGATCAAGCACGTCAAGGTGACGGGTCTGGCCGACGCCCGCACCGGCACCGCCGCCGCCAACCAGAGCATTTCCGAACGCCGCGCCCGCGCCGTGGCCGAGGCCCTGTCGGGCGCCGGTCTGCCCGCCCCCGCCTTCGACATCGAGGCGGCCGGGGCCGAAGGCGCCGTGGTCGGCGGGGTCAATGATCCCCTGCGCCGCCGCACCGAAGTCGTGATCGAGGTCGTCCCCCCACGCTGAAGCTGACTGGCAGAGCGACGCGACGGCGACTGCGGCTCGCCGTCGCGGCCTGTGGATGACGATGGCGCGACGGGCTAAGGTCGCGCCTTTCCTCCTGTTGTTCCGGCGGCGATTGTCTTGCGTATCCTGCTTCTGCTGTTGACCTGGTGCGCGCTGGCGCTCGTTCCGGCGCTTCCGGCGGCGGCGTCTGCGCCCGCGTCTGAAGCCGCCCTGCGTCAGGCCCTGGTCGCAGGCGCCGCCCCCGTCGCCAAGAGCGCTGTAGGGCCGGGGCCGCAACGCACCGAACGTATCGAGGCTGAGTTGGTCCCTATGGGCGCATGGGCGGTTCCCGGCTCGACCGCCGTCGTCGCCATCCGTCAGTCGATCAAGCCGGGCTGGCACACCTATTGGCGCAATCAGGGCGATTCCGGCGGGCCGACCAGCCTGAGCTGGTCCCTGCCTGCGGGCGTTGTCGCGGGCGACATCCTGTGGCCCCTGCCCGAGCGGCAACGTCTGCAGAGCCTGATGAACTACGGCTATTCGGGCGTGGTCTTCCTGCCTGTTCCGATTGAGATTCCGGCCGATGCGACGCCGGGCCGGAACCTTCCCTTACGCGTCACCGCCCACTTCTACGTCTGCAGCGCCGAGATGTGCGTGCCCGAGGATCTGGACCTGTCGCTGGACCTGCCGATGCGCGATGGCGCGGCGCCGCTGCATGCGCGCTTCGGTCAGGCGATTCAGGATGTCGTCGCCAGCGCGCCCCGTCCCGCCGGGATCGAGGCCCGCGCCGTACTATCGGACGGAAAACTGATCGTGACGGCCAGCGGCGGACCTCTGGCGGGCGCGGCGCCGAAATGGGCCTATTTCCATCCCTTCGACGGCGGAGTGATCGACCACGCCGCCCCTCAGTCCGGCGAGCGCGGCCCGCAGGGGCTGACGCTCGGCGTCGCCGCCGGGCGCGGCCTGACCACCGGCGGCCTGACGGGGCCGGTCAGCGGCGTGCTGTCGACCGATCTGGGCGCGTGGGAGATCACCGCTGAACCGGGCGCGGCCCTGACCGGCGTGACGGGCGAGGGCGCGATCGGCGACGGCGAAGGGCTTCAGGCCAAGGCCGGCGCCGCGTCTGGATCGACGGATTTCGTCAAGGCGGCGCTGTTCGCCCTGCTGGGCGGGCTGATCCTGAATCTGATGCCCTGCGTCTTCCCTATTCTGGCGATGAAGGCGGCCTCGCTCAGCCGCGCCGCCCATGACCCGGCCGAGGCGCGCCGCGACGGACTGGCCTTTCTGGCCGGGGTGCTGGCGACCTTTGTCGTTCTGGCCGGAGCCCTGCTGGCCCTGCGGGCGGGGGGGCAGGCGCTGGGCTGGGGCTTCCAGTTGCAGTCGCCGGGCGTGGTGGCCGCGCTGGCCCTGCTGATGCTGGCGGTGGCGCTGAATCTGTCGGGCGTCTTCCATATCGGCGCGGGGCTGCAGGGCGCGGGGCAAGGCCCGCTGTCGCGTCTGCCCGGCGCGGCGGGCGCCTTCTTCACCGGGGTGCTGGCGGTGGTCGTGGCCGCGCCCTGCACGGCGCCCTTCATGGCCTTTGCGCTGGGCGCCGCCCTGCTCATGCCCTGGCCGATGGCGCTGGCGGTGTTTCTGATGCTGGGGCTGGGGCTGGCCCTGCCCTATGTGCTGATCAGCCTGAACCCGCGCCTGTTGTCCCGCCTGCCCAAGCCGGGGCCGTGGATGGAGACGCTGCGCAATCTGCTGGCCTTTCCCATGTATGGCGCGGCCCTGTGGCTGGCCTGGGTCTATGGCCGTCAGACCGCCGACGCGCTGGCCCTGTTGTTCGGGGCGGGTCTGATGCTGGCGCTGGCGCTATGGCTCTATGGCCGGGTGCAGGCCGGAGGCGGCAAGGGCCGTGTCGCAGGCGTCGCCGCCCTCTTGGCCCTGATCGCGGCGCTGGGGCTGGGCGTTCTGGCCGTCAGGGCCGCGCCTGCGACGACTGACGGCGCGGCGACCTCAGCCCATCTATCTTCCGACGCTTGGTCCGAACAGGCCGTGCAGGCGGCTCTGGCGGAAGGGCGGCCGGTTCTGGTCAACTTCACCGCCGACTGGTGCGTCACCTGCAAGGTCAACGAAAGCACGGCCCTGTCGTCAGCCCGCACCGCGCAGGCGCTGGAACAGGCGAACGCCGTCTATCTGGTCGGCGACTGGACCCGGCGCGACGACGCCATCACCGCCGAACTGCAACGCCATGGCCGTTCGGGCGTGCCGCTGTATCTGGTCTATGCGCCGGGTAAGGCCGAGCCGCGCATCCTGCCTCAACTCTTGACCGAAGGCGTCGTCATCGACGCGCTGAAGGACGCCGCCGCCTGATATTTCGACCTCCGGGAGATCGCCATGTTCCGCCTGCTGACCGCCGCCTCCGCCTCGCTCCTTCTGCTGGCCGCCTGTCAGCAGCCGCCGGCCGCCGCCCCGGAACGATCAGAAACCGCCGCCGTCGCGCCCGAGGCGACCGAGGCGCCCGGTCCCGGAGAACTGGCCCCCGCCTTCACCCTGATCGACGCCGAGGGTCAGCAGCGCTCTCTGGCCGATTTCCGGGGCAGGACAGTGGTGCTGGAATGGACCAACGAAGGCTGTCCCTTCGTGCAGAAGCACTACACCGGCGCCATGCAGGCCCTGCAGCGCGAGGCGACCGCCGACGGCGTGGTGTGGCTGACCATCATCTCCTCGGCGCCGGGCACGCAAGGGTTCGTCGAGGGCGATGAGGCGCAGGGATGGAAGGCCAAGCACAAGGCCGCCTTCACCCACCTGCTGCTGGATCCGACCGGCGAGGTCGGCAAACGCTATGACGCCAAGACCACGCCCGACATGCGCATCATCGATCCGGAAGGGCGGCTGATCTACGTCGGCGGCATCGACAACCGCCCGACCAGCAAGGTCGAAGATCTGAACGGCGCCGACAACTTCGTCCGCGCCGCCCTGGCCGACGCCAAGGCCGGGCGCCCGGTCAAGACCGCCTGGGCCGCGCCCTACGGCTGCGCCATCAAATACCCGGAGACGGTCGAGGGCTGAGAACGGCCTTTTTCACGAGGACGTCGGCCCTCCTGAAGGCGCGGTAGGCCACATCGGGCCTCAAGTAGCGCGAAGCGCGATAGGCCCAAGAATAAGCCACAGCCAGAGGCTAGGCCTCGGGCTGTGGCGGCGAGGTGATGACCTCGACGTTGTCGTTCAGCAGATAGGACAGTTCGTCCAGCGCCAGCTTGCGCGCGGCCGAGTCCGCAGCCGTTTCCAGCGCCGCGACCTTGACCGGAATGTCTTCCGAAATGCCGCGCAGAATGCATTTCAGGTCATTGTCCGTGCCGCGTTCCTTCAGGATCAGATGGCCCTGCAGGTCCCGCTGGGCCAGTTCCGTCGCCTGGGTCTTGAACGCCGCATAGGCCGCGCCGGTGAAGAAGCCCGAGCGGTCCGCCTCGCCCGAGGCCATCCAGCCGTCGACGATCGACTTCAGCGCGCCCGAGCGGACGACCAGATCGGCGAACAGAGGCTCCTGCGCCACCGAGACGGGCGCGGCGGGGGCGACGGGCGGCAAGGAGGCGGCCTCGGCGACCGCGGGATCGGCCAGCATCAGGGCGACAGCGAGGGCTATTCCGCAGGACATGGCGTGCCTTTCACAAAGGATCGGGGACAATCGGCTTCCGACAGGAAATCCTGCTTGACCCGGTCTTGGATTGAACTCTTCTCGGCCTGAGCCGTAAACCTTAGCCTGCAAACACCGGGCCAGAATGCGGATCGCTTCCGAACAAGGCCCCCTTTGGGAGACCAAGATGCCGCATGCCGCCTGGACCGAACTGGAGGCCGTCGCCCGCCGGGACGCGGGTTCCCGCATCCAGGACCAGTTCACGGCTGACCCTGACCGGCTGTCGCGCATGACGCTGGAGGCGGCGGGTCTGCATCTGGACCTGTCCAAGCAGAGCTGGACCCGGGCGGGGTTCGAGGCGGCCCTGTCGCTGGCGCGGGCCTGTGACGTCGAGGGGCGCCGCGCCGCCCTGTTCGCGGGCGAGCCCGTCAATCTGACTGAGGAACGGGCCGTTCTGCACCCGGCCCTGCGCGCGCCGGACGGCGCCGATTTCCGCGCTTCCGGCGAACCGGTATCGGCCGAGGTCGAGGCTGTTCGCGCCGAAATGAAGACCTATGCCGAAGCTTTACGGTGCGGGAATGAGACAGGGGCGACCGGGCGCCGCTTCAATACGGTGCTCCATATCGGCATCGGCGGCTCGGATCTGGGGCCGCGCCTGATCTGGGACGCTCTGAGGCCGCTGGACCCGGATATCGACCTGCGCTTCGTCGCCAATATCGACCCGCGTGACATGGCCGAGGCGATGGCCGGGCTGGACCCGGAAACGACGCTGGTCATCGTCGTCTCCAAGAGCTTCACCACCCAGGAGACGCTGCTGAACGCCGAAGCCGCCAAGACCTGGCTGGCCGAGGCCCTGCCCGCAGAAGGACTGGAGCGGCATTTCATCGGCGTCACCGCCGCGCCGGACAAGGCGGAGGCCTTCGGCTGCGGCCGCACCTTCGCCTTCCGGGACTGGGTCGGCGGGCGCTATTCCCTGTGGTCGGCGGTCAGCCTGTCCTGCGTCATCGCCCTGGGGTGGGAGGCGTTTCAGGCGTTTCTGGACGGAGCGGCGGACATGGACCGCCATTTCCTCGAGGCGCCGCTGGAAAAGAATGCGCCCGTCGTGATGGCGCTGGCGGAAATCTACAATGTCGACGGCCTGCATCGCGGAGCGCGTAGCGTGGCGCCCTACGCCCATGCCCTGCGCCGCCTGCCCGCCTTCCTGCAGCAGCTGGAGATGGAATCGAACGGCAAACAGGTGCGCCGCGACGGCTCGCCCGTCGGACGCCAGACCTGCCCGGTCGTCTTCGGAGAGCCGGGCGCCAATGGCCAGCACGCCTTCTTCCAGCAACTGCATCAGGGGCCGCAGGTCGTCCCGGTCGAATTCATCGTCGTCGCCCGCACCTGCGAGGAGACGCCCTCGACCTATCTGTGGGCCAACGCCCTGGCCCAGGCCCAGGCCCTGATGCTGGGCAAGAGCGAAGCTCAGGCCCATGCCGAGTTGATTGCCTCGGGCGCCTCTGAAGCCGAGGCCGATCGGTTGGCGCCGCACAAGGCCTTTCCCGGCAACCGCCCGTCGACGACCGTTCTGATGAAGCGGCTGACCCCGCAGGCCCTGGGCGCACTGGTCGCCCTTTATGAGCACAAGACCTTCATCGAGGGCGTGATCTGGGACATCAACAGCTTCGACCAGTGGGGCGTGGAACTGGGCAAGGTTCTGGCCAAGGCGCTGTTGAAGGACGCCGCCAGCGGCGCGCCGTCGCCGGATCTGGACGCATCGACGGCCGACCTGCTGCGAAGGCTGACTGCGTGACAGTTGTCGCGACGGGCTGGCAGAGGCTGGAGGGGGTGGCCCTGCTGGCGGTCGCCGTTCTGGCCTATGTTCGTTTCGGAGCAGGGTGGGAGTTGT
The DNA here is from genome assembly GCF_039673845.1 of Brevundimonas diminuta. Taxonomy (GTDB): domain Bacteria; phylum Pseudomonadota; class Alphaproteobacteria; order Caulobacterales; family Caulobacteraceae; genus Brevundimonas; species Brevundimonas diminuta_E. Next base: position 96,524 of record NZ_JBDJMK010000003.1, on the reverse strand, counting down.
TCGCCCTTATGTTTCTGGCGCCTGACCTGTCGTTCTTCGGCTATCTGGCGGGACCGCGCATCGGCGCCCTGGCCTATAATCTGGCGCACAGCCTTATCGGGCCGTTGCTGCTGGCCGGCGTGGGCCTGCTGGCGGACCAGAGCCTGATCCTCGCTCTCAGCCTGATCTGGCTGGCCCATATCGGTTTCGATCGCGCGCTGGGTTACGGGCTGAAGTCGCCGGAAGCCTTCGGCGTCACCCACCTGGGGCTGATCGGCAAGGCCCGCAGAGGTCTGTCGGGCTGATCGGAAATTGAAAAAGGCCCGGTCGCGAAACCGGGCCTTCATTCACAGAACGTCTCAGCGCCTACCAGCGGCGATCATAGCGATAGTCGCGGTCGCGGCGGTTCTGATGGCTGCGCCATTCGCCCTGGTTCCGCCAGTAGCGGCCGTCGCGGTAATAGCGGCCGTCGTTGCGCTCATAACGGCCGTTGTAATAGCCGTCGCGGCTGTTGATGCCGTGTTCGCGTTCCCAGTGGCCCTGGTTCCGGTAGCAGCGGCCGCCGCGATAATAGCCGCAGCTGTCGTTGTTCGAGGATGAGGCCGCGCCCAGCGCCGCACCCGCCAGGGCGCCGCCCGCGACATAGCGTCCATCGCCCTGGCCCAGCAGAGCCCCGGCGACGCCGCCGACCACTGCGCCCAGGACGGCGTCACGACCGGTGTTGTCGCGATCGCGGTCGCGATAGTTCTGGGCGGCGGCAGGGGTCGAAGCCAGCATCGTCAGGGCGATAGCGCCAACGCCGATCTTGGACAGGGTCTTCATGGCGGGCTCCTTTCGAAAGCCGGTTGATCCGTTGTCCCCCTTTTAAGCGGGCCTGTCTGAACAAGCCCGGGGGCGCCTGTTCATTTTCGCTTCATCAAGGCGCCGAATTTCGGTCCGCCCCGCCCTTGACGCTCCCCGTCCCCCTGCCTAACTCCCGGGTCGTTAGCACTCGGGGAGGGCGACTGCCAAAGTCGTGGGCTCCGAGGGCTGCCACCAACATCCTGACAGGAGTTACTCAGATGGCGTTTCGTCCGCTCGGCGACCGCGTGCTGGTCAAGCGCGTTGAAGAAGAATCCAAGACCAAGGGCGGGATCATCATCCCCGACACGGCCAAGGAAAAGCCCCAGGAAGGCGAAGTCGTCGCCGTGGGCCCCGGCGTCCGTGACGAAGACGGCAAGCACGTCGCCCTGGAACTGAAGGCCGGCGACCGCATCCTGTTCGGCAAGTGGTCGGGCACCGAGGTCAAGATCGACGGCGAAGACCTGATCATCATGAAGGAATCCGACGTCCTGGGCGTGCTGTCGTAAGACAGGCTCAAGGTTTCCGGAATTCTAACGTAAAATCTTATAGATAGGAGCAGCCCGCATGGCCGCTAAAATCGTAAAGTTCAACACCGACGCCCGCGACAAGATGCTGAAGGGCGTCAACGTCCTGGCTGACGCCGTCAAGGTGACCCTAGGTCCGAAGGGCCGCAACGTCGTGATCCAGAAGTCCTTCGGCGCCCCGCGCTCGACCAAGGACGGCGTCTCGGTGGCCAAGGAAATCGAGCTGGAAGACGCCTTCGAGAACATGGGCGCCCAGATGATCCGCGAAGTCGCTTCCAAGGCGAACGACAAGGCGGGCGACGGCACCACCACCGCCACCGTCCTGGCCCAGGCCATCGTTCAGGAAGGCCTGAAGGCCGTGGCCGCCGGCATGAACCCGATGGACCTGAAGCGCGGCATCGACAAGGCTGTCGAAGCGGTGCTGGAAGAGATCAAGTCGAACTCCAAGCCGGTCTCCAACAACTCGGAAATCGCCCAGGTCGGCACCATCTCGGCCAACGGCGACGCTGAAATCGGCGACCTGATCGCTCAGGCCATGGCCAAGGTCGGCAACGAAGGCGTCATCACGGTTGAAGAAGCCAAGACGGCCGAAACCACCGTCGACATCGTCGAGGGCATGCAGTTCGACCGCGGCTATCTGTCGCCCTACTTCATCACCAACCCGGACAAGATGGAGGTCTCCCTCGAAGAGCCCCTCATCCTGCTCCACGAGAAGAAGCTGACCTCGCTGCAGCCGATGCTGCCGGTGCTGGAAGCCGTGGTTCAGTCGGGCCGTCCCCTGCTGATCATCGCTGAGGACATCGAAGGCGAAGCCCTGGCGACCCTGGTCGTCAACAAGCTGCGCGGCGGCCTGCGCGTCGCCGCCGTCAAGGCGCCGGGCTTCGGCGATCGCCGCAAGGCCATGCTGGAAGACATCGCCATCCTGACCGGCGGCCAGGTCATCTCTGAAGACCTGGGCATCAAGCTGGAAACGGTCACGCTCGACATGCTGGGCAAGGCCAAGAAGGTCCAGATCACCAAGGACGACACCACCATCGTCGAAGGTTCGGGCGAGAAGGACGGCATCGAGGCCCGCGTCGGCCAGATCAAGCGCCAGATCGAGGACACCACCTCGGACTACGACCGCGAGAAGCTGCAGGAACGTCTGGCCAAGCTGGCCGGCGGCGTCGCCGTCCTGCGCGTCGGCGGCTCGACCGAAGTCGAAGTGAAGGAAAAGAAGGACCGCGTCGACGACGCCCTGAACGCGACCCGCGCCGCTGCCGATGAAGGCATCGTCCCGGGCGGCGGCGTGGCCCTGCTGAAGGCCTCCAAGGTGCTGGATGGTCTGAAGGGCGACAACGCCGATCAGAACGCCGGCGTCAACATCGTCCGCCGCGCCCTGCAGGCGCCGATCCGTCAGATCTCGGAAAACTCGGGCGTCGAAGGCTCGATCGTGGTCGGCAAGGTGCTGGAATCGGCCAAGGCCGAGTTCGGCTTCAACGCCCAGACCGAAGAGTACGGCGACCTGGTGGAAATGGGCGTCATCGACCCGGCCAAGGTCGTCCGTTCGGCTCTGGCCTCGGCCGGTTCGGTCGCGGGCATCATGATCACGACCGAAGCCGCCATCGCTGACGCGCCGAAGAAGGCCTCGGCCGGCGGCGCCCCCGACATGGGCGGCATGGGCGGTATGGGCGGCATGGACTTCTAAGGAAGTCCGACTTCTCAAAGCTCAAACGACGGAAGGGCGGGATCGAAAGGTCCCGCCCTTTTCTTTGCGCACACGACGCCTCTCCCTCCCCGGGACGGGGAGGGAGAAGTCGCGCGCTAGCCTGTCAACTTCCTGTTTCGCCTACCTCACGCCCCGCCAGCCGCGCGCCTTCGACGACCGCCGGGTCGGCGCGGGCGGCCGCCAGCACCCAGTCGCGGAAACGGACGATCTTGGGAGTCAGACGGCGACCGGGCGGGTAGCAGAGCCAATACCCCTCGGCCAGGGCCACCGTCGCCTCGAACGGCCGGACCAGCAGGCCGCGCTCGATCTCGCGGCTGTAGAGAATGGGCGACCCCAGCGCCACGCCCTGATCGCCCAGAGCCGCCGCCACCTCCATCGCCTGATTATCAGCCGTCAGGCGCGGCGGCGCGGCCGCGTCAGCGGGCGCCACGCCGGCGGCGGCGAACCATGCGGCCCATTCGCGCGGCTCTCCGATCAGATGGGCGCGCTTCAGATCGGCGGGCGTCTTCAGGTCCAGCCCGTCGGCGCCCAGGCTGGACAGGGTGGAGCTGGTATCCACCCGCACGGCCAGTTCGGGATTGGCCAGTTGAAACGACCCCAGCCGCGTCGCTAGCCACTGGGTCGCCAACGTCTGCAGGGTGGTGATGGCCAAGACGCCCTGATCGGCCTCGACCACCTCGGCCACCGCCCGCCGCAACAGGGTCATCGCCTCGGTCGCCGCCGTGGACAGGCGCTCGCCCTCGGGCGTCAGGGCCACCTGCCGGGCGCCGCGTGTGAACAGGGGCCGATCCAGCCTCTCCTCCAGGTCGCGGATGCGCCAGCTGACCGCCGCCTGGCTCATGCCCAGAACCTCGGCCGCGCGGGTGAAGCTGAGCAGGCGCGCCGCCGCCTCGAACACGCGCAGGGCGTCTACAGGAATGCGAGCAAGAAGATCCGACATAAGCCTGCCTTATGGATAGGCGCCGCCGTCCCGTTTGTGGATTTCGGCGTCGTTCGCCATTCTGAGCTTACCAGAAAGGAGGACGACGTCATGGAGCATCTGCACCGCACTCATAAGGAACCCGCGTGGGGCTGGATCGGCGCCCTGATCGATGCCCGCCGCCTTTCACGCCAGAAGACCGGCGAAGTCCGCCTCAGGGCCCGACCCTGCCCGGCGCCCCCGCGTCGGGCGGCCTGCTGACGGCCGCCGTTCCGCCGGGCGCGATCTCAGGGCGCAACCCAAACGCGACACGGCGTCGCGCCCGGCTCCCTTCGGCCTGCAGGACAGTTGCCCCGACGCGATACGCCTGCCCATAAAGGCGCTTCATCGTCACAGAGGGGGCCCTGATCGATGCGCCGCACCATCCGTATTCCGTCCTTCGCCGCCGCCGCGCTGATCGCCGCCGCAGGCCTGACCATCGCCGTTCCGGCCGAGGCGCAGGCGCGTCGCGCCGCGCCGAGCGCAGAGCGTGCGGACTGGCCCGCACGAGCCGCGCCCGCTCAGGCGCGCGCCGTGACCTTTACCGCCGCCGTTTCGCCGTCGGGCTCTCTGGTGCTGCCGCTGGGGTCGCAGGCCGAACTGGCCGCGCGCGGCGCAGCTCTGGACGCCGGAACCCGTCAGGCCATCGCTGCGGCCCTGAGCGCCGCCCGCTTCGACTACAAGGCGCGCCAGACCCTCAGCCTGCACGGCGTCGGCGGCTGGGACCGCATCCTGATCGTCGGTCTGGGCGAAGCGCCCAAGGCCGCAGACATCCAGACCGCCGGGATCGTCGCGGGCCGCGTCCTGAACAGCCAGCCCGGCGCCCTGACGGCCCTGACGACCGGCCTGTCGGCGGATATGGCGTCGGAACTGGCGACCGGCCTGGGCATCGGTCACTACCGCTCAGACCTCTATGTCACCACCGGCCGCGACGGTCCGGCGCCGGGCGCCCTGACCGTGGCGGCCGACGACCCCGCGAGCGCACAGGCGCACTATCGTCGCGGCGCGGCTCTGGTCGAGGCCATGGCCTGGACCCGCGACGTGTCCAATGAACCGGCCAACGTCATCTATCCAGAAACCTTCGTCGAGCGCGCCCGCGCCGCCTTCGCCGGCGTGCCGGGGGTCGAGATCACCGTGCTGGACGTGCCCGCCATGGAGCGGCTGGGCATGGGCGCCATCCTCGGTTCGGGTCAGGGATCGGCGCGGCCGCCGCGTATGCTGGCCGTGCGCTATCGCGGTCAGGGCGCGTCTTCGGCCGGACCGGTGGCCCTGCTGGGCAAGGGCATCACCTTTGATTCCGGCGGCATCTCGCTGAAGCCGGGCGCGAACATGGGCAATATGAAGATGGACATGTCCGGCGCCGCCAGCGTCGTCGGCGCCGTCCTGGCCCTGGCCAAGGGCGGCGCGCCCGTGGATGTGGTCGCCGTCGCCGCCCTGTCGGAAAACATGCCGGGCGGAAACGCCATCCGGCCCGCCGATGTCCTGACCGCCATGAACGGCAAGACCATCGAGATCATCTCGACCGACGCAGAAGGGCGTCTGGTGCTGGCCGACGCCGTGGTCTGGGCCGATACGACGATGAACCCGGCCGCCATCGTCGATGTGGCCACACTGACCGGCGCGGTCGGCGGCGCTCTGGGCGGCGACTATGCAGGTCTGTTCAGCCGTCACGACGCCCTGGCCGATCAGTTGAAGACGGCGGGCGATGCGACGGGCGAAAACCTGTGGCGCCTGCCGCTGCACCCCAACTATGTGCGGGCGACATCTTCGACCATCGCCGACATCAAGAACTCGGGCGACGGCGGGGCGGGCGCAGGCACGGGCGCCCACTTCATCGGCGCCTTCGCCCGGCCGGAGACGCCCTGGGCGCATCTGGACATCGCCAACATGGCCTTTGGCGCGGCGAACGACGTAAAACCGGCTGGTTCAGCGGGTTTCAGCGTGCGCCTGCTGGAGCGGTTCGTGCGCGACTTCCAGCCGGTGGCGAAAGAAAAGGGCACGGGCGGCTACTGAGGCCGCCCCTTCTCAGCCTTCCTTGATGGCGACGATCTCGACCGACTGGCCCGCGACCGTCGCCTCATCCCCCTCGCGTTTGCCCATCAGGGCGCGGGCCAGGGGCGAGACGTGGCTGACGCTGCCCTTGGTCGGGTCAGCCTCGTCCTCGCCGACGATGCGCCAGGACTGGGTGCGGCCGTCCTCGCGCTCGATCGTCACCGTGTCGCCGAAGCGTACCTTGCCGTCGGGCGGCGCCTCGACCAGCTGGGCCGTGCCCCGGCGCGCCGACCAGTAGCGCAGGTCGCGCGTCGCCCGCGCCATGGCGGTGCGGTCGGCCTCGATCGAGCCCGCCGCCTGAGCCGCCGTATAGGCCGCGCGCGCAGCCGCCAGCTCGGCCTCGATCTGGGCCAGCCCCTGCGGCGTGACAAGATTCGGATGGGGCGAGATCGGCCGGTCCGGCAGGTCCGCCGCCGTGGCTTCCAGATCTTCTTCCCGTGTAAAGGCGACACTCATGTCCGCCAGCATAGGCCGCGGCGGTCATTCCGGCTAGGAAGGCGTCGATGACCTCCGCCCCCGCAACAGTCGCCGTGATCGGCGCCGGTCCCGCCGGACTGATGGCCGCCGAACGCCTGGCTCAGGCGGGCCTGCGCGTCGTCGTGCACGAGCGGATGCCCTCGGTCGCGCGCAAATTCCTGATGGCCGGACGCGGCGGGCTGAACCTGACCCATTCGGAGCCACTCGAGCCCTTCCTGAACCGCTATGACGCCGCCGCGCAGGCGCGCATCAAGGGCTGGCTGGACGCCTTTTCGCCCGCCGATCTGATCGAATGGGTCGAGGGGCTGGGCCAGCCGACCTTCGTCGGTTCGTCCGGCCGGGTGTTCCCGAAAGCGATGAAAGCCTCGCCCCTGCTGCGCGCCTGGCTGGCGCGGCTGGAAGGGCTGGGGGTAGAGATCCGCACCCGCTCACGCTGGACCGGCTGGCAGGGCGAGGCCCTGACCTTTGACACGCCCGATGGCGAGCAGATCGAGCGGCCCGACGCCGTGATCCTCGCCCTCGGCGGCGCCAGCTGGGCGAAGCTGGGGTCCGACGCCGCATGGGTTTCGACGCTGGAGGAGGCGGGCGCCGAGGTGGCCGATTTCCGGCCCGCCAATGTCGGCTTCGACATCGCATGGTCGCCGTTGTTCCGCGACCGCTTCGCCGGAACCCCGCTGAAAGGCGTCGCCCTGACACACCAGGACCGCACCGTTCGCGGCGAGGCCATGATCGCTGCCTATGGGATTGAGGGCGGCGGGATCTACGCCCTGTCCGCCGGTCTGCGCGAAGCGGTGGAACGCGACGGATCAAGCCTGCTGATGCTCGACCTGCGGCCCTATCTGAGCGTCGAGGCGCTGACGCAACGCCTGTCGAAACCGCGCGGCAAGGACAGCCTGTCGAACTGGTTGCGCAAGACCGTGCGGCTCGACGCCGCCGCTGTCGCCCTTCTGCGCGAAGGCGGGCCCCTGCCCGCAGAACCCGCCGAACTGGCCGACCGGATCAAGGGCGTCCCCCTGACCCTGACCGGGGTGCAGGGCCTGAGCCGCGCCATCTCCTCGGCCGGAGGCGTGGCGCTGAACTCTGTGGACGAACGGCTGATGTTGAAGGCGCGGCCCGGCGTCTTTGCGGCAGGCGAAATGCTGGACTGGGAGGCGCCGACGGGCGGTTATCTGCTGCAGGCCTCCTTCGCCTCGGGCGTCGTGGCGGCGGAAGGGCTGCGCCTCTGGCTGGACGAACGCTGAAGCCTTTCGGGGTCGACAGCAGCGGCCTCAAGGGGCAGCGTGGCGCAAATCGTTCAAGAGCCGAGCCTGCCCATGACCCTCGCCCGTTCCGCCGCCGTCGGCCTGATCGCCGTCCTGATGTGTTCGACCTCCGCGCTCGCCCAAACCGGCGTCCAGACCGGCCGCATCGACCCGGCTCGACTGAACGAAGCGACCCGCGTTCTGGCCTCCGATGAGTTCGAGGGCCGCGCCCCGGTCACGCCCGGCGAAGACCGCACTATCGCCTGGCTGACGCAGCAGTTTCAGGCGCTGGGCCTGGAGCCCGGCGGCCCGAACGGATCGTGGGTGCAGGTCGCCCAGGTCAGCCGCACCAGCCAGGACGGCCCCGCCGCCATCAGCGTCTCCTCCAACGGCCGCACCACCGAACTGCAGCGGGCCAAGGACGTCATCGTCTCCTCCGACCGGCCGGTGGAGCGCATCAGCCTGACCGACGCGCCGCTGGTCTTCGTCGGCTATGGCGTCGATGCGCCCGAGCGCGGCTGGGACGACTACAAGGGCGTCGATCTGACCGGCAAGATCATGCTGGTGCTGGTCAACGACCCCGACTTCGGCGCGCCCGAAGGCCACCCGGTCAACGGCAAGTTCGACGGTCCGGCCATGACCTTCTATGGCCGCTGGACCTATAAGTTCCAGGTGGCGGCGGCGCACGGGGCGGCGGGCGTTCTGGTCATCCACGACACGCCGGGCGCGGGCTATCCCTGGGCGACGCTGGAGAATTCCTCGACCGCGCCCAAGTTCGACATCGTCCGCGCCGATCCGGACAAGGAGCGCGTGGCGGCGCAGGGCTGGATTCAGGGCGCGATCGCCGAACAGCTGTTCCAAGACGCCGGGCTGGACTTCGCCGCCCTGAAGGACCAGGCGCGCACGCCCGACTTCCGCCCCGTGGCGCTGGACGGCGTGACCATGTCGATCGACTTCGGCCAGAAGGCCGACCGGGTCGAGACGCGCAACGTCATCGGCCGCCTGCCCGGAACCAGATACCCGAACGAGACGGTGATGTTCGGCGCCCACTGGGACGCCTATGGCCGCGCCACGCCCAAGAACGGCGACGACATCTATAACGGCGCCGTCGACAATGCGACGGGCGTCGCCGGCGTCATGGAGATCGCCCGCCTGTTCGCCGAGGGGCCGCGTCCCGAACGCTCGACCGTATTCGTCAGCTGGGCGGCCGAGGAAACCGGCCTGCTGGGCGCCGAATACTATGCCGCCAACCCGGTCTGGCCGCTGGAGACGACCGTCGCCAACATCAATATGGACAGCCTGCTGCCGGGGACCGAGATCGACCCCAACATCGTCGTCATCGGCGCGGGCAAGAACGATCTGGACGACCGGCTGGCGGTGCTGGCCGCGCGCGAGGGGCGACGCCTGATCCCCGACCCTGCGCCGCACGCGGGGGCCTTCTATCGCTCTGACCACTTCCCGCTGGCGAGGAAGGGCGTGCCGGCCCTGTTCGCCGCTGCGGGCTTCACCGGCCACAACGAAGCCAGCCGTGATTACGTCGCCAATCGCTATCATCAGCCCTCGGACGAATGGGCGCCGGACTGGAAGATGGACGCCGCCGCCGCCGATGTTCAGCTGCTGTATGAAGTCGGCCGCGATCTGGCCAACTCGCGCGACTGGCCCGCGTGGAAGCCGGGCGACGAGTTCGCTGGCGCCCGCAACGCCTCGGCCGCCGCGCGGAAATAACGCCTCCGTCATCCCGGAAGCGGCGCAGCCGCTATCCGGGACCGCCGGAATCTCAGACAGCGAAAGGTCGGCGCCTCTGGCGGTCCCGGCTCTGCGCTTCGCTTCGGCCGGGATGACGGGCGGGGCGCGGCGAGACGGTGCATTGTCCGCGGCGGACGTCCGTGAGATGGAACCCTCCAGCCTTCCGCTCCACGATCAGGCCGACAATTCATGACCACCCTCCCCGACCTCTACGGCGTCTGCCCGCCTCGTTTCAATGCGGTGAAGGACGCCTTCGCCGCCAACTTCACCGACGCGCCCGAAAGGCTGAACGAACTGGCCGCGCGCTTCAGCGTGACCATCGACGGCGAGGTGGTCGTGGACCTGTGGGCGGGATCGGCCGATCTGGCGGGAACCAGGCCGTTCGCCGGGGACACGCTGGTCCCGGTCTTCTCGACCGGCAAGGCGGTGATGGCCCTGATGATCGCGCGCTGCGTGGACAAGGGGCTGCTGTCCTATGAGGACCGGGTCGCCGACCACTGGCCCGCCTTCGGCGCGGCGGGCAAGGACCAGCTGACCGTCGGCCAGCTGATGAGCCACCAGTCCGGCCTGCCCGGCTTTGACGGCGGCGCCGAACCGGCCATCTGGTTCGACCAGCAGGCGGTGCTGGACAAGCTGGCGGCGCAGACGCCGATGTGGGCGCCGGGCACGGCGTCCGGCTATCACCCGATCACCATCGGCTATCTGGCGGGCGAACTGTTCCGCATCGTCGACGGGCGGACGATGGGGACAGCCCTGCGCGAAGACTTCGCCCAGCCGTTCGATCTGGACCTGTGGATCGGCCTGCCCGAGGCCGAACACGGCCGCGTCGCCCAACTTCGCAAACCCGCCGCCGCACCGGACCTCGGCCCCATCGACGCGATCAAGAAGGCCGCCTTCCTGGATCGCGGCTCGGCCCCCGGCGGGCGCGGCTCGACCGAATGGCGGATGGCGGAGATTCCGTCCGCCAACCTGCATGGCACCGCCAGGGATCTGGCGCGGATGATGTCCATCATCGCCACCGGCGGGGCTCTGGATCAGAAGGCGATCCTGTCACAGGAAACCCTGGCTCAAGCCACGCGTGAGCGCATTCACGGGCTGGATAAGGTCGTGCCGTTCCAGATGAACTGGGCGGCCGGGTTCATGCGCAACCAAGGCCTGAACATCTTCGGCCCCAATCCGACGACAGTCGGCCACACCGGCTGGGGCGGATCGATGGCGCTCGCCGATCAGGCCACCGGCGTCTCAGCCGCCTATGTCATGACGCGCCAGTCGCCGCATCTGCTGGGCGACCCGCGCGCCCTGCGCCTGGTCGAGGCCCTGTATTCGGCGCTGTAGACCTGAGCTTCAGGCTTCCGGACCCCAGGCCAGCTGGTCGTGGACGATCAGCCAGCCGTCGACGGTGCGGCGCAGGATGCGGGTGAACAGCCCGCGGTGGGGCTTGCCGTTGCGGGTCACGACCGCGCGGCCCGAGACGACCGCCGTGTTCACGTCGAACTGCAGCGTCTCGAACCACTCATAGGACAAGGCGCCCAGTCCCCCGGGCTGGGCGGCGCGCGCATCAAGGGCGGCGCGAACGCTGTCGGGGCCCTTCAGCGGGGTGTCGCCCAGAAAAACCAGCAGGGGTTCGTCGTGGACATAGGTGGCCATGACGGCGTCGACCTCGCCCGAGCTCCAGGCGGCGGCGGCGGCGTCCAGAGCATCGCTGACGGCGTCGAACGTCTCGGCGGTCGTGGGCGGCGCGACGACGGCGACGGGCGCGCCGGGGTCGATGGGCGCGGCAGCGTCCCGGGCGGCGCCGACGCGGGCGGTGCGGATGACTTCATCGCCGGTCTGGACCGCGCCGTGGGCGCAGGCGGATGTTCCTCCGGCCAGCAGGACGGACGCAGCGAGGGCGGAGAGCAGGCGGGAACGGATCATCATCGCCTTCTTCCTTACGCCGGGATGGCGCCTCGGCTCAACGCGCGGACGGCGGATTCTCGCCCAGAGCCTCCATCCGGTCCTCGGCCGGGTCGTCCAGAAGGCCCGGTTCGGGCGCGACGATGGTCTCGGCCGTGGCGGCGGCGCGGCGCACCTTCAGCACGGCGCCGACCGCAAAGACGGCCACGGCGATCCAGATGAAGACGAAGGAGGCGATCCGCAGCGGTCCCAGAGCCTCGCCCTGAAGCGCGCCGATGATGAAGACGATGGTCGGGGCCAGGAACTGCAGGAAGCCCATGCTGGACAGCGGCATCCGCCGCGCCGCCCAGGCGAACAGGGCCAGCGGAATGACCGTGGCCGGTCCGGCGAACAGCAGCCAGGCGGTGGCGGCGGGCGAGGCGGTGAAATGCCCCTGCCCCGTGGTTTCGATGTGGATCAGCCAGATCAGCCCCGGCAGGGCCAGCAGCAGGCACTCCAGAAACAGGCCCGTCTGGGCATCGACCGAGACGCGCTTTCTGATGATGCCATAGGCCGCGAACGTCAGCGCCAGAATGATCGACACCCAGGGCGCATGGCCCAGGGCGATGGTCTGCAACAGCACGCCGATGGCGGCCAGCACCATGGCGATCTTGCCCGCCCAGTCGATCTTCTCGCGGAACAGCCAGGCCCCCGCCGCCATGTTCAGCAGCGGATTGAGATAATAGCCCAGCGAGGCGTCCAGCGTGCGCCCGTCGTTCACCGCCACGATATAGGTGGTCCAGTTTCCGGCGATCAGAATGGCCGACAGGGCCAGCCAGCCCAGCACCTTGGGCTGGCGCAGCACGGCCATGACCTGCGGCCACTGGCGCGACAGCACGACCAGCAGGGCGGCCCAAACCAGACCCCAGACGGCGCGGTGGCCCATGATCTCCCAGGCGTTCGCGCCCTGATGACCCATCTGCTGAAAGACCAGCGGCACGAAGCCCCAGATCAGGTAGCAGACGATCCCGGCGGCCAGCGCAGCGCGGGCGTCAGAAGCGGGAGAGGCGGCGGCGGGAGCAGGGGAGGCGCTCACTCTGTTACCTTTCGATCCCCGCCGCATCGCCGACACGGCGGGGGTTCAACACGAATGACGCCCTCAAGCAGCCTCGCGCCGCGCGCGAGGCGTCAGGGGCCCCTTCTTACACAGTCAAAGTGCGGTAGCCGCTCTTGGGCGAGATGACGCCGGTTTCGTCCAGAAGCTGGGCGATCTGCACGGCGTTCAGGGCCGCGCCCTTGCGCAGGTTGTCCGACACGACCCAGAAGCTGAGGCCGTGCTCGACGGTCGGATCCTTGCGGATGCGCGACACATAGACGGCGTGTTCGCCCGCGGCGTCGACCGGGGTGATGTAGCCGTCGTGTTCCTGCTTATCGATGACCTGAACGCCCGGCGCCTCACGCAGGATTTCGCGGGCCTCGTCCGGGGCGATCGGGCGATCAAACTCGACCGTCACGGCTTCGGAGTGGCCGACGAAGACCGGCACGCGCACGCAGGTGACGGTCAGCTTGATCGACGGGTCGATCATCTTGTGCGTCTCGTCCCACATCTTGGCTTCTTCGTCGGTGTAGCCGTCCTCGTTGAAGGCGCCGATGTAGGGAATGACGTTGAAGGCGATCTGCTTGGGGAACTTCTTCGGCGTGGCGTCGCCCAGGCCGTAGATGGCCTTGGTCTGGTTCCACAGCTCGTCCATGCCTTCCTTCCCGGCGCCCGAGACGGACTGATAGGTCGAGACGACGACGCGCTTGATCTTGGCCGCGTCATGCAGCGGCTTCAGCGCCACCACCAGTTGGGCGGTCGAACAGTTGGGGTTGGCGACGATGTTCTTCTTTGTCGCCAGCTTGGCCGCGTCCGGGTTCACCTCGGGCACGATCAGCGGCACGTCCGGATCCATGCGGAAGGCCGAGGAGTTGTCGATGACGATGGGACCGGCCTTGCCGATCTTTTCGGACCATTCGCGCGACACGCCGCCGCCGGCGCTCATCAGCACCAGATCGACGCTGGAGAAATCGAACTGTTCGATGTCCTCGCACTTGATCGTGGTGTCGCCGAACGAGACTTCGACGCCTTTGGATTTTCGGGAAGCGATCGCGTGCATTTTCTCGACGGGGAAGTTCACTTCCTCGAGAATGGCCAGAATTTCCCGGCCGACATTGCCGGTGGCGCCTACGATGGCGACGCGATAGCCCATGACGAAATCATCCTTTGTTCGGGGGCGTTTGCGAGAAACGCTTCTGCATTTGGGTCCTTCGCAGCTGCGAAGCAACCAGAATCCTCCAATTCGGCGCCGGAATCCGCGAACGCCTTCCCCCGGCCCCATCCGGGGGCTATCTGCAGGGCATGACCTCCCGCATCCGCAACGCCTACGATATCCGCGTGGAAGAAGGCGTGATCACGCCCGAACCGGCCCAAGCCGCCCTGATCGGCGCGCTGGAACGGCTTGAGACCGATCTGGCGAAAAAGGGCCTGTTCGGCGCCCAGCCCACCGTGCGCGGCATCTATATCTGGGGCCCGCCCGGACGCGGCAAGTCCATGCTGATGGACCTCTTCTATTCCTCGACGCCCGAGCAGAAGAAGACCCGCGCCCACTTCCACGCCTTCATGGCGCGCATCCATGATCTGGTGAAACAGTGGCGCGAAGGCACGTCGCGCAGCCGCAAGGAGGTCTTCGGCACGCACAAGGGCGACGACCCCATTCCGCCGATCGCCGCCCTGATCGCCTCAGAAGCGCGCCTGCTGTGCTTCGACGAACTGCAGGTGACGGACATCGCCGACGCCATGATCCTGGGGCGACTGTTCGAGGCCCTGTTCGAGAAGAAGGTGGTGATGGCCGTCACCTCGAACCGCGCGCCCGAAGACCTCTATAAGAACGGCATCAACCGCCAGCTCTTCCTGCCCTTCATCGACATCCTGCGCCAGCGCTGCGACGTGGTCGAAACGGCGGGCGCCCGCGACTTCCGCCTGGACCGTATGAGCGGGGCCAAGGTCTGGTTCTCGCCGCTGGACGCCGAGGCGCGTCAGGGGTTCGAGACCCTGTGGTCCGACCTGAAGGGCGGCGAGCCTGAAAGCCCCATCGTCCTGCCCGTTCTGGGCCGCGAGGTGAGGCTGGAGCGCACGGTCGGCGGCATGGCCCGCGCCGCCTTCGACGAATTGTGCGGCCGCCCGCTGGGGCCGCAGGACTATCTGGCCATCGCCCGGCGCTTCCACACCCTGTTCCTGTCGGACGTGCCCCTGCTCAGCCCCGCCAACCACCACGAGGCGCGCCGTCTGGTGACGCTGGTGGATGCGCTTTACGAGGCCAAGACCCGTCTAGTGGTCCTGGCCGAGGCTGCACCCGAGGCGCTCTACACGGAAGGCGTAGGCGCCTTCGAGTTCGAACGGACAGTGTCGCGCTTCAACGAAATGCAGAGCGAAGACTGGCTGGAACAGCGCGAAGAGGCTGAGGCGGCGTAGGCCATAGCTGGACCGCGCCGCGCCGGGCTGGCAGGGTCCGGCCGATGTCAGATGCTTCGCTGTTTCCGCCGACCGCTCCGCCCGCGCGCCCTGTTTCGCCGGGCCTTTATCTGGTGGCGACGCCGATCGGGAACCTGCGCGACATGACGCTGAGGGCGCTGGACGTGCTGGCCGCCGCCGATCTGGTTCTGGCCGAGGACACGCGCGTCACGGCCAAGCTGCTGACCGCTTATGGGCTGAAGGCGAAGCTGGAGCGTTGCGACGATCACGCCTCGAGCCGCGCGGCCGAAATCGCTGTCGAACGACTGAAGGCGGGCGAGGTGGTGGCGCTGGTGTCGGATGCGGGAACGCCTCTGGTGTCCGACCCCGGCTATGTGGTGGCGCGGGCGGCGGTGGCCGAGGGCCTGCCCGTCCATCCCGTGCCGGGACCGTCCAGCCTGCTGGCGGCCCTGTGTATCGCTGGCCTGCCTGCCGACCGGGTGCTGTTCGCAGGCTTTCTGCCGCCCAAGTCGAGCGCGCGGCGCACGGCGTTGGAAGACCTTCGGACCGGCCGTCAGACGCTTGTTTTCTTCGAGAGCGGACCGCGTCTGCGCGACAGTCTGAGCGACATGGCCGAGGTGCTGGGCCCGCGCCCCGCCGCCGTCGCCCGCGAACTGACCAAGCTTTATGAGGAATGCGTGCGCGGAACGCTGGCGGAACTGGCCGCCGATCCGCGCCTTGACGCGCCCAAGGGCGAGATCGTCGTGGTGGTCGGTCCCGGCGAGGCCGAGATCGCCAGCGCCGATGACGCTGACGCCGCCCTGTCCGAGGCCCTGACCCGCCTGCCGCCCGGCGAGGCGGCGGCGGAGGTGTCCAGGGCGCTGAACCTGCCGCGCAAGCCGCTGTACAAGCGCGCGCTGGAGCTGAAGGCGCGGTGACGCCCGGCCCGCGCCCGCATCCGCCGTCTCGCCCGAAGGCGGCCTGGCGGCAGGCGTTGGGACGCAGGGCAAGCCGTCAGGGCCACGACGCCGAATGGTTCGCCGCCCTGTGGCTGATGCTGAAGGGCTATCAGGTGCTGGCTTTCCGGCTGAAGGGCCGGGGCGGCGAGATCGACATTCTGGCCCGGCGCGGGCGGGTTCTGGCGGCCGTGGAGGTCAAGCGCCGGGCGACGCTGGATCAGGCGGTTCTGGCCCTGAAACCTGATCAGCATGAGCGTTTGCTGCATGCGCTGGAGGCGACGGCGCGCGGGCGCCCGGCTCTCGCCGTTCTGGAGCCGCGGATCGACATTGTGGCGCTGGCCCCCGGCCGCTTTCCGCGTCATGTTCGCGGGGTGATCGCCAGGGGAGCGGATCGGCGTTGACGCGCGATGAAGCCGAAACAGTGCTGGAACGGGCGGGAAAGGGGTCGGACGACACCTTCCCCCTGCTGGAGTGCGCCATCGCCTGCGCCCTGCACGATCGGCCCATGCGCGAAGCGGGCGCCGTGCGCATTCTGGCGGACCATGCGGCCCAGCGCCTGAAGGAACGGGCGGCCAGCGAAAGCCCGGACGACGCCCTGACCGAGGCCCTGGCCGGCGACCTGCGCCTGAACGGCGACCTGCTGGATCATGACCTGCCCGCCAATACCGATGTAGTCGATGTCGCCGAGCGGCGGCGCGGCCTGTCGGCGGTTCTGGTCATCTTTTATCTGGATGCGGCGCGCCGGGCGGGGCTGACGGCGGCGGCGGTGGACTTTCCCGGCCACGTCCTGTTGCGGGTGGAGACGCCCGAGGGACCGGTGGCGCTGGACCCTTTCAGTCAGGGGCGGCTGGTGCTGCCTTCGGAACTGACGCGGCGCGCGCTGCTGGCTGGACTGACGCCGCACGTGGCGGACCGGCTGGACCTGCTGATGGCGCCGGTCAGCGAGCGTCAGGCCCTGATCCGCTTGCAGAACATACAATTCAATCGCGCTTTACAGGTGGGAGACTATGGCGGCGCCGAGCGCTCGGCCCTGCGCCGCGCCCTGTTGGATCCCGAAGATCACCGCCCCTGGCTGGACGTGGCCTCTGCGCGCGAAAAACAGGGCGCCCTGACCGGCGCCATGCAGGCTCTGTCACGCGCCCGCCGCATGAGCGAGGCGTGCGGTCTGTGCGACATCCGCCTCGACAGGGTCCGCCTGCAATTGAACTAGAACCTTGGCGGCCCCGGGGTCTGTGTTTCAGGTCCAAAAAAAGGGCCGCACCCGAAGATGCGGCCCTTCTCATCTTGGTCCGGCCGCGGTCAGAAGGCTTGGCCTTCTCGACCCGATGCGGCCTGATCGGCGCTCAAGCAGCGAGCCGTCGCGCGGCTCGCGTTAGCGCCCGCTGGCCTTAGGCCAGCGAGGAGTCGATATCCTTACAGGCCTGGATCAGGCCCTGGACCGAGGCGACCGACTTGGCGAACATCGCCTTTTCGTCGTCGTTGGTGGTGAACTCGATGACCTTTTCGACGCCAGCGGCGCCGATCAGGGCCGGAACGCCGACGTAGAGGTCCGACAGGCCGTATTCACCCGACAGCCACACGGCGCACGGCAGGACGCGCTTCTGGTCCAGCAGGTAGGACTTGGCCATGGCGATGGCGCTTTCGGCTGGGGCGTAGAAGGCCGAGCCGGTCTTCAGCAGAGCCACGATCTCGCCGCCGCCCTTGCGGGTGCGATCGACGATGGCGTCCAGATCAGCCTGCGACAGGAAGCCTGCGGCGACCGCGTCCGGCAGCGGCAGGCCGCCGACGGTCGAGTGGCGCACCATCGGCACCATGTCGTCGCCGTGACCGCCCAGGGTCCAGGCGTGGATGTCCTGCACCGACACGCCGGTCTTTTCAGCCAGGAAGTAGGCGAAGCGGGCCGAGTCCAGCACGCCGGCCATGCCGATGACCTTCTCCTTGGGCAGACCCGAGAACTTCTGCAGGGCCCAGACCATGGCGTCGAGCGGGTTGGTGATGCAGATGACGAAGGCGTTGGGGGCGTGCTGCTTGATGCCCTCGCCGACGGCCTTCATGACTTTGAGGTTGATGCCGATCAGGTCGTCGCGGCTCATGCCCGGCTTGCGCGGCACGCCGGCGGTGACGATGCAGACGTCGGCGCCCGCGATGTCGGCGTAGTCGTTGGCGCCCTTCAGGGCCACGTCCTGACCGAAGACGGCCGAGGCTTCGGCGATGTCGAGAGCTTTACCTTGCGGCGTGCCTTCGGCGATGTCGAACAGGATGACGTCGCCCAGCGCTTCGCGCGCGGCCACGTGGGCCAGGGTTCCGCCGATCATTCCGGCGCCGATAAGGGCGATCTTCGCGCGAGCCATTCAGGTCTCTCCAGTCGATATTGCGTGTGCGAAACGGTAGTCGCTGGAACGGCGGTCTAGACCTGTCGGCGGGTCGCGGCAAGCGTTCCGCGATACGGCTTTCGTCGTTGCGCCCCCCGCTGGCGACTGTCACGGTTCGCCATGACCTCGCACCCGCACCTACAGGCTGACTTCCGCGCCGACCCCGCCTTTGAGGCGGCCTCCGTCTTCGCCGCCGACTGGCCCCTGTGCCAGGTCCGCTTTCAGGACGACGCCCGTTTTCCCTGGCTGATCCTGCTGCCCCGCGTGGCCGGGGCGGTCGAGCTGGAAGACCTTTCGCCCGCCCAGCGCGCCCTGCTGAGCGAAGAAATCGTGCGGGCCGGGGCCCTGGTGCGCGAACTGGGCGCCCTGCGCGATCAGCCGGCGGACAAGCTGAACGTGGCCGCCCTGGGCAATGTGACCGCCCAGCTTCACATTCATGTGGTCGGGCGCCGTCGCGACGATCCTTTGTGGCCCGATCCGGTATGGGGGCGTCCCGGGGCGGTTCCGTGCGCATCACAGGCGCGCGAAACGGCGCTGTCGCATATCGCGGCCTTTTGATCCCCGTTCGCAGGTAGAACTTGACAGGAATCGGCCCCCTTCGTTGACACCCCCCCTTCTGCGTCACTAAAGCCTGTTGCACTGCAATCCGGCCCTGAATTTCCACGGGTTTTTTGAGAATCATTCGCATGTCGAACACCCCCCCGGCTGCGGGCGAAACTGGCGACCGGACGGGCCGCTACGTCCGTCACCCCAATGGGCACGTCGCACCGATGTCGCCCTTCACCGATATCTGGCGCTGGCACATGACCATGGTCGCGTCGATCCTGTTCCGCGTCACCATCGGCGCGGCCAGCGTGGGCACCGTCCTGCTGCTGGGCTGGGTCGCCGCCGTGGCCTCGGGTCCGGACGCCTTCGCCTCGGTCGCCGCCTTCTCGGGCTCGCCGTTCGGCCTGTTCATCTGGTTCGGCCTGACGTGGGTGCTGTTCTCCTTCCTGCTGAACGGCGCGCGCCACCTGATCAACGACGCGGGCAAGGGGCTGGATATCAAGTCCGCCAACCTGATGGCCCAGATCGCCGTCTGGGGTCCGATCGTGCTGGCCGTCCTGTTCTGGGTCGTGCTGTTCGCTGCCGGGAGGGTTTCGCTGTGAGCGCCGCGCCCAAGTTCAAGAACAATGTGAAAATCTCCGAGCGTCACGGCGCCGGGGAATGGAAAATCGAAAAGCTGGCCCTGCTGGCCCTGATGCCGCTGGGCCTGTGGGTCCTGTCGACCGGCTTCACCCTGGCTGGCGCCGACTACGGCGTGATCCTCGCCTGGTTCGGCAGCACGCTGAACGCCGGGCTTCTGGCCGTGACGGCGGTGGTCTTCTGCCTGTTCGCCAGCCTGGCCTGGAAGGTGATCCTTGAGGACTATGTCCCCGGTGCCTCCCGCCCGGCCCTGACCCTGGTGTCGAACCTGGTCTTCCTCGTGCTGGCGGCCGCCAGCGTCTTCTTCATCGTGCGTCTGGCGCTGGGCTCGGCCCCGCTGCCGGCCGGAGTCTGATCCCGCCATGGCTGCATACGAGCTTATCGATCACGAATACGACGTCGTCGTCGTCGGCGCCGGGGGCTCCGGCCTGCGCGCCGCCCTCGGCGCCGCCCAGCAGGGCCTGAAGGTCGCCTGCGTCACCAAGGTCTTCCCGACCCGCTCGCACACGGTTGCTGCTCAAGGCGGCATCTCCGCCTCGCTGGGCAACATGGGCGAGGACAGCTGGCAGTGGCACATGTACGACACCGTCAAGGGGTCGGACTGGCTGGGCGACCAGGACGCCATCGAATACCTGGTCCGCAACGCGCCGCAGGCCGTCTATGAGCTGGAACACTGGGGCGTGCCCTTCAGCCGCACCGACGAAGGCAAGATCTATCAGCGCGCCTTCGGCGGC
The DNA here is from genome assembly GCF_039673845.1 of Brevundimonas diminuta. Taxonomy (GTDB): domain Bacteria; phylum Pseudomonadota; class Alphaproteobacteria; order Caulobacterales; family Caulobacteraceae; genus Brevundimonas; species Brevundimonas diminuta_E. The sequence continues at coordinate 76,381 of NZ_JBDJMK010000003.1, read as the reverse complement.
ATGACCCGCAACTTCGGCGAAGGCCCGGTGCAGCGCACCTGCGCCGCCGCCGACCGCACCGGCCACGCCATCCTGCACACCCTGTACGGCCAGTCGGTCCGTCGCGAGGTGAAGTTCTTCATCGAATATTTCGCGCTGGACCTGATCATGCAGGCCCAATCTGATGGAACTCAGGCCTGCACCGGCGTCACCGCACTTCAGCTCGACACCGGCCAGCTGCACCAGTTCCGCGCCAAGATGGTGGTGCTGGCGACCGGCGGTTACGGCCGCGCCTACTTCTCGGCCACCTCGGCCCACACCTGCACCGGCGACGGCAACGCCATGGTGCTGCGCGCCGGCCTGCCGCTGCAGGACATGGAGTTCGTGCAGTTCCACCCGACCGGCATCTACGGCGCGGGCTGTCTGATCACCGAGGGCGCCCGCGGCGAAGGCGGCTATCTGACCAACTCCGAAGGCGAGCGCTTCATGGAGCGCTATGCGCCGACCGTGAAGGATCTGGCCCCGCGCGACATGGTTTCGCGCTCCATGACCATCGAAATCCGCGAAGGCCGCGGCGTGGGTCCGAACAAGGACCATATCTTCCTGCACCTGGATCACCTCGATCCGGCCGTGCTGCACGCGCGCCTGCCGGGCATCTCGGAATCGGCCAAGATCTTCGCCGGCGTGGATGTGACCAAGGAGCCGATCCCGGTCATTCCGACCGTCCACTACAACATGGGCGGCATCCCGACGAACTATCATGGCGAGGTGCTGACGCTGCGCGACGGCAACCCCGACAGCGTGGTGCCGGGCCTGATGGCCGTGGGCGAGGCGGGCTGCGTCTCGGTGCACGGCGCCAACCGTCTGGGCTCCAACTCCCTGACCGACCTGGTGGTGTTCGGCCGCGCCGTCGGCCTGCGCTGCGGCGAGGTCGTGGACAAGAACTCGGCCGTGCCTTCGGCCTCCAAGGCCCAGACCGACGCCCACATCGCGCGCCTGGACCGCTTCCGCAACGCCTCGGGCTCGACCCCCACGTCGCACCTGCGTCTGGACATGCAGCGCGCCATGCAGGCCGACGCCGCCGTGTTCCGCACCGGCAAGACCCTTGAAGAAGGCGTGCAGAAGCTGCGCTCGATCGAGGCCGCCGGCGCCGACATCAAGACCACGGATCGCGGCCTGATCTGGAACACCGACCTGGTCGAGACGCTGGAATACGACAACCTGATCTCGCAGGCGCTGGTGACCATCGAAGGCGCGCTGAACCGCACGGAATCGCGCGGCGCCCACGCCCGCGAGGACTTCCCCGACCGCGACGACGAAAACTGGATGAAGCACACCCTGGCGTGGAAGCGTCCGGGCGAGGGCGTCCAGATCGATTATCGCCCGGTTCACAAATACACGATGACCGACGAGGTCTCCTACATCGAGCCCCGGGCTCGGGTGTACTAAGGAGGATTGCAGATGGTTCAGCTCAACCTCCCGCGCGGCTCCAAGCCGACCAACGGCAAGGTGCACAAGGCCCCGGCCGGCGCGCAGAACGTCAAGACCTACAAGGTCTATCGTTATGACCCCGAAGTGGATTCCGATCCGCGCTGGGACGTCTATGAAGTCTCGTCCGACGACCACGGCCCCATGCTTCTGGACGCCCTGATCCACATCAAGAACGAGATCGACCCGACCCTGTCGTTCCGCCGCTCGTGTCGCGAAGGCATCTGCGGGTCGTGCTCGATGAACATCGACGGCCGCAACGCCCTGGCCTGCACCAAGGGCTGGTCCGAGTGCTCGTCGCACAACATCACCATCGCCCCCCTGCCGCACCAGCCGGTGGTCAAGGACCTGGTGACGGACCTGTCGCTGTTCTACGCCCAGTACGACTCCATCCAGCCCTACCTCCAGTCCGACCTGCCGGACCCGGAGAAGGAGCGCCTGCAGTCGCCGGAAGACCGCGAAAAGCTGGACGGCCTGTATGAGTGCATCCTGTGCGCCTGCTGCTCGACCTCGTGCCCGAGCTACTGGTGGAACCAGGAAGAATACCTCGGCCCGGCGGCCCTGCTGCAGTCCTATCGCTGGATCGCCGACAGCCGCGACGACGCCACTCAAAAGCGCCTCGACGACCTTGAAGACCCCTTCAAGCTGTATCGCTGCCACACGATCATGAACTGCGCCCAGGTCTGCCCCAAGGGGCTGAACCCGGCCAAGGCGATCGCCGAAACCAAGAAGCTGATGGTCGCGCCGTCTCGCAAGAAGACGGCCGCCTGACGAACCGACCTGAGGCCGTTTCTTCCATGACCGACATCCTGCTCTTCTCTTACGGGACCTTGCAGGACCCTGCGGTGCAGAAGGCCAATTTCGGCCGACTGCTGGAAGGAACGGCCGATCGGCTGATGGGCTTCGTCCTGTCCGAGGTCGAGATCACCGATCCCGAGGTGATCGCCCAAAGCGGCCTGAGCCGCCACCCGATCCTTCAGCGCAGCGGCGATGCGGCCGATACGGTCGACGGCGCCGCCTTTCACATCACCGCAGACGAACTGCGCGCCGCCGACGCCTATGAGAGCGCAGACTATCAACGGGTCCTGGCGCCGATGGCCTCGGGCCGTGAAGCCTGGGTCTATATTGCGGCCTGACCTACGCCGCGTCTCCAACCTGTGCTAGCAGCCCCGACATGGCCAAGATCACCTACATCGAACATGACGGGACCGCGCACACGGTCGAGGTCAAAACCGGTCTCAGCGTCATGGAAGGCGCGATCCGCAACAATGTGCCGGGCATCGACGCCGACTGCGGCGGCGCCTGCGCCTGCGCCACCTGCCACGTCTATGTGGACGAGGACTTCGCCGCCGAGACGGGCCGTCCCTCGGCCATGGAGGAGTCCATGCTGGACTTCGCCGAGAACGTCGAGCCGAACAGCCGCCTGTCATGCCAGATCCGCGTCAGCGATGACCTAGACGGCCTGATCGTGCGCCTGCCTGAAAGCCAGCACTGAGATGATCGACGCCCGGCTGCTGGACGCGGTCGGGTCGCTGGTCGCGCGCCATGCCCGGCCGGGCCATACCCCCCTGATCGGCATCGCCGGCGCGCAGGGGTCGGGCAAGACCACGCTGGCCCGCGCGGCCGCCGCACGGCTGGGCGCTGCGCATCTTTCGCTGGACGACGTCTATCTGACCCGGGCCGAGCGGCAGGTTATGGCCCGCAAAACCCACTCCCTGTTCGCCGTGCGCGGCCCGCCGGGGACGCATGATCTGGCCCTGCTTGAGCAGACGATCGCCGCCCTGCGCGCCGCCGGGGCGGACAGCCGCTCGCCGCTGCCCGCCTTCGACAAACTGGCCGACGACCGCGCGCCCGAGGCGGACTGGCCCGTGTTCACGGGCCGCCCTTCGGCGGTGCTGATCGACGGCTGGTGTCTGGGCGCGACGCCACAGGCAGAGGCTGAACTCGTCGCGCCGATCAATGCTCTGGAGGCCAGGCAGGACGGGGACGGCCTGTGGCGAGGCGCCGCCAACGCCGCCCTGAACGGCCCCTATGCCGAAGTTTTCGCCCGTTTCGACGCCATCCTCTTCCTGAAGGCGCCGTCGTTCGACGCCGTGCTGGACTGGCGCTGCGAACAGGAGGCGGGGCTGATGGGCCTGCCGCCCGCCGACCTGCCCGCCGCCAGACGCGCCGAACTGGCCGTCTTCATCCAGCATTTCGAGCGGATCACCCGCCACATGCTCACGGGCGGCGTGAAGGCGGACCTCACCATAATGCTGGACGATCAACGTCGCCCCTTCTCCCCTTGAGGGAGAAGGTGGGCGCCGGAGGCGCTCGGATGAGGGGTGTCGGCGTCTAGGCGAGCCGTTGAAACCCGGCAGAAGATCAGGCCTCCATGCTGGGGCGCTCACCCCCCTCATCCGGCCCTGACGGGCCACCTTCTCCCACAAGGGGAGAAGGAAGCGGTCAATCCGCAGGCATGCGGCCGTAGTTGACGGCGATGCGGCCGATCAGCCCCTTGACGATCAGGTCGACCGGCGAGCCTTCACGATAGTCGCCCGCCGCCACGAAGTTCACCCGATCCTCCGAGATCAGACGATGGATCTTGTCCTGATCGCGCGGGGTGCTGTCGGGGTCATAGACGGCGATGGAGAAGCCGCCCTTGGTGTGCATCATCTTCATGGTCGGCACATCGGTGTCGCCGTCGCCCAGGAAGATCATCCGGTCAAACGGGATGGGGCGCTCTTCGTCCGGGATGAAGCGGTTGATGCGCTCGTCCTCCCAGTGGTTGTGCACGCCCTTGTTGATCCGGAACAGATACTGGGTCTTGGTCGTGTAGTTGACGCCCACGGCGGGCCAGACCGCGACATCATCGTCGTCATAGGCGTATTTCGAGGCGAAGACGTGGGTGAAGGCCCCGGCGATGGGGCAGCCCTCGATCATCTCCTCCAGCCCGGCCGAGATGATGTAGTGCTCGATCTCCAGTCCGAACTGGGCGCCGAAAGCGTTCATCCGGTCGAACCATGAACGGTCACGCAGACCTTCGAACAGGGCCACGTCGCGGCCGTGGTCGCGCAGCGTCTGGCGCGTGACCGGCGCCCCCTGTTCGCGCGCGGCCAGCAGCATCATCTGCATATACATCAGGATGCCGTCGCCATCGGCGGCGATTGTCCGTGGACGGACGGCCTCGTTCCAGAACTGCGCCGGCGTCATTCCGATCGACGGAATGAAGCTGACTTCCTGCATGTTGCCGCGCGCAAGCGTGCCGTCGAAATCATAGATGACGGCGGTCTTGAGCAGAGGGCGGGGGGCGTCGGCCATGGAGCGTCCTGAAAGGCTGGAACCGCCTTCTAGCACGACCTAAGCGTCGGGATCAGCCCAGCAGCAGTTCCGGCGCGGCGGTCGGCGCCTCGGCCTCGATCGGCAGGTGCAGGATGAAGGCTGCGCCCTTGCCGGGCTCGGACTGAACCTCGGCCCAGCCGCCATGCAGTTCGACCAGCGCCTTGACCAGCGCCAGCGCCACGCCCGGCCCGCCGCGCTCGCGCCGCACGAAGCGATCGAAGACGTGGGCCTGCAGGTGATAGGGGATGCCCCGGCCGGTGTCCTCAACGCGGATGCGCACCTCGCCCGGCCCGGTCTCGGCGGTCAGGCTGACGGCGCCGCCTTCTGACACGGCGCGGCAGGCGTTCTCCAACAGGTGATCGACCGCCTGGGCGATGCGGCGGGCGTCGGCGCGGATCGGCTTCAAACCCGCCGGGCAGGCCAGATGCAGGGTGGCGCCGCGCCCCTCGACCTTGGCCCTGATCTTTTCCGCCGCCTCGTCCAGCAGGTCGCAGACCCGCACGTCGCCCAGCGACAGCTCCATCTCGCCCGCGTCGATCTGGGCCATGTCCAGCACGTCGTCGATGGAGCGGGCCAGATGGCTGGCCGCCACGCGGATGGCGCCCGCGTGCTGGCGGCTGCGCTCGGGCAGATCGCCCATCGCCTCCAGCAGTTCCGAATAGCCGACGATGGTCGTCAACGGCGTGCGCAGTTCATAGGAGACGCTGCCGACGAACTCGCGCTTCAGGGCCTGGCTCTCGGCCAGGGCGGCCTCCTTGGCGGCCAGGGCCTGTTCCAGTTCGCGGCGGGCCGTCACGTCGAAGAAGGCGACCAGGGTGGCGCCGTCGGGCAGGGGGCGCGTCTGCCAGGCGGCGATGCGGCCGTCCTCGGTGCGGCCCTCGCCGGAGATGGCCACGCGGCTTTCGGGATCGGGGTCGGCCACCCGCGCCTTCAGCCCCAGCCACAGGGCGGCGTCGGGCAGGACCGGGCGGCACAGGGCGGCCACGGCGTCGAAATCGCCCGCCTCCATCAGCCGCTCGCCAGCGACGTTCCAGAAGCTTTCAAAAGCCTCATTGTGCAGCCGCAGCCGTCCGTCCGAGCCGAACACGGCCACGGCGTCGTTCAGCTTGTCCAGCGTCGCGCGCTGGACCTGAATCTGGGCGTTGTAGCGGCTGCGCAGCTGCAGTTCGCCGGTGATGTCCGAGAAGATCAGCAGGATGCCGCCCAGCGGGTGCGGCTGGCGCACCACCCGCAGCGTCCGCCCGTCAGGCAGGGACCAGCTGTCGTCCGGCGAGGCCTGGGCGGCGCCGTAGAAGTCCAGCTCCTCGGCCTTCCACGCCGCATAGTCGACGACCTCGGGCAGGAGGCGCTTCTGGCGCAGCCGGTCCAGCAATTCGGCGTGGGTCGGGCGCTCGTCCAGCCAGGCCGGGTCGACCCCGAACAGCGACTGGAAGGCGGTGTTGTGGAAGGCCAGCCGCTTGGACGGGCCGAAGATGGCCACGGCGTCGGCCAGATGGTTCAGCGTCTCGTCATGGGCCTCGACGTGACGGCGCAGGGTGTCGCGCGTCTCTTCGGCCTCGGTCATTTCGATGGCGAAGGCGATGACGGCGCCGCGCCCGCCCGCCAGCGGCTCGGCCAGAATTTTCCACGCGCGGCGCCGCCCGCCCGCCGTGGTCCACCGGAAGCCTTCCTGACGCGCGTTCAGGCGCAGGGCCTCAGCCACCACGGCGTCGGCGCCCCGGTCGAAGCTGAGGGCCTTGCCTCGCGCCTCGTCCAGCGTCTCGGCGCCGGTTTCCAGCAGCCAGGCGCTGTTGGCCCAGATCAGGCGCCCTGCGCCATCGACCACCCATGTCGGAGCCGGGGACTGTTCCGCCAGGGCGCCGGGCCCGGCCTCGCCGCCCTTGTCCGGCCCGCCCAGACGCGACAGTCGCAGCCATGCGCCGCCGCCATGCGGACGCCCCTCGACGGCCCAGGCGCCGTCGGCCGTCTCCAGCAGGGTCTCGAACGCCTCGCCCGCGTCGAGCAGGGCCTCCATGCGCCCGGTGTGCGACTGGTTCAGCACCGCCAGAACGGCCGCGGCGGCGTCATCCGCATTCCCGTCCGGCGACAGGGCGGCCAGCATGTCCGGCGCGCCGAACACCGCCTCGATCCCGCCGTCGGCAGTCAGCGCCAGCCGCACGTCGTCAAAGGCCATCAGGGCCGTGGCGCCGGCCTCGGCCTGCGTCAGGACGTAGTTCAGGCGATCCGTCGCTTCAGTCTCACGCGCGACCAGGCGGGCGCGCAGACGCCAGGCCCAGACGCTGACCGCCAGCGCCAGTCCCGCCGCGCCCGCTGTGGCCGCAAAGGCGATGTCGGCCGCGAGATCCGCCTCGGCCATGCCTTCCCCAGAAGTTCTGATCCATGTCCGGCCGCCTGTCTGAGGCAGGCCGATTCGGCGTTTACCATACTCTGATTGGGCGAATTGCGATGCGGCTCATCTACGCGCGGCCATACCGCCGATTGCGACCGGGCGCCGGGCAGGCGATACCGGCGCCATGAGCATGACCTGGACCGACCAGACCGCCCCCTCGCTGGACGACTTCGCCCGTCTGGCGGAAGAGGCCTTCGCCGCCCTGCCCGAGCTGTTCCGTCAGGCGGCGGGGGATGTCGTCATCCGCATCGACGACTTCGCCGATGAAGAAACCCTGCGCGATCTGGAAATCGAAGACCCGTTCGAGCTGACCGGCCTCTATTCCGGCGTTCATATCGGCGAGCGGGACGGCATGGGTCCTGCGCCGGAACCGTCACGCGTCTTCCTCTACCGCCGCCCCATTCTGGACGAGTGGTGCGAGCGCGGCGATGTCGGTCTGGCCGAGATCATCGCCCATGTGCTGATCCATGAGATCGGCCATCATCTGGGGCTGGACGACGACCAGATCCACGCCATCGAGGACGATGATGACTGAGCCCCTGCTGCGGATCGAAAACGCCAGCGTCGTGCGCGGCGACCGGCGCATTCTGGATGATGTCAGCCTGGCCATCGCGGCGGGCGAACACACGGCGATCCTGGGCCGCAACGGCTCGGGCAAGTCGACGCTGGTCAAGCTGATCCTGCATCAGCTCTATCCGGTGCATGGCGCGCGGGTCGAGGTGTTCGGCCAGAGCCCGTGGGACGTCTTTTCCCTGCGCCGCCGCCTCGGCTTCGTCTCGCCCGCCGCCCAGTCGGACCTGACCGGCGAGGATGCGCTGGAGGTGATGGACGCGGTCGTTTCGGGCTTCTTCGCCTCACGCGGGATCTGGCGGCGCGAAACCGTCCAGCCCGCCATGCGCGACGCCGCTGCCGAGGCCCTGCATCGCATGGGGGTCGAGCATCTGGTCGGCCGGTCGATGGCCACCCTGTCCTCGGGCGAGGCGCGCAGGGTGCTGATCGCCCGCGCCCTGGCCCACCGGCCGGACGCCATCCTGCTGGACGAGCCGTGCGGCGGGCTGGACCCGGCGACGCGCCGTCTGTTCCTCGACAGCCTTCGCCCGCTGGCGCAGGGCGGAGCCACCCTGATCCTTGTGACCCATCACATCGAGGAAATCCTGCCCGAGATCGGCCGCGTCATCATGATGAAGGACGGCCGCGTCGCCCGCGACGGCGCCAAGGCGGACATGCTGACCGACGACGCCCTGACCGATCTGTTCGGCCTGCCCATCCGCGTGGATGAGGGGCGCGACGGCTGGCGCAGCGCCCGGCTGGATTAGAGGCGTGTCGCCTCGAAGGTGATGACCTCGTCATCGCGGCGCGGCGGGCGTCCGTGTTCATAACCGCCTGAAACGGTGATGTCGGCGAAACCGGCCGCCGTCAGGGCCAGCCGCATCTCCTCCACGCCCCACCAACGCAGGGCGAACAGCTCCAACTCCGACGCCGTCAGTCGACCGTCCGTCCACTGATCATAGCGCAGATGCGACACGACGCTCTGGTTCAGCAGGTCGGAATCGACCCGTTCTTCGGTCAGGGTCAGCACCTCGCCGTCCGCGTCGGTCCAGCGTCGGGTCGGCCCGGGCGGCGCCAGAACGGCGCTGACCGGATCAAGGTCGAGGATCAGACGCCCGCCCGGCGCCAGATGATCGTGAAGGCGCCGCAGCACGGCCAGACCCTCCTGCGCCGTGGCGATCAGCTGGAACGATCCGGCGGGCACGATGGCGGCGGCGAACCGCGTCGCATAGGCGAAGTCGTCAAAACGCGCGACGGACAGATCCGCCGTCAGGTCGCGCCGGGCGCACGCCGCCCGGCACAGGTCCAGCATGGCTTCGGAGGCGTCGAAGCCGACGACCTCAAACCCGGCCTCCAGCAGAGGAACCAGCACGCGGCCGGAGCCGACGGCGGGCTCCAGCACGGGACCGTCGCATCCTTTCAGCCGCGCGGCGTAGAACTCCACATCGCCGAAAGAGCGCCCGACCGGCTTGTCCAGTTCATAGACCCGCGCGGCCAGACCGGCGTAGCGATTACTCAGCGCGTCCGTCATCGGCCTTCAGTCCGCGATCCGCTCCAGCTTGGCGGCGAAGAAGCCGTCCAGACCACCCCGTTCCGCCCATTGCGAGGGCAGGATGCGAAGCCAGCCTTCAGGCGTCAGGGCCTCGTCCGGCGCGCCGACTTCGGCGGGAAAAGCCGCGACGGTGCGGAAGGCCGGGTTGCGGCGCAGGAAGGCGATCACCTGCGTCTCACCCTCTTCGCGCTCCAGCGAGCAGACGCAATAGACCAGACGACCGCCCGGCTTCACCTTTTCGGCGGCGGCGTCCAGCAGGCGGTGCTGGACGTCGGCCAGTTTGGCCACATCGGCGGGGCGGGTGGCGCGCAAGACTTCGGGGTTTCGGCGATAGGTGCCGGTGGCCGTGCAGGGCGCATCCAGCAGGACGGCGTCGAAGGTGCGGTCATCTTCCCAGTCTTCGGCCGGAATGGCGACGACCTCAGCCTTGAGGGCCATGCGCTCGAAATTCTGGCGCAGGCGCTTCAGACGCGCCTCCGAACGGTCCAGCGCGACAACTTCGGCTCCGGCGGCGGCCAGTTGCAGCGTCTTGCCGCCCGGCGCGGCGCACAGGTCCAGCGCCGTCTCGCCTGCCTTCACCGCCAGCAGGCGGGCGGGGACGGCGGCGGCTGCGTCCTGCACCCACCAGTCGCCGGTCTCGAAGCCGGGCCATGCGGCGACGTCGCCGCGCTTGCCGGTGCGGATCGTGCCGCCGGGCAGGGCCTCGCCCTCGACCGCCGCCGCCAGTTCGGCCGGGTCGACGCCGGGCTTGGCCGTCAGGTCGGTGGCGGGTTCCTCGCGCGTGGCCAGGGCCAGACCGATCAGGGCCGCTTCGCCATAGGTCGCCTTCCAGCGCTGGGCCAGCCAGTCGGGCAGGTTGGATTCAGCGGTCGTCAGGCCGGGGCCGTCGCGGCCGACGCCGCGCAGAACGGCGTTGACCAGATTCTTGTAGGGGCGGGTCTTGGGATCGCGCTCGGCCAGTTTGACCGCTGTCGACACCGCCGCGAAGGCGGGCGTATCCAGCACCAGCGTCTGGGCCAGCGCGACGCGCAGTATGGTCAGCACCGCCAGCGGCGGGGCCTTCTGCAGGCGGCGATCGAGGATCTGATCGATCTCGCCCAGACGTCGCAGGGCCGCCATGGCCACAGCGCGGGCGAAGGCCCGGTCCTGCGGCGGCAGATCGCGCGCGGGCGACTGCGACAGGGCCTCGTCCAGACCGGTGCGCTTTTCCAGCGCGGCGTTCAGCAGGACGCCGGCGACCAGACGCGCCTCAACGCCGATGTCGGCGTGGGGATCGTTCGCGTCCGGATGCTGCGCCGGTTCGCGACGCGGGCCGCGCGCCTTTTCGGCGATGCGACGGCCGCGCGCGGCGGAGCTTTTGCCCTTGGGCGCGCCCCCGCTCACACCGACACCTGGGTGCCGAGTTCGACCACGCGGCCGGGCGGAATGCGGAAGAAGTCGGTCGGGTTGGCGGCGTTACGCATCAGGAAGATAAACAGCTTGTCCTGCCAAAGAGGCATGCCCTGGCGGGCGGTGGGAACGACGGAGCGGCGCCCCAGGAAGAAGCTGGTCGACATGATGTCGAACTTCAGCCCCTGCTTGCGGCACAGGCCGAGCGCACGCGGCACGTTCGGCGTCTCCATATAGCCGAAGGTCAGGGTCAGGCGCTTGAAATCGTCGCTGATCGGCTCGACCGCCACCCTTTGCAGATCCGGCACGCGCGGCCGGTCGGACGTATGCACGGTCAGGATGATGTTCTTCTCGTGCAGCACCTTGTTGTGCTTGAGGTTGTGCATCAGGGCCACCGGCGCGACATCGGCGTCCGAAGTCAGGAAGATGGCCGTGCCCGGCGCCCGGTGCGGCGGACGGGCGCGCAGCATCTCGATCAGATCGGTCAGCGGCAGGCTGTCCTTGCGCGTCTTGTCGGTCAGTATCTGCGTGCCGCGCACCCAGGTCCACATCAGCATGACCAGACCGCCGCCTAGCACCAGCGGCATCCACGCCCCGGCCGGGATCTTCAGCAGGTTCGAGGTCAGGAAGACCGCGTCGATGAAGCCGAACGGCACCAGCGTCAGCAGCACGGCCCACATCGGCCACTTCCACTTGTGCCGGACCACGGTGAAGGACATCAGGGTGTTGACCATCATGGTGCCGGTCACCGCCACCCCATAGGCCGCCGTCAGATTGTGCGACGACTGGAAGGTGACGAGCACGAACAGCACCCCGACCATCAGCAAGCTGTTGATCGCGGGCACGAAGATCTGGCCCGCCTGCGTCTCTGAGGTGTTGCGGATGTCCAGACGCGGCAAGAGGCCCAGCTGAACCGCCTGTTGCGTCACCGAGAAGGCGCCGGTGATGACCGCTTGACTGGCGATCACCGTGGCCGCGGTCGCCAGCAGCAGCATGGGCCAGTAGACCAGCTGCGGCACCATGTTCCAGAAGGGGTTGTTGGCCGCGCCGGGGTGCGACAGCAGGAAGGCGCCCTGCCCCAGATAGTTCAGCGTCAGACAGGGCAGGACGATGAACAGCCAGCCGCGACGGATCGGCGACTTGCCGAAATGGCCCATGTCCGCATACAGCGCCTCGGCGCCGGTGACAGCCAGGAAGACGCTGCCTAGAATGACGAAGCCCAGGAAGCCGTCGGCGATCAGCAGCTTGATGCCGTAATAGGGCGACAGGGCCTTCAGGATCGACAGGTCGTCGAAGATGTGCGCCACGCCCATCAGGCCCAGCGACAGGAACCAGATCAGGGTGACGGGGCCGAAGAATTTGGCCAGCCCGGCCGTGCCGCGCGACTGGACCATGAACAGGGCGATCAGAATGCCCGCCGCCAGCGGCACGATGAAGGGATCGAGGCGTCCGTTCAGACCCGGCGCCTCCTGCAGGCCCTCTATGGCCGACAGCACGGAGATGGCAGGCGTGATGACGCCGTCGCTGTAGAACAGGGCCGCGCCGCAGACGCCCAGAACGAACAGCCAGGCGCTGCGCCGTCCGATGGCATGCTGGGCCAGCGCCATCAGCGACAGGGTGCCGCCCTCGCCCTTGTTGTCGGCGCGCATCAGGAACATGACGTATTTGAACGTCACCACCACCATCAGCGCCCAGAAGGCCAGAGACACCACGCCGATGACGGCCAGATCGCCCTCGACGCCCTTCTGGGCGTGGCCGATGGCTTCGCGCAGGGCGTAGATGGGGCTAGTGCCGATGTCGCCGAACACGACGCCGATGGCGCCCAGGATCAGGGCGCGCCCGCCGGTCTTGCCGGATTTACGGCCCTGACCGTCGCCTGCGTCTCCGGGAGGCGGAGTCTTGGCGTTCGCGGGTTCGGAAGCAGAAGCGGGCGACGTGGGAGCGTCCCCGCGGGGCGTATCCCCGACCATGCATATCCTCCGGGTCGCGCGACGACGCGCCCATCAAGAGCGGCGGGGCTTTAGACCCTTTCCATCAGCGGTTCAATCGCGCGACGGTTCCGGGCGCGCGGCCGAGGACAGGATGCGGCGGTCGTCCTTGGCCTGAAGAAGCACCACCATGCTGTCGGCCTCATCCGTATCGGCGGGCAGGGAAAGCAGCACGGGGCGGCCCGTCCAGTCGCCCAGACGGCGCACTTCGCGCACCACATTGACGTGGGGCACGGCCTGACCGCGATTGTCGCCGCCCTTGATCTCGACCGTCTGCAGGCCGGAGCGATACAGCACCGCCACCACCTCGGCCCCGCCGGGCGGCGGACGGCCCGAGCCGACGCCGACGCGATCGCCGGTTTCGCGGAACTCGATCTCGGGCGGCCAGCCGCGATCACGGGCCTCGGCCTCAACCGCGGCCTTCAGTTCGGGGGGGCGGGCGCCAGACACCTGACGCCGCCCGTCGATGACCACCTGCGGGGTCGAGACGTTGCGCAGCTTCAGCGCCTGACGATAGGCGCGCTGGCGCTCGGCGAACTCGGGCCGGGCGAAGGTGTCGGGCCAGCCCAGATAGTCCCAGTAATCAACGCCATAGGTCAGGACGATGACCCCCGGCTGGGTCGCCACCGTGCCGACGGTGCGGTTGGCCTCGGGACAGCCGGAGCAGCCCTGTGCGGTGAACAGTTCGACCACCACCGGCTGGCCCGGCGCCGGAAGCGGCGCATCCCGGTCCCGCGCGCCGCGCGCGGCCGAAGGCGCAATAGCGGCGGCCGCCGTCGTCAGGCCTACGCCCGCGACGACCGCCGCCATCATCCCGTATCTGATCCAGCCCCGCGCCATGATGGCCGCGATCCTATCCCTTCGGGCCGACGGCGCCGCTCATAAATGCGTGAGCGACGTCACACGCCTTCGCGCTCAAGCAGGCCGAAGGCCGTTAGCGCACTAATAAAGCCCTTTAATCCATCAACTGCTGGGCCAGATAGACATAGTGGCGGGCCCAGCGCCGGGCGTTGGCGACCGGATCGGCGTCGTTGGAGTGGCCGCCCGCCGTGTCCTCATAATAGAGGTGGTCATGGCCCTGATCGCCCAGACGCGCCGCGAACTTGCGGGCGTGGCCGGGGTGGACCCGGTCGTCGCGCGTATTGGTCGTGATGTAGACGCGCGGATATTTCACCTCGGGCCGCAGCTGCTGATAGGCCGAATAGCGCGAGATGAAGGCGGCGTCGGCCGGAATGCGCGGATCGCCGTATTCGCCCATCCACGACGCGCCAGCCGGCAGTTCCTGATAGCGCATCATGTCGATCAGCGGGCTTTCTATGACCGCCGCATTGAACAGCTGCGGGTTCTGGGTGATCGAGACGCTGGTCAGCACCCCGCCGTTGGAGCGGCCATAGATGCCCAGATGACGCGGGCTGGTGATGCGGCGCTGCTCCAGATCGCGGGCCACGGCGGCGAAGTCGTCAAAGGCGCGCTGGCGGTTTTCGCGCAGGGCCGCCTGGTGCCATTGCGGCCCGAACTCGCCGCCGCCGCGGATGTTGGCCTGAACGAAGACGCCGCCGTTCTCGAGCCACAGCTTGCCCATCTCGGGCTTGTAGGCAGGCGGGAAGCTGGCCTGGAAGCCGCCATAGCCGAACATGATGGTGGGCCCGGTCCCGTCCATCGCCAGATTCTTGGGCCGGGTGACGAAGTAAGGGATCTTGGTCCCGTCGGTCGAGGTCGCCTCGAACTGCTCGACCACATGGGTCGAGGCGTCGAACTTGGCCGGGGCCGACTTCAGTTCTGTCAGGGCGCCGCTTGAGACATCGGCCAGGCTGAGCGTCGGCGGCGTCAGGAAGCCCTGCGTCGAGACGAAGACCTGCCCCTTGCCCCGGGCGCTGTCGCCCAGCCCCACGGCGCTGTTGGCCGGCACGGCGATGTCGGTCGCGGTCCAGCCCCCGGCGCCCGGGGTGAAGCGCTTCAGCGTGCCGACGACGTTGTCGGCGATGACGGCGACGATGCTGTCCTCGAACACCCGGACATCCTGCAGGGACTGACGCGCGCCGGGGGCGAAGACCGTGGCGGCTTCACGGCTGATACGGATGTGCTGACGCGGCTGGCCCAGAACCCCCATCGGCAGGGCCAGAAGCGAACCGGCGGCATAGTCCTGACCATCGAAGCTCCACGCCTGTTCGGGCGAGAAGACCAGCTTGCCGCCCAGCACGCCCTGAACGCCCACGCGTTCGGGCAGGGACAGCTGATAGGGCTTGCCGTCGGAACCCGGCGCCCAGATTTCCGAGCGGAAGGTATCCAGCGGACGGCTGAACAGCACCGCCTCGACCTTGCCCGCGCCGTCGCGGAAGACGCGGGGACTGACGCCATAGCCGCCGTCGCCCTGCTGGCCGCGATAGACCTCGGTCGCCTGCGACAGGGACTGGCCGCGTTTCAGGGATTTGATGATGAAGGGATAGCCCGACTCCGTCAGGCTGCCGGGGCCGAAGTCGGTGGCGATCAGCAGGGTGTCGCGGTCCAGCCACGACAGGCGGTGCTTGCCCTCGGGGATGACGAAGCCGCCATCGACAAACCGCTTGGTCGTCAGGTCGAACTCACGCACCGTCACGGCGTCCATGCCGCCGTTGGACAGGTTGATCAGGCAGCGCGTCTCGTCCGGCGCCAGGCAGTTGGCGCCCTTGAACACCCAGTCCTTGCCCTCGGCCTTGGCCAGGGCGTCGATGTCCAGCAGCATCTCCCACTGCGGCTGGGCGGTGCGATAGCTGTCCAGCGTGGTGCGGCGCCAGACGCCCTTGGGATTGGCGGCGTCCTGCCAGAAATTGCCCAGACCCTCGCCCAGGAAGCTGACGCCGGGGATGCGGTCGGTCGCGGTCAGAATGGCCTCGGCCTGCTGGCGGAAGGGCTCATAGCGGCGGTCGCCGGTCAGGGCGGCCAGCGACTTTTCATTCTCGGCGGCGACGAAGGCGCGGGCCTCGGCGCCGTCGACCTCTTCCAGCGCCAGATGGTCGTCAGCGGCCCGGACCCCCTCAGGCGACAGGTCGCGCGGGAAGTGCGGCGGCGGGGTCGTCGCCGAGGCGGCGGCAGGATCGGACACGGCGCCTTCGGCCATGGCGGGCGCGGCGGCCAGCATCAGGGTCGGCAAGGCGACGGACAGGAACAGGTTTTTCACAATCTTCTCCGCTCATCCCCGCGGAGGCGGGGACCCAGTGCTTTGGCCTCAGCAGCCGTCGCCAAAGTTTCGCTCACGGCCAAGGTCGAGCGCAGGGCTCGAACCTGGATCCCCGCCTCCGCAGGGATGAGCGGTGTGGTTTTACCGCTGCGAGGGCTGATCCATCAGCCGCCGCGTCAGATAGGTGTATTCCAGCGCAATGCGGCGGGCCGTCTCGCGCAGGTTGGCGCCGGCCGCGTGGCCGCCGTCGGTGTTTTCATAGAAGAGCACGGGATAGCCCAGTTCTTCCAGTCTCGCCGCCGCCTTGCGGGCATGACCGGGATGGACGCGGTCATCCTTGGTCGAGGTGTGGATGAAGACTTCCGGATAGGGCTGGCCCGCCGCCAGCCGCTGATAGGGCGAGTACGCCTCGATCCAGGCGCGCTGTTCGGGGATGTCCGGGTCGCCGTATTCGCCCATCCATGAGGCGCCCGCCAGCAGCTTGTGGAAGCGCAGCATGTCGAACAGGGGCACCTGAATGACCGCCGCATTGATCAGGTCGGGGCGCTGGGTCAGCATGGCCCCCATGAACAACCCGCCCTGCGAGCCGCCCATGATCCCGAGGTGCGGCTGGCTGGTAATGTTGCGCGCGATCAGATCCTGGGCCACGGCCTGAAAGTCTTCATGAGCGCGCTGGCGGTTCTGCTGCTGGGCAGCCTGGTGCCATTTGGGACCGAACTCGCCGCCGCCGCGCGTATTGGCGATGACATAGACGCCGCCCCGCTCCAGCCACAGCTTGCCCACCGTCGGCGAATAGCCGGGCAGCAGCGACGACTGGAAGCCGCCGTAGCCATAGAGCACCGTCGGGTTCGAGCCGTCCATCGCCATGGCGTCCTTATGGACGACGAAATAGGGGATCATCGTCCCGTCAGCGCTGCGGGCCTCAAACTGGTCAACGCGCATCCCACTGGCGTCGAACTTGTCCGGCAGGGCCTTGGTCAGCGCGACCGCGCCGGTCGCCGCATCGGCCAGATAGAGGCTGGACGGATTCAGATAGCCGGTGACGCTGACGAAGACCTTGTCGTCCTGTTCCGAAGCCGAGCCGACGCCGACGGAGACGTTCTGCGGCAGGTCCAGACGGGTGCGGCTCCAGTCGGCCGGGTCATAGACATAGACCGAGCCGCGCACGTTCTCGTAAAGGGCCACGACCAGCTTGTTGCGGGTGGCGTTGAGCCCCTCGACCGCCTCGCGCTCGCCGGGACGGATGACCAGACGCGCGGGCGTCTTCGGATCGGCCAGCCAGGCCTGAAGCGGCCAGGCGATGACATCGCCGGTCCTGAATTCCTGGCCCGAGGGCGCGGTCCAGTCCTGATCCGTCGTCACCACCAGCTGGCCAGCGACCAGGGCGTTGATGCTGGACTTGAGCGGCAGCTCCAGCTTCCTGGTCCGGCCGTGATCATCCAGCAGCCAGGTCTCGCTTTCGTAGAAGTTGATCCCCCGGTTCAGCAGCACGGCCTGCAATGCGCCGTCGGCGTCGCGCAGGGTGTAGCTGGATACGGAGACATCCGTCTTCTCGCCCGCAAAGACCTCGGCCTGATCGGCTGACGGCCCGCGTTTCATCAGGCGAACCGTGCGCGGATAGCCCGAGTTCGTCAGCGAGCCTTCGCCGAAGTCGCGCGAGACCAGCACCGTGGAGTGGTCGATCCACGTCACGCCGCCCTTGGATTCCGGCAGGTTGAAGCCGTCGGCGACGAAGGTCTTCGTCACCGTGTCGAACTCGCGGATCGTCACCGCATCCTTGCCGCCGTCCGACAGAGAGATCAGGCAGTAGCGCTCGTCCGGCGCCAGGCAGGTCGCGCCCTTATAGACCCAGTTGGCGCCCTCGGCCGCCGACAGGGCGTCGAAGTCCAGGATCGTCTCCCACTGCGGCGCGTCGGTGCGATAGCTGTCCAGCGTCGTGCGCCGCCAGATGCCGCGCACATGGTCCGCGTCCTGCCAGAAGTTGTCCACATAGCCGTCGTGGGTGAAGCCGGGCGAAGGGATGCGGTCGCGCGACTGCACCAGATCCAGCGCCTGCTGATGCAGGGTTTCATAGCGCGGATCGCCCTGCAGCACGCCCAGAGAGGTTTCGTTGTGGGCCTTGACCCAGTCCATGGCGCGTTCGCCTTCGACCTCTTCTAGCCACAGATAGGGATCGGTCGCGTCGCTGGTCGCGAAACCGCCGGTCGTTGCGGCGGCAGGGGAGGGCGTCTGGGCCATGGCGAAGGGGGCGGCTCCGGCGGCAAGGGAAAGAACGGCGATGGACGCCACAGTGCGAATGATCATCAGGTCCCTCGGGTGGGCTATGAATCTTGGCCGTCACCCTGACCGTCGCGCCGCAAGGGGGCAAGCGTCCGCAATCTTACGGCTGTGTAATCTTTCGACGCAGCGCGGGGGTCTCAGTCGCCGTCGTCGGGGATGCACAGGATCTGGCCGCAGGCCTTGCAGTGGACGGCGTCGGGGTCGTGTTTCTGCAGGCCGCAGGTGGGGCAGGGGAACTTCACCTTGTGCGGCCGCAACAGGGTCTGGGCCAGACGGATGAACAGGGTGATGCCCACCAGCATGACGACGATGGAGATCACCCGGCCCCAGTTGCCCGGCAGGGTGATGTCGCCGAACCCCGTCGTCGTCAGGGTGGCGACGGTGAAATAAAGCGCGTCGAGATAGCCGTTGATATGCTCGGCCTTGCCCCGGAAATAGGCGTAGACGAAGCCGGTCACGACAAAGACGAAGGTGATCAGGGCGGCCAGGGCGCGGGTGATCTCCTCGACCCGCGTGTCGTCGAACCGGCGGCCGATGGTGCGCCAGAACAGGTCGCTGTTCAGCAGGCTCCATAGGCGCAGCAGCCGCAGGAAGCCGAAATTGGCCAGCCATGCGGGAAACAGCAGCGTCGCCAGCACGAACAGATCGACCCAGACGATCGGCTTCTTCAGCCAGTCGCGGATGTCGGAATAGGCATAGGCCCGCGCCGCCAGATCCAGCCCCAGAATGGCGGCGATGAAATAGTCGGCGACATAGAAGACCCAGCCCGCCTCCTTCAGGATCGGCGCGGCCAAAAAGAAGCCGATGATCATCAGGTCGATGCTGATGACCATCAGGCGGAACTTCACCGCTGTCGGCTGCGTCCCGTGATAGAGGTAGCGCAGGCGGGCCCGCAGCCTCAGTCTGTCGTGATCGACGCTTGCGCCGTTTTCGCTGGTCATCAGGCCAAGCGATACATGAAGCCGCGAAAAATCCTATATGAAGATGGCCATGACCGCTTCTTCCGCTCTCGCCTCCGGCCGCCCCTATGTCCGCATGAACGGCGCCGGGAACGCCTTTGTCGTCGTTCAGGCCTTCGACCGCCCCTTCCATCCGACGGGCGATCAGGTGCGCGCCATGGCCGATCCGGCCACGGGGCCGGGCGGCTTCGACCAGTTGATCGGCATAGAGCCGTCGGAAACGGCCGACGCCTTCATGCGGGTGTGGAACGCCGACGGGTCTATGGTCCAGACCTGCGGCAACGCCCTGCGCTGCGTCGGCTGGCTGCTGCTGCAGGCCACGGACAAGGAGACGGTGGTCATCGACACCGCCGCCGGCCCCACCACCGCCCGCCGCGCTTCCACGCCCTCAGCCCCCCACTCCCCCTCCCCTTCAGGCCGCGTCGGGTCGGGAGATCCCGCAGGGTCGACGATCGCGGCCCATCATAGAGTCACCGTCGACATGGGTCCGCCGCGTCTGGAGTGGGATCAGGTTCCGCTGGCCGAGGCGATGGATACGCGCGGGATCGAGCTTCAGGTCGGGCCGATCGATGCGCCGGTCCTGCACACGCCCGGCGCCGTCTCCATGGGCAATCCGCACGTCGTCTTCTTCACCGACCGTCAGGACGACGCCTTCGTGCGCGCGTCCGGCTCTCTGGTTGAACACCACCCGCTTTTCCCGGAGGGCGTCAATGTCGGCTTCGCCCATGTCCTGTCGCCCGATCACATTAGGTTGCGGGTCTGGGAGCGCGGCGCGGGCCTGACGCTGGCCTGCGGCACGGGCGCCTGCGCCGCCCTTGTGGCCTGTGCGCGACGCGGCCTGACCGGCCGAAAGGCTGCTGTGACGGTTGATGGCGGGGAATTGACCATCGAATGGGACGAGGCGTCAGGCCACGTCTTCATGACCGGCCCGGTCGAGGTCGAAGGGACCGGCGCCCTGCCGACAGCGTAACTACAGGGCTTTTGAGGGCCCTTGACCCGGCGTCAGCTGTTGTCCCCGCCGTTTGCAGGTTCTAGGAACGAGGAGCGCCCCCCTTTCCGAGACACAAATGCCCGAACTGACCGATAAACAGACCTTCTCCGACGACGACGCCCTGGAGTTCCACAGCGATCCGACGCCGGGCAAGATCTCCATGGCCCCCACCAAGCCGATGGCGACCCAGCGCGACCTGTCGCTGGCCTATTCGCCGGGCGTGGCCGTGCCGGTCCTGGCCATCGCCGAAGATGCGGACAAGGCCTATGACTATACGTCCAAGGGCAATCTGGTCGCGGTCATCTCGAACGGCACCGCCATCCTGGGCCTGGGCCATCTGGGTCACATGGCCTCCAAGCCGGTGATGGAAGGCAAGTCGGTCCTGTTCAAACGCTTCGCCGACGTCGACAGCTTCGACGTCGAGGTGAAGACCACCGATCCGGACGAGTTCGTCACCGTGGTCAAGAACATCGGCGACACCTGGGGCGGCATCAATCTGGAGGACATCAAGTCCCCGGAATGCTTCGAGATCGAGGCTCAGCTGCAGGACCTGCTGGACATCCCCGTCTTCCACGACGACCAGCACGGCACCGCCATCATCTCGACCGCCGGTCTGATCAACGCCTGCCACATCGTCGGCAAGAAGCTGGAGGACATCAAGGTCGTCCTGTCCGGCGCGGGCGCGGCGGGCCTGTCCTCCATCGCCCTGATGAAGGCGGCGGGCGTCAAGGCCGAGAACACCACCATCTGCGACCGTCAGGGCGTCATCTACAAGGGACGGGACAACGTCTCCCAGTGGCAGGCGGCGCACGCCACCGACACGCCGCACCGCACCCTGGCGGACGCCATGGTCGGCGCCGACGTGGTGCTGGGCCTGTCGGCCAAGGGCGCGATCACCAAGGAGATGGTCGCCTCCATGGCGCCCAATCCGATCATCTTCGCCATGGCCAACCCCGACCCGGAAATCACGCCCGAAGACGTGATGTCGGTGCGCTCTGACGCCATCATGGCGACGGGCCGCTCGGACTATGTGAACCAGATCAACAACGTCCTGGCCTTTCCCTATCTGTTCCGCGGCGCGCTGGACGTGCGCGCGCGCCAGATCAACCACGACATGAAGATCGCCTGCGCCCACGCCCTGGCGGCGCTGGCGCGCGAAGACGTGCCGGACGAGGTCGCCGCCGCCTATCGCGGGCGCAAGCTGAAGTTCGGCCCGGACTACATCATCCCGACCCCGTTCGACCCGCGCCTGATCTGGTACATCCCGCCCTTCATCGCCCAGGCGGCGATGGATTCCGGCGTCGCGCGCAAGCCGATCGAGGACATGGACGCCTACCGCATCAGCCTGCGCCAGCGGGTCGATCCGTCGGCCGCCCTGATGCAGAAGATCCAGGGCAGCGTGCGCTCGGGTCCGAAACAGCGCGTCGTCTTCGCCGAGGGCGAGGAACAGTCGGTGATCCGCGCCGCCTGGGCCTTCAAACAGGCTGAACTGGGCACGCCCATCCTGGTCGGCCGCGAAGAACTGATCCGCCAGAACGCGGCTGAAGCCGGTCTGATCTTCGATGATCTGGGCATCCAGATCATGAACGCCCGGATTTCCGAGCGGAACACCGAATACGTCGACTGGCTCTACGCCCGCCTGCAGCGTCGCGGCTATCTGCGCCGCGACGTGCAGCGTATGATCAATCAGGACCGCAACTATTTCGCCGCCGCCATGGTCGCGCGCGGCGAGGCGGACTGCATGGTCACCGGCGTGACCCGCAACTTCAACATGGCCCTGAAAGAGGTCCGCCGCGTCCTGGACGTCAAGGACCGCATGATCGGCCTGTCGATCCTGCTGGCCAAGGGGCGCACCCTGTTCGTGGCCGACACCTCGATCCACGAACTGCCCGACGCCGCCGAACTGGCCGAGATCGCGGTCAAGGCCGCCGCCACGGTCAAGACGCTGGGCCGCACGCCGCGTGTCGCCTTCCTCAGCTATTCGACCTTCGGCGATCCCCCGGGCAACCGCGGCGAGAAGGTGCGCGAGGCCATCCGCATCCTGGACGGCATGGGCGTCGACTTCGAATATGAAGGCGAAATGCCCCCGGCGCTGGCGCTGAACTCTGAGGCGCGGGCCAACTATCCGTTCATGCGCCTGACCGGCGACGCCAATGTGCTGGTCATGCCGGCCATCCATTCCGCCGCCATCTCGACGCGCCTGGTTCAGGCGCTGGGCGGCGCGACGGTGATCGGCCCGCTGCTGGTCGGTCTTGAGAAGTCGGTGCAGATCGTGCCGCTGGGCGCCTCGGTCAGCGAGATCATGACCGCCGCCACCTTCGCCGCCTATGCGGAGGGGCCGAACGAGGCGTAACCCTCGTCACCCGGTGAAGATTGAAGAGGCGGCTCCCTGCGGGCCGCCTCTTTCTTTTTGGGCTAAATTCCCATGAAGCGTTGGGCAATGCCTGCTCACCCGCTCATCCCGGCGGACGCCGGGACCCAGTAAGAACGCCAAACTCCAGCTTGAACGCGGAAGCCCGCCCTTTAAAGCCAAAGCGCTGGATCCCGGCGTCCGCCGGGATGAGCGGAAATCAAGCGTCTGCGCCTCCATTCAAGACGCAGTCAGCCCTTGTCTTTTTAAACGTCAGGCGTCCTGCCCCAGACGGCGGCGCTCGAACGTCAGCCGCACCCATTCCGCCAGACAGAAGATCACGGCGATCACGCCCAGCCAGGCGGCGATGACGAACATGGCGGCATAGCCCTGACGCTCGATCAGTTCGCCCAGCGCCCCCCGGCCAAGGGTGCCGATCAACAGGGCCAGAGAGGTGAAGACGGCGAACTGCACCGCGCCGAACATCTTGTTCGACAGGGCCGACAGATAGGCGACGAAGGCCGCGCCCGCGAAGCCGCCGGCGATGTTCTCGCCCGCGATGGCCAGCATCAGCCGCGCCAGAGGTTCGCCGATGCCGAAGGCGCCGAACAGCTTGTACAGACCCGTCATCTGCATGAAGCCGCCGATCCACGGCGCGCCCAGCGCCAGATCCATCATAAGCAGGTTCGTCGCCGCCGACAGCACGGCGCCCAGCAACAGACTGGCCATCCGGCCGATGACCAGCAGCGCCCATCCGCCCAGAGCAATACCCAGAATGGTCATGACCACGCCGAAGGTCTTGGACGCCAGGGCGATCTCGGTCTTGGTGTGGCCCAGCGCCCCGCCGGTGTCCCCCATGTAGAAGGGGAAGGCGAACGGCCCCCAGACGCCGTCAGTGATGCGATAGGTCAGGATCAGCCCCAGCACGATCACCGCGCCCCAGCCCAGCCGCCCCATCAGTTCGACCAGCGGCGCCAGAATGGCGTCATAAAGGGTGTTGGCGAAGGCTGGTCCCTGATCCGTTGCGGCGGCGGGCCCTGCCTTGCCCCCGCGCCAGACGATGATGCCGGCCAGAAGGGCGGGCAGGATCACCGCCATGCCGACGATCCACGGTCCCCAGACGGCGGTGAATTCTCCGGCGCTGGGCGCAGGCTTGACGGTCAGGGCCGTGACCATGAAACGCACCAGCATGAAGGCCGCCCACGCCCAGGCGATCAGGGTGATCCCCAGCGCCGTCATCCGCAGACGCGGCGACCCGATCCGCTCACGCGCAATGGCGGCGCGCGGCGCAGGCTTGGGCTCGGGCGCGATCAGGGCGCCCAGAACGCCCAGCCCCATCAGGCCCGCCCCGATCACAAACGTCGCCGACCAGCCCAGATGATCGGCCAGCACCAGCGCCCCTGCGCCTCCGACCAGCGCCGCCGTGCGGAAGCCCAACTGATAGACGGTGGACAGCAGGTCGACCGGCGTCCGCTCGTCCGCCACCTCGATCCGCCAGGTGTCGATGACGATGTCCTGCGTGGCCGAGGCGAAGGCGCCCAGAGCCGCAGCACAGGCCAACACCACAATGGCGCCCGTGCCCGGATGCGACAGGGCGATGGCCAGCAGCGCCGCGATCAGCACGGTCTGGCACAGGATCAGCCACGAGCGCCGCCGCCCCATCCGGCCCAGCACCGGCGGCGTCAGGCCGACCGCAGGCGACCACAGAAACTTGAAGGCGCCGAACAGCCCCACCCACGACAGCACGCCGATGGTGGCGACCGACACGCCCGCGTCCGACAGCCAGGCGTTCAGCGTGCCGAACAGCATGGCGAAGGGCAGTCCGGCCGAGAATCCCAGCAGCAGCATGGCCAGGGTCCGCCGCTCGCGGAAGGCGGCCTTGAGCACGCCCAGCCCCTTTGGGGACGGCTGCAGCGCCGCGACCTCGGAAGCGGGCGTCTTGGAATCGGTCATGCAAGGCTCCGGCGGACGCCGCCGGGGCAAACGGACGACGGGCTACTGGCGGTTCAGGAAACCGCGACCTTGGCGCGGTTGGCGGCGTTCGTCCAGCGGGTCAGGATCAGGCGAAGGGCGTCGGCTTCCAGCGGCTTGGCCAGATGATCGTTCATTCCCGCTTCCAGACAGACGGCGCGATCCTCGGCGAAGGCGTTGGCGGTCAGGGCGATGACCGGCGTCCGGTCCCCCCGCGCGCGCAGGGCCCGGGTCGCGCGCGGCCCGTCCAGATGCGGCATCCGCATGTCCATGAACACCATGTCGAACCGGGCCGCCGCCATCGCGTCCAGGGCTTCGTGTCCATCAGCGGCGGTCTGGACGACGCAGCCCTCGCGTCTCAGCAGGGTTCTGGCCAGAAGGGCGCCCACCGGATTGTCCTCGACCAGCAGGACGCGCACGCCGCGGAACGCGACCCGGGTCACGCGGTCGTCCTCGACAGGCAGGAGCGGCGGCGTCGGCAGACCCCGCTGCGGAGCCGCCGCCGCCAGCACCCGTTCGGCCAGGGATGCGGGGCGCAGCGGCTTGATCAGATAGCCGCAGAAACCGGCGGCGCGGTAGCGGCTGATCAACTCCCGCTCGGACGGGCGCAACAGGACAACCGCTTGCCCGGCGGCCGGTTTGTTCGCCAGTTCGTCCGGCTCGGCGCCGGCATGATCGACCAGGGTCACGGCCGCCTGCCGCGCGATACGGCCCCCGCAGGCGATGACCTGATCGGTGGCGGCCTGACGCACGAAGGCGTCGGGCGTGCGGATGGCGACCGCCATGCCCTCCAGCGGCCGGGCGCGCCCAGCCGCCCCGGGGGCGACCGGAAACGACGCCTCGAACCGGAAGCGGGCGCCGGGGCCGTCGGGGCGGTCCAGCACCTCGACCTGACCGTTCATGGCCATGGCCAGCCGTCGCACCACCGCCAGCCCCAGACCTGCGCCGTCGAAGCGGGCGGCGTCGGAAACATCGGCGTGGCCGAACTCTTCAAAAATGCGGCTGCGCGCCTCTGGCGGCACGCCGGGCCCGGTGTCGTCGACGATGAAGGCCAGCCGCGCCTGAGCCGGGTCCGTAGAAACGCCGTCAGGAGGGAGGGCCTCCACGGCCAGTCGGACGCCGCCCCGGTCGGTGAACTTCACCGCATTGCCCGTCAGGTTGAACAGGATCTGCCGCAGACGGCCTTCATCGGCGACGATGTCCGGCGCATCGGCGGCCACCGACCAGACGATCTCCAGATCCTTGTCATGGGCGCGCGGACTCAGCAGTTCGGCGACGCCCCGAACCATGGCCTCCAGATCGACCGGCGCCGGGTCGAACTCCAGCGCGCCCGCCTCAAGCCGGGCGTAGTCCAGAAGATCGTTGACCAGCCCCAGCAGATGTTCGGCCGATTTCTGCGCCGCCTCCGCATAGGCGCGCTGCGCCCCGTCCAGACGGGTGCGCGACAACAGGCCCAGCATGCCGATGACGCCGTTCAGGGGCGTGCGCATTTCGTGGCTCATCAGTCGCAGGAATTGCTGCTCAGGCGCGACGCCCGACCCCGCTTCCGCGTCCGGAGAAGGCGGGTGGTCGGCCGTGGCGGGCGCGGGTGTTCTGCGGGTCTGTCCCATGACCGCCAGACTGGCGCGGCCGGGTTAATTACACGCGAACGGCGTCTGATCCTTTCCGGACGCCGGGATCGGGAAACAAGGCCCGCCGACTGGCCTGCCGGTCGAAGTCCTCATGGGCGCCCAGCGTGCTGCGACGATACATCAGGGCCTCGGCGACATGGCGGCGCAGCACGCCGTCCATCCCGTCCAGATCGGCGATGGTGCGCGCCAGCCGCAGGGTGCGGACCCAGCCGCGCGCAGTCAGCCCGCCTGCCTCGCCCGCCTTCATCAGCAGGGCGCGCCCCGCCTGATCGGGGGCGGCGAACCTTTCCAGCGCCTCGCCCGAGGCGCGGGCGTTCAGCGCCTGAATACCCGTCAGACCCGCCTCGGCCTGACGGGCCTCCTGCATCTGCATGGCGGCGGCGACGCGCGCGGCGGCCTCGGCTGTGCCCTCGGCGGGCGGCGGCAGGATCATGTCCGCAGCCGTGACCGCAGGGGTGTCCACCGTCAGGTCGATGCGGTCGAACATCGGGCCGGAAATGCGGTTCTGATAGTCCTTCTGACAGCGGGGCGCCTTGCCGCAGGCGCCCCGCCCCGGCCCGCCCAGACCGCAGCGGCAGGGGTTCATCGCCGCCACCAGCTGAAACCGCGCCGGATAGCGCACATGGGCGTTGGCCCGCGCCACCACGATCTCGCCCGTCTCCAGCGGCTGACGCAGGCTGTCCAGCGCCTGAGCCGAATATTCCGGCAGCTCATCCAGGAACAGCACGCCGTTATGGGCGAGGGAGACTTCCCCGGGCCGGGCCTTCAGCCCGCCGCCCGTCAGAGCCGCCATCGAGGCCGAATGATGGGGCGCGCGGAACGGTCGCTCGCGTGTCAGAGCGCCGCGCTCGATCAGGCCCGCCACCGACCAGACCATCGACGTCTCCAGCCGCTCCATCGGCGTCAGCGGCGGCAGCAGGCCGGGCAGTCGCGCCGCCATCATCGACTTGCCCGAACCGGGCGGGCCGACGAATAGCAGATTGTGGCCGCCGGCGGCGGCGATCTCCAGCGCCCGCTTGGCGCCTTCCTGGCCCTTGACCTCGCGCAGGTCGGGGGCTGCGCGGCCCTCGATCACCGGCCCGGGCTGGGGCGGGCGCAGCACCTGGGTTCCGCGGAAATGATTGATCAGCCCGATCAGGGAGCGCGGCGCCAGCAACCGCACATCGCCCGCCCAGGCGGCCTCTGGACCGTTCGTCTCGGGGCAGATCAGGCCCAGACCCATGCCGTTCACCGCCATCGCGGCGGGCAGGGTTCCTCCAACCCCGGCGATCTGACCATCCAGCCCCAGTTCGCCCACCGCCGCCCAGCCGTCCAGCGCGTCCGGCCCGATCACCCCCATGGAGGCCAGCAGGGCCAGGGCGATGGGCAGGTCGAAATGGCTGCCCTCCTTGGGCAGGTCGGCCGGGGCCAGATTGGCGATCACCTTCTTGGCCGGAAGCGCCAGACCAATGCCCGCAAAGGCGCCGCGCACCCGTTCACGGCTTTCGGCCACCGCCTTGTCCGGCAGGCCGACAATGGCGAAGGCCCCGGCGGGCGAACCGACCTGTTGCACCTCGACATCGACCCGACGCGCCTCGACACCGTCGAAAGCCACCGTCACCACCCGCGCGACCATGCCTGTTCCCTCCGCAGAAATGGGAACAAATCACGAACTTACACGAACTGCAAGAGCGTTGTTTGGTCAGTTTTCCGGCAGGTTCGCCTCAGGCGCAATCGTATGGATCACCTCGCCTTTTGCGTTGAGGAACTGGATGGCGCCGAAGCCTTCTTCCGTCACCGTCAGGCGCAGGCGCGGCTTGTCGTTGCGGTCCGACAGGGCGACGGCGGGCGTTCCGTCCGCATCCAGCGACAGGCGCATGCGCGTCGGCGTCGCGACCCCCGGAACCAGAGCCCCGCCCAATCCGGCCTCGCGCACCAGAGGCGGCGCCTGATTGAAGACGAAACTGACCGAGCCGTCGGGCGACACCCGCCAGCCGACCGCATCCATCGCCGGATGGTCCAGCGCCAGCACGGCCATGCCGCCGTCCACGTCGGCCGTGCCGAAGCCGCCGCGCTCGCTGCCCTTGTCGTCATAGAGGATCAGACCGGCGACGTTGAAGGCGCGCTTGTACTGGATCCCGTCGATGATCGGAGGCGGGGTCGCGCCCGACAGGGTCATGCGGATCGTCCCGTCGGCGTCGACGATGTCGATACGGCGGGCGCTGATGCGGTCGTGATCGGGCGTCTCGATCCGCGTCTGCGGCGTTCGCGTCTCGATGATGCGCTCAAGCGCCTCCAGCGACGGGCGTCTGGGCGCAGCCTCCTGAGCCAGCGCCGGACAGGCGATCGCCAGCGCCGAAACGGCCAGCGCCGCCCTGCGGATGCCGGTCTTGATGAATGTCGTCATGGGCTCCCCTCCCTTTGAATGCGGCGTCAGGCGGCCGCAGCCTTCTTCTGTTCGATGACTTCCCACATGCGTTCGGTCGCATCGATCCCGGCGAAGTTCAGCAACTGCTGGGCGCCGGTGGGGGAGGTGACGTTGATCTCGGTCAGATAGTCGCCGATCACGTCGATGCCGACGAAGATCAGGCCGCGTTCCTTCAGATAGGGGGCGATGGCGGCGCAGATCTCAAGGTCGCGCGGCGTCAGCTCGACCGGCGCGGCCGTGCCGCCGACGCGCAGGTTCGAGCGCACCTGATCCTTGGCCGGAATGCGGTTGATCGCGCCGACCGGCTCGCCGTCGACCAGGATGATGCGCTTGTCGCCCGCCGAGACGGCCGGGATGAACTTCTGGATCACCAGAGGATCGCGCGACCCGGCCGCGTGGATCTCGATCAGGGCTTCGAGGTTGGGATCGTCCGCTTTCAGCCGCACCACGCCCGAACCGGCCGCGCCATGCAGGGGCTTGAGCACCACATCGCCATGACGGCGGTGGAAGTCGACCAGGGCCTTCGGATCGGACGACACCAGGGTCGGCGGCTGCAGGCCGGGGAAGAGGGTGGCGATCAGCTTCTCGGGCGCCGAGCGCACCTCGGCCGGATCATTGACCACCAGCGTCCTGGGATGCACCCGCTCCAGCAGATAGGTGGCGGTGACATAGGCCATGTCGAACGGCGGATCCTGACGCATCAGGATGACGTCGATGTCCTTTTCCAGATCCAGCCGCTGTTCCGGGCCGAAGTCGGCGTGCTCGCCCTGTTTGCGCTGTACGGTCACCGGGCGGGCGCGGCAGAACAGGCGGCCGTCCTCCAGAGCGAGGGTGCGGAAATCATAGACCCACAGCTTGTGACCGCGCGCCTGCCCGGTCAGGGCCATCAGAAAGGTGGTGTCCGACTCGACGTTGACCGCCTCGAGCGGGTCCATCTGGATGGCGACCTTGAGCATGGGGTGTCCTTCTTGGTGGGCGCTATCGCTCGCGCCGCGGGCGCTTGCTGCTTGAGCGCGGTGCGCTGCTGATCGTTAGTTGAGACTGTGAAGCGTCGGCCGCAAGGGCGAACTGCGTGGTGTTGGCGGATTGGCGCGCATCTGGTCTTCAGACGCCCATGAAGCTGGCGCGCGACGGACACAGGTCCGAGATCACGCATCCCGGACATTTCGGCCGCTGCGCCAGACAGGTGTAGCGGCCGTGCAGGATCAGCCAGTGGTGCGCCTTGGCCAGCCAGGCGTCCGGCACGATCTGGTGCAGCTGCTGCTCGACCTTGTCCGGCGTCGCGGCGTTGGCCAGACCCAGCCGGTGCGAGACGCGGAAGACGTGGGTGTCCACCGCGATGGCCGGCTCGATCCCCAGTTCGTTCAGCACCACGCTGGCGGTCTTGCGCCCGACGCCGGGCAGGGCCTGCAGGTCAGCGCGGTTCAGCGGCACCTCGCCGCCGTGCTGTTCGACCAGCATCCGCGCGGCGGCGATGACGTTCTTCGCCTTGGTGCGATAAAGGCCGATGGAGGCGATCAGGGGGATCAGTCCCTCCTCGCCCAGAGCCAGCATCTTCTGCGGCGTATCGGCGATGGCGAACAGGGCCTTGGTCGCCTTGTTGACCCCCACGTCGGTCGCCTGCGCCGACAGGGCGACGGCCACCACCAGCGTATAGGGATTGACGAAATCCAGCTCGGTCTTCGGATCGGGCATGATGTCCGACAGGCGGACGAAGATCTCCTCCACCCGGTCTTCATCGGGCGGCCAGCTGATGATGGCGCCGACAGGGGCCTTCTTCGGCTGACGCGAGCGCTTGCCCGGCGGCGGGGTCAGGGCGGCTCGGGTCGCGCGTGAAGCAGGGCGACGAGCGGCGGTAGGAGGCGAGGTGGTTTTGCGGCCGGTCATGCGACGGACTTCGCCTTCCGCAGGGCCGTCGTCAACGGGCGGAGCCTGCTTGACGCTGATTGCGGCTTCGCTCAAGCCTCCGGACCAGGGAAATGGGGGAGAGGATCATGGTCAAGCATGCGCGCGCCCTGGCGGCTGCGTCGATGATGATGCTGGCGATGGCGCCGCTGTCGGCGGGGGCGGCGGACAGGGCGGATCATCCGACCGACCGCGCCGTTGTCTATCATGGGGCTGTCCTGATTGACGGAACCGGCGCCCCGCCGCGCAGCGGACTCAGCGTTGTGGTGCAGGGCGAGCGCATCGTGGCCGTCCAGCCGGACTCTGCGCCCGCGCCTGCAGGCGCTGAACGGGTCGATGTCTCGGGCCTCCATGTCCTGCCGGGCCTGATCGACAGCCATGTGCATGTCGCCACCCCGCCGGATGCGGCAAGGGCGCACGCCCATATGCGCCGCTGGCTCTATTCGGGCGTGACCGCCGTGCGCGGCATGGCGGACGATCTGCGCTCCGTCAGCGAACTGGCGCGTCAGGCGCGGGTGGGCGAGGTCGCCTCGCCGGACATCTATTACGCCGCCTTGATGGCGGGTGAGGGCTTCTTCAACGATCCGCGCACCCATGCCGTGACGGCGGGCGCGGTTCCGGGACAGACGCCGTGGATGCAGGCGATCGGGGTCGATACGGATCTGCCTCTCGCTGTCGCCATGGCGCGCGGCACTTCAGCCTCGGGGATCAAGATCTATGCGGACCTGCCTGCGGAGTGGGTCGCGGCCATCGCCGCCGAGGCCCGTCGTCAGGGCGTCCCCGTATGGACCCACGCCATGGTCTATCCGGCGACCCCGCAGGAGGTGATTGACGCCGGACCTGACGTCATGTCCCACGCCTGCATACTGGCGCATCAGGCCCAGCCGCCGCAGGACCGCCCGCAAAGCTACGCCACCCGCACGCCGATTGATCGCGCCCCCTTCCTGAACGGAGACAATCCCGTCGTTCAGGGCCTGTTGGACCAGATGCGCGACCGGGACATCATTCTGGATGCGACGGTGTGGGTTTACGCGGATCAGGAACGGGCCGTCGCCGACCGTCCCGGCGCCCGACAGCCCATCTGTTCCGGTCCCATGGTCTTCGCCTTGACCCGGCAGGCGTATCGCACCGGGGTCGCCATCGCCGCCGGCACGGATGGAGAGACGCCGGACGCTGATCCCTGGCCCGCTCTGTTGCAGGAGATGGAGCTGTTGCAGAACGCGGTCGGCATGACGCCGGGCGATGTCATTGTCGCGGCGACGGCTACGGCTGCGCGGGCGTTGAACCAGCAGGCGGACATGGGAACCCTGGCGCCGGGCAAGCTGGCCAATATGATCTTTGTGGCGGGCGACCCCTCGACCGATGTGGCGGAACTGCGCCGCCTTGTCTTCACGGTGAAACGGGGTCAGCGCTTCGTGCGCAGCGATTTTACAGTTCCTTCGAATTGAAACGCCGACGCCCTGATGCGACAAAAAATCGCAGATACGCCTTGTATTCCGGACAACGCTGTCCATTTTACGCGCCGGAATTGAAGCGAGCTGTCTCCCCATGGCCCTCCCCGCCACGCTCAAGAAGCGTCTGCCCCTTATTGTCGCCGGCGTCGTCGGACTGGGCCTGATTATCGGCGGCGTGGTCTGGTGGCAGGGCAAGCAGCGCTGGGAAGGCACCGACAACGCCTTCGTTCAGGCCGACACCGTGGCCGTCAGCCCCCGCATCGGCGGCGAGGTGGTCGAGGTTCTGGTCAAGGACAATCAGCGCGTCGAGGCCGGTCAGGTGCTGGTCCGGCTGGACGACGCGGACGCTCGCGCGGCTCTGGCGCAGGCGCAGGCCAATCTGGCGGCCCTGACCGCCGCCGTGGCCAATGTCGACGCCCGCGCTGAACAGGAACAGGCCACCATCGCCGCCCGCGTCGCCAGCGTGACCCAGGCTCAGGCCCAGGCCAATCTGGCCCGCGCCGAGGTCGACCGTTACGGCAAGCTGGCCGATCAGGGATGGGTGTCGCAGCAACGTATCGAGACCCAGCGCGCCACCGCCGACACCGCCCGCGCCTCGGTCGCCCAGGCTCAGGCCGACCTGACCGCACAGCAGCGCACCGCCGCCGTTCTGGGCTCGACCCGGCAACAGAGCGTGGCCGCCGTCGAACAGGCCCGCGCCCAGATCGATCAGGCACGGCTGACGCTGGACCGCACCGTCATCCGCGCGCCCGTGGCGGGCGTCGTCGGCGCGCGCGGCGTGCGCGTCGGTCAGGTGGTGCAGGCGGGCGGCCAGCTGATGTCGGTGGTGCCGCTGCAGGACACCTATGTCGTCGCCAACTTCAAGGAGACGCAGGTCGGGCGGATGCGTCTGGGCCAGTCGGTCGAGATCAGGGCCGACGCCTTCCCCGGCCGGTCGCTGCACGGCCGCATCGACAGCTTCGCCCCGGCCACCGGGTCCGAGTTCGCCCTGATCCCGGTCGAGAACGCCACCGGCAACTTCACCAAGATCACCCAGCGCGTGCCCGTCCGCATCGTGGTCGAGCGCGACGACAAGGGCCAGCCCACGGTCCTGCGTCCCGGCCTGTCGGTCGAGGTCAAGGTCGACCTGAAGAGTCAGGGCGGCGCCGCCTTCGCCGAGGCGCATCCGGGCGAGACGGGCCCGGCCCGGTGAGCGATACGGCGGCGCCTGCGCCGGCGACTGCCGCCGGCCAGCCGGAAATCAACTGGACCGTCCTGCTGCTCGGCTTTGCGGGCATGGTCATCGGCCAGTTCATGGCCATTCTCGACATCCAGATCGTCGCCGCCTCCCTGCCGCAGATTCAGGCCGGGGTCGGCGCCTCGGCCGATGAGATCAGCTGGATCCAGACCGCCTATCTGATCCCCGAGGTCGTGATGATCCCTCTGTCGGGATATCTGTCGCGGCTGTGGGGCACGCAGAAGGTGTTTCTGGCCTCCTGCCTCGGCTTTCTGATCATGAGCGTCATGGTCGGACTGTCGTCGTCCATCGAGATGATGATCATCTTCCGCGCGCTGCAGGGCTTTGTCGGCGGGGCCATGATCCCGACGGTCTTCGCCGTGGCCTTCACCGCCTTTCCGCCCGAAAAGCGGGTGACGGCCAGCGTCATCATGGGGCTGATCGTGACGCTGGCGCCGACGGTGGGGCCGACGCTGGGCGGCCATCTGACCGAATGGCTCAGCTGGCGCTGGCTGTTCTTCATCAACGTCTTTCCCGGCGTGATCGTCCTGTTCCTGGTCGGGCGCTACGCCCATTTCGACAAGGGCGATCCCAGTCTGGCCAAGGGCTTCGACTGGCTGGGTCTGATCCTGATGGCCGCCTTCCTGATGAGCCTGCAGTATGTGCTTGAGGAAGGCGCCAAGGAGGACTGGTTCGCCGATGACCTGATCCTGCTGCTCAGCATCGTCGCCGCCGTGTGCGGCCCGGCCTTCGTCTGGCGCTCGCTCAGCTATCGCAATCCGATCGTGGAGCTGCGCGCCTTCGGCAACCGCAACTTCGTCGTCGGGGTGATGATGACCTTCATCGTCGGGGCGGCCCTGTTCGGCGGCACCTTCCTGCTGCCGCTGTTCCTCGGCCGGGTGCGCGACTATTCGGCGGCCGAGGTCGGCACCACCATGGTCGTCTCAGGGCTGGCGATGTTCGCCACCGGCCCCATCGCCGGACGGCTGGTGCGCAAGGTGGACGCGCGTGTGCTGATGTTCATCGGCTTCATGCTGGCGGCCTGGGGCATGTGGGACGCGCGCGTGCTGACCGACCAGTGGGGCTTCTGGGAGTTCGCCGGGGTGCAGGCCATGCGCGGCGTCGGCGTCATGATCGCCATGATCGCCTCGCAGCAGGTGACGATGGCCACCCTGCCCCCGCACATGGTCAAGAACGCCTCGGGGCTGGTGAACCTCAGCCGCAACGTCGGCGGCGCCTTCGGCCTGGCGGTGCTGAACACCTCCCTGACCCAGAACACCGCCCTGCACCTGGCCGAGCTGACCAGCGCCATCGACCAGACCCATCAGGGGGTGCGCGACATGCTGGCGGGCATGGCCGTGCGCTTTTCCGGTTCGATCGACCCGCAGGCCTCGGCTTTGAAGGCCATCCATGGCATGTTGATCAAACAGGCGACCACCCTGGCCTTCGGCGACGCCTTCGCCCTGCTGGCCATCGGTTGCGCCTGCGCCGGTTTCCTGACCCTGCTGTCCCGGCCGGCCAAGCCCAACCCTTCCACAGCCCCTTCGGACGCCCACTGAATGCCTCGCGCCCTCGGACAGATCGATGAAATCAAGAGCCGCGCCATCCTGCGCGCGGCCGCCGAACTGTTCATGGAAAAGGGCGCCAAGCTCTCCATGGCCGAGGTCGCCCGGCGCGCGGGCGTCTCGCGCCAGACCCTCTACAACCGCTATCCGACCAAGACGGACATGGCCCGCGATCTGGCGGCCCTGCGCTCGGAAGAGGCGGTGGCGCCGCTGCTGGCCGACACGGGCGTCGAACAGGCTCTCAGCGCCATGGCCGAGACCCTGATCCGGCGCATCTATGTCGAGGGGCGCGGCTCGGCCCTGCGCGGCATGGCCCTGACCTCGCCCGAGACTCCCGAACTGGCGCGCGTCGTCTATGAGGCGGGGGCCGGTCAGAACATGCGCCGTCTGGCCGACTGGCTGGAGGAGCAGGACCGCGAGGGAACTCTGCGCGTGCCCGATCCTGTCCTCGCCGCCGAGATGTTCAGCGGCATGGCCCTGGGCCACGGCCACCTGCGCTCGGTGCTGGGCCTGCCCCAACCCGAAATCGACGACATTCCCGCCCGCGCGCGCGACGTCGCCCGCCGCTTCATGCGCGCCTTCACGCCGGACGGGGACGACGGCGCAATTGGCCCTGACGCCGGATCAGCGTAAAGCCGCCCTCACCCCCTTCATCCGCCGTCCGCCGGAGCCTTTTTCATGCTGATCCACCTGTCGTCCTGGCCCGAGATCGATGAGCGTCTGAAGTCCGGCGCCCTGCTGTCCAAGACGGTGATCGTGCCGATCGGCTCGAACGAGCAACACGGGCCGACGGGCCTTCTGGGCACCGACTGGCTGTGCCCCGAGATCATCGCCCACGCGGCGGAGAAGGGCGACGACAGCCTGATCGTCACGCCGACCTTCAACATCGGCATGGCCCAGCACCATCTGGCGTTCCCCGGCACCATCACCCTGCGCCCGTCGACCTTCATGGCGGCGATCGCCGACTGGGTGTCGTCGCTGACGCGCCACGGCTTCGAGCGCATCTATTTTCTGAACGGTCACGGCGGCAACGTCGCCACCATCGAGGCCGCCTTCGCCGAAATCTACGCCGACTGGTCCTTCACGCCCGAACCCTGGGCCGAGCGCCCGCCCTTCGTGCTGAAGCTGCGCAACTGGTGGGACCTGCCGGGCGTGCAGAAGCTGTGCGAGGACATCTTCCCGACGGGCCACGGCAGCCACGCCACCCCGTCCGAGATCGCCGTGACCCAGGCGGGCTATCCCGACCGGATCAAGACCGCCGACTATGAGCCGAAGATCGCCCCCTTCGGCCCGATCCGCGACGCCAACGACTATCGCGCCCGCTTCCCCGACGGCCGCATCGGCTCGGACCCGGCGCAGGCGACCCCGGAAAAGGGCCAGCGCATCATCGACGCCTCCGTCCCGGCCCTGATCCGCGATCTGACCGACTTCGCACAGGAAGTCTTGCCGGTCGCCTGAAACAGGCTCAGGGTCGCGTCATGAGCCCCATGCAGAAGACCGCCCGCAACGCCCTGCGCAACGCCCAGGCCGGTCAGGAACTGGCCGAGGCCTCGGCCGCCGTCATCACGCGGCGGCTGGGCATCATGGGCGAGGCCATGGCTGATCCGCTGCGCGCCGACCACGCCGAGCTGGGCCGGATGGGCGTCGAAAAGGTCGAGGCCATGACGGCCTCGGCCGGGGCGGCCTTCGCCGGGGCGATGGACCTGAGCCAGCGGGCGGGCCGCATGGCTGCGCGCGAAGGGGCCGAGGCCGCCGACTGCATGGCCAGACTGGCGCGCGCCGACACCCCCTTCGCCTTCGCCGCCGCCCAGACCGACTGGGCCATGGGCGCCTGGAGCCGGGCGATGCGCGACGGCTGGTCCTTCTACGGCGCCGCGCTGAAGGCGCAGGGACAAGCCATGGCGCCGGTCCACGCCAAGGCCACCGCCAACGCCCGTCGCCTGAAGCGCTGAACGCGGCTCAGACCGGCTCGCGCGGGCGTGATGGAACGCCCAGCCGCTTCGCCGGATTGCCCTTGCATCCATGCAAAGGACGCGACGATGGCCGACAAGGATCCCAAAGACCCCCATCCCGGCATGATGGGCGACGGCACTGAGGAACAGAACCTCAATCAGCCGGGCGACCCGTCCAAACGGATCACTGAGGACGAGGTCGACGACGCCTTCACCAAAGACCCCAAGCTGGTCCCGAAGAAATAGGGCGACCCCTCTCTCACTTCGCCGTCATCCTCGGGCTTGACCCGAGGATCCAGAGACAGCGCGCGACGGGCATCCGTTGGGAGCGCCTTCGCCGTCCCTCTGAACGAAGCAGAGCCGAAAGCTGGATCCTCGGGTCAAGCCCGAGGATGACGGCAACATTGGAGCGCGCGATGAGGGCGCGACAA
This sequence comes from Brevundimonas diminuta, assembly GCF_039673845.1. GTDB lineage: Bacteria > Pseudomonadota > Alphaproteobacteria > Caulobacterales > Caulobacteraceae > Brevundimonas > Brevundimonas diminuta_E. Next base: position 39,457 of record NZ_JBDJMK010000003.1, on the reverse strand, counting down.
CTCCGCCCCTTACGCCGTGCGGATGACTCCACCCCGCGCCTCGACCGGCCACGGCGTCAGCTTGCCGCCCGCGCAGGGTCCGGCGACGCAGGCGCCCGACAGCGGCTCGAACGCCGCCCCGTGCCAGCCGCACAGGATCAGCGACCCGTCCGGCGTCAGATAACGGTCCAGCTCCATCGCGATGGGAAAGCCCGCGTGCGGGCAGCGATCCACCCAGCCCGCGACCTGACCGTCCTTCTTCACGACAAAGCCGTGGAAGAAGGCCTCGCCGATCTGCAGCACGAAACCGCGCGAGCCGGGATCGGCGATATCCGCCTCCAGACACAGGGCCACGTTCGGCGGCGTCTTCCAGACCCGCTTGCGCTCCTGCGTCTCAGGCGCCGGGCCCTCTTGCGCCACTATTCGCGCTCGGGCTTCAGCGGGCGGCTCATCAGGCTCTCAATCGCCTGATCCACCGTCAGTTCGCCCGCCAGCACCGCCGCCGTCGCCTCGCAGATGGGCGTGTCGACGCCCAGTTTGCGGGTCAGTTCGCGCACGGCGGGCGCGCTCTCATAACCCTCGGCCACCGAACGCTTGCCCTCCAGCGCCTGTTCGACGCTGAGGCCCTGTCCCAGCGCCAGACCCAGGCTCATGTTGCGCGACTGCGGGCTGGAGCAGGTCAGCACCAGATCGCCGACCCCGCACAACCCCGCCACCGTCTCCGCCTTGCCGCCCAGAGCTGTGGCGACGCGGACGATCTCGGCATAGCCGCGGGTGATGACGGCCGCATGGGCGCTGCGGCCCAGTTCGCGGCCCTCGACGATGCCGCAGGCGATGGCCAGCACATTCTTCAACGCCCCGCCCGTCTCGGCCCCGATCAGGTCGTCGGCGTAATAGGGCCGGAAGACCGGCCCCGACAGGGCGCCCGCCAGCGCCTCGGCCATCGCCGCATCGGCGCAGGCCAGCGTCACGGCGCTGGGCAGACCCCGCGCCACCTCGGCGGCGAAGCTCGGCCCCGACAGCACGGCGGCCGTGGCCGACGGGATCGTCTCGGCCAGCACATCGGTCATCAGCTTCAGCGAGCCGCGCTCAATGCCCTTGGAGCACAGAATGATCGGCAGCCCCGGCCGGGCATGGGGCGCAAAGGCCTGCAACGTCGCCCGCATGTGCTGGGCCGGCGGAACCGCCAAAATCAGGTCGCAGTCCGCCAGGTCGGCCAGGTCCGACGTCACGTTGATGGCCGAATCCAGCTCGATCCCCGGCAGGAAGGCTTCGTTGACCCGCCGCGTGCGGATGCTCTCGATCACCTCGGGCTCGCGCGCCTGCAGGATGACGGCCAGACCCGCCGCCGCCGCGCTCTGCGCCAGAGCCGTGCCCCAGGCGCCGCCGCCAATTACGCCTGCCGTATGAAATTCCATGTCTTCTCCGGTCCCCCGACCCCCGCCGAGCGTCAGGCTATTCAAGCCTTGGCGCCCTTGCGGCCCGTTTTCTTGTGCACAGGATCAACGCTCGCGCGCGTCTCGTCCAGAGGCCATCGTGGCCGGGCCGCGACATCAATGTCTGAGGTCAGCCCTTTTTCCAGTCGTTCAGCCCCCGCCAGTGCAATCATCGCCGCATTGTCGGTGCAATAAGCCATCGGCGGCGCCAAAAAGGCGAAGCCGTGTTTCGTCGCCAGATCCTCCAGCGTCCGCCGGATCGTCTTGTTGGCGGCGACACCACCGGCCACCACGAACAGTCTTTCTTTTTGCCCTACCGCCTCGCGCGCGGCGCTCGGCTGCTTGAAGGCGCCGTCAGCGAGTTCCGGATGCGCCTCGGCGTAATCCTTCATCGCCCGCTCGGTGCGTTCGGCCAGCTGGCGCGCGATCGCCTTCTGCACCGCATCGGCCAGATCCGCCCGATCCTGCTCCGTCTCGCAGGTCTGGGCCAGACGCGAGGCCGCCGTCTTCAGCCCAGAGAAGGAGAAGTCGCAGTCCTTGCGCCCCACCAGGGCGCGCGGCAGTTCGAACCGCGACCCGTCGCCCGACGCCGCCAGCTTCTCCAGCGCCGGGCCGCCCGGATAGCCCAGCCCCATGGCCTTGGCGATCTTGTCGAAGGCCTCGCCCGCCGCATCGTCGATGGTCGTGCCCAGACGGCTCATGTCGCCGATGCCGCGCACTTCCAAGAGCTGGCAATGCCCGCCCGACACCAGCAGCAGCAGGAAGGGATAGCTCGTCTCCGCCCCCAGCCGCGCCGACACCGCATGGCCTTCCAGATGGTTTACCGCGATCAGAGGCAACCCCCGCGCCAGCGCCGCCGCCTTGCCGTAGGACAGGCCCACCATGACCCCGCCGACCAGGCCCGGCCCCGCCGTCGCCGCCACGCCGTCCAGCGCGCTCCAGTCCAGCCCGGCCTCGGCCATGGCCCGACGCGTCACGCCGTCGATCATCTCCACATGGCTGCGGGCGGCGATTTCCGGCACCACCCCGCCATAGGCCGCATGATCGTCGATCTGGCTGTGGATGACGCTGGACAGCACCTCGGCGCCCGCCGCCGACAGTCGCACCACCGAGGCGGCGGTCTCGTCGCAGCTGGTCTCGAGCCCCAGCACGGTCAAACCGTCCGACCCGCGTTCGGTTGCCCCGTCCGCCGCCCTGCTATAGTCCGCGTCCATCTTCATTGGGCGGAGTTAGCGACCCGCCCCCCCTTTCGCAACGGCGACCCGACTTGACTGAACCCCTTCTGCGCATCGGCACCCGGCGTTCGCGCCTGGCTCTGGCCCAGTCCGGCATGATGCAGCGCGCCATCGGCCGCGCGCTGGGCGTGCCCGACGCCGAGGTCGAAACCCTTGTTCCCCTGGTCGAGATCGTCACCACCGGCGACCGCATTCAGGACCGCCGCCTGCTCGAAATCGGCGGCAAGGCCCTGTTCACCAAGGAGATCGAGGAGGCCCTGCTGGACGGCCGCGTCGACGTCGCCGTCCACTCGATGAAGGACGTTCCCGCCGAACAGCCCTCGGGCCTCGCCATCGCCGCAGTGCCCGAACGCGAAGACCCCCGCGACGCCTTCATCAGCGACCATTACGCCACTTTCGCCGACCTGCCGCAGGGCGCCCGCTTCGGCACCGCCTCCCTGCGGCGTCAGGCGCAGGCGCTGGCCCTGCGCCCCGATCTGAACATCGAGATGCTGCGCGGCAACGTCGACACCCGGCTGAAGCGGCTGCGCGACGGCGACTTCGACGCCATCCTGCTGGCCTGTTCAGGCCTCAACCGCCTCGGCCTCGGCGACGTCATCCGCCAGCGCCTGCCGCTGGACGCCTTCCTGCCCGCGCCGGGCCAGGGCGCCCTGGCCCTGCAGACGCGCGAGGGCGATGTCGACGCCGCCTGGACCCGCGCCCTGAACCACGCCCCTACCGCGCTCGCCGTCGCCACCGAGCGCGGGGCCATGGCCGCGCTGGAAGGCTCCTGCCGCACCGCCATCGGGGCCTACGCCCACATCGCCGACGGCCGCCTGCATCTCAGCACCGAAATGCTCAGCCCCGACGGGTCGAGCCGCTGGACCCGCTCGGGCGATATCGCTGCAGACGTTGATCACGCCGCCGCCCGCGCCCTCGGCCTCGACCTCGGCGGCCAGATTCAGGCCGTTGCCGGCGACCAGAAGATCGCGCTTTAGAACGATGACGCCGATCCGCCGCGTCTGGGTCACGCGCGCCGAGCCGGGCGCCGCCCGCACTGCGGACCGGCTGACAGCTCTTGGCTTCACCCCGCTCGTCGTCCCTTTGCTGACGCTCGCCCCCCTGCCCGGCGCCCTCGACGCCGCGCCCGAGCCTGACGCCGTCGCCGCCCTCGCCTTGACCAGCCCCAACGGCGTCGAGGCCTTCGCCCCGCTGATCCCGCGTTTCAGCAATCATCCAGTCTTCGCCGTCGGCGACGCCACCGCCGAAGCCGCCCGCGCCGCGGGCTTCGCCGACGTGCGCTCAGCCTCCGGCGACATCCACGCCCTGGCCCGCCTGATCGCCGCCGAAGCGCCGCCCGGTCCCCTGCTGGCCCCCGGCGCGCGCGAACCGGCGGGCGACCTGCCCGCCCTGCTGCCCGACCGCCCGGTCCAGCGCCTGCCCGTCTACGCCGCCTTCGAGACCCACACGCCCGCCCCCGAACTTTTCGACGCGGTCATGCTCCACTCCCCCCGCGCCGCCCGGGCGCTGGCCGCCGACCTGCCGCGCGCCGCCTCATCCGGCCGCATCGCCATCTGCATCTCCGAAGCAGCCGCCGCCCCCCTGCGCCCCTTCGATTTCGCGCAAATCCGCATCGCCGCCGCCCCTGATGAACCGGGGATGCTATCGGCTCTTGGCAAGCCTGCCGCTCCCGTATAAAGAGCCCTCCTCGCTCGTTCACGCCTCCATACGCGGACGACGCCGGGGCCGCTTTAGCTCAGCTGGTAGAGCACCTCATTCGTAATGAGGGGGTCAGGTGTTCGAGTCACCTAAGCGGCACCATTTTTTCCTGCATTTCAGGTAAGCAAGGCCTTCAGGATGGCGTCCAGCAGGGGGCGGCCTGCGGCTGTGGCGGCGATGCGGTTTTCGGTCAGGTGGACGAAGCCGTCGTCCATCATGTCGGCCAGCGGGCCTTCGGCCGTCGATAGTCCAAGGCGCTCCAGCACCGGCAGGGGGACGCCCTCGACCGTGCGCAGGCCTAGCAGAACGTGTTCCTCATCGGCGTCCGTCGGGCTGAGAAGGTCGCGCTCAGCCCAGGGCGTTCCGGCGGCGACGCCGGCGATATAGTCGTCGATGCGGCGTTCGGCGACGGTGGCGGTGCGGCCTTGCGGTAGGGTGATCCGGCCGTGGGCGCCGGGGCCGAGGCCCAGATAGTCGCCGCCGCGCCAGACGTGCAGGTTGTGGCTGGAGCGGGCCGCGATGTCGCGAGCGTGGTTGGAGACTTCATAGGCCTCGAATCCGGCGGCCTCGAGCGTGTCCTGCGTCGCTTCATAGAGGGCGGCGGCCAGATCTTCGTCCGGCGGGGACCAGGCGCCGCGCGCCACGGCCCGGCCGAAGGCGGTCGTGCCCTCTATGGTCAGTTGATAGGGCGAGACGTGCTCGAACCCCATGCCGAGGGCGGCGGTCAGTTCAGCCCGCCAGTCGGCGACGCTCTGGCCGGGGCGGGCGTAGATCAGGTCGATCGACAGGCGCGGAAAGGCGCGGGCCGCCAGATCGATGGCCCGGCGGGCCTCTGCGGCCGAATGGTCGCGGCCCAGGAATGTCAGGGCGTCGTCGTCGAACGACTGCACCCCCATCGACAGGCGGTTGATCCCGGCGTCAGCCAGGGCGGCGTAGCGACCGGCCTCCGCGTCGGTCGGATTGGCCTCAAGGGTGATTTCGATCTCATCCTGCGGCGGAAACAGCGCCTTGGCGCGCGCGATGACCGCCGCCACGGCTTCGGGCGCCATCAGGGAGGGGGTGCCGCCGCCGAAAAAGATCGAGGCCAGACGGCGCGGGCCGGTCAGGGACGCCTGCGCCTCCATGTCCGCCATGATGGCAGCGGCCAGACGCGCCTGCTGGTCGCGGCGCCCCCGGTCGCGCACCACGTTGAAGTCGCAATAGGGGCAGATCCGCGCGCAGTATGGCCAGTGGAGATAGAGGGCGATGGAGGAGGGCCCCCCGTCGCCCGTCGACTGGTCGGCGGGCGAAAGAGCGCGCGTCTCAGTCAATCAGCGCCGCCTTCAGGCGGTCGAAGGCGCGGCCGCGGTGACTGACGGCGTCCTTTTCGGCGGCGTCCATCTCGGCGAAGGTCTTGTCGGAGCCTTCGGGCTGGAAGACCGGGTCATAGCCGTGGCCGCCGTCGCCGCGCGGCGGGAAGACCAGCTGGCCGTCGACCCGGCCCTCGACCACCACGCAGGGGCCGTCCGGCCAGGCCACCGCCAGGGCCGAGGTGAACCAGGCGGAGCGATCGGTCGAGCCGGTTTCCTGCAGCCGCTCCTCGACCTTCTGCATGGCCAGGGCGAAGTCCTTGTCCGGCCCGGCCCAGCGGGCGGAAAATATGCCGGGCGCCCCGTCCAGCGCGGCGACCGACAGGCCGGAGTCATCGGCCAGTGCGACCTCGCCCGAGACCTGGGCGGCGTGGCGCGCCTTCAGCATGGCGTTGCCGGCGAAGGTGCTTTCAGTCTCTTCCGGCTCGGGCAGATTCAGCTCTCCGGCCGTGACGATCCGGTAATGTCCATCCAGCAGCGCCTCGATCTCGCGCGCCTTGCCCGGATTGTGGGTGGCGGCGACGAGCCGCATCCCCTTGATCAGCTTGAGATTCATGGCGCGACCTTAGTCCTGTCCGATCCATTGCGAAATGGTAACATCGTTAAACGATATGTAAGTTGGCATTTTGCGGCGCACAACCTATCTTCATTTTCAAGAACGACGGGCCGCACCGTTCACATGCAGGAAACATTCTGCAACATAAATCCAGCGGCGCAGCAGAATTGCACAAAAAATGTGCATTGATGGAGATAGCCACATGCAAGCGATGCGCACCACCAACTTCCTCGACCGCCTGGCCCACAGCCTGGGCAACGCCTTCCTTCTGGCCGCCCTGCCCGCCGCGGCGATCGCCCTGGTCATCCAGAGCCTCTGATCGCTCAAAGGTTCGAGGGGGGCTTTGACGATCGCCATGAACGCCGGAAAGAATAGAGCCGTGCGCGGGTCGGCCGGACCCGCCACGGCGACGGCGCCTCACCCTCCGGCCTGAGATGCGATCATGATCCGCTTCCCGAACATGAAATCCGCCGGGAAGCCGAGAGCGTCTTCTCTGCGCGCGCCCAATCTGCGGACCATCGGCCCCGGTTCGGTCGCCAGCATCCTGAAGATCGCGCTGGACGTCGCCTATGTGCTGATGATCCTGCTGACCAGCCTGCTGCTAGCGCTGTGGATCGCGTCCATCTTCATTCCCGTCGACAATCTGAACGTCACCGTGTCCGACGGCACGGACGGCCGCGAGATGCCGTTGACGCGCCCGCTGCTGCTGTTCGGCCTGGGCGCCCTGAGCGCCTATTTCGGCGGCTTCCTGATCATACTGCGGTATCTACGCAAGATCTTCCGCACCCTGACGCTGGGCGATCCGTTCCAGCCGGACAATGTGCGCCGCCTGCGCCAGATCGGCCTGATCCTGGCCGTCGTCACCGGCGGGGTGTGGATCGTGCAGGGGCTGGTCGCGTCCCGTCTCGCGCCCGGCGTCATGGAGCCGCAGGGGATCAGCGACCTGCTCACCCCCGTCTTTTCCGTGCTGGTCGTCTTTGTTCTGGCCGAGGTGTTCCGCGAGGGCGCGCGCCTTCGCCGCGAATCCGAACTGACGATCTGACCGGGACACGCTAGAAGCATTCGCCATGGCCATCCGCGTCCAACTTGACCGTATTCTCGCCCAGCGGCGCATGTCGCTGACGGAACTCGCCGACCGCGTCGGCGTGACCGTCGCCAATCTGTCGATCCTCAAGACCGGCAAGGCGCGCGCCGTGCGCTTCACCACCCTGGACGCCCTGTGCCGCGAACTGGACTGCCAGCCCGGCGACCTGTTGATCCATGAGCCCGGCCCTCCGGCCGCCTTCGACGACGGGGACTGAGGGTGGCCCGCCCCCCTTCCGGCAAGGGGCCGCCGAAAGCCGCATCCGCGACCGCCGAGGACGACACGCGCATCTGGCGCCGTGTGACCTCGACCGTAACGCCGCCCGCCTATCGCAAGGCCGCGCGGGTGACGCCAGGCGCCGTCCTGCCGACCCCCGATGAACCGCCGTCCGTGGCGGCCCCGCCCCTGCGCGGCGTGGCGGGCAAGAAGCGCGAGGCCGCTCTGACGCCCGCCTCGGCCGGACGGGCGACGACGCCGCCTTCATCAAAGACCGCCGCGCTGAGGCCCCGGTCCGCGCCCGAAGAACTGGAGCCGCGCCGCCAGCGCCGCCTGTCGCGCGAACGCGATCCGATCGAGGCGCGCATCGACCTGCACGGCTTCGGGCGGTTCGAGGCCGAGGATCAGCTGCGCGGCTTCCTGATCGGCTGCCAGATGCGCGGCCTGCGCTCGGTGCTGGTCATCACCGGGCAGGGCAGGCGGGGCGGCGGCATCATCCGCGCCTCGGTGCATGAATGGCTGACGGGGCCGCATCTGCGCGGCGTCGTGTCCGGCTTCGCCTCGGCCCATCAGCGCCACGGCGGCGATGGCGCGCTGTATGTGACGCTGAAGGGGCGCTGAATTCTTCAATGTTCCGCTCACCCCGGCGGACGCCGGGGCCCAGTAAGACCCCCCCGCTCGTCGTTCAAAGATCGACTAAACCCAAGCCCCGAGAATGAAGCCAAAGCACTGGGTCCCGGCGTCCGCCGGGATGAGCGGGAAGAGGCGGATCAGCCCTGCGCGTTCCTGACCGCCGCCGCGCCCGCAACCGGCGCGATCACCAGCGCAAATAGGACATAGGCGCCCAGCAGGGCCAGCGCCGAGGCCGGGCTCTGAGCATTGGCGGCGCGGGTCAGGGCGCCCGCTCCGAACACCACCGGCGGGATGAACAGCGGCAGCACCACCACGGCGATCAGCAGACCTCCGCGTCGGGCGCCCAGCGCCAGCGCCGCGCCCAGCGCCCCGGTGAAGGCGAACCCCAGCCCGCCCAGCGCCGCCGAGGCGCCGGTCAGCACGATCAGCTCCGGCGGCTGGCCCAGCGCCAGCGCCGCGACCGGGGCGGCCAGCGCCAGCGGCAGGCCCGTCGCCAGCCATTGCGCCAGCGCCTTGATCCCCACCGTCGCCTCCAGCGGCAGTGGGCCCGTCGCCAGCAGGTCCATCGCCCCGTCCTCCAGATCACGCTCGAACATCCGCTCCAGCGACAGCAGGGAGGCCAGCGCCAGCGCCATCCAGCTGGCCCCCGAGGCCGCCGGGGCCAGAACGCGCGGATCGCCCCCCGCCGCCAGCGGCAGGATGGCCGTCAGGCACAGCAGGAAGCCGCAGGCCAGCAACGGCCCGCCGCCGCCGCCCCAGGCCAGCGACAGCTCGCGCGCGAACAGGGCGCGGACGGCCTTCATCGCACGCCTCCAAGATCAAGAGGACGGGCCGGAACGGGCAGGGGGTCGTGCACGGCGGCCAGGATCATCCCCCCGCCCGCCAGATGTTCAGCCATCAGTTCGGCGGCGACGCCGCGCCATGCCTCGTCCAGCGGCGCCAGCGGCTCGTCCAGCAGCCACAGGGCGCGCGGGGCGGCGACCAGACGGGCCAGCGACAGCCGTCGCCTCTGCCCCGCCGACAGCTTGCGCGTCTCCAGATCCAGCAGAGGCGCCAGCTTCAGCCGTTCGACGGCCGCGTCCATCGCGTCGCCTGATCCGCCCAGCCATTCGACCTGAAAGCCCAGTTCCTGCCGCGCCGTGCGCTGGGGCTTCAGCCCCTCGTGGTGGCCCAGCAGGTGCAGCGCCGCGCGCCGGGCCGTCTCGGCCTCCATCGCACCGTTTGCATCATGAAAAACGACCGTGCCCGCATCGGGCCGGATGAAGCCCGCCACGGCGCGCAGCAGACTGGTCTTGCCCGCGCCATTGGCCCCGGTCAGGGCCGCCGCCTCGCCCGCCGACAGGCTGAAAGACAGTTCGTTGAACAGCCGCCGTTCGCCGCGCGACAGGCTTAAGGCCGCGATGCCGAGACGGGTCAGCATTTGCGAGTCTCTCTCAATGTCCACGTCAAGGGTGTGGATACATGGACGGCCCTCGCGCGCGGGACTATATGCGCATTCGCCGCAGCAGGCTTTCGCCGCGCGCGCCGGGGACCTGTGCGCCCCGACGTCCAGCGCGCGAAGGCGCAACCGAATTGTCGGGCGGCGTTTGTCAGAGGACTACTCTCCATGCCGTCGATTGACAGCCTCAAGACCCGCCAGGACCTCGCGGTCGGGCGCAAGAAATACGCCTATTACAGCCTTCCCGCCGCCGAGGAAGCCGGTCTGGCCGGGATTTCCCGTCTGCCGCGCTCGATGAAGGTGCTTCTCGAGAACCTGCTGCGTAACGAAGACGGCGTCTCCGTCACCGAAGCCGACCTGAAGGCCGTCGCCGCCTGGATCGAGAACAAGGGCGCCGTCGAGCACGAGATCGCCTTCCGTCCGGCCCGCGTGCTGATGCAGGACTTCACTGGCGTTCCGGCGGTCGTCGACCTGGCCGCCATGCGCGACGCGATGGACAAGCTCGGCGCCGACGCCAAGAAGATCAACCCGCTGGTCCCGGTCGATCTGGTCATCGACCACTCGGTCATGGTCGACCACTTCGGCAACGCCCAGGCGTTCAACCAGAACGTCGAGCGCGAGTATGAGCGCAACATCGAGCGCTACAACTTCCTGCGCTGGGGCTCGTCGGCCTTCAACAACTTCCGCGTCGTGCCGCCCGGCACCGGCATCTGCCACCAGGTGAACCTGGAGAACCTGGCCCAGACCGTCTGGACCGCCGAGGAAGGCCGCAAGACCGTCGCCTATCCCGACACCGTGGTCGGCACCGACAGCCACACCACCATGATCAACGGTCTGGCCGTTCTGGGCTGGGGCGTCGGCGGCATCGAGGCCGAGGCCGCCATGCTGGGCCAGCCGATCCCGATGCTGATCCCCGAAGTCATCGGCTTCAAGCTGACGGGCAAGCTGCCGGAAGGCGCGACGGCCACCGACCTGGTGCTGACCGTCACCCAGATGCTGCGCAAGAAGGGCGTGGTCGGCAAGTTCGTGGAATTCTTCGGTCCCGCCATCGCCGGCATGACCATCGAGGACCAGGCCACCATCGCCAACATGGCCCCGGAATACGGCGCAACCTGCGGCTTCTTCCCCGTGTCGCAGGCCACCATCGACTATCTGACGGCCACCGGCCGCGAGAAGGCGCGCGTCGCCCTGGTCGAAGCCTACGCCAAGGCGCAGGGCCTGTGGATCGACGAAGAGTCCGAAGACCCGATCTTCACCGACGTTCTGGAGCTGGACATCTCGACGGTCGTGCCGTCGCTGGCCGGTCCGAAGCGTCCGCAGGATCGCGTTGAACTGACCACCGCCGCCCCTGAGTTCGAAGGCCACCTGACCGGCACCTTCAACCGTCCCGCCGACGCCCCGCGCTTCGCCGTGGAAGGCGAAGATTTCGACATCGGCGACGGCGATGTGGTGATCGCCGCCATCACGTCGTGCACCAACACCTCCAACCCGTCGGTCCTGATCGCCGCCGGTCTGGTGGCGCGCAAGGCCCATGCGCTGGGCCTGAAGCCCAAGCCGTGGGTCAAGACCTCGCTGGCGCCCGGTTCGCAGGTCGTCACCGACTATCTGACCGACGCCGGTCTGCAGAAGGACCTGGACGCCCTGGGCTTCAACCTGGTCGGCTATGGCTGCACCACCTGCATCGGCAACTCGGGCCCGCTGGACCCGGCCGTGTCCAAGGCCATCAACGACAACGCCCTGGTCGCCACCTCTGTGCTGTCGGGCAACCGCAACTTCGAAGGCCGGGTGAACCCGGACGTCCAGGCCAACTACCTGGCCTCGCCGCCGCTGGTCGTCGCCTACGCCCTGGCCGGTTCGATGCGCATCGACATCACCAAGGAGCCGATCGGCAAGGACAAGAAGGGCAATGACGTCTTCCTGAAGGACGTGTGGCCGACCTCGCAGGAGATCGCCGCCATCCAGAAGAAGTCGGTCACGCCCAAGATGTTCGCCAAGCGCTACGCCGACGTCTTCAAGGGCGACGAGCACTGGCAGGCGATCGCCGTCACCGGCGGTCAGACCTATGAGTGGGAAGACACCTCGACCTACGTTCAGAACCCGCCCTACTTCGAGGGTCTGACCATGGAGCCCGCTCCGGTCACCGACATCGTCGAGGCGCGCATCCTGGGCATCTTCGGCGACTCGATCACCACCGACCACATCAGCCCGGCCGGTTCGATCAAGAAGGCCTCGCCCGCCGGTCAGTACCTGACCAACCACGGGGTCGACGCCCTGGACTTCAACAGCTACGGCGCCCGCCGCGGCAACCACGAAGTCATGATGCGCGGCACCTTCGCCAACATCCGCATCCGCAACCGCATCACCCCCGACATCGAGGGCGGCGTCACCAAGCACTTCCCCTCGGAAGAGACGATGTCGATCTACGATGCGGCCATGCGTTACCAGTCGGAAGGCCGTCCGCTGGTCGTCTTCGCCGGCAAGGAATACGGCACCGGTTCGTCGCGCGACTGGGCGGCCAAGGGCACCCGCCTGCTGGGCGTCCGCGCCGTCATCGCCGAAAGCTATGAGCGCATCCACCGCTCGAACCTGGTCGGCATGGGCGTCGTCCCGCTGCAGTTCAAGGAAGACGGCTGGCAGAAGCTGGGCCTGACCGGCGAGGAGATCGTCACCATCCGCGGCCTGACCGACGCCAACATCGGCAAGCTGAAGCCGCGTCAGGACCTGTGGGTCGAAATGTTCCGTCCGTCGGACGGCAAGATGGCCCGCTTCCCGGTCCGCTGCCGCATCGATAACCAGACGGAGCTGGACTACTTCAAGGCCGGCGGCGTCATGCCTTACGTCCTGCGCAATCTGGCGCGCGGCGAAGCGAAGTAGGGTCTCAAGCAGCGCAAAAGCGCGATAGACCGACAAGAATGAAGGCCGGCGGAGCGATCCGCCGGCCTTTTTCATTGGTCGGACAATTTGTACTGACGCCAATGCATTTGGCCGGAGTGTTGAGGCTTGTTCCATGACGAGGGGCTATTAGGTGTTCATCCTGGTCCTCATTTTTGGAGCCTGTCATGAGCCAGCACGTCGCCGTTGTTGAATGGAGCCGGGGCGATCAGCCTTTCAGCGACAACAAGTACAGTCGGGGCCATGACTGGCGTTTCGACGGCGGCGCGGTGGTGCGTGGGTCTTCGGCGCCGTCGGCGATGATCCCCCCGCCCTTGTCTGAAGAAGCCGCGGTGGACCCGGAAGAGGCTCTGGTCGCCGCCCTGTCCAGCTGTCACATGCTGTTCTTTCTGGCCTATGCCCGCAAGGACGGATTCATCGTCGATTCCTATCGCGATGAGGCGCAGGGCGTTCTGGGCAAGGATGAGCGCGGCAAGGTCTCCATCACTGAAATCGTGCTGCGCCCGACCATCATCTGGTCCGGCGAGAAACAGCCCGGTGCTGCGGCCATCGCCGATCTGCACCATCGCGCCCACGACAGTTGCTACATCGCCAATTCGATCCGCGCCGAAGTGAAGATCGAGCCGCGCTAGGTCGGCATCAGGCCGTCTCCTCTTCGATCAGGGAGCGGAAGGCGGCGTGGGCGGCGGTCATGCCGTCCGTCGTGGCCAGGGTGATGTTGCCCGCCGGGCGGGCCAGATCGCCGGCGGCGAAGACGCCCGGCTGGCTGGTCTGTTGCTGGGCGTCGACCTTGATGATGCGGCCCATGGGGGTGTCGGTCATCTCGCAGCCCAGGTTCTCGGCGAAGCGGCCGGACTGCCGCACATGGGCGCCGACGAAGATGGCCTTCAGCGGGATGAAGCGGCCGTCGGCCAGCCGCGCTCCGGTCAGGGTCGGCGCCTCGCCCTCCAGCCGTTCCAGCGGCGTCGGCTCGATGGTCACGCCGCGTTTGGCCAGAAGACGGGCGTCGTCCGGGCTCAGGCGCGCCGGGTCGATGAACAGGACGGCCTGACCCCATTCGGCGACGGTGACGGCGTAGTGGACCGCATGGTCGCCGCGCCCCAGGACGCCGATCGGACCGCCGCCGACTTCATAGCCGTGGCACCAAGGGCAGTGCAGGGCGGTGCGGCCCCAGCGCTCCTTCACGCCGGGCAGTTCGGGCAGGACGTCCTCGACGCCGTGCGCCAGGATCAGGCGTCGGCCCGTGGTGCGGCTTCCGTCGGCGAAGGCGACTGAGAAGCCGTCGTCGATCCGTGTCACGTCCACCGCCTCGGCCATACGGAAGGCGGCGGTGGGATAGGCCGCGACCTGGGCGCGGGCGGCGGCGGCGATCTCAGACCCCGGACGGCCGTCGTTGCTCAACACGCCGTGCGAGCGGACGGCGAAGCGGTTCCGGGGGCGGCTGTCGTCGATGACCAGAACGCGGCGGCGCGCCCGCACCAATTGCAGGGCGGCGGACAGACCGGCGTAAGAGCCGCCGATGATGACGGCGTCATGAGGCATCGGATTTTCGCGCATGGGCATGGAGCAAGTCTTCCTTGGGGCGTGCGGCCAACCGGCGCGAGAAATCCGCCGCCAGATCAGCCAGGGTGATGGCGTCCAGTCGCGCGGCCAGCAGGGCGCGGGCGGCGGCGTAGGTGTCGGACAGGGCCTCGTTGACGGCGGCCTCGATCAGACAGCCTTCTGCCTCGACTGGGGGCGTTTCGGGCAGCAGGACGGGCTCGCCCAGGGCGGCGTGGACCTGGCCCAGGGTGACGGCGTCCAGCGAACGCGCCAGCCGCCAGCCGCCTCCGTGGCCCTTTTCGGACACGACCAGCCCCTGCTCGCGCAGACCCGCCATGGTGCGGCGGACCACGACGGGATTGGTCGACAGACAGATCGCCAGCATGTCCGAGGTCATCGGCTGGCCGCAGCGTTGCTCGTGCTCGGCCATGTGCAGCAGGGCGTGCAGGATGTTGGAGAGGCGGGAGTCCCTTTTCATGTAACTTTAATTGTTACGTGATGGGTCGCGCGTCAAGGCGTTCCTGCAGGATTAATTTCAGTCGGGGGCGGCGGCGCCTTTCAGGAAGGCGCCGAAGCGGTTCAGCGCCTGCGCCGTCAGGTCCGGGTCATGGCGCATCGGGCCGTTGTTGGTCGGTTCGTCAAAGGCGTGGGTGCCGTCGGCGATCCAGCTTTCGACCTCAGAGCCGCCGTCGCGGATCATGGCGTTGACCCGTTCGGCGTTGCGGACAGTGGTCAGGTGATCGCGCCCGGCCGTCAGGGCGAAGACGCGCGGATGATGCCGCCAGGGCTTCATCCGGTTGAAGGCCCACGGGCCGATATAGGCATAGGCCAGAAAGACGGACTTCACCCCAGACAGGTCGACGGCGTCCGGGTCCGCCACCCCCATGCGACGGGGGGCGGGCGTCTCGCTCATCATCTCCATGATGGCCCATCCGCCGTGGCTCCACCCCGCCAGCGCCAGTTGCGAGGCGTCGACGTCCGGGCGCTGCGACAGGCCGTGGATGGCCGCCAGAACATCGCCCGCCCGCTCATATCCCCGGAACATCAGCCCGGTGCAGACGGTGGTCAGCGTCAGGGCCCGGCCCCAGCCGCGCGGGCCATAGGAATCGACGATGGCGGCGCGCCATCCGGCGGCCTTCGCCGCTTCGGCGTATCGGGGCAGATGGCTGCGCAGACCGCCGCAGCCGTGGAACAGCAGCACGGTCGGGCGCGGCCGGTCGTCGTCGGGACCGACGACCTGCACGTGAGGCTGCAACCGGGCCCAGCGGGCGGCGATGGTGTCCATGCCTGCAGCCTACGCCGCCGACTTTTTCTGGAAAAGGGCCTTGCGCCTTCGTCATATCGATATATCTGTTTGCGAGTTAGATATATCGAAGAGAGACATGACATGAGAGGATCCAAGGGGATCGGAAAGCGTGGCCACGGTTCGGGCCACGGATTTGGGCGCGTTTTCGGCTTCGGCCACGGCGAGCAGGGCCGCTCGATGCGCCATGAAGGCCGCCGCATGGGCGAGGGCCGGATGCGCGGCGAGGGCCACGGCCGTCGCGGCGGCGGCCGGATGTTTGAACACGGCGCCCTGCGCTGGGTGCTGCTGTCGCTGATCGCGGACAAGCCCGCCCACGGTTATGAATTGATCAAGGCCATCGAGGCGCGCATGGGCGGCGCCTATACGCCCAGCCCCGGCGTCATCTACCCCAGCCTGACGCTACTGGAGGACATGGGCGCCCTCAGCGCCGTCGCCGACGGCGGCAAGAAGCGCTACGCCATCACCGAGGAAGGCCGTCGCCTGCTGGTCGAGAACGCTGAGGCCCTGACCCACGCCGAGCGCAAGATGAAGGCCCTGCGCGGCCGCGCCGACCGCCCGGCCCGCGTCGCCAAGGCCATAGAGGCCTTCCGCACGGCGACCCACGACCGCCTGACCCAGGAGCCGCCGCTCAGCGAGGCCCAGGTCGAGGCCATCGCCGATCTGATCGAAGCAGCAGCCGAAAAGGTGAGACAGGCATGAGCCCAGCCCTTTTGCGACAACCGCGCCGCGTGCGGCACGAACTGAAATTTCGCCGCGCCCGCGTCGAAAGCGTCGAAGACCTGACGCCGGTCCTGAAGCGGATCGTGCTGACCGGCGATGAGCTGGAGGGCTTCTTCAGCCCCGGCTTCGACGACCATGTGAAGATCTTTCCCGTGCCGCGCGGCAAGCCGGTGGTCCTGCCCGATATGGGGCCGGACGGGCCGGTCTTCCCCGAGCCGCGGCCGGTCGCGCGTGACTACACCCCGCGCGTTTTCGACGTGGCCAACCGTCGGCTGACCATCGACTTCGCGGTCGGCCACGGCGGTCCGGCGACGGCGTGGGCCGAGGACGCCCGCCCCGGCGACGAACTGGGCCTGGGGGGGCCGCGCGGCTCCCTTCTGGTGCCGACCAGCTTCTCCGAACACCTGTTGATCGGCGACGAGGCGGCCATCCCCGCCATCGCCCGCCGTCTGGAGGAACTGCCTGCAAACGCCCGCGCCATCGCCTGTATCGAGGTGAACGACGCCGTGGGCGAACTGGACATGCCCAGCCCCGCCGACGTCGAGATCATCTGGGTCCATCGCAACGGCGGCCCGCGCGGCCGTCCCGAGGCGCTGACGGAAGCGGCGGTCGCAGCAGCCAAACGGATCGACCCGGCGGACGCCTATGTCTGGGTCGCCTGCGAAGCCTCGGTCGCCCGCTCGATGCGCGCGGCTCTGCTGGCCGCCCGTTCGTTCAACCAGAAATGGATGAAGGTCGCCGGCTACTGGCGCCTGGGCCGCGCCGCGACCCACGAGGTGATCGAGGACTGACGTTCCATCTCCCGCCCATCCCGGCGTCCGCCGGGACCCAGTAAGAGCGCCCGTCATAAGGACTGATCATGGGCGTGGCGTCTGAGGCCAAAGCACTGGGTCCCGGCGTCCGCCGGGATGAGCGGTGGTGAATGTGCGGCGCTAGAATCGGCCATGAAAAAAGGCGCTGCCGATGACCGGCAGCGCCCTTTCTGTGCTCAAGCAGCGAGCCGCCGCGCGGCTCGCGTTAGTGCTCTATCAGTGCCGGAAGACGCGCACGCCGGTGAAGGCCATGGCGATGCCGCGTTCGTCGGCGGCGGCGATGACCTCATCGTCACGGATCGAGCCGCCCGGCTGGATCACCGCCGTGGCCCCAGCGGCGACGGCTTCCAGCAGGCCGTCGGCGAAGGGGAAGAAGGCTTCGGACGCACAGGCTGAACCTTCGGCCAGCGATTGTGTCAGACCCTTGGCTTCGCCCGCTTCCTTGGCGCGGATGGCGGCGATGCGGGCGCTGTCGCGGCGGTTCATCTGACCGGCGCCGATGCCCGCCGTCTGGCCGTCCTTGGCATAGACGATGGCGTTGGACTTGACGTGCTTGGCCACGGTGAAGGCGAACAGCATGTCCTGGATCTCGGTCGGCGTCGGCTGGCGCTTGGTGACGATCTTCAGGTCCGAGGGCTTGATCAGCGAGCGGTCGCGCGACTGCACCAGGAAGCCGCCCGCGACCGAGCGGAAGACCTCGCCCGCGCCGTGCGGGTCGGGCAGGCCGTCAGTGATCAGCAGGCGCAGGTTCTTCTTGGCGGCGAAGACGGCCTTGGCTTCGTCGTCAGCGCCCGGCGCGATGACGACTTCAGTGAAGATGCCGGTGATGGCGCATGCGTCTTCACCGTTCAGCGGACGGTTGACGGCGATCACGCCGCCGAAGGCCGACACGGCGTCGCATTCCAGCGCGCGGGCGTAGGCTTCCGACAGATCCTTGCCGACGGCCACGCCGCAGGGATTGGCGTGCTTGACGATGACGCAGGCCGGGGCCTCGAACTCGGCCACCAGTTCATAGGCGGCGTCGGCGTCGGCGATGTTGTTGTAACCTAGTTCCTTGCCCTGCACCTGCGTCGCATAGGCCACGCCCGGACGGCGCTCGCCGGTGCGATAGAAGGCGCCGGTCTGGTGCGGGTTCTCGCCATAGCGCAGGGTCTGGGCCAGAGAACCGGCGATCGACTTGCGGGCCGGGGCGGCGTCTTCCAGCTGACCGGCGAACCAGCCGGACACGGCGGCGTCATAGGCGGCGGTGCGGGCGAAGGCGCGGGCGGCCAGCTGCTTGCGCAGGTCCAGCGAGGTCGTTCCGTCGGCCTTCAGCGCCTCGACGATCAGGCTGATGCTTTCCGCGTCCACGGCGACGGCGACGTGGCCGTGGTTCTTG
Source organism: Brevundimonas diminuta (assembly GCF_039673845.1). Taxonomy (GTDB): domain Bacteria; phylum Pseudomonadota; class Alphaproteobacteria; order Caulobacterales; family Caulobacteraceae; genus Brevundimonas; species Brevundimonas diminuta_E. The sequence continues at coordinate 21,183 of NZ_JBDJMK010000003.1, read as the reverse complement.
CTGCCCGAGCGGATCATGGCCGGGCCGCCGATGTCGATGTTCTCGATGGCTGCTTCAAAGCCGCCGCCGGACTCAACAGTCTTCTCGAACGGATAGAGGTCGATCCAGACAATATCGATGGCGCCGATGTTGTGCTCGGTCATGGCGGCGGCGTGGGCCGGGGCGTTGCGCACGCCCAGCAGGCCGCCGTGGACGACGGGGTGCAGGGTCTTGACCCGGCCGTCCATCATTTCCGGGAAGCCAGTCAGATCGGCCACGTCTTTGACCGGCAGGCCAAAGCCCGCGATCGCCGCCTTGGTGCCGCCGGTCGAGACCAGTTCGACGCCCAGCCCCGCCAGAGTGCGCGCGGCGTCTTCCAGCCCCGCCTTGTCCGAAAGAGAGATCAGGGCGCGGACGGGTTTGATCGCGTCGGGTGCGGGCGGAAAGTCGGGAGCGGCGGGCATGGGCGGCGTCCGTTACAGCTGGGGCGGGGAGATGGCGGGGCCTCTAGCACCAACGGGACGCGGCGTCAGCCCTTCGACCCAAACACGCCGTCATCCTCGGGCTTGACCCGAGGATCGAGTTGTCCGCCACTCGACCTTCCATGAACGAGCGCCGCCCCTTCATCGCGACCTATATTTTGGCCAGCCGCCCGCTCGGCGTCCTATACGTCGGTATGACGTCGAACCTCTATGAGCGTATTCGTCAGCATCGGGAGGATGACATCGAAGGCTTTGCCCAGCGTTACGGCTGCAAGACGCTGGTCTGGTATGAAGCGCACGGCTTCGTCACTGAGGCGATCCGGCGAGAGAAGGCGCTGAAGCGCTGGAACCGCACGTGGAAGCTGGAGCTGGTCGAGAAGACCAACCCGCAGTGGCAAGACCTCTATCCCAGCCTGTTTGGATTGGCGCCTGATCCTCGGGTCAAGCCCGAGGATGACGGAGGGGGAGAGGGAGGCGTCGAGGCATTTCTGAAACGCCTCGACAACGCCTAGTCCGGATCGCCGCTCGCGCCTGCGGGGCTCAGCTTCCAGCGGACCTTGGTTTCGGCGTCGGTGCGGGCGGAACCGCGCACGACGATCTGCAAGGAACGGCGGGTCAGGCCTTCGTCGATATGGACAGCCGGTTCGATGGCCACGTCAGGGCCGTCGCTGCGGAACCACCAGCCGCGACCGGACGGGCCGCGCAGCAGGATGGAGCGGCGGTCGCGGGCCAGCGACGCCTGCACCCCCGGCTCCAGCTGGAAACGCAGGGCGTAGGGGGCGGCGATGGCGCGGGCGGCCTCGGGGCGGCCCTCGGGCGGGTGCAGCCGCTCTTCGGCGCGCAGTTCGTCCAGCCTCTGGTCGATGTAGAGGCGGCGCTGGTGCATCAGGCCGTACAGCGGCATCCAGCCGTCGTGCTCGACCTCCAGCCAGACGGCGCCTTCGCCTTCCTGATGCTGGCGGGTGACGCCGATGGCGGGGCCGACGAGGCGCGGGCCCAGAAGTTCGCCCTTCCAGCCGGCCAGAGGCTCGGCCAGAGGCTGTTCGCCCAGCGTCAGGGTCGAGGCGCCCGGCGTCAGGCGCAGGGCCTGACGGTCCAGGGCGCGCGGCGTCCATCCGGCCGAGGTGAACAGGCGGTCGCGGCCGCAGACGACTTCCAGCGCGGCGGGCTGGCCGCAGGCGGCGGCGGACCAGGCGTTGCGGGCCGGGGCCTCGACATCGACCATGACGGTCAGAAGCGGGCTGGAGACGCGCAGCAGGCCGCCGACAGCGCCGCTGGGCGGGGCGGCGGGCGCGTCGTCATGGGCGCGCGCGGCGGCGATGCGTTCGGGCGTCGAGGGGCCGCCGCCCTGAAGCACGGCCAGCCGCCGGTCGGGCAGGGTCTGGACGCGAAGCGCCAGCGTCAGGCGCGATATGGCCTCGGCGATCGCTTCGGGCGTCACCTCGGACAGCTGGGCCAGGGCGTCGTCCAGCGTCAGCAGGTCGAGCAGCAGCTCCAGCCCCATTTCCGGCGCACGCGAGGCGTGGCCGCCGTCCGGCGCGACTGTGGCGGTCAGGGCGGCGGGCAGGCGTTTCAGCGCCCTGTTGCGGATGGCGGCGCCGGTCTTGCCGGTCAGGGCGCATCCGGCGACGGCGGCGGCGGTCAGGCGCTCGGCCCGGCCCATGATCCCGCCGGGCGGACGCAGCAGCTGGCGCGCCTGATGGGCCAGAATGTCGGTCAGCTGAAGGCGTTCGACCTCGGTCGCCACGCCCGCCAGACGCCGTCCGGCGCAGGCCAGATGATAGACGCGGCGGGCCAGAATGTCCGGGTCCCACGAGAAGGGCGACCAACGGCTGAAGACCTCGTTCCACGCCAGCGTCATGGCCAGGACTTCGCGCGCGCCGCGATCGCCCTGGGCCATCATGGCGGGCAGCCAGTTGAAGCTGTGCAGTTCGACGGCGAAGGCGCGGCTGGGCGTGGGGCTGTTCCACAGCTCCACCGGGTTTCCGGCGTCAAGGCTCAGGCCCGCCAGCGTCAGCTTGCCCGACAGCAGGGGACGGGGCGCCTCTTCGGGCAGGGGGCGGAAATCGCGCGGGCTGACGGCGAAACCCTCGGCGGTCGGGCCGCCCAGCGTCAGGCCATAGCCGGGCAGGCCGTACAGCTCGACCCACAGCTGGCGCGCGCCCAGCCCCTTGGCGACCGAGGCCCACAGGCGCGGGTCGGGCCGGGCGCCGGAGGCGCTGCGCACGGGGGTCCGCATCGGGGCGCCCTTCAGGCCGGGGATGTGCCCCTCGGCCAGGGGGACGTCGCTGTCGCGTGGGGCGAAGGGGCCGAGGGGGCTCACGCGGCGGCGGCCTTCAGGGCCTGAATGTTGGCGGCATAGGCGTCCGGCCCGCCCTTGAAGACGAAGGAGCCGGCGACCAGCGCATCGGCCCCGGCGGCGACGCAGGCCCCGGCGTTGGCGGCGACCACGCCGCCGTCGACCTGAAGGTGCGCCTTCGATCCGGCGCGGTCGAGGATGGCGCGGGCGCGCTCGATCTTCCTCAGCGAGGTCTCGATGAATTTCTGACCGCCGAAGCCGGGATTCACCGACATGATCAGCACCAGATCGACCAGTTCGACGGTCTCTTCCAGCACGCTCAGCGGGGTGGCCGGGTTGAAGACGAGGCCCGCCTTGGCGTCCAGCTGGCGGATCTGGCCCAGGGTGCGGTGGACGTGGGGGCCGCTTTCGGGATGGACGCTCATGATGTCGGCGCCCGCCGCGCGATAGGCCTCCAGCCAGTTATCGACCGGGGCGACCATCAGGTGCACGTCGAACGGCAGGGTCGTGTGCGGGCGCAGGGCCTTCACCACGTCCGGGCCGATGGTCAGGTTGGGCACAAAATGGCCGTCCATGACATCGACGTGGATCCAGTCGGCGCCGGCTGTCTCCAGCGCGCGGATCTCCTCGCCCAGTTTTGAGAAGTCGCTGGCCAGGATGGAGGGGCAGATCAGCGGGGCGGCGGTCGCGGACGTCTGGGTCATGGTCCTGCGACTTAGGGCTCCTGAAGGCGGGGGGCAAGCCGGGCGGCAGACGCAAGGACAGACGACCGCGATGGCGACAGCTGTTCGTCGGCGCTTCGTGAACGGCATGTCGTGGTCGTTGGCGAAGGCGCGACGGTCGGGCGCGCAAGGCTGCTGGCGGGCGCCGGGCGCCGCGGCGATGACGGCGGCGCACCGCTTTTTCCCGTCCCCGAAAGGACTACGCCATGATCCGTTTTCTTGTTGCCGCCGCCGTGCTGGCGCTGGCTTCGCCTGTTTCTGCACAGGTCGCCGGCAACCGCCTGACCTTCACCTTCGAGACGGGCGCCGACACCGGGGCGGTGCTGGTGGCCCTGTATGACAGCGAGGCGGCCTATGCGTCCGGGGCGCCGGTCCGTGCGGCTCGGGTCGATGTGGCGGCGGGCGCGCGCGACGCCGTGTTCGAGGGGCTTCCTGCCGGGGCCTACGGCATGAAGGCGGTTCACGACGTCAACGGCAACGGGAAGATGGACATGAACCCGTTCGGCATGCCCGCCGAACCCTACGCCTTCTCCAACAACGCCGTCGGCAACATGGGTCCGGCCGGATGGGACCGCGCCCGCTTCGAGGTTTCGGGCGAGACGGCCCAGACCATCCGCATCCGCTGAACCCGCCGCTCGGAGCCGACGTCATGACCCCGACCCGCCGCAACCTGTGCATGGGCGCCGCCGCTTTTTCCGCCGCCCCTTCCGCTGTCCTGGCCGCCAGCCGCGTGCTGACGCCTGACAAGACCCGCGCGGCGCAGGCCATAGCCGCCGCTGCGGACTGGTCGTTGGCGACCGAGGACGTCGAGGGCGATATCGCGCCGCGCGCCCTGCGTCTGGTTCACGGACGGACGCCGGAGGGGCTGTCGGGCAGCCTTTATCGCAACGGCCCGGCCAAGTTCCGGCGCCCCGGCGGTTCGGCCGGGCACTGGTTCGACGGCGACGGCCTGATCCGGCGGTGGCGGATCGCGGACGGTCAGGCCAGTCTCGCCGCCCGCTTCGCCGATACGCCCAAGCGGCGTCAGGAGAGCGAGGCCGGGGCCATGCTGACGCCCGGCTTCGGCACGGCGGCGGACCCGCGCGCCCGGATTGGATCGGCCGATGACGCGAGTCCGGCCAACACCTCGATCCACAAGGTCGGCGGCAGGCTGTGGGCGCTGTGGGAGGCGGGCTCGCCTCTGGCCATGGACCCCGAGACGCTGGAGACGCAGGGCTTCGTCACCCTGCGGCCGGACCTGAAGGCCATGCCCTTTCTGGCCCATCCGCGCATCGAGCCGGACGGCCGCATCTGGAATCTGGGCGTGAACGGCCGACAGGCCATGGTCTGGCGTCTGGCGGCCGATGGAGGGTTGGAGGACGCCGAGGTCATCGCCCTGCCGCGCGCCAGCTATATTCACGACTTCAGCGCCACGGCCCGGCATCTGGTCATCGTGCTGCAGCCGTGGGTGCACGCCCGCCAGATCGCGCCGCTGGCGGCGGGCTTTGACTGGACGCCCGAGGCGGGGACGCAGGTGCTGGTGGTCGACAAGGCCGACCTGACGCAGCGCCGCCTTTATGAGCTGCCGCCCTTCGGCTTTTTCCATGTCGGCGACGCCTGGGAAGAGGCGGGCGGCGCGATCCGCTTCGACCTGTGCGCCCACAAGGACATGACGTTCGCCGCGCGCGGCGCGGGACAGATCCTGAGCGGCCTGCCGATGAACCATCAGCCTGCCGAACTGGCCATGGTCGTCCTGTCGCCGGACGGGCGTGGGCGGTTGGAGCGCACCGGCGTGACGGCCGAGTTTCCACGCAGCGATCCGCGTCGCGCAGGGCGCACGCGCCGCTTCAGCCTGCACACGACGGGCGAGCGCGTCGACCGGCCGCTGGCCTCGGCGGTCGCGGTCACCGACTGGTCGAGCGGCCGCACGCGATCCTTCGATTTCGGGCCGGGCCATGTGGCCGATGAGATGGTCTATGTCCCCCGATCCGGCGGCGCGCATGAGGCGGACGGCTGGCTGATCGGCCCGACGATCAACCTGAGGGCGGGGGTCAGCGAACTGCACGTTCTGGACCTGCTGCATATCGAGGACGGCCCGGTCGCCACATGGCGCGCCGATGTGGCCTTGCCGGCGTCTTTTCACGGGAACTGGGCGTGAGCGCCGCACATTTCATGTCCGGCGTCCGGGCCGGCGGGCGTGCGGTTGACCCGCGCGACCGAACGGTTCAAGACCCCATCGCCGTCCGGATGCGCGTCCTTGGGGCGGCGTCTTTTTGGAACCCTTCAGATGAACCCCGAAGATCGAAGTCCGTCTTCACCTTCTTCGACGCACTGAGGACCCCCGGCTTCCGCGCGGGCGTTCTCGCGAAAGGAAGCAACCATGCTGAACGCCTATGACTGGCGCGCCGATCGGCTGGTGCGGCTGGACACGGCCGTGGATCAGGGCCCGGCCTGCTGGATCGACCTGGTCTCGCCCAGCGCCGACGAGGTCGCCGCGCTTGAAGCCCTGACCGGCATCGACATCCCCAGCCGGGACGAGATGGACGACGTCGAGCCGTCGGCCCGCCTCTATTCCGAAGACGGCGGCGTCTTCATGATCGCTGCCGTGGCGACGGACCTGGAAACGCACGATCCGGTCAAGACGCCGGTGACCTTCATCCTCAAGGGCGGGCGTCTGGTGACGGTGCGTTACGGCCAGCCGCGCTCGTTCCAGTTCTTCATCGCCCGCGCCACCAACAAGCCGGGCGAGAAGCTGGCCACCGGCGAAACCATCATGATGGGGCTGATCGAGGCTGTCATCGACCGATACGCCGACGCGCTGGAGATGAAGGGGCTGGAGCTGGACGCCATCTCCCGCCTGATCTTCCGCAAGCGCGATCCCAATGCCGTCGAAAGCCACAACCTTCAGGCGCTGATCCGCGACATCGGCCGGGCGGGCGACTTTCTGGCCCTGATCCGTGAAAGCCTGGCCAGCCTGCAGCGGCTGCTGGCCTATCATGCGGCCCTGTCGGGCGCGCGGGCCGGGGGCAAGGCCGAGCGCGAGGCCCGCCAGACCGTGCGCCTGCTGCAGCGCGACGCGGCGGCGCTGAGCGAACTCAGCGTCTCCATGACCTCGAAGGTTACCTTCCTGATGGATGCGACGCTGGGCCTGATCAATCTGGAGCAGAACCAGATCATCAAGATCTTCTCGGTTGCGGCCGTGGCCCTGCTGCCGCCGACGCTGATCGCCTCCATCTACGGCATGAACTTCGAGATCATGCCTGAGCTTCAGTGGCGCTTCGGTTATCCGGCGGCGATCGTGGCGATGATCCTGTCGGCCGCCCTGCCCTATTTCGTCTTCCGCAAGAAGCGCTGGCTGTAGGGTCTCACCACCAGCCCGCGTCGCGCAGGGCGCGGGCGTAGCGGCGGCTGACCGGGGCGGTCAGTCCCTGATCCAGCGTCAGGGTCGCGCGCCCGTCGCCGCGCGCCACCGAGACGACGGCGTCCCGGGCCACCCACCAACTGCGGTGCGTCTGGGCGCCTTCCAGCCCTTCCAGTTCGGCAAGGGCGTCGGACAGCCGCATCAGGATCAGGTCCGACCCCTGCGCGGTGTGCAGGCGCAGATAGTGGTCCTCGGCCTGAACGGCGATCAGGCGCGCGCCGCGCAGCTTCGGCGGCAGGCGCTCCAGAAAGCGGGCAGGCGCGGCGCCGGGGACGGCGGCGTGGGTCTCGACCGGCTGTTTGCGGCCCAGAAACACGTTCAGCACGCTGAGCGCGGCGGTGATCAGGGCCACCGGCGGCAGGAAACGGATCAGATCGGCGACGGGCCTCAGCCGACCTTCGAACATCCACCCGGTTAGCGCCCATACGACCAGCGTCAGCGGCCCGGTGATGACCAGCGTCAGCACCGCCGCGCCCATCCACGGCCGGGCGTCCACATCAACGAACCGCTCGATCAGCAGGCTGCAGGCGTGGCCCCACAGCCCGCCGATGACCAGCAGGGGAATCCAGTAGCCGAGACGCTGGATCAGCGAGGCCCCGCCCGAGCCGAAGGCGCCGCCCAGCGCCAGGAACACCCCCGCCGCCAGCGCCACGGCCAGACCGCGCAACAGGTCGCGCCCTGCTGGCCCCGAAAAGACGGCGGCCGCGCCCATCAGGCCCGTTCGGGGCCGCAGACGGCGCGGAATCCGGCGGCGGCGAAGCGCACCATATAGTCGCAGGCGCTGTCCAGATCGCCGGACCGGCACAGGCCGTCGGACAGCCTGTCCAGCCGCCCCGTCTCGCCCAGCGTCAGCGTCAGGGCGCCGGACAGATTGTGCCAGGCCCAATAGAGCTGCTCGTCCTGCGCCTCGGGCATGATGCGCTTGACCAGTTCCAGCAGGCGCCGGATCGCCGGGTCGAAATAGCGGGCCATGGTCTCGCCGCCGAAGGCGGGCTGGGCGTTGGTCTGGGCCACCAGGGCGGCATAGTGCTTCCACCCCGGCCCGCCCTTCAGCGACCACTGGAACGGGGGGCGCAGGAAGGCTTCGAACAGCCCCTCCAGCGTCATGTCCGCGCCCGCCGCCTCGGCGTAGCGGTCGATGGCGGCGACGCGCTCGCTGTTCCAGACCTCGGCGCGGCGGTTGAAGACGGAATCGAACAGTTCCTTCTTGGCCCCGAAATAATAGTGGACCAGGGCGGTATCCACGCCCGCCTCGCGCGCCACCTCGCGGATGGTGACGCCATAGAAGCCGTGCTTCGAAAACAGGTCTTCGGCCGCGTTCAGGATGGCGTCGCGCGTCTCGCCCACGGCCGTGGCCTTGGACTTCTTGGGCCGACCGCGCCGCGCGGGCGTGGCGGGAAGCGGCGGAATCTGGGGCGGCGGCAGGTCGCTCTTCGTCATGGGCGGAAGCTAGTCGCGCTTGGGGGCTCAGTGCAACGGCGCCACAGGGCGGCGATTGCGTGACGTAAATGCAGCGTCGCCGTTTGACAGGTCGGCGAAAGCCCGTCACCTATGCTGAAAATCATTGAACGCTGAATAAAAAGCGTCGATCGGGCCGGAAACAAGATTGGGATGCACATGAACAGACTCGTGAAGACCGCCCTGCTGGCGGGCGCCGCCTTTGGCGCAATGACCTCGGCCGCACAGGCGCAGGAAGCCGCCGCCCAGGTCGAAGACATCATCGTCACCGCGCGCCGCACCGAAGAGTCGGCGCAGAAGACGCCTCTGGCCCTGACGGCCTTCAGCGGCGAGACGCTGGAGCGCACGGGCGCCCAGCAGGTGACGGACCTGCAAGGCGCGGTGCCGAACCTGAACCTTGTGCAGGGTCGCGGCTCGTCGAACTCGACCAACATCTACATCCGCGGCGTCGGCCAGCCGGACGCCCTGCAGACCTTCGACCCGGCTGTGGGCGTCTATGTCGACGACGTCTATTATTCGCGCATCCGCGGCACCCAGTTCGATCTGCTGGATCTGGAGCGCGTCGAGATTCTGCGCGGCCCGCAGGGCACCCTGTACGGCAAGAACACCATCGGCGGCGCCATGAAGCTGGTGTCGCGCCGCCCGGATCAGGAATTCCGCGCTCGCGCTTCGGCCGCCTATGGCGACTATGATCTGGTCGAGGTTCAGGGCTCTGTCTCGGGCCCTGTGACCGACACCCTGGCCCTGGGCCTGTCGGCCCTGCATTCGGAACGCGGCGGCTATGTCACCGATCCGGCCACCGGCGCCGAATACAACGACAAGAACTCGACCGCCGTGCGCGCCAGCCTGTCCTGGGACCCGGCGTCGAACTTCCGCATTGACCTGAACGCCGACTACGCCAAGGACGACGCGGGCATGACCGTCGGTCAGGCCCAGAATGATCTGACGGATCTGCTGAAGAGCACGGTTCTGCGTCCTGTGCCGAATCCGGTTCCAGAATATGATTTCAAGACCCGTACGACGCCGGGTCTGCCGAATGAGACGCGGCTGGAAAGCTGGGGCACGGCGCTACGCGCGACCTGGGATATCTCTGACGCCCTGTCGCTGAAGTCGATCACCGCCTATCGCGCGATGACCACCGACGACTACATCGACTTCGATGCGACTGAGCTGGAAATCGCCGACGCCCTGGTGGCCGTGGATCAGAACCAGTTCAGCCAGGAGCTGCAACTGACCTATACCGGCGACCGCCTGAACGCGGTGGCGGGTCTCTACTACCTCAAGGAAGACGTGGACTCTCATCAGGAGAGCTACAACGACGCCCTGCTTGGCCCGGCGTTCGGCAACTCGGGCTTCCTGCGCACTATCGACGATACGCTGGAGACGACCTCCAAGGCGATCTACGGCAACCTCAGCTATGATGTGACCGAGAAGCTGCGGCTGTCGGCGGGCATCCGCTACACCGAGGAAGAGAAGGACTACTGGCGCACGACGTCGACCTTCTACAGCCTGCTTCCGGCATATAATGCGACCTATGTGTTCGCGCCGGACGTGGGTAAGTACGACGACACCTCGATCATGCTGTCGGCGGACTATCAGCTGTCGGACGACGCCATGGTCTATGCGCGCTATTCGCAGGGCTTCAAGTCGGGCGGTTTCAATGGCCGCGCCAACTCCCCGACGGAAGCGACCGAGTATCAGCCGGAAACGGCCGACTCTTTCGAGGTCGGCGCCAAGACCTCGTTCTGGGATCGTCGCGCGCGTTTGAACCTGGCGGCCTTCCTGACCAAGTATGAGGATTTCCAGGCCCGCGTCGCCGGACTGGACACCGATCCGGTCACGGGCCTGCCTGCGCCCGTCCTGTCGGTGCTGAACGCCGGTCAACTGGACATCTTCGGCTTTGAGCTGGAAGGCGTGCTGGTTCCAATCCGCGGCCTGACGCTGGACGCCCAGGTCGGCTTCCTCGACGCCGACTACAAGGAGTTCAAGGACGACCGCTTCACCAACTTCGGCGGCAGCCGCGCCTTCCAGGACCCGGCCTTCTCGCCCAAGTGGACGCTGCGGTTCGGCGGCCAGTACGAATGGTTCCTGTCGGGCGGCTCTTCCGTGACGGTCGGCGGCGCGGCCAAGTTCCGTTCCAAGATGGCTCTGGCGGTCGACAACACCTACGAGAACACGGCCACCGAAATCCCCGGCATGTATCAGGACGACTACTGGCTGTACGACGCCCGCGTCGTCTGGTCGGATGCGTCGGATCGCTACACGGTCGGCCTCTACGGTCAGAACCTGTCGGACGAGGTCTACAAGACCGACGCTCAGGAGTTCTCCTCGATCGGCAACATCCGCACCGCCTACTACGGCGCGCCGCGGACCTGGATGATCAAGGTTTCGGCCAAATATTGATGCTGCGCGCCTGAACGCAGCGCACTGGCGGCGGTTCGGATGAGCCGCCGCCTTTCTTTTTTGTGGCGCGGGGCGGCGGGACCGTTACCGTCGCCGTCTGAGACATCGTCGGGGAACGTCCATGAGCCAGAACGGGGCCGCCAAGGTCGAAGCGGGAGCGGTCGATGCGCGCGACGCATCGCCGGGTTATCGCTACTATGTGCTGGGGATACTGATCCTCATCTATATGCTGAACTTTCTGGATCGGCAGATCATCGGCATCCTGGCGGCGCCGCTGAAGGCCGAGTTCAATCTCAGCGACACCCAGTTCGGCCTGTTGGGCGGGCTGGCTTTCGCCCTGCTCTATTCGACCCTGGCCATTCCGATCGCCTGGCTGGCGGACCGGTTCAGCCGGGTGTGGATCATGACCGGCGCCCTGACGTTGTGGTCCGGTTTTACGGCGTTGTGCGGTCTGGCGGGCGGGTTCGGTTCGCTGTTCCTGTGCCGGATGGGCGTGGGCATCGGCGAGGCGGGCGGCGTGGCCCCGGCCTATTCCCTGATCGCCGACTACTTCCCCAAGTCGCAGCGGGCGCGGGCGCTGGCGGCCTATGCCTTCGGGATTCCGCTGGGCATGGCGGCGGGCACTCTGGTCGGGGGGCTGCTGGCGGCGACCTATGGCTGGCGCACGGCCTTCATCGTCGTGGGCGTTCTGGGCGTGCTGGTGGCGCCGGTGCTGCGCCTGACGGTCAAGGATCCCAAGCGCGGCGGGCTGGATATCGAACCGGCCGCGGCCGCCGCGGCGCCGGTCCAGACGCCCAAGGCGCCGCCGTTCAAGGAAGTGGTGCGCACCCTGGCGCCCAAGCCCAGCTTCTGGCTGCTGGCCTTCGGGGCGGCGTCATCCTCGGTGTGCGGCTATGGAGTGGCCGCCTGGCTGCCCAGCTTCTTCATGCGCAGCTTCGGCCTGACCCTGTCGCAGACGGCCTGGTATTATTCGGCCATCGTCCTGGTCGGCGGGGTGGCGGGCATCTGGCTGGGCGGGTCGATGGCCGACCGGCTGGGCAAGACGTCCAAGGCCGCCTATCCGCTGACGCCCGCGATCGCGTTTCTGATCTCCGTGCCCTGCTTCATCCTGGCGATGAACTCGGGCGCGGTGGTGGGCGCGGTCATGCCCGGGTCCGATCCCAACGGTTTTGCGGCGCTGGCGCTGGCCTTTGTGATTTTCCTGATCCCGACAGGGCTGAACTTGACCTGGCTGGGGCCGATCACGGCGGCGGTGCAGCATCTGGCCACGCCCGCCATGCGGACCACGGCTTCGGCCCTGTTTCTGCTGATCAACAACCTGCTGGGGATTGCGGTCGGCATCTACTACTTCGGGTGGATGAGCGACCTGCTGCGTCCTACCTTCGGCGAAGAGAGCCTGCGCTGGGCCATCTATACCGGCATGGGCTTCTATCTGCTGTCGTCGGCCCTGTTGTTCGGGGCTTCGCGCACGCTGAAGAAGGACTGGGTCGACTGAAACGGCGTTCGTCGGGGCCGCCCTGCGCGGCATAAGAAAATCCTCATGAGGCCATAAGGCGACAGACGGTTGCGCAGGGGAAGCCGCGACGCCTATAAGCGCGGCCAAAGTTTCCACAAACCTCCCTCAGAACGGCGCGGGTCCAACATGAACATTCACGAGTATCAGGCCAAGCAGGTCCTCAAGGGCTACGGCGCCCCGGTCGCGGACGGCGTCGCCATCACCTCGGCCGACCAGGCCGAGGCGGCCGCCAAGCAACTGCCTGGCCCGCTCTATGTCGTGAAGTCGCAGATCCACGCCGGCGGCCGCGGCAAGGGCAAGTTCAAGGAACTGGGCGCCGACGCCAAGGGCGGCGTGCGTCTGGCCTTCTCGATCGAGGAAGCCGTCGCCCACGCCAAGGAAATGCTGGGCAACACCCTGGTCACCGCCCAGACGGGCGAAGCCGGCAAGCAGGTCAACCGCCTGTACATCGAAGACGGCGCCGACATCGCCCGTGAGCTGTACTGCTCGCTGCTGGTCGACCGTTCGGTCGGTCAGACGGCCTTCGTCGTCTCGACCGAAGGCGGCATGGACATCGAGGAAGTGGCCCACGCCACCCCGGACAAGATCCACACCATCGCCATCAACCCGGAAGCCGGCGTCACCGCCGAGAACATCGCCGCCATCAACGCCGCGCTGGAGCTGACGGGCGACGCCGCCGAAGACGGCAAGTCGCTGTTCCCGATCCTGTACAAGGCCTTCGTCGAGAAGGACATGGACATGCTCGAGATCAACCCGCTGATCGTCATGGAGAACGGCCATCTGCGCGTTCTGGACGCCAAGGTTTCGTTCGACGGCAACGCCCTGTACCGCCACGAAGACATCCGCGCCCTGCGCGATGAAACCGAAGAAGACGCCAAGGAAATCGAGGCCTCGAAGTGGGACCTCGCCTATGTGGCCCTGGACGGCAACATCGGCTGCATGGTGAACGGCGCCGGTCTGGCCATGGCGACGATGGACATCATCAAGCTGTACGGCAAGGAACCCGCCAACTTCTGCGACGTCGGCGGCGGCGCGGGCAAGGACAAGGTCGCGGCGGCCTTCAAGATCATCACCGCTGACCCGAAGGTCGAGGGCATCCTCGTCAACATCTTCGGCGGCATCATGAAGTGCGACGTCATCGCTGAAGGCGTTGTCGCTGCGGTGAAGGAAGTGGGCCTCAAGGTGCCGCTGGTCGTGCGTCTGGAAGGCACGAACGCCGAGCTGGGCAAGAAGATCCTGAACGAGTCGGGCCTGACCATCCAGGCCGCCGACGACCTGGACGACGCCGCCCAGAAGATCGTCGCGGCGGTCGCGTAAGCGCCGCTACCGCCCAGCAGACACACAGAATTCAGAGCACAGACACATGTCCATCCTCGTCAACAAGAACACCAAGATCCTGGTTCAGGGCCTGACCGGCAAGACCGGCGGCTTCCACACCGAACAGGCGCTGGCCTATCACGGCACCCAGATGGTCGGCGGCGTCCACCCGACCAAGGGCGGCCAGACCTGGACCGGCTCGCACGGTGAAACCCTGCCGATCTTCGCCTCGGTCGCCGAAGGCAAGGAGCGCACCGGCGCCGACGCCACCGTCATCTACGTCCCGCCGGCAGGCGCGGCCGACGCCATCATCGAGGCCATCGAGGCCGAGATCCCCTTCATCACCTGCATCACCGAAGGCATTCCGGTGCAGGACATGGTCCGCGTCAAGGCGCGTCTGGACCGTTCGAACTCGCGTCTGCTGGGCCCGAACTGCCCGGGCGTCCTGACCCCGGACGAGTGCAAGATCGGCATCATGCCGGGCAACATCTTCAAGAAGGGCAACGTGGGCATCGTCTCGCGTTCGGGCACCTTGACCTATGAAGCCGTGTTCCAGACCACGAACGAAGGCCTGGGCCAGACCACGGCCGTCGGCATCGGCGGCGACCCGGTCAAGGGCACCGAGTTCATCGACGTGCTGGAGATGTTCCTGGCCGACGACGCCACCGAGTCCATCATCATGATCGGTGAAATCGGCGGCGCGGCCGAAGAAGACGCCGCCCAGTTCCTGATCGACGAAGCCAAGAAGGGCCGCAAGAAGCCGATGGCCGGCTTCATCGCCGGTCGTACCGCTCCGAAGGGCCGCACCATGGGCCACGCCGGCGCTGTCGTCTCGGGCGGCAAGGGCGATGCGGAATCCAAGATCGCTGCGATGGAGGCCGCGGGCATCCGCGTCTCGCCGTCGCCGGCGCGTCTGGGCACCACTCTGGTGGAAGTGCTGAAGGGCTAAAGCCCTTCAACAGCGCACGCTGCGCGTGCGGGCGCTATCGCTCGCCGCGCGGCGGCTCGCTGCTTCAGCGCCTTTTTTTGAGGGGCGCGGCGCTATGTTCGGGACGCGGCGGATTAGACTAAAGTCTGATCGATCCGTGTTCCGGGGGTGTTTTTCGCGCCATGTGACCTTTTGTAACGCCTCCGGAATCGTCCGGAGGCGTTTTTTCTTGCGGAATCGACCAAATTCCACCCGCTCCGCCTCCCTTCGGTCATGACCAGTAAGGAAACTGGGCCTATATGAACGGCGCTGCTCTCCGCGCGGCTGTGCGCGGGCGGTTGTAAAGGGACGATTGAGAGAAAAATGGCGGACGATGCGGGTCGGCTGAACCAGGTCTTTGCCGAGACCTCCTTCCTCTATGGCGCGAACGCCGCCTTCATTGAGGACCTGCACGAAAAATGGGCTTCTGACCCCGGCTCGGTGTCGGGCGAATGGCGCGCCTTCTTCGATCAGCTGAAGGACAACGCCGACCTGGTGAAGCAGTCGGCCGCCGCTGGCTCCTGGGGTCGTTCGGGCGTGACCGAGCCGACCGAGGAAACCGCCGTGTTCGACGGCCGCTGGCCCGCGCCCAAGGTCGACCCCAAGGCCGCCGGCAAGCCCGGCGCCCGCCCGGCCGCCGCGGCGCCTGCCGCGGCCGCCGTGGATGTGCGCGCCGCCGCCCATGACTCCATCCGCGCCCTGATGCTGATCCGCTCCTATCGCGTGAACGGCCACCTGCAGGCGACCCTCGACCCGCTGGGCATCGAGCAGCCGGTGCAGAACCCGGAGCTGACGCCTGAATTCTACGGCTTCACCGAAGCCGACATGGACCGCCCCATCTATCTGGACGGCGTGCTGGGCCTTGAGACGGGCTCGCTGCGTCAGGTGATGGAGCTGCTGCGCCGCACCTATTGCGGCAACATCGGCGTGCAGTTCATGCACATCGCCGAGCCGGAGGAAAAAGCCTGGCTGCAACAGCGCATCGAAGGCCCGGACAAATACGCCCAGAACGCCTTCACCAAGGAAGGCAAGCTGGCCATCTTCAAGAAGCTGGTCGAGGCCGAAGGCTTCGAACGCTTCCTGCACAAGCGTTTCCCCGGCACCAAGCGTTTCGGTCTGGACGGCGGCGAGGCCATGGTCCCGGCGCTGGAGCAGGTCATCAAGCGCGGCGGCGCCCTGGGCGTCGACGAAATCGTTCTGGGCATGGCGCACCGCGGCCGCCTGAACGTGTTGGCCGCCGTCATGGGCAAGCCCTACAAGGCCATCTTCCACGAGTTCCAGGGCGGCTCTTCGGTCCCCTCGGACATCGAAGGCTCGGGCGACGTCAAATACCACATGGGCGCCTCGTCGGATCGTGAGTTCGACGGCCACAGCGTTCACCTGTCGCTGACCGCCAACCCTTCGCACCTTGAGATCGTCAACCCGGTCGTCCTGGGCAAGTCGCGCGCCAAGCAGGCGTTCGACATCCGTGAGGCCGAGGTCAATATCGGCAAGCCGGACACCGAATGGGTGCTGGACCGCTCCAAGGTCGCGCCGCTGCTGATCCACGGCGACGCCGCCTTCGCCGGTCAGGGCGTGGTGGCCGAGTGCTTCGCCCTGATGGGGCTGAAGGGCTACCGCACCGGCGGCACCCTGCACTTCGTCATCAACAACCAGATCGGCTTCACCACGGCGCCGCGCAACTCGCGCTCGTCGCCCTATCCGTCGGATGTGGCCCTGATGGTTCAGGCGCCGATCTTCCACGTGAACGGCGACGATCCCGAAGCGGTCGTCTTCGCCGCCAAGGTGGCCACAGAATACCGCCAGAAGTTCCACAAGGACGTGGTGGTGGACATGTTCTGCTACCGCCGCTTCGGCCACAACGAAGGCGACGACCCTACCTTCACCCAGCCGCTGATGTACGCCAAGATCAAGAACCAGCCCTCGACGCTGGAGATCTACGCCAAACGCCTGATCGGCGAGGGCGTCATCACCCAGGCTGAAGTCGACGCCGAAATCGCCCGCTTCGAGGCCTACCTCGATGCCGAGTTCGAAGCCGGCAAGACCTTTGAAGCCAAGAAGGCCGACTGGCTGGACGGCGAGTGGAAGGGTCTGGGCGCCGAGAAGACCGATGACGCCGCGCAGCGCGGCGACACCGCCGTCGCCGCCGACAAGCTGCGTGACTACGGCCATCGCCTGACGGCCCTGCCGAACAGCGTCGACGTCCACAAGACGCTGAAGCGCGTCATCGACGCCCGCCGCGACACGGTGGCGGCCGGCGAGAACATCGACTGGGCCACGGCCGAGAGCCTGGCCTTCGCCAGCCTGCTGGACGAGGGCTACAATGTGCGCCTGTCCGGTCAGGACTCGGTGCGCGGCACCTTCTCGCAGCGTCACTCGGGCATCACCGACCAGACGACCGAGCAGCGCTACTTCCCGCTGAACAACCTGCGCGACGGCCAGGCCCATTTCGAGGTCATCGACTCGGCTCTGTCCGAAGAGGCGGTGCTGGGCTTCGAGTACGGCTATTCGCTGGCCGACCCGAACACCCTGACCCTGTGGGAAGGCCAGTTCGGCGACTTCGTGAACGGCGCTCAGGTGGTGATCGACCAGTTCATCTCGTCGGGCGAGCGCAAGTGGCTGCGGATGAGCGGCCTGGTGATGCTTCTGCCGCACGGCTATGAAGGCCAGGGCCCCGAGCACTCCTCGGCGCGTCTTGAGCGCTTCCTGCAGCAGTGCGCCGAGAACAACATGCAGGTCGCCAACTGCACGACGCCGGCCAACTACTTCCACATCCTGCGTCGCCAGTTGCACCGCTCGTTCCGCAAGCCGCTGATCCTGATGACGCCCAAGTCGCTGCTGCGTCACAAGAAGGCCGTCTCGACCCTGGCCGACATGGCCGAGGGTTCGTCCTTCCACCGCGTGCTGCGCGACGACGCCCAGCTGCGTCCGGACGTGGCGGGCGTCACGCTCAAGGCTGACAAGGACATCCGCAAGGTCATCGTCTGCTCGGGCAAGGTCTATTACGACCTGCTGGACGCGCGTGAGAAGGCGGGCGTCAACGACATCTACATCCTGCGTCTGGAACAGTTCTATCCGTGGCCGATCAAGTCGATCTCGGCGGAGCTGGCGCGCTTCCCCAACGCCGATCTGGTCTGGTGTCAGGAAGAGCCCAAGAACATGGGCGGCTGGACCTTCGTCGATCCGTGGATCGAGCTGACGCTCGAGAAGATGGACGTGAAGGCCAAGCGCGCGCGCTACGTCGGTCGTCCGGCTTCGGCCTCGACCGCTGCGGGCCTGATGAGCCGACACCTGAAGGAACTCGAGACCTTCCTCGCCGAGGCCATGGCCTGACCGCCGCGCCTGACCTAAAAGACAAGCAAAGTTCAGACACGAAAAGACACACTGAAGATGGCCGATATCCTGACCCCCGCCCTCGGTGAATCCGTCGCCGAAGCCTCCATCGCCAAGTGGACCAAGAAGGTCGGCGACGCCGTGAAGAAGGACGAAGTCCTGGTCGAGCTGGAAACCGACAAGGTCTCGCTGGAAGTCGTCGCCCCCGCCGACGGCGTGCTGTCGGCGATCAACGCCGGTGAAGGCGACACGGTCGTTCCCGGCACGGTGCTGGGCGCCGTGACCGAAGGCGGCGGAGCCGCCGCCTCCGCCCCGGCTGCTGCTGCTGCTGCGCCCGCCGCTGCGGCTCCGGCCGCTTCGGGCGGCGCTGCGGTCGACATCGCCGTGCCGACCATGGGCGAAAGCGTCGCCGAAGGCTCGATCGGGACCTGGCTGAAGAAGTCGGG
The DNA here is from genome assembly GCF_039673845.1 of Brevundimonas diminuta. GTDB lineage: Bacteria > Pseudomonadota > Alphaproteobacteria > Caulobacterales > Caulobacteraceae > Brevundimonas > Brevundimonas diminuta_E. Next base: position 2,861 of record NZ_JBDJMK010000003.1, on the reverse strand, counting down.
CGACACCGTCGCCAAGGACGAACTGCTGGTCGAGATCGAGACCGACAAGGTGGCTGTGGAAGTCTCGGCCCCGGCCGCCGGCGTCCTGACCATCACCGCCGCTGACGGCGCTACCGTGACCCCCGGCCAGGTGATCGGCTCGGTCGCCGCCTCGGGCGCTGCTGCTGCGGCCGCTCCTGCCCCGGCTGCGGCTCCGGCCAACACGGGTTCGGCGCAGGCTCCGGCGTCTGCGCACCTGTCGCCCGCCGTCCAGCGCGTCGTTTCGGAAAACAACCTGAACCCGGCCTCGCTGTCGGCTTCGGGTCCGAAGGGCAACATCACCAAGGCCGACGCCATCGCCGCCATCGGCGCCGCCGCTCCGGCTGCGCCCAAGGCTGCCGCCCCCGCCGCCCCGCGCGCCGACCAGCCGCGCGAAGAACGGGTGAAGATGACGCGCCTGCGTCAGACCATCGCCCGCCGTCTGAAGGAATCCCAGAACACGGCCGCCCAGCTGACCACCTTCAACGAGGTGGACATGACCAACGTCATGGCCCTGCGCGCCCAGTACAAGGAAGTCTTCGAAAAGCGTCACGGCGTGAAGCTGGGCTTCATGTCCTTCTTCACCAAGGCCGTGGTTCAGGCCCTGCACGAAATCCCGGCCGTCAACGCCGAGATCGACGGCACGGACATCATCTACAAGAACCACTACGACATCGGCATCGCCGTCGGCACCGACAAGGGTCTGGTGGTTCCGGTGCTGCGCGACGCTGAAAGCCTGTCGCTGGCGGGCATCGAAAAGGGCATCGGCGCCCTGGGCAAGGCCGCCCGTGACGGCGCCCTGACCATGGATCAGATGCAGGGCGGCACCTTCACCATCACCAACGGCGGCACCTATGGCTCGCTGATGTCGACGCCGATCCTGAACGCGCCGCAGTCGGGCATTCTGGGCATGCACAACATCGTGCAGCGTCCGATGGCCGTGAACGGCGAGGTCAAGATCCGTCCGATGATGTATCTGGCCCTCAGCTACGATCACCGCATCGTCGACGGTAAGGAAGCCGTGACCTTCCTGGTCCGCATCAAGGAACTGCTGGAAGATCCGGCGCGCGCCCTGCTGGACCTCTAAGGTCCGCGCGACGCGAACGACTGACGACGGCGGGACTTTCGGGTCCCGCCGTTTTCAATTGGGCGGCGGGTGCTAGGGTGACGCCATGAGCCTGATCGAGATCGCCCGCTATCACGATGTCTATGAGGCCGATCTGGCGGCGGCCTTCCTGGCGTCGCACGACATTGAGGTATCGGTGACAGAGCGGTTCCAGACCACGGTCGATCCCTTGATGCAGCGCGCCCTCGGCATCCGCCTGATGGGGCGGGCGGATCAGGCGGCGCAGGCGCGCGACCTGTTGGCGCGCGCCGGGGCGGGCGAGTTCGCCAGCGACGAGGGCGATGATCTGGGCGCGCCGGACGCCCGGACGCGGGCGGCGTCGCGCGGCCTGGCGCTGTTCGGCTTCGCGGCCGGGGCGGCCTTTGTCGGCACCAGTTTGCCGCGCCGGTTCGGGCCGCTGCAATGGGCGGGCGTGGTCCTGATCCTGTCGGTCCTGATCGTCAGCGGTCTCGCTATGCTATGGGCCGGAAGTCATGGCGCCATGGGCTGACGCCTTGACGCGACGGCCGAAAATGAAGGAGTTTCGCCTTCTACCTGTGACGGAGAGTTTCGCGTGCGCCTCAATCTGAAAGCCGTATCGGCTGCCCTTGGCCTGTCGATGGCGCTGGTGGTCTGCGGACCGGTTCTGGCGGGCGGCGCTCAGAATGACGACAGCGCGAATTTCCTGCGCGTGGAGCCGTCAGCCGGCGACCTGACCCTGATCCGGGAGAAGAGCCAGTGGCGCGTGCTGATCCGCGCCGGGGGCCTGCCCAACGGCGCCGCCACGGCCGCCGACTGCGAGCTTCAGGCGCGCGGCGTCCAGGACCGCGACGACGTCATCCACGCCCGCATCATCCCCTTTCAAGGCGAACTCAACGACCTGACAGAGGCTGATATCGGCGCCGACGCCCCCGTCGTCCTGGTGCGGGTGGGGCCCGAGGGCGCCTTTATCGAGGACAGCGGGGCGGCCGCCCGCTTCTGCGGCATGGGATCGGACATTTCCGGCTTCTATGTGCGCGCACAGACGCTGGACTGAGGGCTCTAAAGGCCTGAATCCCACGCGCCGGCGTCGCGCATCCGGCTGTCGCGGGCCTCTGCCGCGCGGCCTTCCAGATCGCGGGCCATGCTGCAGATGGTGCTGGACACGGTCGTCTTGTGAACGCCCGGCACGAGCGCGTGAACAAAGGCGCAGCCCGCCAGCCGCAACAGCCTGAAGCCGAAGCGGGACGAGGCGGCCATGTGCTGGATATAGGTTTCCCCGACCTCGCGCGGGTGTTCGCGGAACAGGCGTTTGAAAGCACGCGACATACAGTCGACCTGAGCTGGCGGCACGGGCGCCTCTACCCGGCGGCGATATTCTGGCCTAAACCGAAGATAGAAACAGGGGGCGCATGGTCACGCCGTTTCAACCCCGCGTGAGGCCCCAACCAGACGTAAAGGACGACCGATGGCCGACGCCAAGACCGCTTCCGCCCAGAAATCCTCGGGTCAGACCTTTCGCTGGGATGATCCGTTCGACCTGACGGGGCGTCTGATGGACGAGGAGCGGATGGTTCAGGACGCGGCCCGGTCCTATGCGCGCGAGGCCCTGCTGCCGCGCGTGGTCGCCGCCTTCCGAGACGAGACCTTCGACCGCGCCATCATGACCGAGATGGGCGAGATGGGCTTCCTCGGCGCCACCCTGCCGGAACAGTACGGCGGCTCTGACGCCAGCCACGTCGCCTATGGCCTGATCGCG
>NZ_JBDJMK010000002.1:0-324614 GCF_039673845.1 Brevundimonas diminuta | reverse complement strand
AAGACGCTTTTTCAAACCCTTGCCCCGAACCAAACCCCGAAAACCATGTCTCCGAAGCCCGTCGGCCCAGCCCGTCTCCGAGCGAGGCGGCGATATACGTCGGCCCCTTTCGGCTGGCAACAGGCAAAAACGGCTTTTACGATCTATCCACAGATCGGGCGCTTATGCACAGGACCGCCCTGCCCTAACCCGCCGCTATATAGGTGCGCAGGCTTTCGGCTTCCTGCGTCGCCTGTGCGATCTGGCATTTGACGACGTCGCCGATCGAGATCACGCCGGCCAGCCGCTGGCCCGCCAGCACCGGCAGATGACGGATCCGGCGATCTGTCATGCGCGCCATCACGGCCTCGATCGTTTCGGCTGGATCGGCGAAGACCACTTCGCTCGTCATATAATGGGAAACCGGCCGCTTCAGCGCCCCTGCCCCGTCTCGAGAGACCGCCCGCACGATGTCGCGTTCGGACAGGACGCCCTTCACCTCGTCGCCCTGACAGACGATCAGCGCTCCGACCTGACGGCGTTCCAGTTCGGCGCAGGCTTCATTCAGCGCAGCGTCCGGCGTCAGGGTGAAGACCGCATCTCCCTTGCCCTTGAGAATCCCGGCGACCAGCATGGCGACTTCCTCCTTCATGGGCAGGCCGTCATCCGCGGGCGTCGCGGACCGGCCGCAAGGAAGACAGGTTCGCTCAGACTGCGCCCACAGGCAAATCACGGCGCCGGACGAACCAGCCGCCGATCGGCCCGATCGCCAGAATGCCGAAGATGAAGCCGAAGGCGTGCGCCTCCCATGCGATGCGGGCGCCGTCTGCGCCGGGGGCCAGGCCGATCAGGCCGACGACCAGATTCGCCGCCATCCAGCCTGCCGCCGCCTTCAGCACCATCGGGTGAAACAGCGGCAGCACCCGCCCCTGCCCGCCCATCAGCCGGGTCGCTGCGCCGATCAGGCCGAAGACGGCCCCCGATGCGCCGACCAGCGGCCCCATGCTGTGCGGATGCACCAGCCCGTAGCCGAACGCCGCGATCACGCCTGCCGCTATATAGAAGAGGATAAAGACCAGCGGCCCCGGCCCGCGCTCCATCAAACGGGCGACCGGCGCGCCGAAGGCCAGCGCCCCCACCGCATTCATCGCCACATGCGGCCAGTTGCCGTGCAGCAGCATGGAGGTGAACAGCCCCTGCCACTCGCCCCGCCACATCTGCGCCGGGACGAAGGCCATCGAGAGTCCCTGATCGGGAAGCCGCTCCTGCAGATAGAAGAGCACCGGCATGGATGCTGCGATCAGCACCGGCAGGAAGGGCGCGTTGAAGATCTTTTCGCGCGGCGGCCGCGGCGAACGGGCGTCAGATTGGGACATCCGCTCTTGATGGTGTGTGTCGCGCACGATCTCAAGACGCCGTTTTGCGCCAATACGACACTGAAACCGTGTGGCACGTTCATTGCGAGGGCGGTTCCAGAAGTTCTCGGGAGCGCCTTCATGTCGTCTCATAGCCTGACACCCCTGGCCGCAGCGGCGATCATCGCCGCGCTGTCGGCCCTGTCCGCCGGTTCGGCCGCGGCGCAGTCCACCGGCTCGGCCGGCGCGGGTCAGTTCCAAGCGGGCTACGGCGGCTCGCGCTACACCACCGCCCAGGCCAGCCGCGGCACGACCCGCGACGCCAACGGCAACCGTCTGGTCGTCGACGGCATCATCCAGCAGAACGGCAGCGCCTATTCGCGCAGCGACAGCAGCTCTTCGTCCAGCCACTTCAGCGGCGGCGTCGGCTCGGGCGCCGGGACCAGCATCGGCGGCTCGACCGCCATCGGCAACAACCTGAATGTGGTCGTCCAGGGCAACCGCAACACGGTCGTCGTCAACTCCAACCAGACCAACAACGGCAATATCAACGCCGGCACCACCCTGAACGGGCCCCGTCCATGAAGATCTCCGCCATCCGTCGCTCGCCCGTGCGCGCCTTCGGCTGCGTCGCCGCCGCCGCTGCTCTTCTGAGCGGCTGCGCCACCTCGGCCGGTCCCTCGGGCCAGTACGCCAAGCCGATCGGCAACGCCCCAGTCACGTCGAACCCGACGCCCTATTCGACCGCACTGTATTGCCTGGCCGACTATGCGCGCCGCTACAACCTGCCTTCGCCGCGCATGGCTGTTGGCCGGATCAGCGACTACACCGGCTCCATCTCTTCGGACGGCGGCCGCCAGATCACCCAGGGAGCGTCCCTGATGGCCAACACCGCCCTGGCCAAGGCCGGCGCCCGCATCGTCGAGCGTTACGACACCTCGGTGTCCGAGCTTGAGCTGCGCTACGCCAACAACAAGCTGATCGGCGACGACGTGCCGAACGGCGCCGCTCAGGACGCCGCCTTCCGCCGCATCCTGGCCGGTCAGGTGCCGGGTTCGGACTTCTATGTCGTCGGCGGCATCACCGAGGTGAACTACAACATCCGCTCAGGCGGCTTCGACATCGCCGGCGGCGAGGTGAAGCAGAACGGCGGTTCGGGCCTGTTCACCGGCAAGGTCTTCGTGATGAACGTCGCCATCGACCTGCGCCTGGTGCAGACCACCACCCTAGAGGTCGTGGATGTCGTCTCCTATCAGAAGCAGATCGTCGGCCGTGAAGTGTCGGCGGGTGTGTTCGACTTCCTGAACGGCAACGTCTTCGACATCTCGGCCGGCACCAGCGGCCTGGAGCCGGTCCAGTTGGCGGTCCGCGCCCTGGTCGAACGCGCCACGGTCGAGTTCATGGCCAATCTGTACGGCGCCCCCGGCCCGGAAATCTGCCTCAACCCCGCCAATGACCCGCTGGGCGACAGCCCGGTCGGCGCCACCGGCGGCTACTATCCTGCTTACGCTAATACGGACACGAACAATGGCCAAACCCGCGCTGACCCGTCTCGCTGGCACGATCGCCGTGACAGCGCTGTGCGTAGCGGCAACCGCTGAGGTTTCGCACGCCCAGGATCGCGGTCTGGTCCTCAATGAGCAGATCAACCTGGGCGACGTCATCAGCGGCCAACGCCTGAACGTCGTCAACGTCAGCGACAACGTCGCCGTCTCGAACGCCGCCATGGGCAACGCCCTGTCCGGCGGCGCCGAAGGCCGCGCCGCCGACGTTCGCTCGACCCAGGACATGCAGGGCGCCGCCGAGGCGGACACCTCCCTGACCCTGCGCGGCGAGACGGGCTATGTGAACAGCGCCACCCAGGCGCGCGGCAACTATCTGGCCGGGACCGCCGTCAACACCGGCATTGATGTCGACGCAGGCCAGAATCTGGACGGCGACGTCACCGCCCGCACCCGGATCGAAGAGACCGGCGCACGCCTGATTCACGGTGCCCATGTCTCGGCCGACGCCATCGGCAACACGATCGCCCTGGGGGCCAGCGGCACGGGCGAACAGCGCGCCGCCATCACCGGCCGCACGGACCAGAATTCGACCGGCGCCATCTATGCCGAGAACGAGGCCCGCTTCACCTACGCCCCGGCGCCCGCCGTCTTCTCCAGCCAGGCCTCGGCCAATGCGGTGCAGGCGAACTCGACGCCGAACGCGCACCAGAACCTGTCCGTCAGCCAGAGCGCCTCGGGCGCAGGCGTCACCGCCTGGACCGGGGTCTGGGCGGGCAATGCCTGGGACATCGCCGCGCGCAGCCGCGCCGCCTCGAACCAGGCCGCCTTCTACAACCAGGGCGGCGCCATGGTGGTCGAGGTGGATCAGCAGAACAGCGCAGAAGTGCTGTCGCGCTCCGAACTCAGCTCCTATGACTTCGGCGCCGCCTATTCGACCGCCGAAGCCGTGGGCAATGAGGTCCACGCGGGCAACAACGACATCTACGTCAGCATCGACAACACCCAGATGAACACGGGCGGCGTCACCGCCAGCGCCGGGTTCACGGGCCAGAACGGTTATGACGCCTATGTCGGGGCCAATGCCGCGGGCAACGCCGTCACCGGCTTCGCCTGCTCGACCTGCGGCGGCGACCTGAACGTGCGCAACAGCCAGACCAATATGGGCGATGTGCGGGCGACCGCCACGACCACCGTCAACGGCTGGGGCCGCAATGTCGTGGCCGGATCGAACGCCGTCGGCAATACGGCGACCTTCTACGTCACCCGTCCCTAACCGGCTCCGAAGCCGACCGGCTTCATTAATTTTTGGTAACTTGAGGCAGTCAAGTTCCTTTGTCACCGTCAACAGGCGTCAGGGTTAAACCCCCTGACGCCTGTCATGCTTGTGCAGGGCGGCTTTCAGTCCCGGAAGCCGTCGGCTCGCACGCTGCGGAGACACCCCTGAATGCGATCCCCCCGTCGCCTCTTACTTCTTGCCGCCTCCAGTCTCGCCCTGATGGGCGGCGCGGCCCTTCCCGCCCTGGCCCTTCCCGCCCTGGCGATGACGCCGCCAGCGGCGACCGCGGCGCAGAACACGCCCCCTTCCAGCCCCTGGGCCCAGAGCGCCAGCGACATTCCCGCCGACCCAGCCGTGCGTTTCGGCGTCCTGCCCAACGGCATGCGCTACGCCATCATGAAGAACGCCACTCCGCCGGGTCAGGCGTCGCTGCGCCTGCGAATCGCGGCCGGGTCGCTGATGGAGAACGAAGACCAGCTGGGTCTGGCCCACTTCATGGAGCACATGGCCTTCAACGGCACGACGAACGTGCCCGAGAACGAATTGCTGCGGATTCTGGAGCGTCTGGGTCTCGCCTTCGGCGCCGACACCAACGCCTTCACCAGCTTCGACCAGACCGCCTATATGCTGGAGCTGCCGCGCACCAACGACGAGACGGTCGACACCGCGCTGCACATCATGCGCGAACAGGTCTCCGAAGCCCTGATGAAGGCGGAGGACATCGATTCCGAACGCGGCGTGATCGAGGGTGAAGAACGCCTGCGCAACACCCCGGCCCTGCGCTCGCTGAAGGCGCAGATCGCCCTGCTGGCGCCCGGCCAACGCCTGTCGAACCGGCTGCCGATCGGCGACCTCAAAATCATCCGCAGCGCCCCGCGCGAACGTTTCGTCGAATTCTACGAAGCCTATTACCGTCCCGAACGCGCCACCATGATCGCGGTCGGCGACTTCGACGTCGACCAGATGGAAGCCAAGATCAAGGCGAACTTCTCGGACTGGACGCCCAGGGCCGCCGACGGTCCCGAGCCCGATCTGGGACAGGTCGCGCCGCGCCAGCCCGAGACACGCATCCTGGTCGAGCCGGGCGTGCAATCCTCGGTTCAGCTGAACTGGATCCGCAACCCCGACCTTGATCCCGACACGGCGTCGGAACGCCGCGACGCCCTGCTGCAGAACCTCGGCATGGCGGTTCTGAACCGCCGTCTGGGCGAGCTGGCCCGCGCCGACAACCCGCCCTTCATCGGCGCCGGCGGCGGACAAGGGACGCTGTTCAAGACGCTGGACCTCGGCAGCGTCTCGGCCGCCTTCAACCCCGGCGGAATCAAGCGCGCGCTGGAAACCATCGAGCAGGAACAGCGCCGTCTGGTGCAGTTCGGCGTCTCCCAGATCGAACTGGACCGCGAAATCGCCAACGGCCGCACCGGTCTGGAAAACGCCGTCCAGGCCGCCGCGACCCGCAGCACGCCCGCCCTGGCCTCCGCCCTGCTGGACGCAACCAACGACGACAAGGTCTTTTCCTCCCCCGCCACCGACCTCGCCCTGTTCGAGGCGACGGTGAAGGATCTGAAGGCCGAACAGGTCAACGCCCAGGTCAAACGCGCCTTTGAAGGACAGGGCCCGCTGGCCCTGGTCATCACCCCCGAACCGATCGAGGGCGGAGAGGCGGGCGTGACCGCCCTGCTGGAAGCCAGCCGCGCCACCCCCGTCACGCCGCCCGCCGAACAGGCCCAGCTGGACTGGCCCTATGCCGACTTCGGCGCTGTCGCTGCTCCCGCCTCGACCACCCAGGTCGCCGCCGTCGGCGCCACGGTCGTCACCTTCGCCAATGGCGTGCGCCTGACGGTCAAGCCGACGACGTTCAAGGATCAGCAGATCCTGATCACCGTCCGCACCGGCATCGGCGAAAAGAGCCTGCCGACCGACCGCTTCACGGCGCAATCGCTGGCGCCGATGGTCTTTACGGCGGGCGGACTGGGCAAGCTGACCGCCGATGAGATGAACCGCGTCCTGACCGGCAAGATCTACGGCGCCGGTTTCGCCATCGACGGCGACGCCTATGAGCTGTCGGGCGCCACCCGTCCGGCCGATCTTCAGCTGCAGATGCAGGTGCTGGCCGCCTATCTGACCGACCCCGGCCTGCGTGCAGCGCCGTTCGAGCAGATCAAGGCCGTCCTGCCCCAGTTCATGGCCCAGCAGATGGCCACGCCCGGCGGCGCCTTCGGCCTTCAGGCCAGCGGCCTGCTGGCCAGCGGCGACAAGCGCGAATCCATGCCTTCGCCCGCCGAGATCGCCGCCTTCACCCTGGACGAACTGAAGCAGGGCGTCGTGCAGGGCCTGTCCACCGGCCCGATCGACATCGTCATGGTCGGCGACGTCAAGGTCGAGGACGCTGTCGCCTCGGTCGCCTCGACCTTCGCCGCCCTGCCCGCCCGCGCAGCAGCGGCCCAGCCCCTGCCCGGTTCGGACCAGCGCCGCTTCCCGGCCCCGACCGCCCAGCCCGTGCGCCTGAACCACGCCGGTCCGACCGATCAGGGTCTGGCCTATGTCGCCTGGCCCACGGTCGACGCTGTCGATGACCGCACCGAATCGCGCAAGGTCATCGTGCTGGCTGAGGTTCTGAAGCTGCGCGTCATGGAGGAAATCCGCGAGAAGCAGGCCCTGGCCTATTCGCCCGGCGTGCGCGCATCCTCCTCTGACGTGTTCAAAAACTTCGGCTCCATCTCGATCACGGCCGATACGGCGCCTGAGAAGTTCGACGCCTTCTTCACCGCCGTCGACGGCATCACCGCCGATCTGCGCGACAAGCCGATCAGCGAGGACGAGCTGACCCGCGCCCGCCTGCCGCTGATCGAAACCCTGCGCCGCAGTCAGGCCGGGAATGAGTACTGGCTGGGCCAGCTGGAAGACCTGGCCGCCAGGCCCGCCGTGGTCGACCAGATCGTCAACCAGATCAGCGTGCTGGAATCCTTCACCGTCGCCGACATTCAGGAAGCGGCCCGCCGCTATCTGAAGCCGGACACGGCATGGAAGGCTGAAGTCGCCCCGCTGACCGCCCCTCAATAAGGCGCACGCCGGACAGACAAAGGGCCCCGTTCCGAGCGGAACGGGGCCCTTCTTGTTTCAGGCTTTGCTGCCGGATCAGAACACCCGGCCGCCGACCCCGCCGTCCATCATGATCATGCCGGTCGAGGCGGCGCCTTCGACCATTTCCTCACGATATTCGGTGTAGGACTCTTCACGGATCATGGTCAGCACCTTCACGCCCGCGCCATAGCGGCGCAGCAGCGAGCGCTCGTTGCACTGACGCGCCTGCTTTTCAGGGCGGCATTCCAGACGGCCGCCCGCGCCGTGCCACAGGGCGTCGCCCTTGTTGCAGGCCGTGGTTTCACCCGGCGCGCCTTCGGCGTCGCTGATGGTCCACTGCAGCTTGGTGCCCGCCAGACAGCGGAACAGTTCGCCGTCATAGCTGTTGGCCACGTCCCGGCCCGGCGTCACCTGCGACGCAGGGTGCGGCACATTGCGGTCGTCGATGCAGACGGCCTGCAGCACGACCTGCTTCTCGATGCGGCGCGTAGCGGTGAAGGGCACGCGCACCGACTGCATCCCGCCCTGGACGTTCAGGCCCTGGATCGTCGTCGGATAGGGCTGGTCGACGTTAAAATAGGCGCCGCCGCCGCTGTAGATGATGGTCGAGTTGGCGCGCGATCCGGACCAGGCGCGCGCCGTGGCGTTGGCGGTCGCATTGGCGTTGGCGTTCACGTTCACATTGACGTTCACATTGCCTCCGCCACCGCCGCAGCACACCGGCGGAGGGGGCGGCAGGCAACCGCCGCCGCCACAGGGCGGCGTCACCGGCGGACGCGGCGGCAGGCAGCCGCTGGGGCCGCAGCCCCCGCCGCCCGGCGGCGTCACGGGCGGCGTGATCGGCGTCGGCGGCGGCAAGATCGGCGGATTCGGCGCCGGAGGCGGAAGGCAGCTGGACGGCCCACACTGCGCCGCAGCCGCATCGGCGACCGCCATCAGCCCCACAAAGGCCGCAGCGCCCGCCAGCATTTTCGTAATCCCTATCCGCATGGGATCGGACTCCTGCATTGATCGTCGGCAGGACCGATGCAAGCGCCGGGCCGTTTCCAGCGTCCGACATTGGGCGGATTCAAAGCCTTTCCGGCCGCTTTCAGCCGGTTTGGCCGCCCCTGTCTCATTGTGAACCGTGCCATTGTGGGGCGAAGGCTCAACCGACCGGCTTCAGGCCCGTCACATAGCGGCGCCAGTTCTGCACATAGTGCTGCGCCGAGATGCGCAGAGCCTCGATCTGCCCCTCATCCAATTCCCGCACCACCTTGCCGGGCTGACCCATCACCAGACTATTGTCGGGAATGACCTTGCCCTCGGTGATCAGGGCGTTGGCGCCGATCAGGCAATTTCTGCCGATCTTTGCCCCGTTCAGGATGACGGCGCCGATGCCGATCAGGCTGTTGTCGCCGATCTCGCACCCGTGCAGCATCACCTTGTGTCCCACCGTCACGCCCGCGCCGATGGTCAGGGGCGAGCCGACGTCGGTGTGCAGGATGCTGCCGTCCTGAATATTGGTATCCGCCCCGATGGTGATCGGATCATTGTCCCCGCGCAGCACGGCGTTGAACCAGATGCTGGCGCCCGGATGCAGGATCACATTGCCCAGAACCGTTGCATTGGGCGCGATCCAGTATTCGCCTTCGGCCGGCAGTTGCGGCCTGCTGTCGTCCAGACTGTAAACACTCATCCGTACACCGCCTGTTCTTTACAAAACGAGGGCTTTAACCCTTCAGAAACCACGTTAGCATCAATCTGTTGATGCGATTCGGCAGGCCCCATTCGCCCCCGGATCCGAAGCCGGATCAAGCCCGGTCCGGTCAGATGCTGGAGAATACGCTTGGCGTGTTCACGACCCGTCCGGGGACGGCGACGCACCTGCTGCGGCGAAGACCCTGCGACCGTTCGGGACGGCTGCGCGACTTCGGCCCCCACCTCCCCCACCGACGACCAAGGCGAGACCCTGCCGGGCTCGCCTTTTTTCATGCCCTGGAGGCGTCCATGAGCAAACGATCGGCCATCAAGCGTCAGCTGCGCGAAGGCGTGCTGGATTCGCCCGAATTCATCCAGGACGCCAAGGTGCGGCGATTGCCCGCCCGCGTCGGCGGCTGGTCGCCTCTGCCCTCGAACGACGAGCGCGACCAGAGCTATATGAAGACGCTGAAGCCCAAGTCCGACGGCCAGGCCGAACTGATGGAGGCCGTCGACCACGCCAATCTGGTGCTGGCGCTGGGCCCGGCGGGCACCGGCAAGACCTATCTGGCCGTGGCCAAGGCGGTCGAGGCGCTGGAGGCGGGCAAGGTCGGCCGCATCGTCCTGAGCCGCCCGGCGGTCGAGGCCGGGGAATCGATCGGCTTCCTGCCCGGCGACATGGAGGACAAGCTGGCCCCCTATCTGCGCCCGCTCTACGACGCCCTGTCGGACCGCCTGTCGATGAAGCGGGTCAAGGCCCTGATGGCCGAGGGCCTGATCGAGATCGCCCCCATCGGCTACATGCGCGGCCGCACCCTGAATAACGCCTTCATCGTCGTCGATGAGGCGCAGAACTGCACCTACGTCCAGCTGAAGATGCTGCTGACCCGTCTGGGCTGGCACTCGACCATGGTGGTCACGGGCGACCCGCAGCAATCCGACCTGCTGCCCGGCGTCTCGGGCCTGTCCGACATCGCCGAGCGGCTGGAAGCCGTGCCCGAGATCGCCGTTGTCCGCCTGGCCGAACGCGACATCGTGCGCCACCCGCTGGTCGCCAGCATGATCGGAGTGCTGTGAACAGGCGCACGGCGTAAACAAATGAGGAGGCGACAGCATCGCCTCCTCAAACTGCCCGGAATATATTGCCGCTCAACGAACAGTGAGCGGGAAAATTCCGCCTACCCCTTCATCCGCCAGGTCGCGCCTTGCGGGCCGTCCATGACGACGACGTTCAGTTCATTCAGCCGGTCGCGGATGCGGTCGGCCTCGGCCCAGTTCTTGGCCGTGCGGGCGGCGGCGCGCTGTTCCAGCAAACCCTCGACCTCAGCCTTCAGCCCCTCGTCGACGCCCGAGAACCACTCCGCCGGATCGGCCTGAAGCACGCCCAGGATCGAGGCCGCGGCGATCAACTGGCCCTTGGCCTCGGCCACAGCGCCTTCGTCGCCCGCCGTCATGCCGCGCTCGATGTCGCTGGACAGGGCGAACAGGGCCGCCATGGCGCCCGGCGTGTTCAGATCGTCCTCGATGGACTTCATGAACTCCACCGGCGGTTCGACGTCCGCCGCCTCAATCCCGGCCGCGCGGTGCAGGGCGCCGTAGAGGCGGTCCAGATTCTTGCGGCTCTGCTCCAGCAGGGTCTGGTTCCAGTCCAGCGGCTGACGATAGTGGGCGCTCAGCAAGGCCCAGCGCACCACCTCGCCCGGCATGGCCTGCACCAGATCGTGCAACAGCAGGACGTTGCCGATCGACTTGGACATCTTCTCGGCGTCCACGGTCAGGAAACCGTTGTGCATCCAGTAGCGGGCGTATTCGTCGTGCGCCGCGTCGCCGTGGGCGTGGCCGTGGGCGCAGACGCCCTGGGCGATCTCATTCTCATGGTGCGGGAAGACCAGATCGATGCCGCCGCCGTGGATGTCGATGGGCAGGCCCAGCGTCTCCTCGATCATGGCCGAGCATTCGATGTGCCAGCCCGGCCGCCCTTCGCCCCAGGGCGACGGCCATGACGGCTCGTCCGCCTTGGACGGCTTCCACAGCACGAAGTCGTGCGGGTTCTTCTTATAGGGGGCCACCTCGACGCGGGCGCCCGCGATCATGTCGTCCAGATTGCGCCCCGACAGCGCGCCGTAGGACGGATAGGACGACACGTCGAACAGCACATGGCCCTCGGCCGCATAGGCGCAGCCAGCGTCGATGATGGCCTGAATCTGCTTGGTGATCGCCTCGATATAATCGGTGACATGCGGGGCGATGTCGGGCGGGCTGACGTTCAGCAGGCCCATGTCAGCCAGATAGGCGGCCTCATAGCGGGCGGTGATCTCGCCGATGGCGACGCCTTCCTTGGCGGCCTTGGCGTTGATCTTGTCGTCCACGTCGGTGACGTTGCGGGCGTAGATCACCTTGTCGGCGCCATAGGTGCGGCGCAGCAGACGCACCAGAACGTCGAACACCACCGGCGGGCGGGCGTTGCCGATATGGGCGTAGTCATAGACCGTCGGGCCGCAGACATAGAGGCTCACCCGGTTCGGATCACGCGGCGCGAACAGGCGCTTTTCACGGCGCAGGGTGTCGTGGATGTGCAGGGCCATGGGTCAGGTCTTTTGCGAGTTTTCTTGCGGGACGGACGAGGTGTCCCATATAGCGGCCTGATAGACAGTCAGGGCCGCGCGCCCAAGTCCATATAATTAGTATTCTGAACAGGCGCTCTCGCCGCCGCCGGATCGTTTCATGAGCAGCACCCCCGTCAAGCCCGTCCTCGTCGCCGATGAAGCGCGCCAGCGCCCGACCCGCGAGCAGGCTCTGGAGGCCGTGCGCACACTGATCGCCTGGGCCGGCGACGATCCCCAGCGCCCCGGCCTGCTGGACACGCCCAAGCGGGTGGTCGACGCCTATGGCGAATGGTTCGACGGCTATGAGGCCGATGCGGGCAAGGAGCTGTCGCGCACCTTCGAGGACGTGACCGGCTATGACGACATGGTCATCCTGCGCGACATCGAGGTCGAGAGCCACTGCGAGCACCATCTGGCCCCCTTCCTGGGCAAGGCCTACGTCGCCTATTTGCCGGGCGAGAAGGTGGTGGGCATCTCCAAGCTGGCGCGCGTGGTCGAGATCTTCGCCCGCCGCCTCCAGAACCAGGAGACGCTGACCAACGACATCATCGACGCCATCGAATCGCACCTGCAGCCGCGCGGCGTGGCCGTGCTGGTCGATGCGGCGCACCAGTGCATGACGACGCGCGGCGTGCATCACCGCCACGTCTCGACCATCACCACCCGCTTCACCGGCGCCTTCAAGAACGACCCGGCCCTGGCCGAGCGATTCCTCAAACTGGCCCGAGGCTGATCCCGAAGCGCGTCCGTGCGGCGCCGGGGGACCGGCGAAGCGGCTTCAACGGGGGCTGAATTGATCGCGCTCAGGTCCGGCTTCGACCGAATTCGCAATCTTATTCCCCTGTGACGTCATTTCCTCGCCTTCGATGGCTTTACAAGGCCGCTCAGGGACGCCAAGAGACGAGCCAGACTTTCAGTGTGGTCCGCCGGAGGGTGCGGGCCTTGATGGAGACGAGGGCGTAATGGGCGCGAAACTTTCCTCAAGCGGTGGCGGCGGCGGCAAGCTGGCGAAACAGAACGCGGACATCAACGTCACGCCGTTCGTGGACATCATGCTTGTGCTGCTGATCATCTTCATGGTCGCGGCGCCGATGGCCACCGTGTCGATCAAGCTTGACCTGCCGCCGGCGACGCCGCCGAAGGACACGAACGAGAAGCCGAAAGAGCCGGTCTACATCACGATTCAGGAAGACGGCGCTCTGTTCCTGGCCGAGAAGAAGACCAGCATCGCCTCGCTGACGACCGATGTCTGCGCCGCTCAGGACGTGACGACCGACTGCCGCGAAGAGCGCGTCTTCGTCCGCGCCCAGCCGGAAGTGAAGTACAACCAGTTCATGGAAGTCATGAACAAGCTTCAGGAAAACGGCTTCTACAAGATCGGCCTTCTGAACGAAGACATCACCTGATCCGGCTTTCCAGCCAGATACGGAAAAGGGTCGCCTCCGGGCGGCCCTTTTTCTTTGCGCGTCGACCGGTTCGGCGCTTGCGCCCCTGCCCCGTTCCGGGGTCAATGCGCGCCTCGAACGAGGGGGAGTAACACCATGCGTCGCCGTACATTCCTGTCCGCCCTGCCCGCCGGAGCCCTGATGGCGGGCTCCGCCAACGCCCAATCAACGGCACAGGCCGCCAAGGGCGCCGCCCCGGCCGCCCCAGCCGCCCCGGCGTCCGATCCCTATGCAGGAATCGGCATCGGCGACCGCATCACCGGGCCGGGCTTCGTCGGCCGCTCGACCGTCTGGGGCGCGAACGGCGCCGCCGCCACCGCCCACCCGGCCGCGACCATGATCGGTCTGGACACCCTGCGTCGCGGCGGCTCGGCCATCGACGCGGCCATCGCCATCAACGCCGCCCTGGGCTTCCTTGAGCCGACCGCCAACGGCATCGGCGGCGACGCCTTCTGCCTGATGTGGGACCCGGCCCAGAAGAAGGTCGTCGGCTTCAACGGTTCGGGCCCCAGCCCGCGCGGCCTGTCGCTGGAAACCGCGCGCACCAAGGCCGGGCCGGACGGCTACCTGCCCAAATACGGCGCGGTGACGGTCAACGTCCCCGGCGCCGTCGACGCCTGGTGGAGCGCGCACCAGCGCTATGGCAAGCTGCCGTGGAAGGACGTCCTGCTGCCCGTCGCCGAACTGTGCGAACAGGGCGTGCCGGTCCCTCAGGTCATCGCTTGGTACATGGAACGCGGCATGGCCAACTTCGACAAGAGCGCCGCGACGATCGAAGAAAACGACAACCGCAAGAAGGTCTGGCTGACCGGCGGCCGCACGCCGAAGACGGGCGAGATCTTCGCCAACCCGGATCTGGGCCGCACCTATCGCCTGATCGCCGAAGGCGGCCGCGACGCCTTCTATGACGGCGTAATCGCCGACCACATCGAGCGCTATTTCAAGCGCATCGGCGGCTGGATGACCCGCGCCGACCTGGCCGCCCACCGCACCGAATGGGTCGAGCCGCTGATGACCACCTATCGCGGGGTCGAGGTCTATTCGCTGGGCCCGAACACCCAAGGCCTGTCGACCAACCAGATCCTGAACATCTGCGAACAGTTCGACCTCAAGGCCATGGGCTTCCAGTCCGCCGCCTCGATCCACGTTCAGGCCGAGGCCAAGCGCCTGGCCTTCGAGGACCGCGCCCGCTACTTCGCCGACGAACGCTTCGCCAAGGCCCCGACCGCCTGGCTGAACTCCAAGGCCTACGCCGCCGAACGGGCCAGGCTGATCAACCCGAACCGCGTCATGGACCGCGTCTTCCCCGGCGACGCCCCGACGCAGGGCGACACCACCTATTTCAGCGTCGCTGACAGCGACGGCATGATGGTCAGTTGGATCCAGTCCAACTATCGCGGCATGGGCGGCGGTCTGGTTGCCGACGGCCCGGACGGCCGGACGCTGGGCTTCATGTTCCAGAACCGCGGCGAACTGTTCGCCCTGACCGACGGCCACCCCAACGTCTATGCGCCGGGCAAGCGCCCCTTCCACACCATCATCCCCGGCTTCGCCTGCAAGGACGGAGAGCCGTGGCTGGCCTATGGCGTCATGGGCGGCGGAATGCAGCCGCAGGGGCAGGCCCAGATCATCATCAACATGGTCGACTACGGCCTCGACCCGCAGGAAGCCGGCGACAGCCCGCGCTGGCAGCACTACGGCTCGTCCGAACCGACCGGCCAACCGGCCGAGGGCGTTGGCAAGCTGCACCTCGAATCCGGCGTGCCCGAAGCGACCAAGCAACAGCTGACCGCGATGGGCTGGGACCTCGGCCCGCCCGACGGCGGCTTCGGCGGCTATCAGAACGTGATGAAGCAGATCAACGAACAGGGCCGCTGGACCTACGGCGCCGCCACCGAAATGCGCAAGGACGGCAACGCCCTGGCCTATTGAGAATGGGACATGACCGACCTCTCCGGGCGTTGGGCCGGCGTTTACTTCTATCCGGTGGACGCTGAGTTCAATCCTTACGACGACCTGCCGCCGACCCCGTTCGAAGCGCAGATTCGTGATGCGGGCGGAGAGGTCACAGGCTCCACTCTGGAACCCGACACACTCGGCCCTCCCGGTGCTCCGCCGATCCCTGCACGGCTGGAAGGCCATCATTTTGACGGCCAGCTGGTCTTCACCAAGTTTCCTGACGGCGGCGGCCAGACCCATTCCATCGACTATATCGGCTCGATATCGACGGACGGGAACAGCATCGCCGGACGCTGGGTGATCCATGGAGACTGGTCGGGCACCTTCCGGATGCAGCGTAAGCCAGCACCGGTTAACGCAGCGCTTGAGGTCGCCGCGACCGCTTGACCTGACGCGGCGTCAACCGGCTAAGGTTCGTTTCCAAACAGGACGGACCTATGAACGATCTCGTCACGCGCGACTTCATCGCTCCGGCCGCCGACGGCTATCCGCTGTCGATGCGGCTGGTGTCGGCTGCAGAGCCGCGCATCGCCGTGCTGGTTTCATCCGGCACCGGCTTCCCCAAGGGCTTCTACGAACGCTTCGCCCGCTATCTGGCGGGTCGGGGCGCGGCGGTGCTGACCTATGACTTCCGCGGCATCGCCGGGTCGCGGCCCGATGAGCTGAAGGGCTCGACCATCGACTATCCCGACTGGGGGCGGCTGGACATGCCCGCCGCGCTGGACGCCCTGATCGAGGCGGCGCCGGGTCTGCGTGTCGTCCATGTCGGCCACAGCGTCGGCGGCCACTTCGTCGGCTTCATGCCCAATCACGACCGGATCGCGCGGCACGCCTTCGTCTCGGTCGGGACCGGCTGGTGGGGCGGCCACCACCGCAGCTATAATCTGCAGGAGCTGTTCTTCTGGCTGGGCATCGGGCCGTTCAGCCTGATGCGGCATGGCTACGTTCGGAACGGCGCCCTGTGGCCGGGGACCGACCTGCCGCCGCGCGTCTTCACCACCTGGCGGCGCTGGTGCATGAAGCGCGAGTACTTCTCCAAAGAGCTGGAGACCAGCCTGCGCCCCCATCATTATGAGGCCGTGACCGCCCCGATCCGCTCATGGATCTTCACCGACGATCCCATCGCCACGCCGATGACCGCGCGCGATCTGTTGAGCGTCTATCCCCATGCCCCATCGGACATAGCCGTCCATGCGCCCGGCGATTTCGGCGCACGGCGCATCGGCCACGAGGGCGCCTTCCGCAAAGGCATGGAGCCTCTGTGGGACCGGATTTTCCACTGGCTGGACGATGGCGAGGCCTGAGCGGGCGCCTATATCCAGAGCTCCCCATCCTTACAGAGGCACTCCCCATGCCCCATTCGTCTTCCTTCTCCGGCCAGCCGACCGTGACCGCCTCGGGCGTCGAGATCCCCCTGCTCGGCTTCGGCACCTGGCGGCTGGAAGGCGATGACGCCCGCCGCATGGTGCGCGAGGCCCTGCGCATCGGCTATCGCCACATCGACACCGCCTGGATCTACAAGAATGAGAAGGCGGTCGGCGACGGCATCGCCGACGCCGTGGCCGAAGGCATCGTCACGCGCGACGACATCTTCGTCACCACCAAGATCTGGGTCGACCATTTCCATCATGAGGCCCTGCTGCGTCAGGCCGAGGAATCGGCGCTCAGCCTGGGCCTGACGCCCGACCTGCTGCTGCTGCACTGGCCCAAGCCGACGCCCGCGCTGGAGGAAACCATCGGCGCCCTGAACGCGGCGCTGGAAAAGGGCTTCACCAAGAACATCGGCCTGTCCAACTTCCCCTCAAGCCTGTTCCGCGAGGCGGCGGCGCTGTCGAGCGCGCCGCTGATCACCAATCAGGTCGAATACCACCCCTATCTGTCGCAGAAGACGCTGATCGACACCGCCCGCGAACTGGGATCGTCCATCACCGCCTGGTCGCCGCTGGCGCAGGGCAAGATCGCCGATGACGCCGTGATCGGCGAGATCGCAAAAGCGCACGGCAAGACCAACGGCCAGATCACCCTGCGCTGGATCATCCAGCAGGGCGTCATCGCCATTCCGCGCACCGCCAGGGAAAGCCGCGCGGCCGAGAATTTCGGCGTCTTCGACTTTGAGCTGTCGGCCGACGAAATGGCCCGGATCAGCGCCCTGGCCGGCCCCGACGGCCGCATCGGCGACTGGCTGGACGAAGCCTTCCAATGGGATCAGGATGCCTGAGCCATTCGGGCGCCTGCGCACAGGAGGACGTCATGGGTTCGGTTCTTGGATTTCCGGGGGTTGATCCCGTCGACGCCGTTGTCGGCGCCCGCATCCGCCGCTGGCGCGACCAGCGCGGCATGACCTTCAACGATCTGGCCGCCGCCATCAACCTGACGCCCGAGGCGCTGCGTCGGGTCGAGGCGGGCCGGGAGCATCTGGATTCCGCTCAGTTGGACGCCGCGACCCGCGCCCTGCGCCTGCCGGTGTGGGCGCTGGTGTCCGACGCCCCGGCCTATTGATGGCGGCAAGACCTTATCGGGCGCTGTTCGCCCTGATCGGCTGGGGCGCGCTGGGCCTGCAGTATGCGGTGCTGATGGGCGGCGGCTTCACCGCCGGGCCGGGCGCTCTGACGCTGAGATTCTTCAGCTTCTTCACCATACTGACCAATCTGCTGGCGGCGCTGGCCCTGACGGGGCCGGCGCTGGCCCCCGACAGCGCCCTGGGCCGGTGGAGCCGCAGCGAAGGCGTGCGCGCCGCCGCCGCCATGTACATCGTCGTGGTCGGCGTCGTTTATCACCTGCTGCTGGCGGGCAGTTGGAACCCGCAAGGGTGGCAGAAGATCGCCGACATCCTGTTGCACACCGTCATGCCGCTGGCCTTCGTCGGCGACTGGCTGCTGTTCACGACCAAGGGGCGGCTGCGCTGGATCGACGCGGTCAAATGGCTGATCTTTCCGCTGCTTTACGGGGTCTGGACGCTGGGCCACGGAGCGATGACCGGCTGGTGGCCCTATTGGTTCGTCGACATGGATCAGCTGGGCGCGGCGCGGGCGGCGGCGAACTTCGCGGGTCTGCTGGTCTTCTTCCTGCTGCTGGGCCTGATCGTCGTGGCGATTGATCGCACGCTGGGACGGCGTGACAGACGGCTCGCGTCCGCCTAAGCGTCAGCACATGGCCTACAAGTCCCTGCGCGATTTTCTTGCGACCCTCGAAGCCGACGGCGAACTGGTCCGCGTGTCGGAGCCCGTCTCCACCCATCTGGAGATGACCGAGATCCAGACCCGCCTTCTTCGCAACGGCGGCCCGGCGGTCCTGTTCGAAAAGCCGGTCATGCCCGACGGCACGATCAGCCCCATCCCCTGCCTGGCCAACCTGTTCGGCACGGTGAAGCGCGTCGCCATGGGCGTGACGCTGGAAGGCAGGCCGCGCACCACGGCGGGCGAACTGCGCGAGGTCGGCGAACTGCTGGCATTCCTGCGCAATCCGACGCCGCCGCGGGGCTTAAGCGACGCGATGGAGATGCTGCCGCTGGCCCAGACCGTCATGTCGATGCGGCCCAAGACAGTGAAGAAGGCCCCGGTGCAGGAGGTGGTGCTGAAGGGCGATCAGATCGACCTGACCGCCCTGCCCATTCAGGGCTGCTGGCCCGGCGAGCCCGCGCCCCTGATCACCTGGGGTCTGGTCGTGACCAAGGGGCCGTCGGACGACCGCGAAGACGACTTCAACCTGGGCATCTATCGGATGCAGGTGCTGGGCAAGGACAAGGCCATCATGCGCTGGCTGGCCCATCGCGGCGGCGCCCAGCACTACGCCCGGCACAAGAAGGCCGGAAAGCGAGAGCCCCTGCCCTGCGCCGTCGTTCTGGGCGCCGATCCGGGGACGATTCTCGCCGCCGTGACCCCGGTGCCGGAAACCCTGTCGGAGTATCAATTCGCCGGGCTGATGCGCGGCGCCAAGGCCGAACTGGTCCCGTGCAAGACCGTGCCGCTGATGGTCCCGGCTCAGGCCGAGATCGTGCTGGAAGGCCACGTTTTGCTGGACGAGTTCGAGGACGAAGGCCCCTACGGCGACCACACCGGCTACTACAACTCGGTCGAGAAGTTCCCGGTCTTCCAGGTCAGCGCCATCACCATGCGCAAGGACCCCATCTATCTGACCACCTTCACCGGCCGCCCGCCGGATGAGCCGTCCGTGCTGGGCGAGGCCTTGAACGAGGTCTTCATCCCCCTGATCCGTCAGCAGTTTCCCGAGATCACCGACTTCTGGCTGCCGCCCGAGGGGTGCAGCTACCGCATCGCCGTGGTGTCTATGAAGAAGGCCTATCCGGGCCACGCCAAGCGCGTGATGATGGGCTGCTGGAGCTATCTGCGCCAGTTCATGTACACCAAGTGGATCATCGTCGTGGACGACGACATCAACGCCCGCGACTGGAAGGACGTCATGTGGGCCGTCTCGACCAAGATGGACCCCGCGCGCGACATCACCGTCATAGAGAACACCCCCATCGACTATCTGGACTTCGCCTCTCCCGAAAGCGGGCTGGGCTCCAAGATCGGCCTGGACGCCACCGACAAATGGGAGCCCGAGACCAAGCGCGAATGGGGCGAGGAAATCCGCATGGAGCAGGACGTGATTGACCGCGTATCCGAGAAATGGGCCTCGCTGGGCCTGCCGGGCGACGGCGCGCCGATCTGGAAGGCCTGACGCGGTTTTTGTGAGCGAATTGCAAAAACCTGTCTTCTGTTAGAACCCTATCGACGGATCGGCGTTAACTGGCCCGGCCGAAAAGAACAGCGGCGCTTGGGGCGCGCTGATCGGCTAGGGGTATTCAGATGATTTCACGCACCAGCGCGGGCGCCGCGACGCTCATGCTCGCCGCCGCACTCAGCCTGTCCGCCTGCGGCGACAGCAAGGGCAACGACGGCAATCCGGCGCCCAAGTCGGTCGCCCAGGCCGCCGGCAATGAGGCGACGCAGGAGAAGATGAGCCTGTACATCGACGCCTTCAACGCGCTGATCCACGATCACTGGGGCGTGTCGAAGAAGTTCGAGGAATATCAGAAGCTGAACATCCCGGGCGCCTCGGCCTCGGCGAACCTCTACTTCCCCGAGAACATCTCCCACCTTGAGCGCGCGATCGCCAAGCTGAAGGAAGGCCGCGCGCTGAACGGCGGCAATCAGGGCAAGAAGGCGGACGAAGCCGCTGACAAGCTGATCCCGCAGCTGGAGGCCCTGCTGGCCCAGTGGCAGGCGCTGGACCCCTATTTCGAATCCCGCGCCTATCGCGACGACTCCCTGGCCAAGGCCAAGGAAGCCCACCCCGCCCTGATGCAGGCCTATCAGGGCAGCGTCGCCGGCATCGAACAGCTCGACGTCGCCCTGAGCGAATATCAGCGCGCCAGCAACGCGGCCAAGCTGGAAGTCATGCGCAAGGGCGGCCACACCGCCGAAGCCAGCCTGCTGGACGCCATGCAGAAGGCCGACCTGTTCACCAATGCGGTGATGGAAGACAACAAGGCCGAGGCCGACGCCCAACTGCCCGCGATGGAAGCCGCCATCGCCACGCTGCGCGAAGAACAGGCCAAGCTGCCTGCGGACAACAGCAACAAGTCCTACCTGTCCAGCATCGCCGACAACCTGACCGGCATGGTCGGCGCCTATCGCGACCTCAAGCAGTCCAACTCGGACAGCTATCGCGAGCGGGTCGTGGATCGCTACAACAGCGCCATCGGCAATATGAACCGCGTGGAACTGCCCGCGTAACGCCCCTGCGTCCGGCCGTCACGCGCGGCCGGGCGCGCTTCTCGCGAACAGGCTTCGGGATCACCAGGACGGGGTTGCCAGACGGCCGTGATCCGATCACGAAGGGCCAGCCTTGACCGTTCGGTCACTGCCGCCGTCGCCGCACTGCCTGTTTCGCGAGTTCCGCCATGTCGATCCTGTCCGCCTCCGCTTCCGACGCCGCCATGACGCGCAACGGCGCCCGCCGCGCCCTGCTGGCGCTGGGCGGCGCCATCGCCCTTTGCGGCCTCGCCCTGCCCGGCGCCTCCGCCGCCCGCGCCGAGGCCCCGGCCGCCGTGTCCTCAGCGACTAGCATCGACATCGCCGCCGCCTCTCCGTTTGAACTGGCCGAAACGTCAAAGGCCATGTGGGCGCGCGGCGACCGGTTGCAGGCGGCCTTCTGGTTCTACGTCTTCCAGATCCGCACCGCCCCCTGGGCCGAGGCGCAGCCGGACCTGCTGCCCCTGCGCGGTTCGATCAACGACAGCCTTGGCCGCACGGTCAATGAATGGCTGGCCTCGGACATAGAGGCCTGGGAAGACCTGGCCGAACGCGCCATCGCCTATGAGGCGGCGCAACCCCTATGGAGCGACCGGCCCGAAGGGCTGGACGCCGCTGAATGGCAGGACCGGGTCGAGCGCGGCCGCGCGACCTATGCCCGCGATTTCCGTCAGGTCTTCGCCAGTTTCGACGCCGGAGACATCGCCGCCATGCGCCGTGAGCACGACCTGCCCGTCGGCCCTCTGGACCAGCCCGGCGCCCCGCTGGACCCCAGCTGGCGCTGACGCCCCGGCGCCGCTCTCCCCGCTAAGATTCTTCTAAGACTATCGTCGTTATGTCTGGGGGAAGATGGGGGAAAAATAGAGCCATGCGCGCCATTCGAAACATGTCGGTCGCCGGAAAAATGCTTCTGGCGGGCGGCGCCGTAACCGGCATTCTGCTGCTGATCGCCGCCTTTGCGGTATCCCAATACACACGCACCATCGCACGCGGCCTGTCCCACGACTACGCCCAGGCCCTGAGCCAGAGCGCCGTCGCCAGCGTCGACGGCCAGATCGCCGAGGCCTCGGCCGTCGCCCGCACCCTGGCCGACACCGTGGGTCAGGCCCACGCCTCGGGCATCCGCGACCGCACCGCCGTCATGGCGATGCTGAAGCCCGCCGCCACCGCGACGCCTCTGGTCATGGGCAGCTGGTTCATGGCCTCGCCCGACGCCTTTGACGGACGCGACGCCGAAATGGCCGGGCGCACCGCCACCGGCTCGAACACCGAAGGCCGCTTCCTGCCCTATTGGGTCAATGAGACCGGAAAGATCACCCTGCAGCCGCTGGATACCGGCTCGGACTACGACCAGGCCTATTTCACCCAGCCCACCCGCACCGGCAAACCCGCCATCATCGAACCCTACGCCTATGATGTCGGCGGCAAGTCGGTGCTGATGACCTCCATCGCCTATCCGGTCATGTCGGGCGGAAAGATGATCGGCGTCGCCGGTCTGGATCTGGCGCTGGACGACATCTCGACCGTGCTGGGCCGGATGAAGCCATTCGGATCGGGCCGGACCATGCTGCTGACCGCCGCCGGAAACTGGGCGTCCCACCCCAACGCCGCCCTGCGCACCAAACCCTATGCCGAGGCGGGCGCCGACGCTGTGCGCACCGTGTTGAGCGCGGGCAAGCCCGCAGAGCTGAACGACCTGCGCGACCTGTCGGGCCAGAAGATCGAGCGTCTGGTCACGCCCGTTCCGCTGAAGGGGCTGGGCGCGACCTGGGGGCTGGTGACGGACATTCCCACCAGTGCCATCAACGGCCCCTCGGACCGGCTGGCCATCGCCATGATGGTGGGCGGACTGGTCATTCTGGGCATGGTTCTGGCCTGTCTGTTCGTGGCCAGCGACCGGGTGGTGCGCCGTCCGCTGGCGCGGCTGACCGCCTCGGTCAACACGCTGAATCAGGGCCGTTATGACGTCGCGGTTCAGGGCGTCGACAGCGGTGACGAGGTCGGCGGCATCGCCCGCGCCCTGGACGGCTTCCGTCACGATCTGGCCGAAACCGTGCGCCTGCGCGCCGAACAGGAACAGAACCGCACCGCCGCCGAGGCGGACCGCGAACGCAACGACGCCATCCGCCGCACGGCCGAGGAAGAACAGCGCCTCGTCGTCGCCTCTCTGGGCGAGGGCTTGGAGCGTCTGTCGACCGGCGACCTGACCTATCGCCTGCGCGCCGAATTCCCCGCCGACTACCGCAAGCTGCATCAGGACTTCAACGCCGCCATGCAGCAGTTGGAACAGACGATGACCGTCATCATCGGCAGCGCCCGCGGCATCGGCTCGACCACGTCAGAGATCAGCCAGGCGTCCGACGACCTGTCGCGCCGCACCGAACAGCAGGCCGCCAGCCTCGAAGAAACAGCCGCCGCGCTTGAACAGGTGACGACCACCATCCGCCACGCCTCGGACGGCGCCGAGCGCGCCCGCGACATCGTCGAGACGACGCGCGGCAACGCCGAACGCAGCGGCGCCGTGGTGCAGGAAACGGTCGCCGCCATGACCGCCATCGAACAGTCGTCCAGCCAGATCGCCCAGATCACCGGCGTCATCGACGAAATCGCCTTCCAGACCAATCTGCTGGCGCTGAACGCGGGCGTCGAGGCGGCGCGCGCGGGCGACGCCGGGCGCGGCTTCGCCGTCGTGGCCTCCGAAGTGCGCGCCCTGGCCCAGCGCTCGGGCGAGGCGGCCAAGGAAATCCGCGCCCTGATCGGCGCCAGCACCGAACGGGTCAATCAGGGCGTCCGTCTGGTCGACGACACCGGCGGCGCCCTGGCGCGCATCATCACCGAGGTCACGGAAATCAGCGGCCTTGTCTCCGACATCGCCGCCTCGGCCCGCGAACAGGCCGTTGGCCTGGGCCAGATCAACGTCGCCGTCGCCCAGATGGACCAGATGACCCAGCAGAACGCCGCCATGGTCGAGGAATCCACCGCCGCCGCCCATGCCCTGGCGCAGGAAACCGCCAGCCTGGGCGAGCTGATGGCCCGCTTCCGCACCGGCGACAGCGCCGTCGACGCACCTGCGCCGACCGCCCGCCCGGAGGCGCCCTCCGCCCCGGTCGTGGCCCTGAAGACCGTCGGCGGACGCGGCGTATCCAGCGCCGTCGCCGCTGATGACTGGGAGGAATTCTAAACACGGCGACACAGACGCCGGACAGGTGCGGGCTTGCCAGCGGGCGCTGATCGGCTCACGAAGCCTGATGCGCTCAGCCTTAGCCATCGCCGTCATCGCGGCCCTTGTCTCGAGTCCCGCCATGTCCCAGTCGCCGTCCGCCCTGTCCAACACCGCCCCGTGGGATCAGGCCTTCCTGCCGCCCGCCCCGGCGTGGCAGGGCGCCAGCCGCGCCCTGCTGCGAGGCGCCTCTGATCCTTGGGTCACGGGGTTCGAGGCCGATGCGGCGCATGACTTCTCGCCCAACTACGCCGACACCCGCGCCTGGTTCGACAAACTGGACGCCGCCAGCGACCTGATCCGCATCGAACAGTTCGGAACCTCGCCGGAAGGCCGCCCGATCTACGCGGTGATCGCGTCCAAGGACGGCGCGACCTTCGATCCGTCCAAACCCGTCCTGCTGGCCCAGGCCGGCATCCACCCGGGCGAGATCGACGGCAAGGACGCGGGCATGATGCTGCTGCGCGACATCGCCTTTTACGGAAAAGACAGCCTGCTGGACGGGGCCAACCTGATCCTGATCCCGATCCTCAGCGTGGACGGGCATGAGCGGACCGGCCCCTACTCCCGCCCCAACCAGCGCGGGCCGCGCAATCAGGGCTGGCGCCACACGGCGACGAACCAGAACCTGAACCGCGACTTCATGAAGCTGGATCAGGCCGAGATGCAGGCCGTCATGGGCCTGATCCACAAATATCAGCCGGACCTCTACGTCGACATCCACGTCACCGACGGCATCGATTATCAGTATGATGTCACCTTCGGCTACAACGGCGAAGACGGCGTCTGGAGCCGCAGCCCGGCCATCGCCTCATGGCTGGACGCCGCCTTCAAGCCCGCCATGTATGAGGCGCTGGAGACGCAAGGGCACATCCCCGGCGAACTGGTCTTCGCCATCGACGACCGCGACCCGAAGAAGGGGCTGAACGACGGCGGTCTGGGCGAGCGTTTCTCCAACGGCTGGGGTTCGGCGGCCCATATCCCGACCATTCTGATCGAAAACCACAGCCTGAAGCCGCACGAACAGCGGGTGCTGGGCACCTACGTCTTCCTCGAACAGGCGCTGAAGCTGCTGGCCGAAAAGTCAGGCGACCTGCGCGCCGCCATCGCCGCCGACCGCGCCCTGCGCCCCGCCGAACTGCCCGCCAATTTCGACAGCGACGAGACGCCCTCGCACACCCGCCCCTTCAAGGGCATCCGCTATGAGACGTTCGACAGCATCGCCTCAGGCCGCCCCGAAATCCGCTGGCTGGGCCAGCCGGACGCCGAACTGTGGCCCATGCCCTTCTATGGCTCCCACCCGACGCTGACGCTGAAGCGGCCGAGCGCCTATTGGGTGCCGTCCTATCGTCAGGACGTGATCGAGCGCCTGCGCGTCCACGGCGTGCAGATGGAGGTGCTGGACGCCCCGCGCACCGTCGCCGTCGACATGCTGCGTCTCGTCGATCCCAAGGTGTCGGCCCGCACCAATGAAGGCCATGTGCCGATCTCGGTCAGCGCAGTCCGGGCCGAGGCCCACGACTGGGCCTTCCCCATCGGCTCCGTCCGCGTGCCGACCGATCAGCCGATGGGCGACGTCGCCATCCTGCTGCTGGAGCCGCAGTCGAACGAGAGCTTCTTCGCCTGGGGCATGTTCCCCGAGGTGCTGAACCGCGTCGAATACATCGAGGCCTACGCCATCGCGCCTCTGGCCGAAAAGATGCTGGCCGCTGATCCGGCGCTGAAGGCCGCGTTCGAGGCCAAGCTGGCCGCCGATCCCGCCTTCGCCGCCGACGGCGACGCGCGTCTGGCCTGGTTCTATGAGCGCACCCCCTTCTACGACCAGCGCTATCGCCTCTATCCGGTGGGGCGCGAGAATTGAGCCTGATCCCGACCATTCAGGCCGCCGCCCTGTGGGGCGGTCTGCTGATCCTTCTGCTGATCGTCCTGTCGGGCGTGGTGGTGCGGCGACGCCGTCAGCATCTGGTCGAGTTCGGCGACGGCGGCGTGCGTGAACTGGTCTGCGCCAGCCGCGCCTTCGCCAATGCGACCGAGTACATTCCCGCCGGGATAGGCGGCCTGATCCTGCTGGCCTTCCTCGGGGCCCCGGCCATGCTGATCCATGCGGTCGGCGGCATGCTTTTCGCCGGACGGGTGATCCATGCGCTGGGCCTGCTGTTTCAGGACGGACCGTCGCTGGGCCGGTCGATCGGCATGATCCTGACGTGGCTGGCGCTTCTGGTGGCGGCGCTGAGCCTGATCGCTTGGTCGATTTTGTAAGAGAGGCGACCAAAGAAGCCGACCCTCTCCCGGCGGGAGAGGGCTTGAGCGCACGGCGGCGCAGCCGTCGTTCTGGCGCGAAAGGGTGAGGGGCTTGTCCCGTCAGTCGGCGTAAGCCGTCGCGCCACGGCCTTACGGCCGACTTCACTCGCGAACCCTCACCCTTTCGCCTTAGCCAATCGCTACGCTCTTGGAGGCTCAAGCCCTCTCCCATCAGGAGAGGGCGACAACGGTTGCAGCCAGCCCTTCCGTCCGCCATATCGGGGCATGTCCGATAAGACGCCATCCCCCGACATCCTGAACGATCTGATCTCCGCCGCGCTGAAGGCCGGCGCTGATGCGGCCGAGGCCGTGTCCGCCCATCGCGCCTCCCTGTCCGTCGGCGTGCGCAACGGCGCGCTGGAAGACGTCGAGCGTGAAGAGGCCCGCGATCTGGGCCTGCGCGTCTTCATCGGGCGGCGTCAGGCGACGGTGTCCGCCTCCGACCTGTCTGACGCGACCCGCGCCCGTCTGGTCGAGCGCGCCGTGGCGATGGCGAAGCTGGCGCCCGAAGACCCCTACGCCGCCCTCGCGCCGCAGGACCGTCTGGCCGCCGCGCCGCACGCGGACCTCGACCTCTATGATCCCTCCGAACGCTCGGCCGAGGCGCTGGAGGCCGCCGCCGCCGAGGCGGAAGCCGCCGCCCTGGCTGTATCGGGCGTTTCCAAATCCGAGGGCGGCCACGCCTCATGGTCGGCCAGCGAATGGCGCCTCGTCACCTCGCACGGCTTCGACGGCCGCCATCGCGGCAGCGCCTTCTCGCTAGGCGTCGGCGTCATCGCCGAGAAGGACGGCGCCATGGAGCGCGGCGGCGAAAGCCGCGCCGTCCGCCACCTGTCCGACCTGCCCGACGCCGCCTCCATCGGCCTGAAGGCGGGCGAGCGCGCCGTCGCCCGCGTCGGCCCGCGCAAGATCGCCTCGACCACCGCCCCCGTCATCTTCGAGAACCGCGTGGCGACGCAGGTGCTGTCGCCGCTGCTGGGCGCCATTTCCGGCCCGTCGATCGCGCGCGGCAGCTCCTTCCTGAAGGACAAGCTGAACCAGAGCATCCTGCCGACCGGCGTTGATCTGGTCGACGACCCGTTCCGCCCGCGCGGCCTCGGCTCCACCCCCTTCGACGATGAAGGCGTAGCCGTCGAACGGCGCGAGATCGTCAGCAACGGCGTCCTGACCACCTGGCTGCTGAACACGGCCTCGGCGGCCCAGTTGGGTCTTCAGACCACCGGCCACGCCTCGCGCGGGCTGGCCGGACCGTCAGGCGTCTCGACCCACAACCTGCACCTGACGCCGGGCGAAGGCGATCTGGACGCCCTGATGGCGCAGGCCGGGACGGGCCTTTTGATCACCTCCATGTTCGGCCCCTCGCTGAACGGCAACACCGGCGACTGGTCGGCGGGCGTGTCCGGCTTCTGGTTCGAGAACGGTCAGCGCGCCTATCCGGTCAGCGAAGTCACCGTCGCGGGCAATCTGATCGAGCTCTACGCCCGCCTGCAGCGCGCCGGGGATCTGGAGTTCCGGGGCTCGTTCAACAGCCCCTCCCTGCTGTTCGACAAGGTGGCGATCGCAGGCAAATGAGCGATGCTTCTTCAGCGCTCTGGGCCGCCGACCTCGCCCTGATCCGCGACGCGGCCCTGGCCGCCGGTCGGCTGGCGCTCGAACACCGCGAGGCCGGGCTGAAGGTCTGGTCCAAGGATGGCGGCTCGCCCGTCACCAGCGCCGATCTGGCGGTGGACGAACTGCTGCGCGACGCTCTGCTGACCGCCCGCCCCGACTACGGCTGGCTGTCCGAGGAAACGGCCGACAGCACCGACCGCCTGTCGAAGAAGCGCATCTTCGTCGTCGACCCGATCGACGGCACCGTCGCCTTCATGAAGAACAAGCCGTGGTGGTGCGTGCCCATCGCCGTGGTCGAGGACGGTCGCCCCGTCGCCGCCGTCATCCACGCCCCGATGATGGACGAGGTGTTCGAGGCCACGTTGGGCGGCGGCGCCCGCCTTCAGGGCCGCCCCATCAGCGCCTCCGACACCGACGATCTGGAGGACGCCGAGCTTCTGGCCGACGCCCGGCTGATGGAGGCGCGCGAATGGGACGAGCCGTGGCCGCCGATGCGTTTCTCAAAGCGCAACGCCCTGGCCTATCGCATGGCGCTGGTGGCGGCCGGGGCCTTCGATGCGGCCATCGCCATCAGCCCCAAATGGGACTGGGACGTCTGCGCCGGATGCCTGATCGCCGAGGAGGCAGGGGCGAAGGTCAGCGACCATATGGGCCGTCCGTGGCGCTTTAATCGCCCCGATCCGCGTCAAACCAGCCTGATATGCGCCGCACCGGCCCTTCACCCGTTGATCGTGAGGCGCACAGCGCCTATCCCGCTGGCCATCTGACATTCCTCCCGCAATGGACCCCCTCTCCATGGCCGACTCTCACGACCCCCAACTGCTTCACCTCGTCATCGGCGGCGAAATGCGCCACCCGGCCGAGCCCGTCTTCCGCGACCTGTCGCAGGTCGAGTTCGTCGGCGCCTTCGGCAGCTATGACGAAGCCAAGAAGGCGTGGAAGGCCCGCGCCCAGGCGACCGTCGACAACGCCCACATGCGCTATTTCATCCTGCATGCGCACAAGCTGATCGACCCGCGCACCGACGTCTGATCGTCCGATCACGGCAGGGTCACGCCGCCGTTCCGGAACCGCAGGGGCGGCTGATGCGCTTTCGTATCAGTCGCCTTTGTCATGAACAGGATCAGCCATGCTGCCATCGCTCATCGTCCTGCTTCTGGTGGTCGTCGCCATCGCCGCCATCGTCTGGGTCGTGCGCAAGGGGCCGACGCATATCGACCGCCGCCCCCATGACCGGGACACGGCGTGGAACGACCCGATGGCCTCATCCGACAGGAAACCCGGACCTTGACCCTGTTCGGCCAGACGATCGACGCCCAGCAGCTGTTCAGCCTGATCTCGCTGATCGCCATGCTGGGGCTGTGGCTGGCCGTCCTGTCGCGCCAGCGCCGCCACGCCCGCGACCTGAAACGCCTGCAACAGGAACAGGCCGCGCGCGAAGCCGCCGCCGCCACGCCCCCTTCACCCGGAACCGGCCCCTGGGGCTGAACCGTCCTATTCGCGTTTCAGCAGCCGGTCGACGATCAGCCTGCCCCACCAGCCCGACTTGAACTCTTCGCGGATCGCCTTGGGGTCATAGGCGTCGCTCTCGACCCAGTCCTCGAAGCTGACGCCCGTCGGCTCGATCTCATCGACGTATTTTTCCAGCGTATAGTCCAGCACGCCGGTCATGCCCTCGCGGCTGTGCAGGGTGCGCTTGCTTAGCTCCGACATGGCCGCCGAAATCGGTTCGCCCAGATGAAAGTGGCGATAGAAGACCGCCATCATCCCCGCCCGGTCCGCCCCCGACTTGCAGTGGATCAGGGCGGGATACTCCATCGTCTGGAACAGTTCCCTGGCCCGGCGCACCCGGTCCTTGCCGGGTGCATCGCGTGAATCCAGCGGCGCGTCGATCAGCGTCAGGCCCAGCCGCGCGCAGGCGTCCTTCTCCAGCCAGTAATAGGCCTCGTCCCTCTCGCCGCGCAGGTTGACGATGGTTTTGATCCCCTGCCGCTTCCACCAGGCCAGCTGGCGCGGCGACGGCTGATTGGTCCGCACCAGGTCCGGGTCCAGCCAGTGGGCGTTGGTGAACGCCGTGCGCAGGAAGGCGTGATCCGCCCAGAAATAGGACCAGTGCGCCTTGAAACGGCCGAATGGCGTAGTCAGATCGTAGCGCCCCATGACGGCGGGGATAGCGCCGTTTGCCTCCGGCGTCACCCGTCCGGCGCCGTCCCGGTTGCGTGGGGCCGCTTGACTTGACGCCCAAGCCGTTCGACCGAAGGCCGATGACTGTTCCCGCACCCCATGACGACGCCCGCGAGCCGCTGCGGCCCCTGCTCGCCCGCATCTGGCGGGAATATCTGTCACGGCACAAGCCGGCCTTCTTCAGCTCCATGCTGCTGGCGGGCGTATCAGGCGGTCTGACGGCCCTGCTGCTGAAGTTCCTGGAACCGGCCATCGACCTGCTGTTCGGCCGGCACGACGGGCCGGTGACGATCTGGAACACCGTCACCCTTCCGGCGGACAAGGTGCTGATCGCCATTCCCCTGTTCATCATCGTCGTGGCGGTGATCCGGTCGCTGGCCATGGCGGGTCAGGCGGCGCTGGTGAACCGGCTGGGTCACGGCATTGTCGGCGACATCCAGAAACAGCTGTTCTCGGGCATGATCCGGGCCGACCTGTCGCGCCTGCGCAGCCAGCATTCGGGGACGTTTATCTCTTCCGTCCTGTTCGACGCCAATCTGGTGCGCGAGGCCTTCACCTCGGGCGTGGTCAACTACACCCAGAACGCCCTGATGCTGCTGGGCGTCGTCGTAGCCATGGGCTTCATCGACCTGCCGCTGACGCTGATCGTTCTGCTGGGCGTGCCGCTGGTCAGCTGGATCATCGGCCGCTTCGGCAAGAAGTCGCGCAAGGCCGCCCACGGCGCCATGGTCGAGACCGAAGCCCTGTCCAGCGCCCTGATGGAAAACCTCGACGGCGTCCGCGTCATCAAGATCGAGAACCGCGAAACGGCCGAGGAAGCCCGCGTCTCCACCGTCATCGACCGCCGCCAGCGTCACATCATCAAGGGCGCCGACAGCCGCGCCTTCGCCGGTCCGGCCAGCGACATCGTCGCCTACGCCATCGTCGCCGCCGTCATGGCCTATGCGGGCTGGAACGCCAGTCAGGGGCGGATGACGGTCGGCGCCTTCGCCTCCTTCATCGGCATGTTGCTGCTGGCCGGTCAGGCCCTGCGTCAGGTGACGAACCTGACCACGGTGCTCAGCGAAGGCTTCGCCGCCGCGCGTCGCCTGTTCGCCGCCCTGGATATCGAGCCGGAGATCCGCGAGGCCAACGACGCCGCCGTCGTCGCCCCCGGCCCCGTCACCATTGCGCTGGATCACGTCAGCTTCGCCTATCATGCGGGCGAGGACGGCGCCGCCCCGACCCTGTCGGACGTCAGCCTGCACGTCGGGCCGGGCGAGACCATCGCCCTTGTCGGCCCGTCGGGCGGCGGCAAGTCGACCATCCTCAGCCTGCTGCCGCGTTTCTATGATGTGACGGCGGGGCGTGTGACGCTGAACGGCCGCGACATCCGCGAGCTGAGCCTGCCGTCCTTGCGCGACCATATCGGACTGGTGACGCAGGAGCCCTTCCTGTTCGACGACACCATCGCCGCCAACATCGCCTATGGCCGCCCCGGCGCCTCGGCCGAGGACATCGTGGCCGCTGCCCGCGCCGCCGCCGCCCACGACTTCATCGCCGCCCTGCCCGAAGGCTACGCCACCCGCGTCGGCGAAGCCGGGCTGCGGCTGTCCGGCGGCCAGCGCCAGCGCATCGCCATCGCCCGCGCCTTCCTGAAGGACGCCCCCATCCTGCTGCTGGACGAAGCCACCAGCGCGCTGGACACCGAGAGCGAGGCCGTCGTGCAGGCGGCGCTGGAGCGGCTTATGGACGGCCGCGCCACCCTGATGATCGCCCACCGCCTGTCGACGGTGAAGAACGCCGACCGCATCTATGTCATCGACGGCGGCCGCGTGGTCGAGGAAGGAACCCACGACGCCCTTGTCGCGCGCGGCGGCCTCTACGCCCGTCTGGCCCGCCAACAGTCGCTGGACGGCGAGCAGGCCAGTGATCGGGCCAGTGATCGGGCGGCCGCCCTGCCCGGTTTCAACAGCCTGCCCCCTCTGGCCGAACTGCCTGACGAGACGGGCGCATGAGGCCCCTGCGCAACCCCGCCATCCAGAACGCCCTGGCCTGGACCCTGGCCCAGTGGATGCGCTTCTGCATCGCCACCACCCGCTGGACCCATGAGAACCAGCACCTACCCGAAGAGATCTGGCGCGACGGCGGCGGGGTGCTGTGCGCCTTCTGGCACTCGCGCATTGCTCTGGCGCCGTCCTGCTGGCCGCGCGACCGCGCCCAGCCCGCCAAGGTGCTGATCTCCCTGTCCGCCGATGGCGAGTTCATCGCCAAGGCCGTTTCGCGTCAGGGCTTCCCAGCCGTGCGCGGCTCCTCGACCAACAAGGACAAGGCGGAAAAGGCCAAGGGCGGCACCCAGGCCCTGCGCGACGGGCTGAAACAGTTGAAGGTCGGCGCCCTGGCCCTGACTCCCGACGGCCCGCGCGGCCCCGCCCGCCAGATGGCCGAGGGCCTGCCCCTGATGGCCAAGATTTCGGGCGCGCCCGTGCTGCTGATCGGCATGTCGTGCAATCCGGCGATCCGGCTGAAAAGCTGGGACCGCGCCCTGCTGCCCCTGCCCTTCGGCAAGGGCGCCGTCGTCTGGGACCGGGTCGACTGGCCTGAAGGCGGCGATCTGGCCGAGGTCGCCGCCGAATGGGGCGAACGCCTGACCGCCGTCGAGGCCCGCGCCGACGCCCTCACCGGGCTGGAGCGCGTCTGAGCGTGTCCTTCAGCCCCGCCCTGATCGTCTATCAGCTGTTGACCCGGCTGCTGGAGCCGCTGGCCCCGCGCCTGCTGGACGCCCGCGTCAAGAAGGGCAAGGAAGACCCCGCCCGCGTCGACGAACGGCTGGGCCTGCCCGGCATGGCGCGCCCCGACGGGCCTCTGGTCTGGATCCACGGCGTCAGCGTCGGCGAGGCCCTGTCCATCCTTCCGCTGGCCGAGCGCATCCGTAAGGACCGCCCCGACGTGACCGTGCTGGTCACCACCGGCACGCTGACCTCGGCTCAGGTGCTGGCGACGCGCCTGCCGCGCGGCGTCATCCATCAGTTCGCCCCGGTGGACGCCCCCTCGGCGGTCGCGGCCTTCCTCGACCACTGGCGACCCAACGTCGGCGTCTTCGTCGAGAGCGAGCTGTGGCCCAACCTTCTGACCACAGCCCGCAAACGCGGCGTGCCTCTCGCCTTGGTCAGCGCCCGCATCACCGACAAGACGGCGCAGGGCTGGAAGAAGGCCCCCGGCATGGCCCGCGCCCTGATGAACGGTTTCCAGCACGTCTGGCCCCAGGATCAGGACAGCGCCGACCGCCTGACGGCGCTGGGCGCCCGCGTCGACGGTCAGGTGAACCTGAAGCTGTCCGGCGAGCCCCTGCCCTATGACAAGGGCGAGTTCGCCCGCCTGTCGGCCCTGATCGACGACCGCCCCGTCGTCGTCGCCGCCAGCACCCATGAGCATGAGGAAATGGCCATCGTCGGCGCGCTGGACCATCTGGCCGACCGCCTGTTCCTGATCGTCGCGCCGCGCCACCCGGAACGCGGCGACGCCATCGCCGACGCCCTGACCCGCGACGGCTACGGCTTCGCACGGCGCAGTCAGGGCCAGCCGATCTGCGACCAGACCGACATCTATCTGGCCGATACGCTGGGCGAACTGGGCCTGTTCCTTCGGCTGGCCGATGTGGTGGTCATGGGCGGCTCCTTCGCCCCGGCGCTGGGCGGCGGTTCGGTCGGCGGCCACAATCCGCTGGAGCCTGCCCGCCTCGCCAAGCCTATCGTCACCGGCCCCGACGCCAGCAACTGGCAGGCCGTGACCCGGATGCTGAAACAGGCGGGCGGCCTCGTCTCCGTCCTGTCGCCCGCCGAACTGCCCTCGGTCGTCGGTCCCATGCTGGCCGACCCCGAGGCCGCCCGCGACATGGGCGAGCGCGCCCGCCGCTCCGCCGAGGCCGCCGCCGCCGGGCTGGACCGCCTGTGGCTGGCGCTTCAGACCCACCTGCCCGCCGCTCCTTCACGCAGGCGCCCATGAAACTGAACACCCCCCGCTGGTGGTATAGTCGCGACCGCCGCCACGCCCCGATGACGCGAATGATGCTCAAGCCCGCCTCATGGCTGTGGGCGAGCGTCACGGCGCGCAAGATCGCCCGCGCCACGCCGGTCGATCCGGGCGCGGCGGTCATCTCCATCGGCAATCTGACGGTTGGCGGCTCGGGCAAGACTCCGGTCGCGCGCGAAACGCTGCGCCTGCTGCGCGCTCAAGGCGTCGAGGCCGCCGCCCTGTCGCGCGGCTATGGCGGCAGGCTGGAAGGCCCTGTCCGCGTCGACCTGACCCAACACACAGCCGCCGACGTCGGCGACGAACCCCTGATGCTGGCGCAAAACGCCCCCGCATGGATCGCGCGGGACCGCGTGGCGGGCGCCCGCGCCGCCGCGGCTGACGGCGCCGCCGCCCTCGTTCTGGACGACGGCCATCAGAACCCGGCGCTGAAAAAGACCCTCAGCCTGATCGTGGTCGATGGCGAGACGCGCGGCGACGAATGGCCCTTCGGCGACGGCTCGGTCTTCCCCTCCGGCCCGATGCGCGAGCCGCTGAAGGCCGGGCTGGCGCGCGCCGACGGCGTGATCGTCATGCTGCCGACCGACATGGACGCCGCCGATCCCGAGCTGTTGGAGGTCTTCGGCGACCTGCCCGTCTTCATCGCCCGGCTGGAACCCGCCGCCCCGCCCCCGCCCGGCCCTCAGGTCGGCTTCGCCGGCATCGCCAAGCCGTGGAAGGTCGAGCGATCCCTGATCGCCGCCGGCTGCGACCTGAAGGATTTCGTCCCCTTCCCCGACCACGCCGCCCTGTCCGACCGCGACTACGCCTTCCTGAAGGACCGCGCCGCCGTCTATGAGGCGGGCCTCGTCACCACCGAAAAGGACTGGGTGCGCCTGACGCCCGAACAGCGCGCCGCCATCGCCGCCTGGCCTGTCGCCGCCCGGTTCGAGGACGAGGCGGGCTTCACCGCCTTCCTGATGCGCGCGCTCTGATTTTTCCGACAATCGGCCAGCCTGCCCCTGCGCCTGTGCCAGACTGCCCTGTCCGCCACAGGGGATTTCAGACGTTTCAGACGAATTGGACTCTCTTTTTTCTCCTTCTCCCCTTGTGGGAGAAGGTGGCTGGCGGAGCCAGACGGATGAGGGGGTGTCAGCGCCACAGCCGAATTTCTCGCCTCAGCCGCCCGCGCCTCTTTTTCGCACCACCGCGTCGCCCCCCCTCATCCGAGCGCCTCCGGCGCCCACCTTCTCCCACAAGGGGAGAAGGGCTTAAACACCGACATCGCCGCCCGCCGTCTTGACTCCCCGCCCCTCTGGACCGACACGACCCAACCATGATCACGCGCTATTCCCGCCCCGACGCCGTCGCCATCTGGTCGCAAGAGACCAAGTACAAGATCTGGTTCGAGATCGAGGCCCACGCCGCCACCAAGATGGCCGAGCTGGGCGTGATTCCGAAGGAATCGGCCGAGGCCATCTGGGCCAACGGCAAGGATGCGACCTTCGACGCCGACCGCATCGACGAGATCGAGCGCACCACCAAGCACGACGTCATCGCCTTCCTGACCCACGTCGCTGAAATCGTCGGCGAGGAAGCCCGCTTCCTGCACCAGGGCATGACCTCTTCGGACGTTCTGGACACCTGTTTCGCGGTGCAGTTGGCGCGCTCGACC
Source organism: Brevundimonas diminuta (assembly GCF_039673845.1). Classification (GTDB taxonomy): domain Bacteria; phylum Pseudomonadota; class Alphaproteobacteria; order Caulobacterales; family Caulobacteraceae; genus Brevundimonas; species Brevundimonas diminuta_E. The sequence continues at coordinate 288,985 of NZ_JBDJMK010000002.1, read as the reverse complement.
GACCTGCTGCTGGGCGGCGTCGACCGGGTTCTGGCCGCGCTGGAGACCCGCGCCAAGGAGCACAAATACACCCCGACCGTCGGCCGCTCGCATGGCATCCACGCCGAGCCCGTCACCTTCGGCCTGAAGCTGGCCGGCTATCACGCCGAGTTCCAGCGCGCCAAGCGCCGCCTGACTGTCGCCCGTGAAGAGATCGCCACCTGCGCCATCTCGGGCGCCGTCGGCACCTTCGCCAACGTCGATCCGGCGGTCGAGCAATACGTCGCCGACCAGATGGGCCTCGCCGTCGAGCCCGTCTCGACCCAGGTCATCCCGCGTGACCGTCACGCCGCCTATTTCGCCGCCCTCGGCGTCGTCGCCTCCTCGGTCGAGCGCCTAGCCGTCGAGATCCGCCACCTTCAGCGCACCGAGGTCCTCGAAGCCGAGGAGTTCTTCGACAAGGGCCAGAAGGGCTCGTCGGCCATGCCGCACAAGCGCAACCCGATCCTGACCGAGAACCTGACGGGCCTCGCCCGTCTGGTCCGCTCGGCCGTGACCCCGGCGATGGAGAACGTCGCCCTGTGGCACGAGCGGGACATCAGCCATTCCTCGGTCGAGCGCGGCATCGGCCCGGACGCCACCATCCATCTGGATTTCGCCCTGCACCGTCTGGCGAACGTGATCGAGCGCCTGAACGTCTATCCTGAAAACATGCAGAAGAACCTCGACCGTCTGGGCGGCCTGGTCTTCTCGCAACGGGTCATGCTGGCCCTGACCCAGGCGGGCGTCTCGCGTGAAGACGCCTATGCGGCGGTTCAGGAGAACGCCATGAAGGTCTGGCGCGGCGAAGGCGCCTTCATCAACTTCCTGAAGGCCGACGCCCGCGTCACCCTGCCCCACGACCAGCTCGAAGCCCTGTTCGACCTCGGCTACCACACCAAGAACGTCGACGTGATCTTCGACCGGGTGTTCGGGGCATGATTCCGGCAGGCGGCCTGGCGCTCAACCCCGCGCTGGTCGCCGCCGACTACGCGGAGGTCTACGCCCGCGACGGCATGGTGCAGATCAGCGACTTCCTGACCGAGGAAAGCGCCGAATGGCTGGCGACAACCCTGGAACGGGCCACGCCCTGGCGGCTGGCTTTATCGCAGCAGGGCAAGGGCCAGATACTGAAGGCGGACGAGGCCCGCGCTCTGGGCGCCGCCGAGATGCAAAGACGGGTCGGCGCCGCAGCGGCTGAAGCCGCCGCCGGTTTCGCCTTCGTCTATCAGGCCTATCCGATCATCAGCGCCATGCTGGATGGCGAAGACGCCGGCCATCCGACCCACCTTCTGGTCGAATTTTTCAACAGTCCGGCGTTTATCGCCTTCGCCCGAACCGTGACCGGCGAAAGCGGACTGACGAAGATCGACGCCCAGGCGACCTGTTTCCAGCCAGGTAATTTCCTGACCCTGCACGACGACACCGGGGATGGAGAGCGACGCGCCGCCTATACTCTTGGCCTGACACGAGAGTGGCGCGCCGACTGGGGCGGCCAGCTTCTGTTTCATGATGAAGGCGGCGACGTTTTGCGCGGCTTCAAACCGCGTTTCAACGCCTGGACGCTGTTCCGGACGCCGCAACTGCATTCCGTGTCCCAGGTCGCCAACTACGCAGCCAAACCACGTCTGACGGTCACCGGCTGGCTGCGCGACGACCCGCCGCACAGGCGAGGCTGACCCCATGCGCAGCGTCGGCTTCGATCCTGTTGTCGACGCGCGCACCCGGCTGCTGATCCTGGGCAGCCTGCCCGGCGACGCCTCGCTGAAGGCGGCCCAGTATTACGCCCATCCGCGCAACGGGTTCTGGCCTCTGGTCGGCGGCGTTCTGGGCGAGGATCTGCCGGCGCTGGACTATGACGCCCGGCTGGCGCGGCTGCGGGCGCGCGGCGTGGGCCTGTGGGACGTCATCGCCTCGGCGGAACGGTCGGGCAGTCTGGACGCCGCCATACGCTCGCCCGAAGCGGCCGATCTGGTCCGTCTGGCCGACAGCCTCCCCGACCTGCGCGCCGTCGCCTTCAACGGCGGGCTGGCGGCACGGCTGGGGCGGCGCATTCTGGGCGGGCGAGAGGGGCTTTCTCTGGTCGATTTGCCGTCTTCCAGCCCGGCGCACGCAATATCCTTGTCGGCAAAGGCGCAAAGCTGGGCCATACTGGGCGACTTCCTCCCTGACTAAGCCGACGACCTGATGATCCTGACCCTGTCCTGCCCCGACCGCCACGGCATTGTGGCGGCCGTCTCCGCCTTCCTGCTGCAACGGGACGCCAACATCTCCGACGCCCAGCAGTTCGGCGACGCCCAGAGCGGCCAGTTCTTCATGCGCGTGGTGTTCGAGCCGTCCGAACGCGATTCCGAACAGGCCATCCGCGACGCCTTCGCCGCCCTCGGCGCGCAGTTCGAGATGGAGTGGACGCTGCGCGGGCCGGAACCGCGCAAGGTGATGATCCTGACCTCGCGGTTCGATCACTGTCTGGCGGACCTGCTGTATCGCTGGCGCATCGACGAACTGCCCATGCAGGTGACGGCCATCGTCTCCAACCACCCGCGCGACATGATCGGCCACGTCGATCTGGGCGACCTGCCCTTCCACCACCTGCCCATGAACGGCGACAAGCCCGCGCAGGAAGCCAAACTGCTGGCCCTGATCGAAGAGACGGGCACGGAGTTGGTGGTGCTGGCGCGCTATATGCAGATCCTGTCCGACGACCTGTCGGCGCAGCTGGCGGGGCGCTGCATCAACATTCACCACTCCTTCCTGCCGGGCTTCAAGGGCGCCAAGCCCTATCATCAGGCCCATGCGCGCGGGGTGAAGGTGATCGGCGCCACGGCCCACTATGTCACCGCCGATCTGGATGAAGGCCCCATCATCGAGCAGGACGTCGAGCGCATCAGCCACCGCGACGCCCCCGAAAACCTGATCCGCAAGGGCCGCGACATCGAGCGTCGCGTGCTGGCGCGGGCCGTGTCACACCACCTGAACGACCGCATCCTGATGCACGACGGCAAGACCATCGTCTTCGCGGACTGATCCCGGCTGGTTCTGGAATCGAAAGGGTGCGGGCGGAAAAATCAGCGGCCGTTCGCATCCTTTGCGGCCCTGAGTCGTAATTCTCCGGTTGGAAGGCTCGCCCCACGCGCGCCGTCGAAGGAGAGACAGCCATGAAGATCACCCGCGTCTTTGCATTACCGGCCGCTTCCGCCGCGGCCGTCATGGCCCTGGCCGCCTGCGGACAGAATGAGCCGAAGAAGGAACCGGCGCCCATCGAAACGCCCGCCCCTTCCGTCGCGCCCGCCACGACCGAGCCGACCGTAGGCGGCGTCGCCATGAACCCGTCCGACAATATCGTGGCCAATGCCTCCAAGGCGTCGAACCTGACCACCCTGGTCAGCGCCATTCAGGCCGCCGATCTGACGACGCGGCTGCAGGGACCCGGCCCCTTCACCGTCTTCGCCCCTGACAATGCGGCTTTCGACAAGATTCCGGTGGCCACGCGTGAAGGCTGGATGCAACCCGCCCGCAAGGCCGATCTGGTCAAGGTGCTGACCTATCATGTGGTGCCCGGCCGCCTGACGGCCGCCGACATCGCCGCACAGGCCCAGTCGAACGGCGGCAAGGCGACGCTGACCACGGTTCAGGGCGAGAAGCTGACCATCGCCGATGCAGGCGGCGGCCAATGGCGCATCACCGACGCCAAGGGCGGAACCGCCACCATCAAACAGGCCGATGTGGCCCAGTCGAACGGCATGATCCACGTCATCGACACGGTCCTGGCGCCCAAATAGGCCCTGAGGAACCTTTCAACGGCCGGGGCATTGCGCAATCAGGGCGTGTGACGCCCGGCCGGTCCGTTCTGTTTCCCCCGGCGGAACGTCGATCGAATAAGGGCCGCAACCTTCGCAGGTCGCGGCCCTTATGTCGTTTCAGCAATAGGATTCGCCGGTCAGGCGGTGATCACTCGCCCGCGCGGATCTGCTCACGCGCGATGGAGGCGAACTCGTCCATCTTGGAGCGCAGCTCGCCCTCGGACACCGTCAGGCCCGAGGCCTTGAAGTCGCCCGCCACCTTGCGGAAGACGTCCTCGTCGCCCGGCTGTTCGAAATCGGCGCGCACGACGGCGGCGGCGTATTGCTCGGCGCTTTCCGGCGACAGGCCCATCTTCTCGGCCGCCCACAGGCCCAGCATCTTGTTGCGACGCGCAATGGCCTTGAATTCCTGTTCCTGATCGAGGGCGAACTTGGCCTCATAGGCCCGTTCCCGATCGTCGAAGGTCGTCATGCGCGTCGTAACTCCAGTCACGGACCAAGTCCTGTCCGCAAACGGCTCTATGGCCCCCGGCGCGGGCGAACGCAACCAGACTTCGATCGTCGGCGCCGACGCAGGGGGCGGTTCAGGATATTTGTGTCACAGACGCCCTTCGGTTAAAGGGCGCGTGGCCCTATATGGCCGCTATCAATTCAGGGACCGCGCCGCCCCGACCTTCGGGCCGCGCGTTTTTCGTTTTGAGCCCGTCCTTTTCCTTCCCGCCCGGGACCCGAAGATGAACACCAAGCGCAAGAAGCTCTATGAGGGCAAGGCCAAGATCCTTTACGAGGGGCCTGAGCCGGGCACGTTGATCCAGTATTTCAAGGACGACGCCACCGCCTTCAACGCCCAGAAGAAGGCGACGCTTGAGGGCAAGGGCGTCATCAACAACCGCATCAGCGAATTCATCATGTCGCGCCTGAACTCGATCGGCGTGACCAACCACTTCATCAAGCGTCTGAACCTGCGCGAGCAGCTGATCCGCGAAGTCGAGATCATTCCGCTGGAAGTCGTCTGCCGCAACGTCGTCGCCGGCTCGCTGGCCCAGCGTCTGGGTCAGGAAGAAGGCACGCCCCTGCCCCGTTCGATCATCGAATTCTACTACAAGAAGGATGAGTTGAACGACCCGATGGTGACGGAAGAGCACATCACCGCGTTCAACTGGGCCACGACGCAGGAACTGGACGACATCCTGGCCATGACGGTGCGGGTGAACGACTATCTGTGCGGCATGTTCGGCGCCGTCGGCATCACCCTGGTCGACTTCAAGATCGAATTCGGCCGCGTGTGGGAGAACGACTTCGCCCGCGTCATCCTGGCCGACGAAATCAGCCCCGACTCGTGCCGCCTGTGGGATTCGACCACGGGCGAGAAGCTGGACAAGGACCGCTTCCGCCGCGACATGGGCGACGTCATCGAAAGCTACACCGAGGTGGCCCGCCGCCTCGGCATCATGAAGGACATGCCGACCGTGATTCAGGGAGGGCTGCATTAATGGCCAAGGTTAAAGTTCACGTCTTCCTCAAGCCCGGCGTTCTGGACGTCCAGGGCAAGGCCGTCGAAGGCGCCCTGCAGGGTCTGGGCTGGAACGGCGTCTCGGGCGCCCGCGTCGGCAAGCTGATCGAGTTCGACCTCGACGACGCCGTCGCCGACAAGGAGGCCGAGGTCAAGCGCATGTGCGAGACCCTGCTGGCCAATACGGTCATCGAAAGCTACCGGATCGAGATCGCCTGAGGGCGATGATGGTTCAGACGATCAGGGCCGCTCGAAAGAGCGGCCTTTTTCATTTCCTCCCCACCTTGTGGGGAGGGGGACCGCGTAGCGGTGGAGGGGGCGACGCACAGGCGCGCCGTCGAGACGCCCCCTCCGTCACGTCGCCTGACGGCGCCATGCCACCTCCCCATTGCATAGGGAGGAAAGTCAGCCGCACAGATAGTCCCGGCTCAGCGGCACGGCCGTCTGCTTCTTCGTCAGTTGCAGCTGGAACACCATATGGCCCAGTTCGCGGAAAGCGACCTCGCTGGCGGCGAGATAGAACTCCCACATCCGGCAGAAGCGTTCGTCATACATGGCCAGCGCCTCGCCGCGCCGGGCCATAAACCGCTCGCGCCAGTGCCGCAGCGTCTCGGCGTAATGCAGCCGCAGCACCTCCATGTCCGTGACCCAAAGGCCCGCGCGCTCGATGGCGGGCAGCACCTCGGACAGGGCCGGGATATAGCCGCCGGGGAAGATGTATTTGCGGACCCACGGCTGGGTGCGGTTGGGCGGCGAGTTGCGGCCGATGGAGTGGATCACCGCCACCCCGTCGTCATCCAGCAGCCGGGCGATCGTGTCGAAATACTCCTGATAATTCGGCACGCCGACATGCTCGAACATCCCGACCGAGATGATGCGGTCGAAGGTCTGGTTCAGATCACGATAGTCCTGAAGCCGGAAATCGACCCGGTCGGTGACGCCCAGCGCCGTCGCCCGCTCATTGGCCGTGCGGTGCTGTTCGGTGGACAGGGTGACGCCGGTCACCTGCGCCCCGCGCTCGACCATCGACAGGCCCAGACCGCCCCATCCGGCGCCGATGTCCAGCGCGTTGTGGCCCGGCCTCAGCAGCAGCTTGTCGATCAGGCGGCGCTTTTTGGCGACCTGCGCCTCTTCCAGGCTGGCGTCCGGTCGCTCGAAGAAGGCGCAGGAATATTGCAGGTCGTCGTCGAGGAACAGGCGATAGAAATCCACCGTCAGATCATAGTGGTGGCTGACGTTGCTGCGGGCGTTCAGGCGGTCGTTGGCCTGTTCGGCGCCGCGCTTGAGCCGCTGCATCCAGGTCATTTTCGGCGCGCGCGGGCGCAGCGCCATCTGCGAGGTCGTCAGTTGCAGGAAGTCATAGATGCTGCCGCCCTCGATGCGGAACGCGCCGTCCATGAAGGCTTCGCCCAGCGCCAGATCGGGGTTGGCGGCGATGGCGACGGCGGTCTTCATGTCCGTCAGCACGGCCGTCAACTCCGGCTCGCCGGGCCCTGCCTTCAGTTCACGACCGTCCGGCAATCGCACCCGGATCGACCGTGTCTGAAAGGTTCGGTCCAACAGGGCTTGCAGCATCCCGTTCCTCCGCTCATCAAGACAGCTTGACCTCAAGCTAAGGACAGAATGTCGCGACGCAACACCTGCGACGTGTCTTACGTTCATTTAAAGCCGATCGACCTTCGCCAAACAGAGAGCCCCGCCATGAGCTTCACCGTCACTTCCGCCGACTTTTCCGACGGCGGCGTCCTGCCTGACGCCCAGGTCAAGGCGCTGGGAAACACCTCGCCGCAACTGTCGTGGTCGGGCGCGCCCGAGGGGACCAAGAGCTTCGCCGTCACCTGCTATGATCCAGACGCCCCGACCGGTTCGGGTTTCTGGCACTGGACCGTCGCCAACATCCCGGCCGATGTCGCCGAACTGGCCGCAGGCGCGGGCGCCGTCGGGGGCGCAGGCCTGCCCAGGGGCGCCGTTCAGGGCCGCACCGACTATGGCGACGCCGGTTTCGGCGGCGCCGCCCCGCCGCCGGGCCACGGTCCGCACCGCTATATCTTCACCGTCTTCGCCGTGGACGTGGAGCAGCTGGACGTGACGCCGGACAACTCAGGCGCCGTGTTCGGCTTCAACCTGCACTTCCACACGCTGGCCAAGGCGTCGATCACCGCGACCTATGAGAACCGGGGCTGATCGCCCGATACAAAGCGTGATGACCGCTTCGACGCCGCCCCCGGTTGATGCCGCGGGCGGCGTTCCTATTTTGCAGCCCAACCTCCCCTTGCTGCATCGCGACAATTCATGCCCCCTGCCGACGCTCCCTGCATCGACGATCCGCGCTGCGCCGCGCCCGCCCCTGCCGTCGAGCGGGTCGCCGAGCCGGGCAAGGTGGCGCTGGTGCTGCTGGCGCTGGCCATGGGCGGTTTCGCCATCGGTGTGACCGAGTTCGCCGCCATGAGCGTCCTGCCCGACTTCGCGGCCGGTCTGGGCGTCAGCGAGCCGAAGGCCGGCCATGTCATCAGCGCCTATGCCGCCGGCGTGGTGATCGGGGCGCCGATTCTGGCCGTGCTGGGCGCGCGCCTGCCGCGCTGGTTGCTGCTGATCGGCTTCATGGCCCTGTTCGCCGTCGGCAACGCCCTCAGCGCCCTGGCCCCGACCTATGAGTGGATGCTGGTCTTCCGTTTCCTCAGCGGCATTCCGCACGGGGCCTATTTCGGCGTGGCGGCGTTGGTGGCGGCGTCGCTGGTGCCGCTGCGGCTCAGGACGCGCGCCGTCTCGACCATTCTGCTGGGCCTGACGGTCGCCACGGTGATCGGGGTGCCGGTCGCCAACGCCGTCAGCCACCATTTCGGCTGGCGCTGGACCTTCGCCGTCGTCAGCGTGCTGGCGGTGCTGACCATGGCGCTGGTCGCCCTGTTCGCGCCACGCGATCCGGCCCATCCCGACGCCAGCCCGTGGCGTGAACTGGGCGCCCTGAAGCGCGGTCAGGTGTGGCTGACGCTGGGCGTCGGCGCCGTCGGCTTCGGCGGCATGTTCGCGGTCTACGCCTATCTGGCCTCGACGCTGAAGGCTGTGACGGGCGTGGGACCGGAAGTCATGCCGTGGGTCTTCGCCCTGTTCGGCGTAGGGATGATGGCGGGCAATCTGCTGGGCGCCTGGGCCGCCGACCGATTCGGCATGGCGGCGGCGGGCGGTCTGTTGCTATGGAGCGCGGCGGCGCTGGCGCTCTATCCCTTCGCCGCGCCTCATCTGTGGGCGGTGATGATCGTGGTGCTGCTGATCGGCGGCGGCGGCGGACTGGGCTCAGTGCTGCAGACCCGGCTGATGGACGTGGCCGGCGACGCCCAGACCCTGGCCGCGGCCCTGAACCACTCGGCCTTCAACACGGCCAACGCCATCGGCCCCCTGCTGGCGGGCATGGCCGTGGCGGCGGGCTGGGGCTGGACCTCGACCGGCTGGGTCGGGGTGGCGCTGTCGCTGGCCGGTTTCGCGGTCTGGGTCGTGGCGTGGGCGACCGGACGCAAGGCGCCGCAAAGCGATGCCTGACATTCCCGCCGAAGGGTGCTAGGAGGCCCGGCCATGAGCGCAGCCGTCATTGTATTCCCCGGTTCCAACTGCGATCGCGACTGCAAGGTCGCCGTCGAACGTTCCACTGGCGAGCAGGTCCAGATGGTCTGGCACGCCGAGACCGAACTGCCCAAGGGCCTCGATCTGATCGTGCTGCCGGGCGGTTTCTCCTATGGCGACTATCTGCGTTGCGGCGCGATGGCCGCGCAGGCCCCGATCATGCAGGCGGTCAAGAAGGCCGCCGACGACGGCGTCACCGTGGTCGGCATCTGCAACGGCTTCCAGGTCCTGTGCGAAGCCGGGATGCTACCGGGCGCCCTGATGCGCAACAGCAGCCTGAAATACATCTGCAAGCCGATCAGCATCACGGTCGCCAACGCCCAGACGCGCTTCACCTCGGGCTATCAGGGCCAGCGCGAAGTCGTCATGACCCAGGGCAATGCCGACGGTAACTATTTCGCCGACGCCGAGACGCTGAAGCGTATCGAGGGCGAAGGTCAGGTGGTCTTCCGCTACGTCGACAACCCCAACGGCTCGGTCGGCGACATCGCGGGCCTGCAGAACGAGCGCGGCAACGTTCTGGGCATGATGCCCCACCCGGACCGTGCGTTCGAAGCCGAACTGGGCAGCGCCGACGGCGCCACCCTGTTCCAGAGCATCTACGCAGCGGCTTAAACGCCCAGTTTGGGCGCGCCTGAGCCGCTGGCGTCGATCGTGGCGAACAGGGCGCGGATCAGGTCCTGTTCCTCGGCGGTGATCTCGGGTTTCCAAACATCAAAGATCAGGATGGTTCGATCCTGATCGCTATCGTTCGCCGCCTCATGCTCGATAGTGTCGTCAAAGGCCCAGGCTTCGCCCGCCTTCCACTGGCGTTCGTCGCCGCCCACGCGGAACCAGCAGTCTGGCGGCACGACCAGCGGCAGGTGACAGATCAGCCGCGTGTTGATCAGGCCGTGATGGGGCGGGATCGTCGCGCCCGCCTGCAGCTTCGAGAACAGGATCGACGGCGAACGGCCGGGAATACGGCACAGGGGCGCCGCCGCCAGCGCCAGCATCGTCTGCGGGCAGCGTTCGGCGATTTCGGGAACCTCAACCCCGTCCTTCCACAGGAAGACCGCGCTCCAGGCGTCATTGCCCAGCAACCCCGCCTGATCGTTGCGGGGCCGGTTGGCGCGATCTTCAATATAGGGGGCGAACAGGGCCGGTTCGGCCAGGATGGCGTCCAGTTCGGCGCGGATGGCGGGCGCCGCCGCTTCAACGCCAGCCAGCCAGGCGACGGTCTCACGCGGCTGGAACTCGATCTGCGGCAAACCCGGAAACATGTAGAATCTCGGCTGCTGATAATACAGCTGCCTGCGTCCGGTCATCAGATCCAGAGAGGCCGCAAATCGCGCGCTGGAGGTTGCCGGATCAAAGCCCCGCCGCGCCAGTCCCTCGCGCAACCCCTGCTCGAAACGGCGAGCGCCCCGCGCCTGTGCGGCGGCGGCATGTTGAAGCTCGGCGCGTAACTCCGGCCCGGGAGCGGCGATCGCACGCGCCTGCGCCAGAGCCGCGCCATAGAAGCTCATGGCCGAGCGGTCGTCGCCCTGCGCGCTCAGGGCGTCGCCCTTGAGCACCAGGCCGCGCACATCACGCGGATCGATCTGAAGCAAGGCATCCGCAGCCGCCGTCAGGGCCGCCGCATCCGACCGCTCACGCGCCTGATACGCCTGGCGGGCCAGCGCATCAGCCTGAAGGCGCCGATCGCCATGAAGAACATTGGTCATGGATCAATGGAACCGCCGTCTGATGCAGCGGTCAAGCGGATCAGCCGCCCTTGCGATCCAGCACGCTGGCGCTGCGCCCGGCGTCGCTGACCTGCGTGGCTTCATCCGCAGGTTCGCCATCCTCGTCGAGGTCGCGCTCCAGCGTGCCTTCGGCGCCGGATTCGTGGATGGCGGCCAGTTCGCGGGCGCCGACGCCCAGACCCTGTTCAAGGGCGCGGTTGGTCGCGACTTCCTCATTGATCGTCGGATCGGCGGGGGTCTGTTTCTCGGCCATCATGGTCTCCTGTCGTCTGTTCTGAAGAAGCAAGGCCGAATGCGCCCGAGCGGTTCCGCGCGCCTGCGGTGAACCTTCCGTCGCGCGGCGCGTAGATGAAGGCGAAGCTGAGCCGGAGAGACGCATGACCGCCATCGCCCGCCCCACCCCCGCCCAGCAGACGCGCCGTCTGGCCGTGCTGGCCGCCGCCGTCTTCGCCGTGGCGGTTCCGGCCGTTCAGATGCTGGGCGGCTTCGGTCTGAGCCAGGCCGAGTTCGCCGCTCAAGGCGATCAGACCCTGCGGGTGGCGGGATACGCCTTTTCCATCTGGGGGCTGCTGTATCTGGGCGTGCTGGTCTATGCGGGGCGGCAGGCTCTGCCGCAGACAGGCGAGAGCACGCTGATCAACCGCATGGGCTGGCCGACTGTCGTGGCCTTCTTCGGCATCGGCTTCTGGATCATCATGGCGGCGATGAATCTGATGGCGGCCAGCGTGGTGGTCATCTTCGCCGCGCTGCTGGCCCTGCTGCTGCCGATGCTGGCCAGTTTCCAGACCATCCGCGACACCGGGATGATGGAGCGTGACCGCTGGTTCCTGATCTGGCCGCTGGCGGCGCTGGCGGGATGGCTGACGGTCGCCGCGCCGCTGAACCTGATCACGGCGGCGACTGCATTCGACGCCCTGCCCGCCGCCCTGTCGCCGACCGGATGGGCCTTGCTGGCCGTCGTCGTCACGACGCTGGCGGGCGTGGGAATCACCTGGGCGCTGCGGACGCTGGCCTATCCTCTGCCGCTGGCCTGGGGGCTGGTCGGGGCCTTCGTGGCCGAGCAGGAAGTCAAGCCGGTGCTGGCCTTCATGGCGCTGGCGGCGGCCTTCGCCCTGGTGGTCGCGGGCGTCATCTTCACCTTCGGTCTGAGGCGCGGCGTCGAACGCCGCTGATGGGCTGACAGACGCCCCAGAGACGGCTAGAAGGCCCGCCCATGAGCGCGCCCCAAAAAACAATCGCCCAACTGGCCGAAGAGTACGGCCTCGCCCCCAATGAATATCAGGTCCTGCTGGACCGGCTGGGCCGCGAGCCCAATCAGGTCGAGCTGGGCGTCTTCTCGGTCATGTGGTCCGAGCACTGCTCCTACAAGTCGTCCAAGAAGCAGCTGATGAAGTTCCCGGTGACGGGCGAGCGCGTCATCTGCGGCCCCGGCGAGAACGCGGGCGTGATCGACATCGACGACGGCGACGCCTGCATCTTCAAGATGGAGAGCCACAACCACCCCTCCTACATCGAGCCCTATCAGGGCGCGGCGACGGGCGTGGGCGGCATCATGCGCGACGTCTTCACCATGGGCGCGCGCCCGGTAGCCCTGCTGAACGCCCTGCGCTTCGGCGATCCGTCGCACGAGAAGTCGAAGCGTCTGGTCAAGGGCGTGGTCGCGGGCATCGGCGGCTACGGCAACTGCGTCGGCGTGCCGACCGTGGCGGGCGAGACCAACTTCCACAAGGGCTACAACGGCAACATCCTGGTCAACGCCATGTGCGTCGGCCTGGCCCGCGCCGACGAGATCTATTATTCGGCCGCGCCGGAAGCGGGCCACGACGTGGTCTATTTCGGCTCCAAGACCGGCCGCGACGGCATCCACGGCGCCACCATGTCCTCGGCCGAGTTCGACGATGAGTCGGACGCCAAGCGCCCGACGGTGCAGGTCGGCGACCCCTTCGCCGAGAAGCTGCTGATCGAAGCCACGCTGGAGCTGATGGCCTCGGGCGCCGTGGCCGCCATTCAGGACATGGGCGCGGCGGGTCTGACCTCTTCGTCCGTCGAGATGGCGGGCAAGGGCGGCGTCGGCGTCGAGCTGGACCTGGACAAGGTGCCCCAGCGCGAAACCGGCATGACCGCCTATGAGATGATGCTGTCGGAAAGCCAGGAGCGGATGCTGGCCGTGCTGAAGCCCGGCTATGAAGACGTCGGCTACCGCATCTTCCAGAAGTGGGGTCTGGACTTCGCCATTATCGGCAAGACCACCAACACCGGCCATCTGGTGCTGAAGCACCACGACGAGGTCGTCTGCGACGTGCCGCTGGCCCCGCTGTTCGACGATGCGCCGCTGTACGACCGCCCGTGGGTCCAGCCTGAGCTGCAACCGCGTCTCGACCCGGCCGAGGTCCCGGCCCCGGAAAGCTGGAATGACGCGGTGATCAAGGTCATCGCCTGCCCCGACATGGCGTCCAAGCGCTGGATCTGGGAGCAGTACGACCGTCACGTCATGGCCGACACGCTTCAGGATTCCTCCACCGGCGCCGATGCGGGCGTGATCCGCGTCCATGGCACGGAAAAGGGTCTGGCCGTCACCAGCGACTGCACCCCGCGCTATGTTCAGGCCGACCCCTATGAAGGCGGCAAGCAGGCCGTGGCCGAGGCGTGGCGCAACCTGACCGCTGTCGGCTCGCGTCCCATCGCCATCACCGACAACCTGAACTTCGGCAACCCGCAGCGGCCCGAGATCATGGGCCAGATCGTGCGCGCCACCGACGGCATGGCCGAGGCCTGCCGCGAGCTGGACTTCCCGGTCGTGAGCGGCAACGTCAGCCTGTATAACGAGACCAACGGCGTCGCCATTCCGCCGACGCCGACCGTCGGCGCCGTGGGCCTGCTGACCAACTATGACGTGACCACCGGCTTCGGCGGCGCGGCCGAGGGCGACCAGTTGGTGCTGATCGGCCAGACCAACGGCGAACTGGGCGCCTCCGTCTATCTGCGCGAAGTTCTGGGCCGCGAAGACGGCGCCCCGCCGCCGGTCGATCTGAAGCTGGAACGCAAGACCGGCGACTTCGTGCGCAGCCTGATCGAAGCGGGCGAACTGACGGTCGTCCACGACCTGTCGGATGGCGGCCTGGTCGGGGCGGCGGCGGACATCGCCCTGGCCTCGGACGTCGGCGTGGAACTGGACGCCTCCGGCCACGCCCACGCCCACGCCTTCCTGTTCGGCGAGGACCAGGCCCGTTATCTGGTCGCCGTCGCCGATGCCGACGCCCTGATCGCCAAGGCCAAGGCGGCCGGGCTGCACGCCGCCGTCATCGGCCGGGTCAAGGGCGCGGACTTCGCCGCATCCGGCGCCGCGGGCGAGCTGTTCCGCCTGCCGGTCGCCCATGTGCGCGAGTTCCACGAAGGCTGGATGCCGAACTGGATCGAAGGCTGATGAGAAGCGCCGCCCTCATCCTCGTCGTCGCGGGCGCCGCCCTGCTGTCGGCCTGTGAATTTGAGGGCGGCGATCCCGTCCAGCACGCCCTGCGCGATGCGGCCGCCGCCCGGCAGGCCGCCGCGCTGAAGACCACCGAAGAACAGGAGGTCGAGGCCATCCGTCGCCCGACCGCCTCCGGCCCTGCCCTGCATGAAGCGGATGAACTGTCGCGCCTGATCGCCGCCCGCCGTCAGGCGGTGCAGGAGACGCGCACGGCGCTGGCCGCCATCGCTGATCCGGCGCTGAAGGCCCAACTGACCGAAGACCTGAAGGCCGAAGAAGCCAGCCTGCGCGCGTTGGAAGCCCGCGCCGCCGCCCGAACCCCCGACTGACCCCCCGACTGACCGGAGACACGCAGGCCATGAGAACCGCCGTCGTCATGCCTGTCGGCGCGCGCTTCGACCTGCACCAGCCGAACTCGATGGAGACGGTGGCGCGCACCCTGGCGCAGGCCGACAGCGGCGAGATCCGCATCTTCTGCTGCGAAGGCGCGCAAAGTCACGGCGACCTGCCGGTGCAGACTCTGCCCGCCGCAAACCGGCTGAAAGCCCTGCGTCAGGCGCTGGACGACTATCGCTCCGACGTCATCGAATTCCATCAGCAGACGCAGCAGGCCGTGGCGCTCGCCCCGCATTTCCCGAACGCGGCGATCACCCTTTATCGCCACAATGCGGTGAAGCCTCCGCGCCACCTCATCGACCGCTGGCGCTATGAGCGGCGCTATGACCGGATGGACGGGCTGATCTTCGTCAGCGAAGCGGCGCGGCTGGATTTCCTGAAGGACTTTCCCCGGCTGCAGGCCAAGGCCCTCGCCGTGTCCAACCCCATCGACGTGGACCTGTGGCGCGCGCCGGTCGAGGGGCGCGAGCCGCTGATCGCCTTCGCCGGACGGGCCATGCCGGAAAAGGGCGTGGACGTGATCTGCGCCGCCCTGCCCGCCGTGCTGGAGCGCCATCCTGACTGGCGCGCCGTGCTGATGCTGAACGACTGGGAGCGTCATGCGGACTGGGCCGCGCCTCACATTGCGCCGCTGGAACGGTTCGGCGAGCGGGTCCGGGTGCTGAAGTCGGCGCCGCTGGCGCAGGTGCGCGCCGAGATGCAGCGCGCGGCCATCGCCCTGACGCCCTCGGTCTGGGCCGAGCCTCTGGGCCTGACCGCGCTGGAGGCCCATGCGGCGGGCGCGGCCCTGATCTCATCAGGACGCGGCGGACTGCGCGAGGCCAGCGGCCCGCACGCCCTCTATGTCGACGAGGTGACGCTGCAGACGCTGGAGGACGCCATCAACCAGCTCGTGCAGGCGCCTGAGCTTCGGCTGGATATGGCCCGCGCGGCCCAGACCTATGTGGCGCAGACCCACACGCCGCAGCACCGCGCCGAACATCTGGCCGCCCTGCGTCAGCGGCTGGTGCAGGCCAAGCGCGCCTGAACGCCCTCAGACCTGCGGGATCGCCTGGCTCAGACGCCCGCCCACGCGGATCGGCTCGACCCGCTTGGCCAGACCCGTGCGGTCGTCCGTCTCGACGAAGACGCCGCAGATGGTGGCCGGGCCGCTGGCGGGGGTGTAGCGCCCGCCCGACAGACGAGTGGTGAAGCGGCGTAACGGCTCTTCCTTGTCGTTGCCGATGACGGAGTCATAGTCGCAGCAGCCGCCCGCATCGGTCTGATAGGCCGTGCCGCCGGGCAGGATCTGCGCGTCCGCCGTGGGAACGTGGGTGTGGGTGCCGACCACCAGACTGGCGCGGCCGTCGCAGAAGTGGCCCATGCCCATCTTCTCGCTGGTCGCCTCGGCGTGCATGTCGACGATGACGGCGTCGGCGACGACGCCCAGAGGCGCGGCCTCCAGCTCGCGCTCCACCGCGCTGAAGGGGTCGTCCATCGGGTCCATGTGGACGCGGCCCAGCACATTGATGACCAGCACCCGGCGGCCGTCCGGGGTGACGAAGACGTCGGCGCCGCGCCCCGGCGCGTCCATCAGGCGCGGATAGTTGGCCGGGCGGATCAGGCGCGGCTCGCGCACGATATAGGTCAGGGCTTCGCGCTGGTCCCAGCTGTGGTTACCCAGCGTCAGGACATCGGCCCCGGCGTTGAAGATGTCGTTGGCGGTGTTCTCGGTGATGCCGAAGCCGCCCGCCGCGTTCTCGGCGTTGACCACCACGAAGTCGAGCCTGAGGTCGCGCCTCAGCCCCGGAAGATGATCCGAAAGTCCATCGCGCCCGGACTTGCCGACCACATCACCGAAAAACGCCAATCTCATGGGAAAGCTCTATAGCCGGTCTCGGTCAAAACGCCATGCAGGCGGATGTCGTGAGGCTCCAGATCGAGGCGGTCGACCGCCTGTCCGGCATAGGCGAAGCCGATGCGGCGTGCGTCCGGCAGCGCCGCGAAGGTCCGGTCGTAGTAGCCGCCCCCCTGCCCCAACCGCCCGCCGTTGCCGTCGAAGGCCAGCAGGGGCGTCAGGATCAGATCCGGCGTCACCACCTCCCCCAGCGGCAGGGGCGCGGGGCAACCGGCGGCGTCCAGCTCCAGCGGATCGCCCGGCGCCCACAGGCGAAAGATCATGGCCGCGTCACGCTCCAGCACCACGGGCAGGCACAGGCGGCGGCCGGACTGATGCAGGATGTTGGCGAGGGCGTCGGCGTCCAGCTCAGACCCCATGGCGCGATACAGGGCGACCGTCTCGCCGGAGGGCAGGGCGTCGGCATGCCCTGCCGCGCGCTCGGCGGCCTCTGGGTCGGCTCCGGCCAGACGCTTGCGCAGGGCGCGCATGGCGGCGCGGAGTTCTTGCTTGGGGGTCATGGGACGCTCGGCCCTTTGCCAAATTCCACCGTCATCCTCGGGCTTGACCCGAGGATCCAGCCCAACGGCGCGCTGAACGCCGACAAGCAGAGCGCGTCGCCCAACCCGATCCTCGGGTCAAGCCCGAGGATGACGGCGGGAGAAGAAGCCGGTGAAGAAAAGCGCACCCAGACGCGTTCAAGCAGCAGACGCCGCTCGGCAGGCGATAACCGCACGAAACCCGCTCAAACAGCAAGCCGCCGCGCGGCGAGCGATAGCGCACAAACGCGCTCAAGCAGTGAGCGACCGCGTCGCGAACGATAGCGCAAAAAAAGAGAAGGGTTGGCGGCGCCGCGTGAGCCGTGAAGAACGTTTAAATCCTCTCGACCTGGGTAGCCAGGTGGGCTCCGTATGCCCAGGCCCTCGAGCCCGGACAGGGACAGATCCCTATGAGTGAATTAAGGTCAGAAGGATATGTTGTCTTCGACGTGAGCCGCAGCAGGACCCGCCGCTGCGCAAGATAGGCGTTCGGGCGTGTTTCAACAATGGCGAAGCGCGCGTTTCACCATCTCCGCTCCGAGAAGGAAAAATCACGCGCCTGTCACGTGCGGCCCCTACCCTTGGCGCATGATCGCCGCCATTCTGACCGCCGTCCTCCTGTCGTCGAGCCAACCGGCCATGTCCACGCCGCCTCCCCGCCCTGTCGTCATCGCCCACCGGGGCGCCTCGGGCGAGCGGCCCGAACACACCCGCGCCGCCTATGAGCTGGCCATCGAACAGGGCGCCGACTTCATCGAGCCCGATCTGGTCATGACCCGCGACGGCCACCTGGTCGTCCGCCACGAGAACGAGATCGGCGAGACCACCGACATCGCCGACCGGCCTGAGTTCGCTGCACGCCGCACCACCCGCGCGGTGGACGGCGTGCCCATCACCGGCTGGTTCACCGAAGACTTCACCCTGGCCGAGTTGAAGACGCTGCGCGCCCGCGAACGTCTGCCCGCCCTGCGCCCCGCCTCGGCCGCCTTCGACGGGCAGGAGCCGATCCTGACCTTCGACGACGTGGTCGAGATCGCCCGTGAGGCCAGCGCCCGCACCGGCCGCGTCATCGGCGTCGCGCCGGAACTGAAACACCCCAGCCATTTCGCCACCCTTGGCCTGCCGATGGAGGACGCCTTCGTCGCGGCGCTGGAGCGCCACGGCCTGACCGGCGCCGACGCCCCTATCCTGATCCAGTGTTTCGAAGTCGGGACGCTGGAGCGGCTGAAGGCGCGCATCGACGCGCCCCTGCTGCAGCTGATGCAGGCGGGCGGCGGCCCCGCCGACCGGCCGGACGCGACCTATGCCGAAATGGCGACGCCGCAGGGTCTGGCCGAGATCGCCCGCTATGCCGGTGCAGTCGGGGTGCAGGATCTGATGGTCGTGCCGCGCGACGATGCGGGCCGAGCATTGGAGGCGTCGCCTCTGACGAAGGATGCCCATGCGGCGGGCCTGAATGTCGTGGTCTGGACCTTCCGGGCGGAGAACCTGTTCCTGGCCGCGCAGTATCGCGTGGGCGACGCGCCCGCTGATCACGGCGATCTGGCTGGCTGGCTGAAGGCGATCTACGCGCTGGGAGTCGACGCCGTATTCAGCGATTTTCCCGCCGCCGCCGTCAACGCACGCTAGCCCCTCTCCCGCCGGGAGAGGGTATTATTCACGTCCCCTGAAACTGCAGCTTGGCCAGACGCGCATACAGCCCGCCCCTGGCCGTCAGTTCGGCGTGCGTGCCTTCCTCGACCACCTGGCCGCCGTCCATGACCACGATGCGGTCGGCACGCAGCACGGTCGCCAGACGGTGGGCGATAACCAGGGTGGTGCGCGCCTCCATCGCCTGATCCAGCGCGGCCTGCACCAGACGCTCGTTCTCGGCGTCGAGTGCGCTGGTCGCCTCGTCCAGCAGCAGGATCGGCGCCTCGCGCACCAGAGCCCGCGCGATGGCCAGACGCTGGCGCTGGCCGCCCGACAGGCTCTTGCCGCGCTCGCCCAGAGGGGTGTCAAAACCTTCCGGCAAGGCGTCGATGAAGCCCAGCGCCTGCGCCTCGGCGGCGACGGCGCGGGCCTCGTCCAGCGTGGCGGCCTCGCGGCCGAAGCGGATGTTCTCCAGCGCCGAGCCCGAGAACAGCGGCGCCTCCTGCGATACCCAGGCGAAGCGGTTGCGCACATCGACCGGGTCGGCTGCGCGCACGTCCACGCCATCCACCGACACCAGGCCCGACTGCGGGTCATAGAAGCGCAGCAGCAGGCGGAAGACCGTCGACTTGCCCGCCCCCGACGGCCCGACCAGAGCCACCGTCTCGCCCGGCCGCACGGTCAGGCTGAAGCCCTTCAGCGCCGGCAGGTCGGGACGGCCCGGATAAGCGAAGTCCACCGCCGACATCGACACCTCGCCGCGCGGCGGCTGAGGCAGGGCGACCGGACTGGCGGGCGGCGCGATGGCGGGGGTCGCCCGCATCAGTTCGTCGATCCGCTCCATCGCTCCGGCGGCCTTCTGCACGTCGCCCCAGCTTTCGCCCAGCGCCCCGACCGCGCCTGCGGCGAACACCGACAGCAGGACAAACTGCAGCAGGGCGCCCGGCGTCATGGTTCCGGCGATCACGTCCTGCGCCCCCAGCCACAGCACCAGGGTCACGCCGCCGAACATCACCATGATGATCATGGCGGTCATCACGCCGCGCGCCCGCATCCGCTTCAGCGAGACGGCGAACGCCTCCTCCACCGCCGCGCCGAAACGGCCGATGGCGCTCTTTTCGCGGCCGAAGGCCTGCACCGTCTCTATGGCGTCGACGCTTTCACCGGCGAAGCCCACGGCCCCGGCGAAGGTGTCCTGCGACTGCACCGTCAGGCGGCGCACCACCCGGCCGAACAGGAACAGCGGCACGATCAGCACCGGCACGATCAGCAGGACAAAGCCCGTCAGCTTGGGGCTGACGAAGAACAGCAGGATCACCCCGCCGATCAGGGTCAGGAAGTTGCGCAGGGCATAGCTGACCGATGTGGTCAGCAGCGTATCGACCAGCTGAATGTCCGTGGTCAGGCGCGACAGCACCTCGCCCGTGCGCATATGGGCGAAGAAGACGGGGTCCAGCGTCAGGATACGCTGGAACAGGGCCGTGCGCAGGTCAGCGATGATCCGCTCGCCGGTCTTGGTCACGTAGAAATAGCGCAGCGCCGTCGCCAGCCCCAGCACCACGGCGTTCAGGCCCAGAATCAGGAACCAGCGGTCGATGTCCGCCCCGCCGTTCTCGAAGCCGTGGTCGATGGCGCCGCGCGCCGTCGCCGTCAGCGCCAGCGAGGCGACGGTCGAGCCGATCAGCCAGATGGCCGAAATGCCCGCATCCACCTTGTGCCGGGCCAGAAACGGCAGCAAACGGCCCAGAGGGCGGATGTTGCGGCTCTTGGCGCGCTTGCCGCCCGCCTCGTCCATCTGTTCGGCCAGAACGGCCCCGGCGCCGGGGCGGCCTGCCGGTTGGGCGTGACGTTGGGGTTCAGCGTGGGTCATGGCAGCGCTCTTGCCCCGGAACGCCCCCCGGTGTAAACGCCGCCCCTCGCTCCCGTCGCGCCCTGTGGCGGGATTCTCTAATTACGCGCAGTGACGGTCGGCATCGTCGTCGCGCAGAGACGGACAAGATCGATGAAAGCGGACACGCACCCCGACTACCACTTCATCACCGTGACCATGGTGGATGGAACGACCTATCAGACCCGTTCGACCTACGGCAAAGAAGGCGCAACGCTGAACCTCGACATCGATCCGTCGACGCACCCGGCCTGGACCGGCGGCAACCAGCACCTGATGGACCGCGGCGGCCGCGTGTCGCGCTTCAACAACAAGTTCGGCGGCTTCATCAAGAAGTAAGCTGCGCTTGCTGCGACAAGTTCGCCACAAAAGCGTCGGTCCTCGGACCGGCGCTTTTTTGTTATCCGGAACGCCGGTAATATCAGCGCGTTCGATCACTCGGGGCGCAGACGCCGTGTCTGGGCCGATATCGGACCTTATGAGTTTCAAACGATGAACCGACGGGAATTGGGCCTGGGCGTCGCCACGACGACGTTGACGATGGCTGCGGCCTCTGGCGCCCTGGCGCAGACGCGCACCACCGATCCCCAGATCTTCATCGCGGGCTTTGACGCCCAGGCCGGCCGCCTGCCCGCCGCCCAGCAGGCCGGGGTGCGCGCTGTCTATCAGCTCACCGAAGGCAAGCCGATCTGGACCGCCGACCGCCTGCGCATCCTGCAGGAAGTGGCGCAGGGCGCCGAGCGTCACGGCCTGGCCCCCGGCGACTTCTTCGACTTCGTCGGTCTGGCCGCCGACCGTGAGACGGCCGAGATCCGCTCCACCGCCGCCGCCCTGGCCTACGCCAAGGTTCTGGCCGAGGGCCGCGTCCGGCCCGAGACGGTCGAAGAGCTGTGGGAGATGCAGAAGAACAGCGTCGACCTGCCGCGCGGTCTGGTCGAGGCCGTGTCCGCCAACAAGCTGAGCGAATGGTTCGACGCCCTGCCCCCGACGGATCTGGGTTACACCAATCTGTCGGCCGGTTACGCCCGCTATCGCCGCATCGCGCGTCAGGGCGGCTGGCCCGCCTTCCGCGTCGGCGGCACGATCGAGCCGGGGACCAGCGACCCGCGCATTCCCGCCCTGACCGCCCGTCTGGCCGCCGAGGGCGACCTGAGCGCGGCCAACGCCCAGCGCCTGAAGGGCAATCTGACCTATGGCCCCGATCTGGAGCAGGCGGTGCGCAGCTTCCAGACCCGCCACGGTCTGGGCGCCGACGGCCGCATCGGCGGCGCGACCCAGCGCTCGCTGACTGCGACGGCCGAGGACCGCGCCCGTCAGATCGCCCTGAACCTGGAGCGCCGCCGCTGGCTGAAGCGCGACCTGAATCCCGAGCGGATCGAGGTCAACACCGCCGCCGCCATCATGGTCTACTGGAAAGACGGCAAGCCGGTTCACTCCAACCGCGTCGTCGTCGGCACCGCGTCCAACCAGACGCCCAGCCTTGAAAAACCGTTCGCCTCGGTCGTGGCCAATCCGCCGTGGACCGTGCCGATGGGCATCGCGCGTCGTGAAATCCTGCCCAAGGGCCCCGGCTACCTCGCGGCCAACGACATGTACGTCAACGCCGACGGCTGGGTGGTCCAACGCGCCGGGCCGAAGTCGTCGCTGGGCAATGTGAAGTTCGAACTGCAGGACAGCTACGCCATCTTCCTGCACGACACGCCGGCGCGGGGCGCCTTCAACCTGTCGGTGCGCCAGCGCAGCCACGGCTGCGTGCGCGTGCAGGACGCCATCGGCTTCGCCCGTCTGCTGCTGTCGCCCGATCCCGAGCGGCTGGCCGTATTCGACGCGGCCCAGGCCAGCGGCGAGACGAAGCGCGTGACCACCGGCCGCAACATCGGGGTGCGCCTGCTGTACTGGACCGCCTTCGTCGACGGTCAGGGCCGCGTCGCCTTCCGCGAGGACGTCTATAAGCGCGACGCCAAACTGGCCGATGCGCTGGGCATCGCCGTCAACCTGCCGCAGGTCGTCGCCGACGCCCCGATCGACCCGAACGAAGTCACGCCGTAAAGCCGCGCGCGCCTCTTTCCTCCCCACTGCGTGGGGAGGGGGACCGCGTAGCGGTGGAGGGGTCAGCTATCGCTGATGGGGCGTGAAGCGGTTTCGCGCCCCCTCCGTCTCGACGGCTGCGCCGCCGATCCACCTCCCCATGAAATGGGGAGGAGAACCTCAGCCAAACGCCGCGCGCAGCATATCCATCTGATTCTGCACCGGATTGGCAGGCGGCTCTGCGGGGGCGACATACATCTGGCGATCCAGATGCAGGACGCGGTCGTACAGCTTCTCCGCCCGCACCGCATATTCGATCAGGGCGATGGGCAGGTCGCCGCGACGCGGCTCCGTCTCTATGCGACGGTCGGCCAGACGATAGCGGGGGTCGCCCGCCGCCTCGGCGCTCATGTCCTGTTCGCGCACGGCGCGCTGGACCAGCAGCCATGAGGCGATCTGCATCAGCCGCGTGGTCAGCTTCATGCTCTCGCCCGCATAGGACAGGGCCGCCGCGCGCGACAGCAGGCGCGAATCCTGGCGCCCATCGCCGTCCAGATAGGCGGCTGTCTCCTCGACCAGCTCCATGCCTTCGCGGAAAGTGCGCTCGAACAGTTCAGAGCGCGCGAAGTCCAGCACTTCGGCGCCCGGCAGGCCTGCCGGGGTCGGGTTGGCTTCAATGGCGGTCACGGGCGTCTATCCATGAATCTCATGCATCCGCAGGGTGCAATCGTCATGCCATGTAAACCGTCCCTGCGGGAGAGGCCCTGACAAACCGCCCCCAGGTTGAAACTCAGCGGAAGTTGAAAAGCGCATCGGCGGCGCTGCGCTGCGAGGACTTGCCGTCGATCGCGGCGCGGGACCGGGCGATCTCGGCCTCAAGGGCGGCGATCCGCTCCTGCAGTTCGTCGACGGCGTAAAGGTCCAGGTCTTCGCGGCCCAGGGCGGTGATGGCCTCGCCGCGCTGCGGCCGGGGCTCCAGATCTTCGAAACTCATCCTCGCCTCCTTGGCCATTTCAGGCATGAACTCCTATGTGAACGCCGCATTGATCCGGAATGCAAGCCAAGGGAGCCCCGCCATGCCCGTCGCCATGAAGGCCATAGAGATCGAGAACGGACGCGGCCCCGCCGACGCCCTGCGCCTGACGACGCGGCCCCTGCCCGAACCCGCCCCCGGCGAAATCCGCATCCGCGTGCGCGCGGCGGGCGTGAACCGTCCCGATATCGTCCAGCGCGAGGGCCGCTATCCGCCGCCGCCGGGCGCCTCGGACATTCTGGGGCTGGAAGTCGCAGGCGAGGTCGACGCCATCGGGGATGGCGTGACGCGCTGGGCCGTCGGCGACCGGGTCTGCGCCCTGCTGGGCGGCGGGGGATACGCCGAATACGCCGTGGTCGACGCCCGGCACGCCCTGCCGATCCCCGCCGGTCTGGACTTTGTTCAGGCCGCCGCCCTGCCTGAGACCGCCTTCACCGTCTTCGCCAACGTCTTCGAGGGCGGCGGGCTGAAGGCGGGCGAGACCCTGCTGATCCACGGCGCCACCAGCGGCATCGGCGTCATGGCCATCCAGATGGCCAAGGCGGCGGGCGCCCGCGTCATCGCCACCTCGCGCGGCGCCGCCAAGGCCGAGGCCGCCCGCGCCCTGGGCGCCGACATCAGTCTGGATGCGACCGAACACGATCTGGCCGCCGCCATTCAGGCCGAAGGCGGCGCCGATGTGGTGCTGGACATGGTCGGCGCCGCCTATGCCGAACTGAACCTCAACGCCCTGAAGCCCGGCGGGCGCTGGGTGGTGATCGCCACCCTAACCGGCGCCAAGGCCGAGATCGACCTGATGCGGATCATGCTGAAGCGGATCGTGCTGACCGGCTCGACCCTGCGCAGCCGCCCGGCTGACGAGAAAGCCCGTCTGGCCGCCGCCGTCGAGGCGAGGGTCTGGCCCTGGGTCGCGTCCGGCGCCGTGCAGGCCCGGATCGAGGCGACCTTCCCTCTGGCCGAAGCCGCCGCCGCCCACGCCCATCTGGAAGCGGGCGCACACGTCGGCAAGGTGATGCTGTTGGCGTGAGTCGGCATATGGGCCGTTAGCGCTCCACGCTGATTACCGCTCATCCCGGCGGACGCCGGGATCCAGTAAGAGCGCCGAACAGGCGGCTTGGCCTTTGAGCTGAGAGCTTTGAAGCCAAAGCACTGGGTCCCGGCGTCCGCCGGGATGAGCGGTAGTAAGGGCGGTAGACCGGTATCGAATGTGAACCCCGCCAAGAAAAAGGGCGGGAAGCCGAAGCCCCCCGCCCTCTCTCTTCAAACGCCTGCGCGGCCTACCAGCGGCCGCCGCCGCTGCGGACCGGGCGCATGGACGAGATCTTGTCGTTCATGCCGATCCGGTTCAGGTCGCGGGTGTCGTTGCGGATGATCTCGCAGCGGCCCCGGAAGTTGGCGTCCTCACAGACCTCCCATGCGCCGCGCGACAGGCGGATCGAGCTGATCGCATCGTTCATGCCCGTGTTGCGCAGGTTCGAGACCTCTTCGCGGAAGGTCATCGACTGGCCGCGATAGTTGGAGTCCCGATAGACGGTGATCGAGGACTGGCTCCAGCCGCCCTGCCCTGACCCATGGCCCGAGCCGTGGCCAGAGCTGTTGTTGCCGCCCCAACCGCCGCCGGGACGACCGCCGCCCGGACGGCTGTTCTCGAAGTCGCCGCGATGATTGCCGCAAACCAGCCGGCCGTCGTTGTTGGCGACATCGCTGCTGGAGCACCGCGCCAGTTCAATGGAGGTGGAGCGCATATTGCCGCGCATGTCGCGACAGTCGGCATACAGCCGCCCTTGGTTCACATAGGAGCCTTCGCAGCTTTGCGCATAGGATCCGCGCGGCGCGCCTCGCTGCTGCGCCTCGGCCGTACCTGCGCCGAGGGCGCTGAAACCACCGGCTGTCAGGGCCAGACCTGCCGCGGCAATCACGAACTTCTTCATGGATCGGCCTCCTTGGAGCCTTCTTAGGGCGCACATCGCGCCCTGGCCCCCAATCTTGCCCAGACAAGATGAACCTTCGCTTTATGAGAACGACAGACGACGTTTTCATTTCCCCTGAAATCAACTATAAAGGGCTTCTCGCGCCCGGCCGAAAAGGTCGGGCGCCGTCGATTCAAACGCCCGTTTTTCGGGCCGCAACCGCCGGGATCCATGCCCATGACCGACATCCTGATGCCCAAGGCCACCGCGGTCTGGCTGGTGGACAACACCTCGCTCTCGTTCGAGCAGATCGCCGACTTCTGCGGGCTGCACCCGCTTGAAGTGCGCGGCATCGCCGACGGCGACGTCGCCCGCGACATCCGCGGCGCCGATCCGATCGTCAACGGCCAGCTGACCCGCGAAGAGCTGGACAAGGCCCAGAACGACGCGAACTACCGCATGAAGGCCGTGGTCAGCCGCCACGCTGAACTGCTGAAGCCCGCCAAGTCGGGTCCGAAATACACGCCCGTCTCGCGTCGTCAGGACCGCCCGGACGCCATCATGTGGTTCGTCCGCAACCACCCCGAAGTGACCGACGCCCAGATCGCCAAGCTGCTGGGCACCACCAAGGCCACGATCGAGAGCGTGCGCAACCGCACCCACTGGAACTCGGCCAACATCAAGCCGGTGGACCCGGTGACGCTGGGCCTGACCGGCCAGCTGCAACTGGACGAAGTGGTCCGCAAGGCCGCCGACAAAAAGGCCAAGGACGACGCCAAGAACGGCGTCCTTCAGCCCGTCGAAGCCGAGGCTGAACCCGAAGCCGCCGTCGAAGAGGCGGAAGACGACTACGCCAAGGGCGCCGAGCCCACGGCCGAGTCGGTGTTCGGCTCGCGCGACTGATCCTTCGGTCCGTCAGCAGATACAAAACGGCCCCGGAAGATCGCTCTTCCGGGGCCGTCGTCATTTCAGGTGGGAAGCCGCGTCAGTGGGCTCGGGCTTCCAGACTGTTGATCTCTTCCTTCAGTCGCAGTTTTCGCTGCTTCATCTCCCTGAGGTGTGTCGGGTCCGCGGTGGGCCGCCGCATCTCCTGCTGGATGGTCTCATCCAACGACCGATGCCGATTACCCAGTTCGCGAATACGCGCCTCGATGGTCATGGCTTGCGCCTCCATGTCTAAGGGACCACTACACTGAGCGCCCGGTTCGGCGGGGTGTGGAATCACATTGCAGTGACCCTCGCCGCTCCGGACCCGGACAGGTTGGAGGCGAAATTGGCCGATGTTATGAACTCGACCGTTCGGGCGCCCGCGCCCTCCCGGCTAGTCGTTGGAATCTCTGGCGCTTCGGGCGTCATCTATGGCGCGCGCGTGCTGGACGCTCTGCGCGAACTGGGAGTCGAGAGCCACCTGGTCGTCACCCGCGCCGCCCTGCTCACATTGTCGCAGGAGACGGATCTCAGCCCCGACGACCTGACGGCTAAGGCGGATGTGGTCCACCGTCTGAACGATGTGGGGGCCACCATCTCCTCCGGCTCCTTCCGCACGCTGGGCATGATTGTCGCCCCCTGCTCGGTGCGGACCATGAGCGAGATCGCCACCGGCTTGACCTCGACCCTGCTGACCCGCGCCGCCGACGTGACGCTGAAAGAGCGCCGCCCCCTGGTGCTGATGGTGCGCGAAACGCCGCTGCATCTGGGCCACCTGCGCACCATGACGGCGCTGGCCGAAATGGGCGCCGTCATCGCCCCGCCCCTGCCCGCCTTCTACGCAAAACCTGACAGTCTGGAGCAGATGATCGACCAGTCGGTCGGCCGGGCGCTGGATGTCTTTGGTCTGGACTGGTCGGCCGTGCGCCGCTGGGAAGGCCTGAAGGGCGGCGCCGAGGCATGAGCGACGATCTGTGGACCTGGGCCTGCGCCGCCTATGCTGCGCCTGACGTCGCCGACGCCTGTCTGTCGCTTCAGGACTATCACGAACAGAACGTCCCCCTGCTGCTGTGGGCCGCCTGGACCGCCGTCACCGGGCGCCGGCCCGACGAGGAAACCATCGAGGCCGCCTGCGACACCGCCCGCGCCTGGCAGACCACCACCATCGTCCCGCTGCGCGCCGTGCGCCGCACGCTGAAAACGCCCGTGCCGGACCTGGAAACCGACGCCCGCCTGGCCGTGCGCGAACAGGTGAAGGCCGCCGAACTGGCTGCAGAGCGTCATCTGCTGGAAGGGCTTGAAGCCCTGTCCCCGCCCCCGTCCGGCCCGGCGCGCGCCCCGCTGGACGCCATGGCCGACACCGCGCGCCTGTGGGACCGCGTGGTGCCGCGCCCGGCGCTCAGAACCCTGTCCGAACTGCTTCCAGCCTGACCCCGGCCAAGCTATAACCCCACACCGGTGCGGGGCTTACGATGAACGACGACGAACCTTACCTGTCCGAAGAAGACGAGGCGCTGCGCGCCGAGCTGGCGCGCCTGCTGCAGGAACACGCTGACCTTGACGCCTCGATCGAGGCGCTGGGCTGCATGCCCGCCCCCGACCAGCTGATGATCGCCCGCCTGAAGCGCAAGAAACTGGCCCTGCGCGACGACATCGTAAAGCTGCAGAACCGCATCCTGCCCGACATCATCGCCTAGGCTTCAGTGAACAGGGGCGACTTCCCTCGCCAGAGTCGGTTCAACCGTGCCCTCTGACCAGAGCCGATTGAGCCCGCTGACCCGTCCTGAACCGTCCCGTTTAAAGCGCACCCGCTGGGTCGGCTCATCAACGACGGTGAACAGATCCGTCTCCAGGGGTTGCAGCATCAACGGCGGACGCGCGCCCTGGCGATAGCTTAATCCCGCGCCAGACACGCTCACCGCCACCTCGCCATAAAGCCCGGCGTAATCGTCGAGTGCGACTTCGGCCGCGGGCTTTTCCAGCGCCTCAAGAATCCAGCGGTTCTCAGTAATCATGGCCGCCCTCGTGAGACGTTCAGTCGCCATGCGCAAAGCCATCTGGTGCGCATGATTTTTCGCATCAGCGACCGGGCCCGCCACGTCAGGAATAACGCCCGTCCCCTCCCAGTTCGCATTCGTGAGTGGGCTGAGGGTTGAGGCGTAGGGCGCAAAGACGACAAAGCCCGACGGCGTTGCGACAGGTCTCGCCATACTGGCCGCTCCCATGCTGGGCTGTCCCACCACAACCGCGCGCTGCACGGACTGGAGCGTATAGGCCAAAGCCTCCGCCGCCGATGCCGACCGCGCGCTGATCATGACGATCAGCGGCGTGTTCAATCTGCGCCGCTCCGGATCAACCGGCGTTTCCGGCGTCTGGCTGATGACCTCTCCCGATCGATAGTGCTCCGCCATATAGGCGCGGCTGTGCGGCGGCAGGAAGGCGCTGGCGAGATAGGCGGCCATAGGAGGCGAGCCGCCCCCATTGTCTCTCAGGTCGATGATGACCGCATCGGTATGGGCGATCATCTGCAGCGCGGCGTCGGCGGCCAATCGTTCGAGCGCATCAACGCTATCGAAGTCCGCGAAGAAGCGAAGGTCGATGTAGCCGACATTTCCGGGCAATATTTCTACGCTGCGAAATCCGAAATTGATCCGCCGAACCTGATCCTCATATTCAATCGAAGGCGAAGGATTGGCCTGCGCGCCCGCCGCAACAGGCGCGCCGACGCGGAAATGGCCATCAACCTTCTTCAATCGCGAAGTCAGTTCTTTCGCCAACGCTTCGTCGGAATATGAGGAAAAGGTCCCCGCCGCCGCATCGGAGCGCAGCCCCGCGGCCACGTCCCGCCCCACGCCAGCATCGAAGAAACTCTCCTCGATCACATCGGCGATTTCACGAACCGACCGGGCAGGATCAGTTGCCTCAGAAGCAGCAACAGCAGGCGCGCCCATCAACGCCATTCCGATCGCCAGAAACACCGCCTTCATGAAAAATCCTCCCCGGTCGCCCGGGGAGGATTCATAAACGAAAACGACGTTCTCTGTTTAGATCAAATACCCTGCCCTACAGCGGCAGGACCGAGGTGTCCTTGACCTCTTCCATCACGGCATAGGTGCGGGTTTCGCGCACGCCCGGCATGACGATCAGGGTGTCGGCCAGGAAGATGCGGTAGGCCGCCATGTCCTTCATCCGCACCTTGACCAGATAGTCGAAGCCCCCCGCCACCATGTGGCACTCCAACACCTCGGGCGAGCGGCGGATGCGCTCGGCGAACTGGTCGAAGATGTCCGAGGTCGTGCGGTCCAGCAGCACCTCGATGAAGATCAGCAGTTCGCGCTCTGCGAACTTCGGATCGATCAGGGCCGTATAGCCCGTGATGACCCCGCGCTCGCGCAGCCGACGCACACGCTCGAAACACGATGACGCCGACATGTTGCACGACGCGGCCAGATCCTGATTGGTGATCCGCCCGTCCTGCTGCAGCACCCTCAGGATGCGGCGGTCTGCATCGTCCAGTTTGTATTCCCCGGCGCTCATGCGCTCTCTCCCCCTACGCTTTACAGATTCCCGACACTGACAAACCCGCGATAAATGCGCAACGCGATTGCGAGCGTCGGAGGCCGGCGCATGACGCGCCGGCCCGCTTTTTTTACCGCCCCGATCGTTTCGTCGCCGCGGCTTGCTTGCTCTGATCGATGAAGGCTTCCATTTCCGCCGTCATGGCCGGAATGGTCGCCACGCCGATGGCCAGCAGATGGTCGTGGAAGGCGCGAATGTCGAAGTCGGCGCCCAGTTCCGCCTCGGCCTTGCGGCGCAGGCGCACGATCTCGATCTCGCCCAGCTTGTAGGACAGGGCCTGCCCCGGCCAGGTGATGTAGCGGTCGATCTCGGTGCCGACCTCATGGTCCGACAGGGCCGTGTTGCTGCTCAGGAAGGCCACCGCCTGCTCGCGGGTCCAGCCCTTGGAGTGGATGCCCGTGTCGATGACCAGACGCGCCGCACGCCACATCTCATAGGTCAGGCGGCCGAAGTCCTCATAGGCGTCTTCATAGATGCCCATCTCGACGGCCAGCTTCTCGGTATACAGGGCCCAGCCCTCGCCGAAGGCCGAGATGTAGGTCTGGGCGCGATAGTCGGGCATCGGCGGGTGTTCGCGGCGCAGATTGCCCTGCCAGGCGTGTCCGGGGTTGCACTCGTGCACCGTCAGCGCCGGGATGTTGTAACGCGGTCGCGACGGCAGGTCATAGGTGTTCAGCAGGCAGACGCCGTTGCCGCCCCGCCCGGCCGTGTAATAGGGCGCGATGGCGTCCGGCACGGGGATCAGGCTGAAGGTGTCGCGCGGCTTCAGGTTGAAATACTGGCCGATCTTGCCGTCGACCTTCTTGATGACCCAGGCGCCGTGCCACAGCAGGTGTTCCGGCTTGTCATAGTGGAACTGGGGGTCAGTCTTCAGGAAGTGGATGAAGCCCGCAAAGTCGCCGGTCCAGCCGGTGCTGCGCATCACCGTCTCCATCTCGGCGCGGATGCGCGAGACTTCGGACAGGCCGATCTGGTGGATCTGATCGGGGGTCAGGTTGACGCTGGTGTATTGGCGGATCTGCGTCTGATAGAAATCGTCCCCGTCCGGCAGGCGATTGGCGCCCAGCGTCTCGCGCGCGCCGGGCATGTATTCATCACGGATGAAGCTCAACAGGGTGCGGTGCGCGGGCACGACCTGCTGCTGGATGGCCTGAACCGCCGCCGCCTTCAGGCGCGTCCTGTCCGCCTCGGACATATTGGCCGGCATGGTCAGGAAGGGCTTGTAGAAGGGGTTCTGGGTGACGTCCGTCGGGTCCGTGACCGCCAGGATCGACACGTCCCGCCCGACCAGAGAGGCCTTGGGTTGGGTGAAGCCACGCGCCAGACCGGCGCGCATATTGGTGATCTGCTGGTCGAAATAGCGCGGCACGTCGCGCATCTGGGACAGATAGCGCTCATAGTCCTCGACCGAGGCGAAGTTCGCGCCGCCCAGCCCCGTCAGCGACGACCAGAAGGCGCTGTCCGAGTTGAAGGGCATTTCATACAGGCGGTGACGGCCGTCATCGACGAAGTTGTCGATCTGGTGCCTGTAGACCGCATAGTTGGTGCGCTGATCCGGCGACAGCTGGTCCGGTGAAATGGCGTCCAGACGGCGCTGGATCGCGGTCCAGTATTCCAGACGGCGCTGCTGGGTAGCGGCGCTGACGTCCGGCAGGGTGCTGGTCTTGGCGTTGCGGCCCGGCATCTCTTTCTGGCGCCAGGCCCACTCCTCGGCGGCGATGGCCTCAAACTGAGCGTCGAGCGCCGACGGCGCAGCGGCCACGGCCGCAGCCGCAGCCGGTGCGGCATGGGCCGAGTGCGGCGCGGCGACGCCGCCCACGGTCAGGATTCCGGCGGCAAACGCCATCGCACTGAAAGCAGTCAAGGTTTTCAAAATCTTTCCCCCAAAGAGATCACGCGGACGCCACACGGACATCCTCAAGGCGAGAAGCCGCCCGTCGCCGGGCGGCTTCCCTTATTGGATCAGAAACGGGCGTTTACGCCAATGTAAACATATCGCCCGAGGTTGTTGTAAATACTGGCGTTAAAACCAGTATTCAGCGAAGTACCCGTCCAGGTGAACGGCGTCTGCGGCGGCTCCTCATTCGACAGGTTGTTGACCCCGCCGAACACCGAGAAGTTGTCGAACCGATATTCGGCACGAATATCATGCGTCAACCAGGACGGCGCCTTATAGGGTTCATAGGCGCCGGCCGGATCGCGGTTGCTGCGAACCATGCTGCTCAGATACTGGTTGGCATAGGACAGCGACACCCGCTCGTAATCCCAGCTGACGCGGAAGTTGATGCGGCGCTTGGGATTGGGCAGTTGGCCCGCCTGCTCGTCACGCACGCTGGCGTCGCCCGGAACCGGATCGTAGGTCAGTTCGTCCAGGAAACCGGCCGCCGCATTGAATGACAGCGAACCATAGTCCGGCAGACCCAGCTTCACCAGGTCCGTGCGGTACGAAGCCGTCACGTCCCAGCCCGAGTTGGTGTACTCGGCCACGTTCAGAACCTGGTTCACCACCTTGGTGATGTTGCCGTCCGAGCCGCGCGAAACGCTGTTGCAGAACGCGTTGGAGAGGTCCGGGCTGTCGACGCAGTTGTTGATGATATTGCGCCAGCCCAGCGAGGCGATCACATCGCTGATCTTGATGTCATAGTGGTCAACCGTGATCGCCAGCCCCGGCAGGAAGGACGGCGTCAGAACCACGCCGACAGTCAGGGTCTCGCCCTCTTCCGGATTCAGGTTCGGATTGCCGCCGCTGACCACCGGACGAGTCGCCGTCGACTGAACGAAGTCAGGCGTCAGGCCCAGAGCCGCACAGTTCGCCTTGCGGTTGGCCGAGAAGTTACCGAGATTCAGGCGCGTCGCATCGCACGGATCCTCGATCTGATTGTAGCCTTCGCTGCCGCCGCCGAACAGTTCGTTGATGTTGGGCGAGCGCACCGCCTTGGCGAAGTTGGTGCGGAAGCGGATGTCGCGATTGACGGTCCATTCCAGACCCAGGCCATAGCTGCTGTCGCCGCCGGTCGTCGTATAGTCCTGATAGCGATAGGCCGCCGTCAGATCCAGATACTGGACGCCCGGCAGATCGGCCAGCAGAGGCACATTCACTTCACCGAAGATTTCCTTCGATTCATAGCTGCCTTCGGTGATCTGCTGTGAGTTCTGGAAGATCAGCCCCTTTTGCGAGGCGATATCCGGCACGGAGCGACCGTATTCCTTGCGCCATTCGACACCCGCCGCGAACGAAACCGGCAGGCTGGTTCCGCTGAACAGCGACGGATAGGAGAACAGTTCCCCGTTGACGCTGGCCACCGCGTTCCACTGACGCGACACGTCGTTACGAACAGTGTGGATGTAGGAGTAGTCGATCGCTTCCTGTGAGGCGACGCCGGCGCCGAACAGGTTCAGCGGCTGACAACCGCGCGCCTGCGCCTCTTCGCTACGACAGACGATCTGGCCGTTCTTGTTCACGGCGTCGATCGACTCGTAGAATTCCTTCTGCAGGCGATCGAAGTTGGTGAATTTGGACTTGGCCTCGCCGTAGTTGATGTAGGCCTCGAAGCGCCAGCCGTTGCTGAAGGCGCCGTCCACACCCGTCACGAACCGGGCTGTGTCATACTCGCTCTCATAGGTGCGGATGCCGAAATCACGGTCGTTGCGGCTGATATCGAAGTATTTGACGCCGGCCGCCGACAGCATGGCCTGAAGGTCTGAAGGCAGGAAGGCGTTATCCGCCTGAATGCGATAGGCGTTGCCGGTCACATGCTTGCTGCCATCGATATCGCCGGCGAAGGTGCCGTTTTCACGCTGGCTGGTCGCTACGGTATGGAAGAACTTGCCCTCGGCGAACAGGTTCAGTTCGCTGATATATTCGTTCGTCGGCTGGAACTGGTGACGCAGCTGCAGTTCGCCGCCGTAGCGCTCGACCGGCGTGCGCATCGCATCTTCGCGGAACTTGAAACCGTCGCCGCCGATCGAAACCTTCTGCGGGCGACCGTTGCCATCCACGACCACTTCACCGCGATCGAACGGGACCAGCTTGCCGTCCGGCGTGAAGGTCAGGCTGTAGGCGGCGTTGGAGCCGATCGGCGTGACGATCACCGGGGTGAAGGAGTCATTGGTGATGTTGGTGTAGACATCCCGCGCCATGATGAAGGACGGCTGTCCGTCATCCGGGCTCTTCTTGTTCGGGTTGGGGATGTAGGCCAGACCGCTCATGGCATAGTCGCGTTCGTGGCGGTACAGGCCCTCGGTCTTGTCATAGGTCGCGGCGGCCATGACGTTGGTGCGGCCGTCGTTGAAGTTACGACCCACCGCGACCGAGCCGTAATAGGTGTTCGGACCATCGGCCGAACCGTACTGGCTCTGAACGGCGATGCCGTCGAAATCCTGCTTGGTGATGAAGTTGACCACGCCCGCCACGGCGTCAGCGCCGTAGACCGCCGACGAACCGCCCGTCACCGTGTCGACACGGGCGATCGTGGTCTTGGAGATGGTGTTCACGTCAACGGCGCTGGTGCCGCTGGAGCCCGCCACGTGACGGCGGCCATTGACCAGAACCAGCGTCCGGCTCGAGCCGAGGTTACGCAGGTTCAGCGTCGCCAGACCCTGCCCTGCAACCGAGTTGGTGCTGCTGGACGCCGAACTGCCCAGGCCGACCTGCGGCTGGCGCGCCATGGCGTCGATCAGGTTGGTGACGCCGATGTTCTCGATTTCCTGGGCGTCGACGACGTTGACCGGCGTCGAGGCTTCGACGTTCGGGCGGCGGATGCGCGATCCGGTCACCACGATGTCGGCGACGGCGCTGGCCTGGTCGTCCGACGACGCGCTCTGGGCCAGGGCCGGTTGTGCAGCAACGATCATGGCCATGCCAGCCATCATCGTGCCCGCTTTCAGATAAGCAGACAGTCTCATAGGAGCTCCCCTCGTTTATGATTGGGCTGCCGGGCGCGTCATCCCCATTCGGCGCGCGGCGGCCTGTTTCGGATCGGCGCCTTTAGGGCGCCGTCCCCCGTTCGGCTTTTTGCCGATCGACCATGGCCCGGACGTCGGCCAACAAGGCCGGAGCGTCGTAGGCGACCCCGCGCGCCACCGTCCAACGCACCCCGCCGACCGTCTCGATGCGGTTGTCGGGGCTCAGGCGTTCGTGTCCGGTGCCGTACAGCGTCTTGAAGTTGGCCAGCGGATTCTCGGTCGTGATGACCAGATCCGCGCTCATGCCGGGCCGCACCACGCCGAAGGTCGGCGCCTTGCCCGTCGGTTCGGCCAGGGTCGTCGCCCCGTCCATCGTCGCCGCCCGCACGATCTCCAGCGGGTTGAAGCCCGCCTCCTGCAGCAGTTCCAGCTCTTCGATGTAGCCGAAGCCGTACAGTTTCCAGATGAAGCCGGAATCCGACCCCACCGTCACCCGGCCGCCGATCTTCTTGTAGCCGTTCACCAGACGCATGAACCGCTCATAGAAGCGGCGCCACGCCACCTCGTTCGAGGTCGTCCAGTCGAAGAAGTAGCTGCCGTGGTTGTCGCGCGTGGACTGGAAATAATCCGCCAGCGTCGGCAGGGTGTAGATCTGGTGCCACGGCGCATTGCGGGCGCGCATCAGGTCGCGCGACGCCGCATAGATGGTCATGGTCGGGTCGAAGACGACGCCCGTCTTCTTCTGCTCTTCCAGATATTCGAACCACTGGGGCGTGCCCGGCTCGACCTCCTTCCAGATTTCAGCCGCCTCGCCGAAGCGCATCTGCTCATCATAGAAGTTGTAGTCGGTCGGATAGTTCTGGATGCTGCGACCGCCCAGCAGGGCTTCGAAATGGCCGTAGAAGTGGGTCACCGTGCCCAGCCCCGCCTCGGCCAGATCGCGCGCGTTCAGCTGGGCCACGCCCGGCTGGGCGATGTGGGCCACGGTGCCCATGCCGTTCTTCTTGGCCTCGTCGATGGCGGCCAGAACCACCTCGGGCGTCTCATCGCCGCGCAGGAAGAATTTGATGCCGTCGATGCCGTTGGCCGCGCCCCAGCGCACCCACTCGCGCGCCATCTGTTCGTTGCGGATGCGCCCGCGCGACCAGCCCGAACCCAGCGTCTGATAGTTGTAGATGCGCGGCGCGACGATCTCGCCGCGCGCCGAGCGGTTCTTTTCGGACAGGGCGATGTCCTGCGGCGCCAGGCTGACGCCGCGCACCGTCGTCACGCCGTGGGCCAGCCACAGCTTGTAGACATATTCCAGATCCGCAGCCTTCTGGGGGCTGCCGCCGTGGGCGTGGGCGTCGACAAAGCCCGGCATGACATACATGCCCCGCGCGTCGATCTCATGCGCGGCGTTCAGCGGCGCACGGCCTTCACGTTCCGGCAGTCCGGGCCAGCCCGCCTGAATGATGTCGGTGATCTTGTCGTTTTCGATGACGATATCGACCGGCCCCATCGGCGGCGCGCCGGTCCCGTCGATCAGCATGGCGCCGCGCACCACCATCAGCGGATAGGGGCCGAAGCCTTCGTCGGCGCGACGCGGCGGCGCCGGGTTCAGCGTCGCCCGCGCGGGCGCGGCCTGCGCCTGAGCCTCAGCAGGCGACGACACGCCCGCGGAAAAGGAGGCGACCATCAAGGCGGCGGCGCACGCTGCGCCTGCACTCTTGCAAAGGGACTTCACCCCAAACGTCGTTCGCAAGCCGCAATCCCTCCCAAGATTGAGGGCCATCGGCCCTGCCAGCGTCTGTCCGGTCCCTCACCGGCCTCTAAATCGCTACCATTTCGCCACAAAAGAAAGCTTCGGATATTCAGTGGCGCGGAGAAATTAAATTCACGCGGCGTTACAAATCACCGATTACACCAATGTCAGCGCCGCGCCTCGGGCCGTGCCCGCTTTCGCAGCCACATGGCAGCATCGGCCTCTGACAGCCAGATTTCGGCATCGTCCTGCCCCGAAAAGGCGCGAACACCGATTGATCCGCCCAGCGTCACAAGGGTTTCATTCCAGATGAAGCCTTCGCTTTGCAGCGCAAGGCCCAGACGCCGCGCCTTTTCGCGCGCATCATCGAGTCCGGCGTTCATCAGCAGAATGGCGAACTCGTCGCCGCCCATCCGGCCCACGGCGTCGGATTCGCGCACATTGGCCAGCAGAAGCTCGGCCACGGCGATCAGGGCGGCGTCGCCCGCCGCATGGCCCAGAGTGTCATTGACGCCCTTGAACCCGTCCAGATCCAGATAGAGCAGCGCCGCCTCGACCCCGTGACGGCGGCAATAAGCCAGGTTGCGCGACAGCACCGTCATGAAGCCGCGCCGGTTCAGCGCAGGCGTCAATACATCGTGGTCGGCCAGCGCCTCGGCCCGCTCGGCCCGTTCCTTTAGGGCCGCCACCTCGGCGCGCAGGCGCATGATCTCGGCGCGCAGGTCCGCATCTGCATCCGGAGCGGTCATCTGTTCGGCCAGGTGGTTCAAGGCAGGCTCCGGCGTCGCAAATCCGGCCGACTCAGGGCCTGGCGACGACTTTGAGTCTAGCGTCCCCGGTTGCGGGTGCAACGCGGGTGCTGTAACCGGCCGCTTTCCGCATGGGGAGCCTTTGCGCATGACCGCCTCCACGCCGCCCGTTTCCGTCGCCATCATCATGGGCAGCCGCTCCGACTGGCCCACGATGAAGCTGGCCGCCGACCGTCTGGATCAGCTGGGCGTCGCCTGGGAAGCCAAGGTCGTCAGCGCCCACCGCACGCCCCAGCGCCTCTATGACTTCGCCGCCACGGCCAAGGACAAGGGCTTCAAGGTCATCATCGCCGGCGCCGGGGGCGCGGCCCACCTGCCGGGCATGGCCGCGTCGATGACCGACCTGCCGGTGCTGGGCGTGCCGGTTCAGTCCAAGGCGCTGAAGGGCCTCGACAGCCTGCTGTCCATCGTCCAGATGCCCGGCGGCGTGCCCGTCGCGACCCTGGCCATCGGCGAGGCGGGCGCCGCCAACGCTGGAATTCTGGCGGCCCAGATTCTGGCCCTGTCCGACCCCGCCATCGCCGAGCGCCTGTCGGCCTTCCGCGCCGCCCAGACCGAATCCGTCGCCGAAAGCGTCGAGGACTGATGCCCGCCTTCCCCGAGAAGCTGCCCCTGGCCCCCGGCTCGACCCTCGGCATTCTGGGCGGAGGCCAGTTGGGCCGGATGCTGGGTCAGGCCGCCTCGCGCCTCGGTTTCGACGTGGTGATCCTCGATCCCCAGCCCGACTGCCCGGCCGCCCGCGTCTCGCGCGCCCAGATCACCGCCCCCTATGACGACCCCGACGCCCTGCAGGCGCTGGGCCGCCTGTGCGACGTCGTTACCTTCGAGTTCGAGAACGTCCCCGCCGCCTCGGTCGAGACCCTGGCCGAAGCGGGCGCCCTGGTCGCGCCGGGGCCGACGGCGCTGGCCGTCGCTCAGGACCGGGTGGACGAGAAGACCTATCTGAACGCCGTCGGCGCCCCGACCGTGGCCTTCGCCGCCGTGACGACGCTGGATGACCTCACCAACGCCATCGACGCGCTTGGCCTGCCCGCCCTGCTGAAGACCCGACGCGAGGGCTATGACGGCAAGGGTCAGGTCTGGATCCGCGACGCCGCCGACGCCGCGGCCGCCTTCGACGCCATCGGCCGCCGCCCCGCCGTGCTGGAAGCCGCCGCCGTCTTCCAGCGCGAGTTGTCGGTCATCGCCGCGCGGGGCCGCGACGGCGCGGTCGCCGTCTATCCTCTGGGCGAGAACGTCCACCAGAACGGGGTGCTGAAGACCACCACCGCCCCCGCCGCCGTCGATCCGGCCACGCAAGGCCGCGCCGAACAGATCGCCGCCGCCGTTCTGGACGGCCTCGACTACATCGGCGTCATGGGCATCGAACTGTTCGACATGGGCCCCGATTCTGAAGGAAAGCCCGAACTGCTGGTGAACGAGGTCGCCCCGCGCGTCCACAACACCGGCCACTGGACCCAGGACGGCTGCGTCTGCGACCAGTTCGAACAGCATATCCGCGCCGTCGTCGGCTGGCCTCTGGGCCCGACGCAGGCCCACGCCCGCATCGAGATGACCAATCTGCTGGGCGATGAAGTCGAGCAGTGGCGCACCCTTGCCGCCGAACCGAACGCCCGCCTGCACCTCTACGGCAAGCACGACGCCCGCCCCGGCCGCAAGATGGCGCACATCAACCGCATCCTCTGAAAAAACCCTCTCCCGATGGGAGAGGGCTTGAGCCTCCAAGAGCGAAGCGATTGGCTAGGCGAAAGGGTGAGGGTCGACGCTCAGCCGTTCAGACATCGCGCGTGCAACCTGACTGCTTCAACCAAGAACTCCGGCGCCTCAAAGACCTGATCGTTCGTCCCCCGGATCACGGTCCAGCCGAGCGCCTCAAGCGCCTGCTGCCGTTCGACATCGCGCGCCGCTACCTCGTCCAGCCGATGCACCCCGCCGTCGATCTCGATGATCAGACGCAGCCGGTCGCAAGCGAAGTCTGCGTAGTACGGCCCGACGGGATGCTGACGGCGGAACTTGTGTCCGTCGATCTTGCCACCGCGCAGAAGCGCCCAGACACGCTCTTCGGCGCGCCCTGAAGACTGACGCAACCCACGTGCACGGTCGGTTCGCGAGGATAGCATGACAAGACTGTGCGGGCCGTGAGAGACAACGGCAAGCCGGGAACCCTCACCCTTTCGCCTTGCCAATCGCTGCGCTCTTGGAGGCTCAAGCCCTCTCCCATCGGGAGAGGGTGTTATGCCTTGGCGCCGTATCTCAGCCGC
The DNA here is from genome assembly GCF_039673845.1 of Brevundimonas diminuta. GTDB lineage: Bacteria > Pseudomonadota > Alphaproteobacteria > Caulobacterales > Caulobacteraceae > Brevundimonas > Brevundimonas diminuta_E. The sequence goes on along the minus strand of NZ_JBDJMK010000002.1, from coordinate 249,310 downwards.
CCCAACGCATCGGTGATCGTCCGCACCGGGGCGTCGAAATCCTTGCCCGCCTTCCACTTCTCGAAGGCCATGACGTTTTCGATGCGGCGGGCGACAAAGCCTTCCGCCGCCTCGCGGCCGTCGAACCAGCGCATGGTCAGGGCGGGAATCAGGATGCCGCCCAGAATCGCCCGCTTGGAGTAGTGATTCTGGTCTGTCGCCGTATCCCCGGCCCAGCGCCACAGATGATCCGCCGTCTCCCACGCCAGCTTGAAGCCCAGATCGACATTGGTCGGCAGACTGAGGAAACCGGCACAACGCTTGGCCGCCTCGATGTCCTCAGCCCCCGCCTCCATCCGCGCCGAGACGGCGGCAGCGATTCGCTCGCGAATCTTCATCGTGGCGGCGGGCGTGGCTTCCAGCGCCTTCAGCGCGCGCGCGTCATGGCGTCGCGACAGCAGGACCGCCAGATCGCGCGGGCCGTTCGGCAGCAGCAGTTCCTGGTCGCCCAGCGACAGGCCGCAGGCCTCGCACGCGGCGCGCGTCAGGCGCGCGTTCCAGCCCAGCGCGGGCGCGCGTTCTATGGCTGCGTCCAGAACGGCCTGTTCTGTGCGGTCGGCCCAATCCCCTTTCGGAGCGGTGTCGGCTGTCTCGGTCATGGGCCATACGATACGCCCATCCGGCGGGCGTTTCGACCCATCACGATTAGGCGCGACGATCTGGACACGCCCCCCCCGATCATGTATCAGCGCGCCTTCACTTGAGAGGCCCTCCTCTCGAGCGTGGTTTTGTTTTGTCTGCCCGTCTCCCTTGGAAAGGACGCGGCGGGCGGCCAAAGGAGAGAGACCCCTGGTTCAGATTTTTGTCCGCGACAACAATGTCGATCAGGCGCTGAAAGCCCTGAAGAAGAAGATGCAGCGCGAAGGCAGCTTCCGCGAAATGAAGCGTCACGTTCACTTTGAAAAGCCGTCGGAAAAGCGCGCTCGCCAAAAGGCTGAAGCCGTCCGTCGCGCCCGCAAGCTGGCCCGCAAGCGCGCCCAGCGCGAAGGCCTGCTGCCGGCCCCGAAGGGTCGCGGTCGCTAAGACCCGCTGACGCCTGAAAGATCAAAGGCCGCCCCGGATCGCCGGAGCGGCCTTTTTCTTTGCCTGATGACTATGCCCCGCTCCGGTTCCTTTCGCCGTCATCCTCGGACTTGATCCGAGGATCCAGACCCGCGACGCGGACTAGGTCTGGATCCTTGAAATAGCGCGGGCGGCGTAGCTCGATCCTCGGATCAAGTCCGAGGATGACGGAGAGAATGGGGAGAGGGGGCAAGAGAGGCACGCACCTCTCTCCCCTCGCCCTCACCGCCCCGTCACGGCGCCCATGAAGCTCTTCCAGCTCAGCTTCACGTCCGAAAGGGCGCCGGCGCGGAAGGCGCGGCCCGCGGCCCAAACCATGACGGCGGCGAACAGGAACATCCCGATCAGGCCGCCGATCAGTTCGATCAACGGCGGCCCGCTGGGCGCGCGCGCGGCCATGACGAAGGGGGTGAAGGGCGGGATCAGGCTGATCACCTTCACCACCATGGCGTCGGGGGTGCGGATGGCCATCTGCATGACCAGGATCGGCACGACCAGCACCATCATGATCGGCCCCATCAGCGTCTGGGCGTCGCGTGGCGTGTCGCAGAAGGCGCCGATCGCGGCGAACAGCACCGCATACATCAGATAACCGCCGACCAGGAACAGCAGGAACCAGACGAACAGGCCATCCGTCAGCAGCACCGAGCCGATGTCCCGCGCCACATCCGGCATGGTCGCCATCAGGCCGATGGCGCCGATCCCGCCCCAGGCGCCCAGCACGGCCAGCGTCAGCAGGGCCACGCCCAGCACCTTGCCCGTCAGGATCTCGGTCGCCGAGGCCGAGGACAGCAGCACCTCCAGGATCTTGTTCGACTTCTCCTCCATCACGCTGTTCAGCAGGATGGAGGCGCCGGTGATGATCAGCGACCACAGGATGAAGCCGACCGCCAGGCCGACGATCACCGGCAGCTTGTCGCGGAACGACACCTCGCCCCCCGACGCTGCGCGCGGCGAGAAGACTGAGACGTCCGGCCGGAACTTCTCGGTGTCCGACACCACGGCGGGGTCGATGCCGCTGGCGACGAAGACGCGGCTGCGGTTGGCGGATTTCAGGGCGTCGCGGATGGCGCCTTCGACCACGTCGTCGGTGGCGCGGCCGGTCCAGACGCGGGCGCCCGGCTTGCCCCCGGCCTCGGTCAGGAAGACCACGGCGTTCAGCTTCTCGCCCTCTGGCGCGTCCTTGTCGACATAGCGGCGAGCCAAGGCGTCGCGCGCCTCGCCCGGCGCAGCAGCCGCCAGATCGGCGGGCGCATCGACCAGTTCAAACCCGCGCTTGGGCGTCTTGAAGCCTGCGGCGGCGCGCGGCGCCTCCTTCTTCAGCGCCTCCAGTCCGGCGTCGAAGCCGCCCTGCTCGGCGGCCGCGCGGACCCGGTCGCCGCCCGCCGTTCCGGCCTCCGGCACAGCGGCCATGCGCAGGGCCGTGATGTCGGCGCGGCCGCGCTCCGTCTCCAGCGCCTGACGCACGGCGGCGGCCAGACCGGACCCGGCCGGCGTCTCGTCGATGATGACGGCCTCGCGCACCGGCTCGGCGTGTTTCATCAGCATCGGAATGGCGCCGCCCAGCACGGCGAACATCGGAAAGGCCAGCAGCGACAGCCAGAAGCCCACCGTCTTGGCGTAGGCCAGAAACTCGCGGCGCGCGATCAGAAGCATCCGGCTCATCGGGCGGCCTCCATCTTGTCGGCCCGGCCGACGGTCTGATCCTCGTCCGGGTGATCGCCGGTCAGGGCGATGAAGGCGTCGTGCAGCGTCGGCTCCTTCATCTGGAAGCGCCGCACGTCCAGCCCGCCCAGGAAGGCGGCGCGCAGGGCCGATTGCGCCTCGGCCCCCGGCGTCAGGCCGACGCGCAGGGTGCTGACAGCGCCGTCCTCAGCCAGAATCTCAATGCCGCTGACGCCCGGCAGGGCGGCGACCGCGTTGCGGTCCAGCGCCCCTTCCAGTTCCAAGAAGCGCGGCGAGGTCGCCCGCGCCTCATCCACCGTGCCCTCGAACGCCTTACGCCCGCGGGCCAGCAGCACCACCTTGTCGCACAGGCGCTCGGCGTGCTGCATGACGTGGGTCGAGAACAGCACCGTCGCCCCATTGTCGGCCAGGGCGCGGATCATGGCCTCCAGCCCCTGCTGGTTCATCGGGTCGAGGCCCGAGAACGGCTCGTCCAGAATCACGAACTCCGGCTGATGCACCACCGAGGCGATCAGCTGGACCTTCTGGGCCATCCCCTTGGACAACTCCTTCATCTTCTTCCTGCTGGCCTCGCCCAGACCCATCTGCTCCAGCATCTCGCGGCCGCGACGGCGGCCCTCGGGCAGGGGCAGGCCCTTCAGCCCGCCGAAGAAGGCGATGGCGTCCACCGGCGTCATCTTCTTGTAGAGGCCCCGCTCCTCGGGCAGGAAGCCGATCCGGTCGCGCACCTTGCGCCCGTCGTCGGCGCCCAGAATCTCGATCCGTCCGCTGGTGGCCGGCTGCAGCCCCAGAATCATCCGCAGGGTCGAGGTCTTGCCCGCCCCGTTCGGCCCCAGAAAGCCGCAGATCGAGCCCTTCTCCACCTGAAAACTCAGGTCAGAGACGGCCTGAAAGCCGCCGTATCTCTTGCTGATTGCATCCAGCGTCAGCGCCGCGACCATTCGGTCCCCCTGCGATAATCCACGGATCGAGGGTAAGGGCGCGGACCGCTCCGCGTAAAGCAACTTTTACATTACCGATTGGTCATGTGGTCGCGGCGGCATCGTCAGCCCGTCGCCTTCACCCGAACCTCGAAACTCTGGCCCACGATCTTGGCGGGGTCGACCTGGCCGCCGTTGCGGCGCACTTCGAAATGCAGGTGCGGGCCGGTCGAATAGCCGGTCGAGCCGACCAGTCCGATGCGTTCGCCCGCCTCCACCGCCCGGCCCGAGTGGACGTCGATGCGGCTGAGGTGGCCGTACAGGCTGGTCATGCCGTTGGGGTGCTGGATCTCGATGAAGTTGCCGTAACCGCCCGCGTCATAGCCGGAACGCAGCACCTTGCCCTCGGTCGTGGCGAAGACGCTGGTGCCGCTCGGAGCGGCGATGTCGACGCCCTTGTGCGCCCGCGCCTTGGCCTCGATCGCCAGCTTGCGCAGGCCATAGGGCGAGTTGATGCGATAGCCTTTCAGCGGCGCCTCGAAGACGATCCTGCGCATGACGGGACCGGCGGGCTCGGCCACCGCCTTCACGGGCGGGGCGATGGGGACGGATATCTCGATATTGCGGTCGGGCGCCGCCGCGATCATGCCCGCAGGGGCAGCAGCGGCGGCCAGAACGGCGAACCCGGCCAGCACGCCGGTCTGGCCGAAACGGATCACATGCGGCCGCAGGGCCGGGGGAAGCAGACGCATACTCGGACGACTCATTCTGAGCGCTTCGCCAGCGCGGAAAAGCCGTCAGAACAGGCGCGAAACACGCGCACACATGGCGAAATCAGGATCGCCCCAAGGTCACCGACGACCAGATTTGACCGTCTTTTGCAATTCCACCGCGACAGGAATGGGGCGCCGAAGGGGCGAGACAGGGCCACAAGATTACAGCCCCTGCCCTGCGATGAGCAAAGACAGGGGGCTTACAGGCCTCTCTTACAGCGGCAGGCTCAGCTTCACCGCCGCCATATGGCTGTCGGCATGGTCGCCGAAGCGACCCTTATAGCCGATCGACACCTTCAGCCGCTCCATGACCGTGCCTTCGATTCCGACAGCCGCCAGCATCTGCCCGCCGAACGGCAGGTCGACATCGCGGGCCAGCACCTTGGCCGGATTGCCCAGGATGCCGGTGCGCACGGCGTCGCTGTCGTCGCTCAGACTGTCGCGATAGCCGCCCTCGGCGTAGAAGCGCACCCGCTCGGTCCCGCCCTCGGCGCGCAGGGCGATCTCGGCTGTCGTCGCCTGCACCGAGCGGTCGGCATAGCTGTATTGCGCCGCCGGACCCTGCTCGTAGAAGCCGTCGACATCGGCGTTGATCCACGCCACCGCCGCGCGGGGCGACAGGGCGAAGCCGCCCACATCGAACCACATCCCGCCCTGCAGACGCGCGCCCGTCGAGACGCCGCGCGTCGAGCCGGTGTGAACGATCGGCGCCAGACTGGTCAGGCGTTTGATGTCGTTGAAGTCGTCTTGCGCCACGCCCGCCGCCGCATTGACGAAGACATCGCCCGAGCGCCAGCCGCCGTAGAGGTCCAGTCCGAAGCTGTCGATGTCGGCGCGCAACGGCCCCGCATCCACATCGGCGTTGCGATAGGACCCGGCCATGCCGAAGCGCAGGCTGTCCGTGCCGCTCTCCAGCGCGATCCGCACGCCATAGCCGTCGGACTTGGCCTCCGCGATCGCACCGCGCGCATCGGTCTTGGTGCGGTCGGCCAGCGCCTCGACCGACAGGCTGGTTCCGGCCGCCCACGCTTCACGGCCTGACAGAGCGGCGGTGGAATCGCTCAGCGCGTCCTCGCGATGGCGCCAGGTCGTCTCGCCCAGCACCGCCGTCTGGCTGCCGAGATCGCCGTAATAGAGGTAGTCGTTGCTCAGACGCGCGATCACCGCGTGTCCCTTGGCCGTCGGATGCACCCCGTCGAAATAGAAGTAGTCGTCCGGGTTCGAGCACAGGGTCGCGCCGTCGAAACAGGCCTGCGTCACGTTCGACACGCCGAAGGCGCTGGGGTTGCCCGCGATGACATCGCCGACCTTGAACAGGTCCATGACGATGATGTTGGTCCCCGGCCGCGCCGCCGCCGTCGTGTTCAGGCCTGTCAGCAGGGCGCCGTTGAAGGTGGTGACGGCGTAATCGGCCAGAGGCGCGGCGGGCGTGCCGCGAAACTGCGGCGTAATGCTCAGCTTGGGCAGGTTGGTGACAAGGATGGTCCCCGCCCCCGCCTGCGCGATGGCGTCCACGATGAAGTTCATGTCGGCCGCAGCGCTCAGCGACACCGGGGCGATGGCGCCGGTCGGATTGGCCGAGGCGCCCGCGGCGGGCAGGCCCTGGAAGATGTTGTTGGCGCCGCCCAACACGCTGACCAGATCGCCCGCGCCGAACTTGCCGCCGCGCTGCTGATACTGGGCCAGTTGCAGCCGCATCCCCAGCGGCGCGGCCTGACTGTCGGTGCGGGCCCCGCCGAAGGCGTAGTTGATGCTGCCCGTCACCGGCCCCATGAAGTTGGCGGCGTCAAAACCCAGCCGCTCGGTGAACACCGGCCCGTTGGAGAATCGCCCCGCGCCATACGGCGGCGACGCAGGCGTCGTTCCGCCCGTCGCAAGATACAGGTTGCCGTTGTCCGACAGGCTGTCGCCGAACACCACAAGACGGCTGTAGGTCTGGGCCGAAGCGGCGCCCGCAACAGATACGGCGGCCAGCGTCAGGGCGGCCAGCGCCGCTCCGCGAAGAAGACGAGACATGATTTTCCCTCCATCGACCGTCCGTATGCGGTCGTTATGCCCAGTTTGCGCCGCTTTTCTCAGGACGCAAGGTCACGCAGGGGAAAGGAATGGCTGGCTCCCTGCCCCGCACATCCCGGCGGACGCCGGGACCCAGTAAGGGCGCCAGTCGGTCAGCTATCCTTTGGGCCACTCTTGTTGACGCCAAAGCACTGGGTCCCGGCGTCCGCCGGGATGTGCGGGATTACACGGATAGCGCTTCAATCCTTCAGGTGACCAGTCAGCCCTAGTGCAGGCTGCGGAAGCGGATCGTGCCGGGAAGCTGCTTCAGCGCCGTCAGCGCCTCGCGGTCATAATCGCGGTCCACGTCGGTGATGACATAGCCGGTCCGCTCGTCCGTCTTCAGGTGCTGGCCCAGAATGTTCAGGCCCGCATCCGAGAGGGCGCGGTTCAGCTCAGCCAGCACGCCCGGCTGGTTGCGGTGGATATGCAGCAGGCGGTGCGCGCGCGTCACCTCGGCCAGCTGCACGTTCGGCAGATTGACGCAGAAGGTGGTGTCGCCCCGGTTCAGATAGCCCAGCAGACGCTCGGCCGCGAACTCGGCGATGGCTTCCTGCGCCTCTTCGGTCGAACCGCCGATGTGCGGGGTCAGTATGGTCTTGTCCAGACCGACCAGAGGGCTGTCGAACGGATCGGCGTTGGTGCGCGGCTCCTCGGGGAAGACATCGACCGCCGCCCCGCCCAGACGGCCGGACTTCAGCGCCGCCGCCATCGCATCCACATCGACCACATGGCCGCGCGACAGGTTCAGGAACAGGGCGCCCGGCTTCATCTTCGCGAACTGATCGGCGCCGATGATGGCGGTGTTCTCCTTGCGGCCGTCGACGTGCAGCGTCACCACGTCCGCCTCGGCCAGCAGGGCGTCCAGCGAGCGCATCCGCCGGGCGTTGCCCAGCGCCAGCCGTTCCGACAGGTCGTAGAACAGCACCCTCATGCCCAGGTTCTCGGCCAGCACCGACAGCTGGCTGCCGATAGCGCCATAGCCGACGATGCCCAGCGTCTTGCCGCGCACTTCGCGCGATCCGGTCGCCGACTTGTTCCACTTGCCCTTGTGCATCTCGCGCGACTTGTCCGCCACGTCGCGCATCAGGACGATCATCATGCCGATGGCCAGTTCGACCACCGAGCGGGTGTTGGAATAGGGGGCGTTGAACACCGCCACGCCCTTGTCCGCCGCTGCATCCAGATCAACCTGATTGGTGCCGATGCAGAAGGCCGCCACGGCCATCAGCCGGTCCGCCGCGTCCAGCACCCTGCGGCTGACATTGGTCTTGGAGCGGATGCCCAGAACGTGCACGCCCTTGATCGCCTCGATCAGGTCGTCCTCGTCCAGCGCGCCCTTCATCGTCTCGACGGAATAGCCCGCCTCCTCCAGCCGCTCGACGGCGGCGGGGTGGACGTTCTCCAGCAGCAGCATGCGGATGCGGTTGCGCGGATAGGACCAGCGCCCAGCCACCCTCTCGGCGTACAGCACCTCGTCCAGCGAAGAGGCGACGGCGTCGGCGGCCTGGACCACCTTGTCGCGGCTGACGATCTCGGTGAAGGCGTAGAAGCGGTCGGCCGCGCCCTGAATCTTGACCTCGGCGTCGGTCCAGCCGTCGCCGACCATGACCACGGGGCCCCCAAGCGTCTTGGCAAGGTTCAGCGCGCGGATGACTTCCGGCTTGCCGTTTTCACGCGACAGGGGGTTGGCCGTGTCGGCGCCGGTCACGCGGCCTTCGTCGTCATAGATCAGGTCGTTGGCCAGCACATGATCGGCCGGCACGCCCAGACGCTCGGCCAGGGGCGCGATCACTTCGCGGAAGCCGCCGGACAGGATGTAGATGCGCCCGGCGTTGCGCTGGAAGAAGTCGACGTTGCGGCGGATGGAGACGGTCGCCTCGTCCAGAATCCGGTCGGTCAGGGCCTCGACGTGTTCGCGACGCAGGGCCAGCAGCTCCAGCCGCTGTTTCAGCGCCTCGCCGAAGCCGATGCGGCCGTTCATGGCGTCGTCGGTCAGGGCCGCGATCCGGGCCTTGCGCTCGGCGGCGTCGGGCGCATCCCGGAGCGCGAGGTCGGCCAGAGCCTCCAGCGTCTCGATGCGAACCAGGGTGGAATCGAAGTCGAAGATGAAGACAGGCGAGATCATGCGCGGCCTCTAGCCCCTCTTCGCATCCGCAGCAATAAAAAGGGGCGCATCCGCGCCCCTTTCCGCATGAATTTACCGCTTGCGGCAGAAATTCAGCCTTCAGTCGCCGTTTCAGGAGCGATTGCGGCTTTCAAGCGCCACGGCGCCCAGGATGGCCGCCACGGTCGCCACGGCCAGAAGGGCGCCGCCTTCCTTGGCGTGATCGCGGGCGAAGTCCCCGGCGTCCTCGGCATAGCGGCGCGCCTGCTTGGCGTAGCGGCGCATCGGACGGCGCGACTTCTTCTTGGCGCGGCGATACCATTCATCGGCGCGGTCGCGGGCTTCATCGCTGAAGCGGCCGACGCGCTCGCTCGCGTGATCGCCGAACTCGGCTGCGCGGTGACCCAGTTGCTGGCCCAGATCGTCGGCGCCGTCGCGCACGCCGCGCGCGATGTCGTCAAAGCGGTGGCGCAGGGCCTCGGCGTCGAACCAGCCGCGCGGGTCCATACGTTCCTTGATGCGCTCATAGCGGGTCGGGCCGCTGCGTTGGTTCAGCAGGATGGCGGCCAGACCGACGCCCGCCAGAACCGCCACGACGCTCGCCGTGATTCCCGGATGCTTGCGGACCTCGTCCACGACGTTGAAATCACGATCCATCATGTTCAGACCTCTTGCACAGATACGGTTGTTTTCATTGTAGGGAGCGAGCTTCAGCGCAAAGGGTTCCCATCTTCCGGTCAAGCTTGCCGAACCACGCTTTGCCGTGGCGCCCGCGACACGCCCTCCCCTTACCAAACGGCGCGCGCCTTCCTATGTTGCGCCGCTTCCGACAGTTTTCAGGATTTCACGCCGTGACCGATCACGCGCCCGACGCCCCCATCGCCGCCCCGACGGACGACTTCGCCGCCGCCTTCCAGATCGAAGGCTGGCCGGTGCGCGGCCGTCTGGTCCGACTGGGCGAGGCGGTCGACAAGGTGCTGTCGGCCCACGCCTATCCCGAGCCGGTCGCCGCCCTGCTGGGCGAGGCCTGCGTGCTGGCCGCCATCGTCGGCTCGGCGCTGAAGTTCGACGGCCGCCTGATCGTTCAGGCCCAGGGCGACGGCCCCGTGCGCTATGTCGTCGCCGACTACGGCACGGACGGCCATCTGCGCGGCTTCTGCCGCTTCGACGCGGAAGAAGTGGCCAAGGCGTCGGAGGGCTTCGCCCGTCCGGGGGCCAAGACCCTGCTGGGCGGCGGCGTCTTCATCATGACGGTGGACCGCGGCGCCGACTTTGAACGCACCCAGGGCGTGACCCCCATCGAGGGCGAAAGCCTGTCGCTGTGCGCCGAACACTATTTCTCCCAGTCCGAACAGGTGCCGACCAAGGTCCGCCTGGCCGTCGGCGAGGTCGAGACGGACGCAGGCCGCACATGGCGCGCAGGCGGGGCGATGATTCAGGTCATCGCCGGCGACGAGTCGCGGGGCTCGACCGAGGAAGTGTGGGAGCGCACCCGCGCCTTGTTCGCCACCCTCGGCGACGACGAACTGATCGACCCGACGATCAGCGCCGAGACCCTGCTGTATCGTCTGTTCCACGAGGACGGCGTGCGGCTGGAAGGCGCCAAGGCGCTGGCCGCCGTCTGCCGCTGTTCGAAGGAGCGCATCGCCACGGTGCTGCAATCCTTCCCGGCGGAAGAACGCGCTGAAATGGTCGAGGACGACGGCAAGATCCGCGTGACGTGCGAATACTGCTCGACCCACTATGAGATCGACCCGGCCGAGCTGGAAACGGCCGGGGCCTGATCCCTCAGATCAGCATGAAGACGGCGTTGCCGTAGTTGTGCAGCAGGACCGGCAGCAGCACGCTGCCGGTCTTTTCGCGCAGCCAGACCAGCAGCAGCCCCGCCAGACCCGTCGTCGCCATCGGCGCCCAGTCGAAGGTGAAGGCGCCGTGCTGATAGTCCAGCGCATGGGTCAGGCCGAACGCCAGCGCGGTCAGCACGGCGCCCCAGCCCATCTGCGCGCCCAGCACGCGGACCGGCCGCCCGAACGCCTCGTTCAGCATCAGCAGCAGCACCCCGCGATAGAATATCTCCTCGTCCAGCCCCGGCATGGTCAGCTGGAAGGCCAGGCTGTCGGCGTCGAACCCCTCGCCCGGCATCGCGATCGCCAGCCCGAGGAACAGCAGGACCAGCAGGCCCGACAGGATCAGCGCCCCTTTCAGCCCCTGCCGGTCCTGATGCAGGGTCAGGCCGCTGCGCCGCCATCCGACGACAGGCAGGCTGGCGACCGCCAGGGACAGCAGGACGGCCAGCGTCTTGCCCTCCCAGTTCCAGCGCGAGGGTCCGAAATCCAGCGGGATATGGCCATAGCCGCGCGTCAGCACGGTGTCATAGACGGCCATCAGCAACAGGGCCGCGATCAGCCAGCCCCATCGCACCTTGCCGCGCGACAGCACGGCCGCCGCCCCACCCGCCAACGCAACCGCGCCGACCCAGCCCAACATGGCGATCACTGCGTTCGGCATGGCTCTTTCCTCCCCCCGATGCGACGTCGTCGTTCAGAGGCGGCGGCAGGGGGCGGCGGATGCAGATGAAGAAAAGTTAAGCTTCTGCTCCCCGCCCCCACACGCCCGAACTTCGCCCCCATACGGGCCGTTGCCCGCCTCTACACGCCGTCATCCTTGGGCTTGACCCAAGGATCCAGGGCGACGGCGCGCTCACCCGTTCAACGCCGTGCAGGCGGACGGCTGGATCCTCGGGTCAAGCCCGAGGATGACGGCGGGGGGGTGGGCGCCGTGGAGCGTCGTAGAGCGCCGTAGCCCACGCCGCAGGGGTCATCGGCTCAGTTATTCAGGTCCAGCGAATAACCCGCCGAGCGCACGGTGCGGATCGGGTTGACCGTGCCTTCGACGTTCAGCGCCTTGCGCAGGCGGCCGACGTGGACGTCCACCGTGCGGGCCTCGACATAGACGTCCGAGCCCCAGACAGCGTCCAGCAGCTGTTCGCGGCTGAACACCCGGCCCGGATGCTTCAGGAAGTGGTCCAGCAGGCGGAACTCCGTCGGGCCCAGATGCACCTCGCGGCCTGCGCGGCTGACGCGGTGGGCGACGCGGTCCATGATGATGTCGGCGTGGTTGACCCGGTCGTCGGCCAGACCCGGACGGATGCGGCGCAGCACGGCGCGGATGCGCGCGGTCAGCTCCGTCATCGAGAAGGGCTTGGTCATATAGTCGTCGGCGCCGGTGTCCAGACCACGCACGCGGTCCGTTTCCTCGCCGCGCGCGGTCAGCATGATGATCGGCAGGTTGCGCGTCTCGGCCCGGCCGCGGATGCGGCGGCAGACCTCGATGCCCGACAGCTTGGGCAGCATCCAGTCCAGCAGGATCAGGTCGGGGGTGCGCTCATCGACCTGCAGCATCCCCTCCTCGCCATCGGCGGCGACGGCCACGTCATAGCCTTCCTTCTCCAGATTATACTGAAGCAGGGTGGCCAGGGCGTCCTCGTCTTCCATCACCAGGATATAGGGTTGCACGTCAGCCTCTCCGGTTCGTCGAAGTCGTCAGCAATACAGGGTCGATCAGTCGTCCGCCGCGTCCGGAGACGCAGACAGATGCGGGGTCGGTGTCGGTTCTTCGCCGGGGCCGGGCACGGCCTTGGGCCGCTCGCCCAGCATGTCCTCGCCCGTGATCTCATAGTGGACCGTCTCGGCGATATTGGTCGCGTGGTCGCCGATCCGCTCAAGGTTCTTGGCCATGAACAGCAGGTGGGTGCAGGCCGTGATCGTGCGCGGGTCGCCCATCATATAGGTGAGCAGTTCGCGGAACAGGGCGTTGTAGTGCTCGTCCACCTCATCGTCGGTCTGCCAGACCGACAGGGCGCGCTCGATCTCCGAGGCCGTATAGGCGTCCAGCACATCGCGCAGACGGTTCGACACCAGCCGCCCCATCCGCTCGATCGAGCGGGTCAGCGGCTGCATCGGCTCGGCCTCGGCCAGGATCAGCGCCCGCTTGGCGATGTTCTTGGCCAGATCGCCCGTCCGCTCCAGATCCGAGGCCAGCTTCATCGCCCCCAGCGTCCGGCGCAGGTCGCTGGCGACCGGCTGGCGCAGGGCGATCAGGCGGATCGCCTTCTTCTCGATGTCGCGGTGCAGGATGTCCAGACGGTTGTCGCGCTCGACCACCGCCTTCGCCAGGGCCACATCGCGGCGGGCGACGGATTCGATGGCGTCCGCCACCTGCGCCTCGGCCAGACCGCCCATGCGGACGACCTCGGCCGTCAACTGGTTCAGCTCGTCGCCGTAAGCCTTGACCGTATGCTGGTTCATCGTCGCGTCCTCAGCCGAAGCGGCCGGTGATGTAGTCGAGCGTGCGCTTTTCGCGCGGGTTGGTGAAGATCTCTTCGGTGTCGCCCGTCTCGACCAGCTTGCCCATGTGGAAGAAGGCCGTGCGCTGGGACACCCGGGCCGCCTGCGCCATGGAGTGGGTGACGATGACGATGCAGTAACGCTCGCGCAGTTCGTCGATCAGTTCCTCGATCTTGGCCGTGGCGATCGGGTCCAGCGCCGAGCAGGGCTCGTCCATCAGGATGACTTCGGGCTCGACCGCAATGGCGCGGGCGATGACCAGACGCTGCTGCTGACCGCCCGACAGGCCGGTGCCCGGCGAGTGCAGGCGGTCGGCGACCTCGTCCCACAGACCGGCGCGCTTCAGCGACTTCTGGACGATCTCGTCCATCTCGCCCTTGGACGACGCCAGACCATGGATTTTCGGGCCATAGGCCACGTTCTCATAGATCGACTTCGGGAAGGGGTTCGGCTTCTGGAACACCATGCCGACCTGGGCGCGCAGAAGCACCGGGTCGATCTTGCGATCGTTGATGTCCTCGCCGTCCATGTCGATCCGGCCGGTCACGCGGGTGCCGGGGATGGTGTCGTTCATGCGGTTCATCGTCCGCAGGAAGGTCGACTTGCCGCAGCCCGACGGGCCGATCAGCGCCGTCACCGTCTTGTCCGGAATCTCCAGCGAGACGTCGAACAGGGCCTGCTTCTCGCCATAGAAGACGCAGACGTCGCGCGCGGCGATCTTGACCGGGCCCAGCGGCGCCGAGGCGTGTGCGCCGACGGCCGGGGCGGTCGACAGGCCGGTCGCCTCGGCGGCGGCGCCGTTCGACGTGCCTTCGGGAGCGCGGAAAATGCGGGACTTCATCAAATTTACCACCGGCGTTCGAAGCGACGGCGCAGCAGGACTGCGGCGGCGTTCATGACGATCATGAAGGCGAGAAGGACAAGGATGGCGGCCGCCGTCCGTTCGTGGAAGGCGCGCTCGGACGCATTCTCCCAGATGTAGATCAGCGACGGCAGGGCGCCGACGGGTTCGTCGATGGCGTGCGGCACGCCCGGCACGAAGCTGATCATGCCGATCAGCAGCAGCGGCGCCGTCTCGCCCAGCGCATGGGCCATGGAGATGATGGCGCCGGTCATCACGCCGGGCATGGCCAGCGGCAGGACGTGGCCGAACACCGTCTGGGTGCGGCTGGCGCCCATGGCCAGGGCCGCCTCGCGGATCGACGGCGGCACCGCCTTCAGCGACGAGCGGGTGGCGATGATGATGGTCGGCAGGGCCATCAGCGCCAGCACCAGACCCCCGACCAGCGGACTGGCGCGCGGCAGGTGCATGAAGTTGATGAACAGCGCCAGACCCAGCAGGCCGTAGACGATGGACGGCACGGCGGCCAGGTTGTTGATGTTGACCTCGATGATCGCCGTGATGCGGTTACGGGGGGAATACTCCTCCAGCCACACCGCAGCGCCGACGCCGACCGGAATGGCGATCAGGGCCGTCACCATCAGCATCAGGGCCGAGCCGACCACGGCGCCCAGCAGGCCCGCCAACTCGGGCTGGGTCGAGTCGCCCTTGGTGAACAGGGCGGCGTTGAAGTGGGCGCGGATGGCGCCCGAGGCCTTCATCCGGTCCAGCCAGTCCATCTGCTCATTGGAGACGCGGCGCTGGTCCTCGGGCTGATCGCGGGTGATCTTGCCCTTCAGATACATTTCGGCGTCGTCCGACAGGGGGGCGACGATCGGCACGGTCTGGCCCAGCAGGCTGGGCTGGCGCGCCACCATCTTGGCGGCCTGGAACTTCAGTTCCGAGGACAGCAGCGACTTCATGGCCGCCGCCTTCGTCCCCTCTTCGTCGTCCTGAACGCCCAGACGGCGGACCTGCTGCTCGGCGGCGATCTGCTCGAAATTGGCGCCCTGCGGATAGGCCAGGTCGATCCGCGCCGGATCCATATGCACCGGCAGGGTGACGGTGTGGGCGTAGAAGGCGGTGTAGCCCTGAGCCACGATGCTGGTCAGCAGGATCACCAGAAACGCCAGGGCCACGCCGATGGCGCCGCGGCCATACCAGCGGAAGCGGTTCTCACGCGCATAGCGGGCGCGCAGGCGGCTCTTCAGGCGCTGGGTGCGCGGGCTGACGCCGGTCGAGGGAGAGGCGGCGTCAGTCATACTGTTCCCGATAGGCTTGCACGATGCGCATGGCGACGATGTTGAGCAGCAGGGTGACGACGAACAGCGTCAGGCCCAGACCAAAGGCGGCCAGGGTCTTGGGGCTGTTGAACTCCTGGTCGCCGGTCAGCAGGGTGACGATCTGGACGGTGACGGTCGTGACCGTCTCCAGCGGGTTCAGGGTCAGCTTGGCGGCCAGACCGGCGGCCATGGTCACGATCATGGTCTCGCCGATAGCGCGCGACATGGCCAGCAGCAGGGCCCCGGCGACGCCCGGCAGGGCGGCGGGCAGCAGCACCTTTTTGATCGTCTCGGACTTGGTGGCGCCCATGGCGTAGGAGCCGTCGCGCAAGCTCTGCGGCACAGCGTTCAGGATGTCGTCCGACAGGGAGCTGACGAAGGGGATCAGCATGATCCCCATGACCGCGCCCGCGACCAGCGCCATCTGGTTCTGCACCAGCGACAGGTAAAGGCCCAGATCGTTCAGCGGCCCGCCGATCAGCATGTCGCCGATGCTGTTGAAGAAGACGCGCAGCGCCGGACCCACCGTCAGGGCGGCGAAGAAGCCGTAGACCACGGTCGGCACGCCCGCCAGAACCTCCAGCGCCGGCTTGACCATGGCGCGGGTCTTCCGGCCCGAATACTCCGACAGATAGATGGCCGAGAACAGGCCGATGGGCGCCGCCACCGCCATGGCGATGATCATGATCAGGAAGGTGCCCGCGAACAGCGGCACGGCGCCGAAGGCGCCCGACGATCCGACCTGATCGGCGCGAATGGCGATCTGGGGGCTCCACTTGGTTCCGAACAGGAACTCCGTGATCGGCACCATGCTGAAGAAGCGCATGGAATCGATGACCAGCGAGAAGATGATGCCCGCCGTGGTCAGCACCGCCACCGCCGAACAGGCGAACAGCAGGCCGGTGATCCAGCCCTCGACCCGGTTGCGCGCGCGCAGGTCCGGACGGATGCGGGTGAAGACGAACAGGCCGCCCAGCACGGCGGCGATCAGGGCGGCGACGCCCCCGCCCCAGTTCAGGCTCGCGGCGATGCGGTGGGCGCGGCGGCCTTCGGCGGGCAGTTCCTCGGCATAGGGGGCGGGCCAGATCTGGCGCGCCTCCTGCCCTGCCCCGACCAGGCGGGCGTCGGCGAAGAAGGCCTCGCGGCGGAAGGGTTCAAGCTCGACCACGCTGTCCGGCGCGCCCGCCAGCATCATCTGACGCTCGATCGGCGTCGAGAAGACCGAGGCGGCGATCAGCACGACCAGAGCCGGAATGCCGACCCATATCAGGGCGTAGAGCCCGTGCTGTCCGGGCCGTGAATGCGACTTCACGCCCTGACCCCGACGAACGGCCGTCGCCCGCCCGGCCAGATAGGCCAGCACGGCGAACGCCACCAGCAGCAGCAGGAATATCCAGATCATCCGGTCCGATCAGCGCAGGAATCAGAACGCGCCGGGTGCGGTGCGTTTCGGCCCGGAAACTGCCTGCGATACGTCAGCGGATTAAGACGGCTGCATGACAGTTATGTTACGGCGCAGGTCCGTCATGTCGCAGTCCTGTGACGGGAAATCCGCGTTCGACCGTATTTCCTTCGTTTCACTCAGTTTTCCGTGGTCGGCGCCAGCGGGAAACAGGCGGCGAAAATCGCGCCGCAGCCCGGCGCGCTGTCCACCGACAGGCCGCCGCGGTGACGGATGATGATGTGACGCACGATGGCCAGTCCCAGACCCGTGCCCTGACGATCGCCGCTTTTCTGGCCCTCGACACGATAGAAACGCTCGGTCAGGCGCGGCAGATGCTCGCGCGCCATGCCCGGCCCGTGATCGCGCACGGTGACGACGGCGTAGCGCTGGCCCGCCTCGCGGTCCGGCGTGGCCAGCGACAGGCGGTTGCCCTCGGTCATCCGCGCCGACATGGCCTCGTCCAGGGTGCGGTCGATCTCGATGCCGACCTCTATGGTCCCGCCGGCGCTGGAGTATTTCAGGGCGTTGTCGATCAGGTTCTGCACCACCTGGGCGATCTCGTCCCGGTCGCCGGTCACGGCTGCGCCGCCGGGCGGCAGTTCGGCGTGGACCGTCACCTGCCGCTCGCGCGAGATGACGCTGACCGCATCGACCACATCGGCCGTCGCCCGCGCCAGATTGACCCGCCCCAGCGGCGCGATGTGTTCGTTCAGCTCGATCCGGCTCAACGACAGCAGATCGGCCACCAGACGCCGCATCCGGTCGGCCTGCACCGCCATGATGTCGAGGAATTTGTCGCGCGCCTTGGGGTCGTCGCGCGCATGGCCCTTCAGCGTCTCAATGAAGCCGGACAGCGAGGCCAGCGGCGTACGCAGTTCGTGGCTGGCGTTGGCCAGGAAGTCGACGCGCATCTTCTCCATGCGGCGCACGTCCGTCTCGTCGCGCAGGGCCAGCAGCGTCAGCGCCCCGTCGCCCCAGCTTGAGTCCTCGCGCGCCGGCAGGGGACGGATCAGCGCCTTCCAGTACCGCTCCTGCGCGCCGCCGCCGACATAGTCGACCTCGCCGCCGATGCCGCCGAACAGGGCCTCGTCCACCGCCTCCAGCACGCGCGGATCGCGGATGACCGACACCAGCAGACCGCCACCGGTTCCGCCCAGTCTGAACAGTTCGCGCGCCGCCGCATTGGCCAGGGCGATGCGGCGCCCGGCGATGTCGTCCGCCTCGCCTCCGCTGATGATCAGCAGCGGATCGTCCAGCGCCTCGAAGGCGTCGCCCAGCAGGGCCGCGTCCGGCCCCAGATCGACCGCCCCCGGCTCGAACGTCGCCTCATCCACCTCGGTCAGGGGATTGCGGTTGACCAGCCATGTCGCCACGGCCACCGCGACCGCCCCCGCCGCCATCCAGCCCGCGACCTCGGGCTTCATCACCGCCAGCACCGCCATCACCAGTATGGCCACGCCGCCGCTGGCGCCCGCCGTCCACAGGCGGGACGAAGCGGTGGGCGCGACCGGCGACGGGGAATGATCGTATGGCATTTCGACCGACGTTATCTCATTGTTCAACAGCCTGACACAGACTGCCCATCGTCAGCCCGCCGGATTCGGCCGGGTCGATGCACGATCAGTATCTAGCTTGGTTTCTTCACGGATTTACGGCGGAACGCCAAGGCGTTGAAAGGATAGCGTCATGACGGACGGCTTCCTGCACGGGCTGATCCATCAGCACGACTGGCGGATCGCGTCTTTCGCGGTCGTGGTCTGCGTCTTCAGCCTGGCCGTCGCCATGGTGCTGTTCGATCGCGCCCGGCGTCTGTCGCCCCGCGCGCGGCGGCCCTATCTGCTGTCCGCGCCGCTGGTCGGAGGGCTGGGCGTCTGGGCCACCCATTTCATCGCCATGTTGTCCTACGACATCGGGGCGGCGGTGCGTTACGACGCCCTGTTGACGGTCGCCTCCCTGCTGATCGTCACCCTGTCCTTCTGCGCCGCCATGCGCCTGCATCTGGCCGGAGCCGACACGGTGTGGCGTCGCCGCGCCTCCCTGAGCGCCGCCGTCGTCATGGCTCTGGGCGTCGTCGCCATGCATTTCATCGGCATGGCCGCCATGCGGATGGACGGCGCCGTGCTGAGTTGGGACACGCCCAAGGTGCTGGCGGCCATCACAGGCGCCCTGCTTCTGTTCGCGGCTTCAGCCGTCGTGCCCCTGAACAGCCGGTGGAGGCGGCTGGCGGCCACCACGGCGCTGATGGCGGCCGGCATATGCTGGCTGCATTTCACCGCCATGGGCGCAGTGGGCCTGACGCCTGCGCCGCAGGTGCTGTTGCCCGCGCAGACGGCCAGCCAGACCCTGATCACCCTGTGGGCGGCGCTGGGCGTCGTCCTGACGGTCATCGTCGCCGCCTTCTTCATCGGCATGCTCTGGTGGTCGCGGCGCAGCGCCCTGGGCCAGGTGCTGGAGGCCATCCACGCCATGCCCGACGGCGTCAGCGTCTATGACGCCGATGACCGCCTGATCCTGTGGAACCGCCGCTTTCAAGAGATCAATCCCTACCTCGGCCGCGTGCTGAAACCGGGCGTCGCCTTCGAGACCCTTGTCCGGACTACGGTGGACGCCGGGCTGGTTCCGGACGCCGCCGGTTGCGAAGAGGTCTGGATCGAACAGTGCCTGTCCACCCACCGCGTCATCACCCCGCCGCGCGAGCTTCAACTGGGGGACCGCTGGCTGAAGATCGAGGATCGTCCCACGCCCGGCGGCGGAGTCGTCACCCTGTGCTCGGACATTACCGCATTGAAGCGCAACGCCGAGGTTCTGGCCGAGGCGCGCGACGCCGCCGACGCCGCCAACCGCGCCAAGAGCCGCTTTCTGGCCAATATGAGCCACGAAATCCGCACGCCCCTGAACGGCGTCATGGGCGTGGCGCAGGCCCTGTCGCGCACCGACCTGACGCCCCAGCAGCAGGAGATGCTGGATCTGATCCAGTCCTCGGGCCGGACGCTGAAATCCCTGCTCAGCGACATCCTGGACCTGGCGCGGGTCGAATCCGGGCGGATGGAGCTGAGTGAAGACCCCTTCGATCTCGTTCGTGCGGTCGAAGACGCCGCCCGCCTCTATGCCGAAACCGCTCAGGCCAAGGGGCTGCAATTCCTTGTCGAAATCGCCCCCGAGGCCCGGATCTGGGTGCAGGGCGACGCCCTGCGTTTGAAACAGGTGCTGACCAATCTGGTGGCCAACGCCGTAAAGTTCACCGCGGCGGGCTTCGTCAGCCTGACGGTGGACGCCGTCCCGGCCGAGGCGCCGCAAAAACTGCGTTTCGTGGTTCAGGACACCGGCATCGGCTTCGATCTCAAGACCCACCAGCGCCTGTTCAACCGGTTTGAACAGGCCGACGGCGACATCACCCGCCATTATGGCGGCTCGGGGCTGGGGCTGGCCATCTGTCGCGAACTGGCCGCCATGATGGGCGGCGATCTGGGCTGCGAAAGCGCGCCGGGCGAAGGCGCCGCCTTCATCCTGACCCTGCCGCTCAAGGCGGCCGCGCCGCCGGATGGGTTTACCGATCCCCCCGCCCTCGACGATGCGCCGGGACAGGAGGCGGCGGACACGTCCCGCCTGCGCGTTCTGGCCGCCGACGATCATCCGACGAACCGGCGGGTCGTCGAGCTGATCCTGGACGCCGCCCGCTTTGACCTCGTCTCGGTCGAGAACGGCGCCGAGGCGGTCGAGGCCTATCGCGCGGAAAGCTTCGATCTGGTGCTGATGGACATGCAGATGCCGGTGATGGACGGCCTGACCGCCGTGCAGGAAATCCGCCTGCACGAAGCGGCGATGGGCCTGCCGCGCGCGCCGCTGGTCATGCTGACAGCCAACGCCCTGCCCGAACATCTGGAGAAGGCGCTGGCCGCCGGGGCCGACCGCCACATGGCCAAGCCGTTCAGCGTCGAGGCCCTGTTGGCCATGGTCGCCGAACTGACCGCAAAAACGCCTCAGGCCGCGAACGCCGCGGCCTGAGGTTTCGTCTGTGCGATGAGGCGCAGCCTATTCGTAGCCGTGCGCCGCTTCATTGATGACCTGGCTGGGCATGGACGAGAAGTCCACGCTCAGCGGCCGGTTCGCCTTGGACTGGAACGTCTTGATGACGTGTTCCAGACGGCGGCGCGCTTCACGCTCGCCCTCGCCCGATCCGTCGAGCCCCAGCGGCGCCAGACAGAAGTCGATGATGGCCTGTGGTCTGCTCAGCGGTTCCATAATGCGTCCTTTCCTGTGAAACGTGGAACTCAGGCGGCGTTGAACTGGGCGGTTTCGGTCGAGTCCTTCAGGGCCGTCGTCGACGACTGACCCGAAGAGATGACCGTGGCGACATCGTCGAAATAGCCGGTGCCGACCTCGCGCTGGTGGCGGGTGGCGGTGTAGCCGGTCGCCTCATTGGCGAACTCGCGCTGTTGCAGCTCCGAATAGGCCGCCATGCCGCGATCGCGATAGCCGCTGGCCAGCTCGAACATGCCGTTGTTCAGGCTGTGGAAGCCCGCCAGCGTCACGAACTGGAACTTGTAGCCCATAGCCCCCAGCTCGCGCTGGAACTTGGCGATGGTGTCCTTGTCCAGCTTGGCTTCCCAGTTGAACGAGGGCGAGCAATTGTAAGCCATCAGCTTGCCCGGATGCTCCTTCTGGACCGCCTCGGCGAACTTCTTGGCGTCGTCCAGATCGGGGTGCGACGTCTCCCACCACAGCAGGTCGGCGTATTTCGCATAGGACAGGCCGCGCGCGATGCAGTGGTCCAGGCCCGTGCCCGGCTTCAGGCGATAGAAGCCTTCCGGCGTACGGTTCTCGCGGTCGATGAAGGGGTGGTCCCGCTCGTCGATGTCCGAGGTGATCAGCTGGGCCGACTCCGCGTCGGTGCGCGCCACCGTCAGGGTCGGCGTGCCGCAGACGTCAGCCGCAAGGCGCGCCGCGATCAGGTTGCGCTCATGCGCCTGGGTCGGGATCAAAACCTTGCCGCCCAGGTGGCCGCACTTCTTCTCGCTGGCCAGCTGGTCCTCGAAGTGGACGCCGGCGGCGCCCGCCTCGATAAAGGCCTTCATGATTTCAAAGCTGTTCAGCGGGCCGCCGAAACCGGCCTCGGCATCGGCGACGATGGGGGCGAACCAGTCGCGCTTAGCGCCGCCTTCGGCGTGCTCGATCTGGTCGGCGCGCTGCAGGGTGCGGTTGATGCGACGGCACAGTTCCGGCGCGGCGTTGGCCGGATACAGCGACTGGTCCGGATACATGGCGCTGGCCGTATTGGCGTCGGCCGCGACCTGCCAGCCCGATAGATAGATGGCCTTCAGGCCCGCCCGAACCATCTGCATCGCCTGATTGCCGGTCACGGCGCCCAGGGCGTTGATATAGGGCTCTGAGTGCAGCAGTTCCCACAGACGGTTAGCGCCGCGCTCAGCCAGCGTATGGGTGACGGGCACGGACCCGCGCAGGCGCAGAACATCCTGCGGCGTATAGGGGCGCTCAATGCCGTCGAAACGGCCGGCGGGCGAAGGAACCAGATCAGCGAAGGTCGTCATGTTCGTCTCGGTCTCGATAAGGCGCGGCCCCAAGAAGGAAGAATGGGCCGCCGTCCCAAAGACCTGAACACGCCGCCGTCATGATTGACACACCTGCACATCCATCATTCAAGTCAAACAGTCACATCATGACACTTGCCATGAAGTCATGATGTGACATGATCGCGCCATGAACGCCGCCGCTGATCGCAAGCTGTTTCTGGGCGGCCGCCTCAAGCGGCTGCGGCGCGAGCTTGGCCTGTCGCAGACGGCGATGGCGGCGGATCTGGGCGTCTCGCCCTCCTATCTGAACCATATCGAGCGCAATCAGCGCCCCGTCTCGGCCCAGCTTCTGCTGCGTCTGGCGGAAACCTATGACGTCGATCTGCGCAATCTCGGCCAGTCCGGCGGCCCGGCGTCAGAGGCGGAACTGTCCGAAGTCTTCGCCGACCCCCTGTTTCAGGGGCTGGCCGTGCCGCGTCACGAGATCATGCAACTGGCCGAGGATCAGCCCGCCGCCGCCGACGCCGTGCTGCGCCTCTACCGCGCCTTCACCGACCGCCGCGTTCGCGACCGAGCCGAGATCGAGGCGGGCGGCGGCGCGGCCCCAACCGACAGCCCGTCCGAATGGGTGCGCGAATACGTCCAGTCGCGCCAAAACCACTTCCCCGACCTCGATGCGCTGGGCGAGGCCCTGCACGACGCCCTGCACGCCGAGGCCCCCGCCCCCGACGAAGGCTTTGAGGCGCTGGCCCGCGCCCGCCTGTTCGCCCGTCACGGCCTGACGGTCCGCACCCTGCCCGCCGAGGTCATGGTCGAGTGGACCCGCCGTTTCGATCCGCACCGGGGGCGACTGCTGCTGTCCGACGCGCTGGGCCCGTCGTCGCGCGCCTTCGCCGTCGCCAACCAACTGGCCCTGATGGAGCACGGCGCTGAACTTCAGGCCCTGACCGAGGCGGCGAACGCCCCCGACGCCCCGACGCGCAACCTGCTGAAGACGTCGCTGACCAACACCCTGGCCGCCGCCGTGCTGATGCCCTACGCCGCCTTCCAGCGCACGGCCGAGGAAACCGGCTATGACCTGTCCCGGCTTCAGGCCCGGTTCGGCGTCGGTTTCGAACAGGTCGCCCACCGGCTGACCACCCTGTCGCGACCGACGGCGCGCGGGGTGCCCTTCTTCCTGATGCGGGTGGATCAGGCGGGCAATGTGTCCAAGCGCTATGCGTCGGGCGCCTTTCCATTCTCGCGCTTCGGCGGCGCCTGCCCGCGCTGGCGGCTGCACTCGGCGTTCAGAACGCCCGGCCGCGTCGTCACCCAGATCATCGAGACGCCCGACGGATCGCGCTGGTTCACCCTGGCCCGCACCGTCGACCGTCAGGGCCAGGACGCCTTCACCGAGGGGCATGAGCTGGCCATCGGCCTGGGCTGTGAACTGAAACACGCGCACCGCCTGACCTATGCGCGCGGCCTGGACCTTCAAAAGCCCGAGGTCACCCCCATCGGCCCGGCCTGCAGACTCTGTGAGAGGCACCCCTGCGCCGAACGCGCCGCCCCGCCGGTCGGCCGCGCCCTGACGGTCGACGACTGGTCCAAGTCCGTCAGCCCCTATCCGTTCGCCTGAATTCCGGCCTCCCGACGGCTTCTCAAGCAAAAATACGCCGCGCCCTAGCGAAAAGGTAAAATCATCGCCATCTTGTTCCGTGTTCCAGGGGGGCCTGGAATCTGGAGCCTGAAACCATGCGCCATATCGCCTTTATCGCGCCGCTCGCCGCCGCCTTCGCCCTGTCGGGCGCAGCGACCGCCCAACCCTCGGCCGTCGTCGTGACGGTCAGCCCCGACTTCGCCAAGGGCGCCGCCGAACTGGGCGAGCGCGACGTCCAGCAGCAGGTCAGCGACATGACCCGCACGGTCGAGCGCGTGCTGACCCAGCGCAACGCCCTGGACGGCGCCCGCGTCGAACTGGTCATCACCGATCTGAAGCCGAACCGCCCGACCATGCAGCAACTGGCCGACAAGCCGGGTCTGGATTCCATGCGCAGCCTGTCGATCGGCGGCGCGGCGGTCGAGGGCACGGTGACGACCGCCTCGGGAGAGGTCCAGCCGGTCAAGTTCGACTACTACACCCCGACCCTGACCGACGCCCGCGGCAGCACGACATGGACCGACGCCCAGCGCGCCTATGACCGTCTGGCCCGCAATCTGGCCGAGGGCCGCTTCGTCAAGCGTTGAGATTTGTCTCTCTTCGCTTGGCGCCGCGCCGGGGAGCTCCCCTCTCCCGATGGGAGAGAGCTTGAGCCTTCAAGAGCCGAACGCGATTGGTTAAGGCGACCCGAAGGGCGGCGCGTAGCAGCCAAAGGGTGAGGGTTCGCGGTTGAAGTCGGTCGAAGGCCGTAGCTGATCGGCTATGCGACGGCTGACGCCGAAGGACAGGACAAGCCCCTCACCCTTTCGCGCAAGAACGATCGCTCCGCTCTCGTGCGCTCAAACCCTCTCCCGCCGGGAGAGGGGAAGCTTAGCCGCTGAGTTCAGTGGACTTGGCGACCGCAGCTTTCACGGCGCTTTCGACAGAATGGTCGAGGGCGCCGTTTTCATTGAGGGCGATCAGGCCCGCCTCGGTTACGCCGCCGGGCGAGGCCACGCGGTCGATCAGGGCGTTCAGCGCCTCGTCGCCCTCTACGCCCGCCGCAGCCGAACGCAGGGTGGCGCGCGCCAGACGGGCCGCGGCGTCGGGCGACAGGCCCTCGGCCTCTCCGGCCTCGGCCAGAGCCCGCGTGAAGGCGAAGAAATAGGCCGGGCCGCAGCCGGACACCGCCGTCGCGGCGTGCATCAGGGCTTCTTCGTCCAGAAGAACCGTCTCGGCGATCGGCTCGAACAGGGACCGCCCGACCTTCAGGGCATCGGGATCAGCCGACCACAACGTCGCCACGCCGCGCGCCTGAGCCACGCCGGTCGTCGGCATGACGCGCACGACCGGGCGGCCGTCATAACCGTCAGAGATCGTTTCACCGCGCACCCCGGCCATGACCGAGACGATGACGGCGTCCGCCGCCAGATGCGGCAGCACCGCCTGCGCGGCCTCCAGCCATTTGGCGGGCTTGACACCGATGACGAAGGCGCGGGCCTTGGCCAGTTCCTCCAGCGGCGGATTGATCCGCGCGCCCTTGGCCCGCGCCGCCTCGGCGACCGGCTTTTCAGACGGCGTTAGAATGATCAGATCGGCCGGATCGACGGCGCCCGTCGCCAGCCAGCCTTCCAGAATGGCCGAGCCCAGGCGTCCCACGCCCTGAAGCACGACCGGATGTCCGTTGCCGCTCATCAGGCGTTGCCCACGGTCTCGAACAGGCAGGCGTCGATCGCCTCCTGCGGTTTCTTGGAGCCGCGCACCATGAAGTCGAAGGCCGGATAATAGCGGTCCGCCGCCTCGACCGCCGCGTCGATCATGGACGCGGCCTGCGCCAGCGTCGGGCGCTCGGTGTGCGGCAGGGCCAGGGCGTGACGGAAGACGATCTCGCCCTCGTCCGGCCAGATCTCGAAATGGCCCAGCCAGGTGCGCTGATTGATCATCGACACCAGTTCATAGGCCGCCGCGCGGCGCGTCTTGGCCACCCGCAGGTCCAGCGCCAGACACAGCTGAAGGCAGTCGCCCTCGGGCCGCCAGGCGAACCAGAGTTCGTAGTCCTTCCAGTCGCCGGCCAGGGCGAAGGCCAGATCGCCCTCGTCCGTGCGGTCGAACGGCAGGTTCTCCGCCGTCAGGACGTGTTCGACCACATCCAGCGGATCAAAGGGCAGGTCGACCTCTTCGGGTCTCACAGCATCCATCAGGCGTTCAACTTCTTCAGCAGCGGCAGCGACTCAAATGAGCGCTTTCGAGGACGGTAGGCGTGTTCGCAGATTCGGCTCAACCGGCTGAATCCGGGGTCGAGGCGGCGTCTGTGGACGATCCCTTGGCGGCCTTCTTCGGCGCGGGCCCAGGACTTGAAGGAGCGGCCTTCAACGCTGCGATCTCAGCGCGCAGGGCGGCGATCTCGTCCTTCAGCACGTCGAACTCGTCGCGGCGGACCAGATCCATTTCGGCGACGAAGCGGTCGGCCTGTGCGCGCCAGGCGGCCTTGGCCTCTTCACCCGCAGCCTGAGCCAGCCCCATGGCGCCGGTCGTCAGCTTGGCGAACTCATCAAGGAGGGGATTGCGCGTCTGCATGTGCGGCCTCTTGAGAACTCCCGGACCATCGGCCCGAACGTGGTTAACGGTGCATTGATTTGGGTAAACCAAACCTTACCTGTCTGCGGCCTATAGACTGCTTCGCGGGAAAAGCGCGCGACGAATGCAGTCGCCCTTGCTAGACCATGGACAACTTCTGAAGGCGCAGACGGAGGCCCCGTGCCCTTTCCCGAATTCGATCCCGTCCTGATCCACCTCGGCCCCTTGCCCATCCGCTGGTACGCCCTGGCCTATGTGGCCGGGATCGTGCTGGGCTGGTGGTACGCCTCGCGTCTGGCCAAGACCGAACGGCTGTGGGCGCCGGGCCGGTCGCCCGTCGGCGGACAGCAATTGGACGATCTGGTGCTGTGGATCACGCTGGGCGTCATTCTGGGCGGCCGCCTCGGCTACGCCCTCTTCTACAA
The DNA here is from genome assembly GCF_039673845.1 of Brevundimonas diminuta. Classification (GTDB taxonomy): domain Bacteria; phylum Pseudomonadota; class Alphaproteobacteria; order Caulobacterales; family Caulobacteraceae; genus Brevundimonas; species Brevundimonas diminuta_E. Next base: position 222,564 of record NZ_JBDJMK010000002.1, on the reverse strand, counting down.
GCCGGCGATGTTCGCCCAGTTGTTCACCGGCGACAGTCTGGGCGAGCGACTGGAGCTGCTGCAGCTGTGGACCGGGGGCATGAGCTTCCACGGCGGCTTCCTCGGCGTCGTCATCGCCATCGCCCTTTACGCCCGCCGCCAGAAGGTGAACCCGCTCAGCCTTGGCGATCTGATCGCCCCGGTCGCGCCGCTGGGCCTGTTCTTCGGCCGCATCGCCAACTTCATCAACGGCGAACTGTGGGGCCGCGAGACGACGGTTCCCTGGGCCATCCGCTTCTGCAACGAGCGCATCCAGCAGATGTATGGCTTCTGCCCCGCCGGCAACGAGCCGCGCCACCCCAGCCAGCTTTATGAGGCCGGGCTTGAGGGCCTGCTGCTGTTCATCGTCCTGTCGCTGGCGATCTGGAAGTGGCGGATGCTGAAGCGTCCGGGCTTCGTCACCGGCCTGTTCCTGCTGGGCTACGGCGTCTGCCGCGCCGCGCTGGAGAATGTGCGCCAACCCGACGCCGGGCTGGAGAACCTGCCGCTGGGCCTGACCATGGGCATGATCCTGTCGATCCCGATGATGCTGGTCGGCGCCTGGCTGATCTGGCGCGCGCTGAAGAAACCGGAAGTCGCGGAGGCGTAAGACCATCATGGCGGAGACGCTCAAGGACCGGCTGGTCCGCGAGATCGTGCTGACCGGGCCGATGACGGTGACGGACTACGTCACCCGCTGCCTGCACGACCCCAAGGGCGGCTATTACGCCACCCGCCCAGCGCTGGGCGAACGCGGCGACTTCATCACCGCGCCTATGGTCAGCCAGATGTTCGGCGAACTGATCGGCCTGTGGGCGGTCGAGACCTGGACCCGTCTGGGCGCGCCTGAGCGTGTGCGGCTGGTCGAGGTGGGCCCCGGCGACGGCACGCTGATGTCTGACGTGCTGCGCGCGGCGCGGCTGGTCCCCGGCTTCCTGCAGGCGGTCGACCTGATCCTGATCGAGCCCAGCGCCCCCTTACGCGCCGAACAGGCGCGGCGGCTGGCCGACGCCGACGTGCATCCGCGCTGGCTCAGCGCCCTGCACAAGATCGAGACGGACGCCCCGGTCATCCTGATCGCCAATGAGGTGCTGGACTGCCTGCCCGCGCGCCAGTTCATCAAGACCGAGGGCGGCTGGGCCGAGCGCCGCATCGGCGTCACCGACGACAATGAGCTGACCTTCGGCCTGACCGCCATCGCCGACGGCTTCGAAACGCCCGGCTTCGACGTCGAGCCGGGTCAGATCATCGAGATTTCCGAACAGCAGGCCGCCTTCGGCCGTGATCTGGCGACCATGATCCGCGCCGCATCCGGCGCCGCCCTGCTGATCGACTACGGCCGCAGCAGACCCGAGGCGGGCGACACGCTTCAGGCCCTGCGACGGCATCAGAAGGTCGATCCCCTGTCGACGCCCGGCGAGGCCGACCTGACGCAATGGGCCGACTTCCCGCTGGTGCTGGAGGCCGCCGTGCGCGGCGGCGCCGACGTCACCGGCTGCGTCGGCCAGGGCGCCTTCCTCAAGGCGCTGGGGATCGAAGCCCGCGCCCAGCGGTTGATGCAGGGACGCCCCGAGGCCGCCCCGGTCATCCAGCGCCAGCTGGACCGCCTGACCGCGCCGGACCAGATGGGCGAACTTTTCAAGGCGGCGGCGATCTTCTCGCCGCGCTCGCTGGCCCTGCCGGGCTTCTGACGGAGCCTGCCCGAAGATGGAGACGGATGCAGCCATGACCTTCACCGAGCACGAGCGCCAGATCCTGCTGGCGACCAAGGGCGTCGGCCCCAAGGTGATCGAACGGCTGGAAGAACTGGGCGTCGGCGGTTTCGTCCGTCTGGCCCAGGCCGACGCGGCGGTCGTCTGCGCGGGCGCCGCCGCCAGCGTCGGCTCAACCTGCTGGAAGAACAGCCCGCAGGCCCGCAAGGCCGTTCAGGCCGCCATCGACGCTGCCCGCAACGAACTGGAGGGCGCCGCATGAGCCTGAACCCCGTCACCCATCCGCTGCTGACCAGGGCCGGGGTGCGCCACGGCTTCTTCACCCGCGCGGGCGGCGTATCAGAGGGCATCTATTCCGGCCTGAACGCGGGCGTAGGATCAAAGGACGACCCGGCCCACGTCGCCGAGAACCGCCGCCGCGTCGCCGAATGGATGGGCGGCGCCGCCGACGATCTGTGCGGCTGTTATCAGGTCCACTCCGCCGTCGCCCGCGTGGCCGAAAGCGGCTGGGCCGGCGACCGCCCCGAAGGCGACGCCGTGGTCGCGGGCGTCAAGGGGCCGGTGCTGACCGTCCTGACCGCCGACTGCGCGCCCGCGCTGTTCGCCGACGCCGAGGCGGGCGTCATCGGCGCCGCCCACGCGGGCTGGAAGGGCGCCCTTGGCGGGATCATCCATTCGACCGTCACAGCCATGCAGGCGCTGGGCGCCGAACCATCGCGCATCGTCGCCGTCGTCGGCCCCTGCATCGCTCAAGGCTCATACGAGGTCGGCGCCGACTATCAGGACCGCTTCGCCCACCACGACCCCGGCAGCGAACGCTTCTTCGCCCCCGGCGCGACCGACGACAAACGCCAGTTCGACCTGCCCGGCTTCGTCCTGTGGCGACTGGAGCAGGCAGGCGTAGGCGAGGCGGCATGGACGGGCGACGACACGCGCGCGGATGAAGGGCGCTTCTACTCCAACCGCCGCGCCTATCTGACGGGCGAACCGGACTTCGGGCGGTTGATCTCAGCAATCACCCTCACCTGACCCTTCTCCCCTTGTGGGAGAAGGTGGGCGCCGAAGGCGCTCGGATGAGGGGGCCAGCGCGGCATTCGGAAATCATCTCGGCAAGCGATGCGCCCATCCGGACGCCGGGGCGATCGCCCCCCTCATCCGTCAGGTTCCGCCTGCCACCTTCTCCCACAAGGGGAGAAGGAAGCGGTCAGCCCGCCATCGCCATGTCGGGCACGCGCACCGTTTCGCGCCACGCATCCGGCTGGGCCAGCAGGGCGCGGACCAGCTTGTTGTTCAGGGCGTGGCCCGCCTTGACGCCTTCATAGCGGCCCAGCAGCGGCGCGCCGAGCACATACAGGTCGCCGATGGCGTCCAGCGCCTTGTGACGCACGAACTCGCGTTCCATGCGCAGGCCGCCGGGGTTCAGGATCTGGTCGCCGTCGATGACCACGGCGTTCTCCAGCGAGCCGCCGCGGGCCAGCCCCGCCTGACGCAGGGCCTCGACCTCATGGGCGAAGCCGAAGGTCCGGGCCGCCATGATGTCCGAGCGGAAGGTCGCCTCGTCGACGACGAAATCCACCACCTGATTGCCGATGACCGGCGTCGGGAAGTCGATCTCGAAACGCATCTCATAGCGGTCGCAGGGCAGAAGGACAGCGGACTTGTCGCCCTCCTCCACCCGGATCGGCTTCAGGATTTCGATATAGGTCTGGGGCGCTTCCTGACGACGGAAACCCGCGCGGTCCAGCAGTTGCACGAACGGCAGCGCCGAGCCGTCCAGAATCGGCAGTTCCGGCCCGTCCACCTCGATCACGGCGTTCGAGACCCCCAGCGCCGACAGCGCCGCCATCAGATGCTCGATCGTCGACAGGCGCACGCCCGCCGCGTTCTCGATCATGGTGTTCAGGCGCGCATCCACGACCGCATCGCCCGAGACCGGGATACGGTTGTCGCGGTCAGTCACATCCGTGCGCACGAAGACGATGCCGTGGCCGGGCGCAGCCGGGCGCACGACCAGACGCACGCGGCGGCCGGTGTGCACGCCGACGCCGGCGCAGATGGCCGGGGCGACGATGGTCTGTTCGTACTGGTCGTTGCGGACCGTCACTCGGAAACTCTCTGTTGCGCGACCCGCCCCGAACGGGACGGTCTTCGCCTCGCCTGTCGTTTACGCCCCCCGGCTCAAGCCCGAAATGAAAGTCGGGTTTCGGATTGTTTCGGTTCGGCGACGCGCGGGCCCGCCCGCCTCCACACGCAAAAACGCCCCGGAGGTCGGCTCCGGGGCGTTTCTGTATCAGGGCTTTTTGGGTCGATCAGTTCGCGAGGCGGCGAAGAAAGGAGGGGATCTCCAGATCGTCATCGTCGGACTGGCCCACCTGCGGATCCTGCTGTTGCGGCTGCATCGACTGCGTCTGGCGCAGTTGCTGGGTGGTGCGGTTCGACGACGGCGGCGGCGCATAGGACTGCTGCTGTTGCGGCTGCTGACGCTTGCGGCCGAACAGGCTCCAGCCGCTGCGGCGATGATCGCGCTCGTCATAGAAGGGCTCGTCGACGGGCTCTTCATGACGGGCGGCAGGGCGCTGGACCGGCTGTTGCGGCGCCGGTTGCTGACGCTGCTGCGCGCGGTCGAAATAGAGATCGCCCTGCTCCGAAGACGCCGCAGGCTGGGCGCGGCCGGCGCCCTGCTCATATTCCTCGACCCACGGATCGACGATCGGCTCCAGATTGCGCGGCGCGTCACGGATGACCGGTTCGGGCTTGGCTTCAATCTTGGGCTCAGGCGCGCGCGCGGCCGGAGCCTCATAGACCGGAGCCGGCGCGGGTTGCGGGGCGGCGTCGCGCACCGGGTCGATGCGGACTTCCGGCTGACGCGGCGCCGAGTTCGGCAGACCGCCGGTGCGGGTGAAGTTCTGCCCCTGCGGTTCGATCTGCTGGATGACGGCCTCATCCATGCCGGTCGCGACGACCGAGACGCGGATCTTGCCGTCCAGCGCCGGATCGAAGGCCGCGCCGAAGATGATGTTGGCGTCGCCGTCCACTTCGCCGGCGATGGCGTTGGCGGCCTCGTCGACTTCCAGCAGGGTCATGTCCATGCCGCCGGTGATGTTCACCAGCACGGCCTTGGCGCCCTTCAGGCTTGTCTCGTCCAGCAGCGGGTTGGCGATAGCGTTCTGGGCCGCCAGCAGGGCGCGGTCGTCGCCCGTGGCCTCGCCCGTGCCCATCATGGCCTTGCCCATCTCGCTCATCACGGCGCGGACGTCGGCGAAGTCGAGGTTGATCAGGCCCGGCAGGATCATCAGGTCGGTGATCGAACGCACGCCCGAGTGCAGCACCTGGTCGGCCATGCCAAAGGCGTCGGAGAAGGTGGTGCGTTCGTTGGCGACGCGGAACAGGTTCTGGTTCGGGATGACGATCAGGGTGTCGACATAACGCTGCAGCTCGGCCACGCCCGCATCGGCCAGACGCATCCGGTGACGACCTTCAAAGGTGAAGGGCTTGGTCACAACGCCGACGGTCAGGATGCCGCGATCGCGCGCGCATTTGGCAATGACCGGCGCCGCGCCGGTGCCGGTGCCGCCGCCCATGCCGCAGGTGATGAAGACCATGTGCGCGCCTTCCAGGTGCGCATGAATCTCGTCCGCGCTCTCCTCGGCGGCGTTCATGCCGACTTCAGGGTGAGCGCCCGCGCCCAACCCTTGAGTGATCGTCTCACCCAGTTGAATGCGGCGGTCGGTCTTGGCGAAACTCAAGTGCTGGGCGTCGGTGTTGGCGACAACGAACTCCACGCCCTCAAGGCCGGAGTCGATCATGTTGTTGACCGCGTTTCCGCCCGCTCCGCCTACGCCGAAGACGACGATGCGGGGCTTCAATTCCGTGGCTTCCGGCCTGACCAGCGAGAGAGACATAATACAATTCCGACCTAAGGACCCTGCCCTTCGTCCCCGATGCGAACTCCCCGCCGAATCGCATTGGTTATGAGCGCGTTAAGGAAAACCCCGACTGCGTTAACGAAGGGTTACCATGACTAACGCGAGTCGGACTTCTGACCACCCCTTTAAGAGCAGAGCCGCTCGCCTGGAGACAACAAAAAGGGCGCGGCCACAACCGCACCCTTCTCGTCCAACATCTAACTATAGATAGTCAGAAACGGGCTGAAACACCGATCTGATAGTAGCGGCCGATCAAATCGTAAACACCGATGCCGGTGGTGCCCAATGGCGGTTCGACATCAAAGACGTTACGGACCTGCAATCTAGCCGTAACACCGCTCATCCCCAGGCGGTTAGTATCAAACCGATAGGCTAGGGAGAGATCGTTCAGATAATATTCACGAACGGTTAGAGGTGTATAATTCTCTATCGTTGCAGTGTTACTAAACTTACTTTCTCCAGTATATCTTACAGTCCACTGAGCCCCAAAGCCGCCTCGGGTATAGGCCGTATCCAATTTCCAACGGGTCTCAGGCGTACCGATAGTGTTGGCGGAATTTGCCAGATCGAAACCCAAACCCGTCACTGAAGACTCATAGGTCTCAGTACGGAAAATATCTAAATCCCAACTTATACGCCCCCCCAAACCTGACAGAGACTGATATTCATCAAGATTAATCGCATACTCAACTCCCCCGGCCCAACCAGAGAAATTCAGATAGCCCGCATTAACAAAACCAGATTTCGGCCCGACGCCGTTGGGCGCCATGTCGGCCCCCAAAATCTGGCCCGCCAAGCTGGTATCGCCGTTCATCAACTCTTTATTCCCACGCTGAAACCGGCCGCATACCGCCGGATCAGGATTAGGAACATCGTAGCAAACCTGAAGAATTGAAGTAAGCGTGAAATTGGCTATGGCATTGGTCAAATCAATCTTCACCCAATCAAACGAGATTGCAAGATTAGGTATAAACTTAGGTTGGTAGACAAAACCGTATGTTTCTTGATCCGCGACTTCATTTTTGAGGTTCGGATTACCCGACGTCGTACCACGTTGCGTAGCAGACTGAATTATAGAGGTTAGTTGAAAATCTTCCGGAAGACCTAGGCGCTTAAACTCCTGCTGGCAATTCGCTTTACGCGCTGCCGGATTTGGACCGCTATTAATGTTCCGATAATCACACGGATCAGTCGCGCTCATGAAGCTGGTCGACTCCGGCGTGAACAACTCAGTGATCGCCGGCGCCCGGAATGAGCGACTAATGCTGCCTCGGATCAACAAATCATCAATGGGGCGCCAGCGCAGCCCGGCAGCCCATGCTTCGTCCTTGCCTGCGATGGAATTGTCGACTGAACGATACGAACCATCGAGCGCCAGCTCCCTCAGCAGCGGGAAGGTGAAGTCTCCACCAAAGACTGGAACCGATAGCTCACCGTACCACTCATTGGTGCTGTATTCCCCCTTCATAGGACTGATAGGCGCCGTACGTCCAACACCAAGACGCGAAGCTTCATTCGGCTGAAACTCTGACTCCTCCTTGCGATACTCATACCCTACATTGAACGCCACAGGTCCTGCTGGTAGCCTGTACAGATCACCGCCGAAGTTCGCTTCATAGGTCGCCTGCTTAATCGTGTAGTCCTGACGGAATGTCGTTCCGATGTAATCCAATGCCGCCTGACTACGCGCGCCTTTGCCGAACAGATTCAAAGGCACGCAGCCTGCGGCGCGAGCAACCGGATCAGCACATTGAGGATCGCCATTTGACGCTCGGTTGACGTTGATCGCCTCTGCAAAACGCGACTGGACAATATTGTCCTGCCGGAAAAACCCTTCATTGCGACCATGATTGGCTGCAATATTCCAGAAAAAGGTACGCCCAACAGCCTCAAAGTCACCGTTAAGATTGAGTACCGCTCGTATTGTATCTGACTCTGCATAATTTTTTGGCTTAACCAAATCTGTAGATGCACGATGAACCCAGAACAATCGTTCGCCTGGATTATTAGCATCCATCGGCAACGGTACAGGCTGACTTAAAATGGCTGCGCGAGTAGCCGCCGAAAGAAATGGGTTCGCGGTCGAGAACCGCAGAGCACCAGATGTCCCACCGAAAATTCCACTATTGTAGATAGGCTGATTATAATCTTCGGATGCCTCTGTATGGTTGTAAAACACCTCAGCGTCCAAGCGGATGCGCGGTGTAAATTCATATGTACTGAAGAAGGTGGCGTTATGGCGCTTCACAGGTGCCTGTAACGATGTAAGCTCCGCCAGATTCAATCCGTCTCCACCAGAAGAGATAGACTGCTGCACAAATTTTCCGGCATCATAGGGCACCAACGAACCATCTGGTGCAAACTGAGCCATCACGCGGCGCCCCGCATTGTTCGGATCAGCAATCGTAAGAACATTCGCCAAACCGATACCTGAGGTACGGAAAGGCAGACCGCCCTGCGTCAGCTCAGGCAAGCGGCGGTTAAAATACCATATCTGAGCAGGAATTCCATCATTAGGACTGGTATTCTCTGGGTTATTACCTCTAATCATCTGCAACGCGGTACGATCTCGATCCTTATAACCGAGCGAATCTGTTTCCGCGTATTCATAACTACCGGCCACACTCAAACGATCATCCAGCAAGGTCTTTCCACCGGTCAGACGCAGGCGCACCTGATCGCCGTCGCTGCGATCGGAAATTCCATACTCAGCGTTTAACTCGAGTCCTTCGAAGTTCTTCTTTGTGATGACATTGATAACGCCAGCAACAGCGTCTGAACCATAGACCGCGCCGCCCGTCGCCTGGACCGTCTCGACTCGATCAATAAGGGCCGTAGGAATCGATGAAAAATCGACCTGTCCACCCGCACTAGCCCCCGAGAAAATCGAAGAAACATTGCCGCCAACGAAGCGGCGGCCATTTACCAGAACCAGCGTGCGGTTTGTGCCAAGATTGAACAGATTGACGAAGCTTCGCCCGACGCCGAAACCTGCCTGATCACCATCTGGAGTGATCGGAACACCAGAAACTGGCTGCTGATGCAGCGCCTGCGCCACATTGGCGAAGCCCTTATTATCAATTGTCTCTGACGACACGACCGTCAAAGGTGAAGCTGACGTCAGGTCATTACGCCGAATACGCGACCCTGTTACAACAACTTCAGAAACTTCGGTCGCGCGCTGATCGTTGGGCGGCTCTGCGACTTGCGCAAAAGCTGGACCCGACACGGCAATGACACCTGCCAGAACAGTCGTGCCAAAAAGATAATTTCTTTTCGAATTCATAGGTATAGACCTCAACATCTATCGCCATACCGGCTAACCAGAACGCACCGCGCCCAGCTCCGAAGACATTGAGGTCTAACTTCAAATTACAGATCAGCAATATTATTAACTCAAATAAGCCGACTTCCTACCGTACATGAAGCATGAATGACACAAATTTACTACGTAAATACACCTAGCTTGCCATATTTAAGTATTTATAATACAAAAACAACGATCATATAGTTGAGATATAGATATCAAAGCTGTCCATATTTGCAAATACGAACGATGGTTTTTGGAAAAGATTGCTCCATCGGATCGAGTCAAATGGCCTAAATCGCGCCCACCTAGAGAGTCCGAGATCTCAAACGCGCATAGCAGCGCACCCAAATATCGCAATCTCAGAACAAAACATCAGGACAACCACCTAGGCGACAACTAATAATTATGATGATTTACAATAATATGCCAAACTACCGGTATTTAATACTGTCAAAATAGTTCGTACGACCTTGCCTTAGGGCATCAGGCGGCACAGACGTATGTCAAAAACGACCCGGCCGCCATGACAGGATTACGCCACCGGTACGCGGGCGGATCGGCGTGGTGGTCAAGGCTTCAGGCAGACTGAAGGGGTCGCCAAAGGCGAAAGTGTTGGCCGATGTATTGAATGGATTGTCGACATAGGCCGTCAGGCGCCAGCGCCGCATAGCCAGCCCCGCAGAGATACGACCTGTGACGTAGTCGCCCATTTTGTTTCGTGGCTCAGCGTCAAACGTCAGACGGGATGGCCCGACATAGGCGACGTTAGCCGAACTGAAAACAATCAGGTCGGGGCCGATCTGGCGTTTCCAATTCAGATGGACATTGGCCGAAACGGCAGGAACGCCAGGCAGGCTTGTGCGCGGACGCGCATCGAAATCAAAACTCGGCTGCGTCAACTTCGGCCTTGAAATGAGCGCGTTCGCCTTCAGCTCCAGTTCTGAAGTCAGGCGCCAATTGGTTTCAAGCTCCAGCCCCGTATTAACGCCATCACCAACATTAACGGCGTAAACCAGACCGCTAGGCAGGAACTGGTCGCTTTGGATATCCGTCCAGTCGGCGTGAAAAAGGGCGACGCGCGTCTGCACCCGACCATTCCACAAAAGGCCTTTAGCCCCGATCTCATAGTTCCACAGGACATCGCCGGAATAGAACTGTTCCGGCTCGCTGTATTTGCCCTCAAAGCCCCACTCGATCGGACCAGCAGTATTGAACCCGCCCGCCCGGTGCCCCCTGGCGACCTGTGCATAATAGGACCATGAACCTATCGGCTGATAGGCCAGCGTCACGCGGGGCGAAAACCCCCTGTCTTCGCCTTCACCATCAAAAGGCCGCGTCTCCGTCCCTTGGCGCACCAGCGACCGCGTACGATCCACACCCCGATAATAACGCCCGCCGACAGCCAGGTTCAGGCTTGGCGTCAGGTCGTAACCCGCCTCGCCGAAAACGGCGAGTTCATAGCGCTCGTCCTGGCGTTCTTCAGTGTAGGTCAGTTCACGATATGGCCACAAAGTCCAAAGCTCTGCATCACTTCGCGTCTCGCCGGTCGAGGCGAACACTCCGGCCAACCACCGCAGACGCCCCTGTTGCGGCGAACTGTAGACCGTCTCGAAAATCGTCAGGTTTATCCTCTTGGCGTCATCCAGAGCACCGATGAGGCCATGGGAGCCGAAGAAAGCCAGGCCCGCAGAGGCGTCATACCGGCTGGTGAAATCATGGTTGACCCGAGACAGGGTCGTTTCAAGACTGCCCCAGTCGCCCGTGCCCTCGACCGACAGGTGCACTTCGCGGAAGTCATTGTCATGCGGTTCACGGACCAGTCTGCTGCGCTTATGGCCGCCTGACGTCCGATGAACATAGTGTGTATCTTCTGTCTCGATCCGCTGCCGAATGCCGCCGGCGCTCAAAGTCCACCCGCCGCCAAGGTTCAATGAGGCTGCGAGCCGCCCGCCGCGCCGCTGGCCGCTGTTCACATGCCTGCGGCTCTGACTGGCGTCGTTCAGATAGCCGCCGTTCTCTTCAGCATAGACAACGCCCCGGATCGCGCCTGCCTGACCTGGCAAGGGCGCGTTGGCCATCAAAGAGAAGTCCGTATTTTGACCGCCGCCTTCGATCTTGGACAGGGAGGCGCTCATCTCCAACTGCTCATTCACGGTATCAGGCGCCATCGGAACAATGCGCACGATGCCGCCGATCGGCCCGGTGCCATAGAGAGCGCCCTGCGGTCCGCGCAGAACCTCGACGCGATCCAGATCGACCAGCTTAAGGTCCGGGTCAGGCGCGCTGTAGGTCAAAGGCGAGCGGTTGAAATAGATACCCACCGTCGATTGCGTCTGGCCGGTGAACGCGCCGTCCGACATGCCTCGCAGCAGAATCTTGTTACGACCCGACCCTAGATTCGTCACCGTCATGCCTGCAATCAGGGCGCTGAGACCATTGGCGCCTTCTGCGCCAGCGTCCTCAATCTGAGCGTCGGACAGGGCGGTGATTGCGGATGAGGCGGACTGGGGCGAGCCGGTTCGACGCTCGGCTGTGACGATCACGTCGCTGAGTTGAGTGACCATAACTTCAGGCGGTGCGGGCGGCGCCGGGATCGGCCGTGCCGTCGGTGCGGCGGCACGGACCGAGGCCCGGCGGATGACGATGCTGCGGTTCGGCCCATGCGCATAGTCGCACCCGCTGTCCGCCAGAACCACATTCAGGGCGGCTTCCAGCGACATCACGCCCTGCAGGCGCACCGACCGTCCCCGACAGGCGCCAAGATCCCCGCCCAACGGTGTCCGAGCCTGAATGGCGACCTCAAGCAGGGCCTCAGACCGGCGTTGCGGCGGCACATTGAAACGAAATGTGCGGTCGAATGCGGACACGTCCGTCGCCGACAGACTTGCGGCGCAGGTCAAGGCGATCCCCGTGCAGACGCCGAACCGTCTAGCGCGCGGTGATGCGAACCTCGTTTGAGGCGCGTTCAATCCTGACTGGGGCAAAAGCTTCGAGTTGCCCAAGGACGTTCACTTCATCATCAGCTTTCAATACGCCGCTGAATCGCAGTTCGCGCGCCGCATCGTCTGCTATAACCGCCTTGTCCAGATAGAGCGACAGGTCATCAACGACCTCCGCCAGACGGGCCTCATGATAAACCAGAATGCCGTCACGACGCACGCCGATCGTTTCCGGGTCCTCGGTCGCGACGGAAACAGCGCCCCGGCCCGACTGGCGCAGGCTCTGCCCCGCAGACAGGTCCGTCGGTCGGGCGGCGCCCGAAGGGGTGACGGCGACCCGTCCGCGCTCGACCTGAACAACAAAGCGTTCGCCCTGATGGATGACGTCGAACGCCGTGCCCAATACGCGGACGTTGCGATCTCCCGCGTGGACGATAAAGGGTCGGGCCGCATCATGGGTCACGTCAAAGGCCGCTTCGCCGCCGCCCAGAAGAATATCGCGCTGACGCCGTCCGATCCTCGCTTCGAGCGTCGTGTGACGGTTCAGCCAAACTTCCGACCCATCCGCGAGGGTTATGGTTTCGGCCCTGTCGCCCGTGGCGTGCCTTTCGACCTGAGGGCGCATGGTCTGCGTCCACACGCCCAGCGCCAACACAGCGCAGGCCGCAGTCGCCGCGACCCCATACATCCAGCGCCGCCTAGCGCCACGAACCGGACGATCGTCATTGGCGGGTTTCAGACGACCAGGGACGTCTTCAGACCTATCTTCAGGTGAATCTTCATCAGCATCGACCCACGCCTGTTCGACCGCATCATAGGCCAGCCGTCGCTCTGGATCGGCTTCGATCCAGTCGATGAAGGCCAGCCAGTCGGCCTCGCTCGCATCAAGGTCGCGCAGCCTGGCGAACCAGGCGACGGCCTCCTGCATGATCTGCGTCCTGTCGGTCATCGCGTCACGTCCGGCGTCCGTTCTGAAACGCCTCCAACCTTTTGACGACGCGGAGCGGCGAACGCCTCAAAGAAACCGTTCACAGCCCCTCGCCCACCTCTGCGATCCTGTCGGGCAGTCGCCTGCTTCCATTGCGCCCTCATCGCCCACGCCTCGTCGCCAGCGCCTTCAAGGCCTGCATCATGCGTTTCTCAACGGTGCTGCGCGATACGCCAAGCCGAGCCGCCACCTCGGCGTAGCTTAGCTCCTCGAACTTATGCAGGCGGAAGACGGTCTGTGTTCCCTCGGGCAGGTCCGCCAGCGCAGCCGAGACGGCGGCCAGGCCCTGACGTGCCGCCACGACCTTTTCCGCTGACGGCGTCTCATCGGCCTCCCCCTGGTGCAGGGCCGCCCAGGCGCTGTCACGGGCCGCCGAACGCATGCCCGAGCGCCAGCGGTCCATCATCAGGTTTGACGCCAGCCGGTACAGATAGGCCTTGGGCTCGCGCACCTCGACGTCCGGCGCCGCCTGAAGCTTCAGATACAGCTCCTGAAGCAGGTCTTCGACATCAGCCTGCGTCCCCAGACGCGCCCGGAAGAAACGGCTCAGCGCGTCACGCTGTTCAAGATAGACCGCAAAAAGGTCTTCGCCATGGGCGCGGCTGCTCAACGGCCCGCCTCCGCCCACAACAGGGGCAGGCGCCGCTTCATGATTTTCAGCGTGGCTCCCATCATCCGTCAGTTCATGCCTCGCGCTATTCGATGAGGCAAGCGGGCGAGGACGCCGTCTTAAGAAACGAAGCATCGCGTTTGGTGCTGCGTTTTCACCAGAGTTCCCGGCATGAAGCCGTTTGCGCCTCGATCCGCCTATCTGAACTGGCTCGCCGAGACCCTGCGCGTGGGGGAAGAGCCCCAGCCGACGACGCGCCCGCCCGATGACCTCGTTCTGGGCTACGCCACCGGCTATGATGCGGTCACGATCACGCCCTTCGTTCGGTCGCTGCGCGCGCATTTCGACGGGCCTGCCGCCCTTGTGGTCGATAAGCGTCCGGATGTCCTGAAACTGCTGGATGAACATGCCGTAGAGGCCGTCTTCATCGATAAAGTCGATGGCTGGGCGCCGCATCCCGTCATGGCGCGCTTTGGCCTTTACGCCCGATTGGTCGAGCGCTGGCCCCACGCCGCCAATGTCCTGCTGACCGACGTTCGCGACGTAATTTTTCAGGCCGATCCTTTTCAGCCCCGCTCCAGTCGTCTGGAGGTCTTCGTCGAATACGAAGAAGGCCGGTTGGGCGATCACGCCTTCAACATGAAGTATCTGACCGCCCTGGTTGGCGAAGACCTGGCCGAACTGCTGAAGGCCAAGCCCTGTATCTGCGTCGGCACCGTCATGGGCCCGCGCGAGGAGATCATCCGGTTCTGCCGCATCCTGCTGATACTGGCGGCCATTCCCCGTTCAGAAATCGGGGGAGCCTTCGGCGCCGATCAAGCGGCCTGTAATCTGGCGGTGCATCTGGGCCTGATACCGGCGTCCGTGCGCAGGAATTTCGGCCGGGTCGCGACCCTGGGCATGACCGACGGAAGCCTTCTGGGCTTCGTTAACGACCGCGTCACCAACCCCGACGGCGGCGCCAGCCCCATCGTGCATCAGCACGACCGGCACCCGCATCTGGCCAGCGCAACCCATGCGCACTGGGCCGCCGGCGAAGAGCCGCGCGAACGCGTCGAACCCAAAACCGTAGCCGAGCGCGGACGTCGGCTGAAGCAATCGCTGCTGAGGCGGCTCCCGGAGTTGCGTTGATTCACATGTATAGTTTTCCCGACGCTGGAGTTCGCCATGTATGACGATTGGCGCGCAGGGTTCGCGCGTCGGCCGCTTGCTGCTGTCATGGAAGCAGGCCTGCCTCACCCGGACGATATCGTCTGGCTGCCGCCCCTCCCTCGCAGTTTCCAGTATGTGGCTGATCCGTTCGGCATTGAACGCGACGGCGTCCTGACCGTCTTCGCCGAGTTCTATGACTATCGCACGCGATGCGGCGACATCCGCTATTATCAATATGAAGGCGACCGCCTGACCGGACAGGGCGTGGCCCTGGCCGAGCCTTTCCACCTGTCCTATCCCGCGCTGATCGAGGATGACGGGCGGCTGTTCATGCTGCCCGAGGGGCACAAGAGCGGCGCCCTGACCCTGTATGAGTGCGAGCGCTTCCCCGACCGCTGGCGCCCGTGCGCCCGCCTGCTGGACCTGCCCGCCATCGACGCAACGGTCACGCGCCATGACGGGCGCTGGTGGATGTTCTACGCCCTGCCCGGACCGAACGATCGGTCAATGCGCGAGCTCCACATCGCCTGGGCCGATAGCCTGACCGGCCCGTGGCGCCAGCATGAAAACAACCCTGTCCGCAGCAACCTGGCGGACTCGCGGCCCGGCGGCACGCCCTTCGTGCACAAGGGGCTGCTGCACCTGCCGGTCCAGGATTGCGACGGCGGTTATGGCCGCGCGATCCATCTGTTGCGGATCAATGACCTGACGCCGACGACATTCGCCGCCACCCCTGTGCGCCGCCTGGCGCCGGGCGGTCTGGCCGAGGGCTTCATGGATGGCCTGCACACCCTGTCCGGCGGCCCGCTGACCTTTCTCGACGTCAAGGGGCTGCGGTCTTCGCGCCGCGAAGCGCTCATCACCCGAATCTACAAGCTCCGCCGCCTGTTCAGGCTGGACGGGCCGCGGCGGCCCCAACCACCGAGGATCGCCTGATATGCTAAACGCCGCCCCTCGTATCGCCATCGTCATGCCGCGCGGCGGACGCATGGAAGCCAAGCGCCTCAACTCGATGGAAACGGTCGCCCTGACCCTGAACCGGTTCAGCGCCTATCGGAACTCGACGGTCTTCGTCTGCGAGGAAGGCGCCGAAGCTCTGGCCGAACCGGACGCCACCCTTTGCGTTCCGGCCGGATTGAGCCGACGCGCCCACGCCGCCGCCGTGCTCAAGGTCCTGAAGGCCTGGCAGCCAGACATTGTGGAATTTCACCAGCAGCTGTGCAGCGCCGCCTATGTCGCCAAACGTCTGCCGAACGCCCGCAGTCTGTTCTTCCGCCACACCAGCGTGACAAGGCCGCGCAATCCATTGAGACGCCTGCGTCGCCGGGTAACGCTGCGCCTCTTCGATCACATTGTCCTGGTCAGCCGTACAGCGAAGGAAGAGTTCCTGGCGGACTATCCCGACCTGGCGGACCGCACCATCGCCATCGCCAACTCGATCGATATGGCCACATGGCGCGGAAACGCCGACCGCAAGGAGCAGTTGCTCCTGTTCTCGGGTCGCGCCCTGCCTGAAAAGGGACTGGACGCCTTCTGCCAGGCGCTGTCGATCGTACTGGATCAGGCGCCCGGATGGCGCGCCGCCTTGGCCCTGGGCGAATGGGAGCGCAGCGCCGCCTGGGCGGACGCCTGCATCCGGCCTCTGGAACGGTTCGGCGATCGGGTCGAAATCCACCGCTCAGCATCCCTCAGCGCCGTTCAGACCATGAACCGGCGCGCAGCCATCGCCGTCACCCCCTCACGCGTGAAAGAGGCCATGGGTCTGACCGCCATGGAGGCCCTGGCCAGCGGCGCCGCCCTGATCTCGTCCGGTCGCGGCGGACTGCGTGAAGCCAGCGGCGTTTACGCCATCTATGTCGACCCGCCGGAAGCGCCCCCGCTGGCGCAGGCCATGCTGGCGCTCATACGAGATGAGCAGACCCGCCAAACCCTGGCGCGTCAGGGTCAGGCCTATGTCGCGCGAACCCATGACCCGGTCGTGCGCGCCAGCGAGTTGGACGAATACCGGCAGAGCCTCATCAGCAACGCCACATCCCGCGCCGCCCGCCGTCCCGCCCTGACCATGGAAATGCTTCGCGCATGAGCCTCCGCAACTTCATTTCCCGCATACGCACCCGTAAGGAAACCGCCCGCATCCGCGCCCTGCCTGATCGTCAGCTCATGGCCAGCAGCTTTATTCCCGCGCTGGCCGCCACAGGCGGGACGCTGCTGTGGATCGGGACTCGCGTCTATACGGCCGACGATTACGCTGCGCTTGAGCGCAACGGCGCAACGGTCTGGACAACCGACATCGAACCGAAGGCCGCCCGCTGGGGACACAGGACGCGCCACCGGCCGGGTGACGCCTGCGCTATTGATCGGGTCTTTCCTGACATCATGTTCGACGCGGTGATCAGTAACGGCGTCTTCGGCTTCGGCATCGACACGGTCGAGATGCAAAGACAAAGCCTGACGTCCATGGCGCGCGTGCTGAAGCCAGGCGGCCTGCTTCTGCTGGGGTGGAATACGGACAGGATCCCCGATCCGGTCGCCGGCGGACTGACCAGCGCCCTCTACCGGCCGGACGATTTTGCGGGAACGCCGTCGCGAACGACCTTTGACGACGTCACCCACGTCTACGACTGCCTCTGGAAGCGTTGATCCCCCGCGTTTTCAGAGTTCAGGCGGCGGAAGGCGCTCATCCCGCGCCTTCCGCCCAACCTATTTTCAGACCTGCGGCGCCTCGGTGCGGATCACCATGGCGGCGGCGTCCGCCACCGGCGGTTCGCAGTGCGGCGCCAGCGCCTCGAAGAACCAGCGCGGGTCGACCGCCTGTTCCGGCGCATGGACGCCGGGGCGGCCCTTCTGCTCGATGATGAAGCGCAGGCCGATGCTCATGGGGATGCCCGTCGCCTTGGCCATGCCGTCCGGCATGGCGGCCGGGCGGCAGGCCGAGACGACGCGCTGGCCGTCGCGGCGCCCCGTCGCCAGGGCGAAGAAGTGCGGCAGCGGCCCCGGCTCGCCTAGCGCCGGAAGCGCCTCGACGATGCGCGCGTGGCGGGCCTCATCGACGTTGAACAGGGCGCGAGCGCCGTCCTCGATCGTCAGCGCCCCCGCCTGAATATCGTGGCGCACCGTGCCGATGGCGGCGATCACCGTGGTCGGCATCACCATCGCGTTCAGGATGCGCCCGCCCGCCTTGACCGTGTTGACCAGGGTGACAGGCTCTGGATGGCCGACGGTGTAGACCGTGCCGGTCCCGACGCCGGGATAGTCCAGTTCAACGCCTTCCAGCGGCTGAGTGTCCGCCAGGCGCCCGCCGTCGGCGATGCGGATGTCGCCCGCCAGTTGGTGAATCCAGTGGATGGTCGCCGCTGAGACCGGCTGGCTGCGGTCTTCATCGTCCAGATCGACGCCCCAGCAGGTGTAGAGGTTCTCGACCTCATCCAGCCCCTCGACCGCCAGCATGGCCAGCAGGTTGGAGGCGCCGGGGCTGGCGCCCATGCCGACCAGGGCGACCACGCCCGCCTCGCGCGCGGCGGCGTCCAGCTCCAGCATGGACAGGGTCGGCTCCCAGTCGTCGCATATGTCGACGTAGTGCGTGCCCGTCTCGATCGCCGCCTGCAGGATGGAGGCGCCGAAGCGGTAGAAGGGCCCCGCCGCATTCATCACCACATCGGCTTCTGACAGGGCGCCCTTCAGGCTGGCGGCGTCGGTCGCATCGACGGCGCGGGCGCTGACCGTCACGCCGGACGGCGCGGCGGGGATCAGGGAATCGGCCAGGGCGCGCGCCCTCGGCTCATCACGGTCGGCGATGACGATCGACGTCAGCGACGGCGTGTTCAGGGAGGCCAGCGCCGCCGCCGCTCCCATTTCACCCGCGCCCAAGAACAGAACCCGCATCGACAACACCCTTGCAAAGAGGACCGGAAATCGTCCCTATACAAAAATCACAACAGTTGTTACGTCAAGAAGGTCCAGTCTTTCCTGGAGGGGAAAAGCGGGACGGGAAGAAACATCGGGGAGGGATGGACCATGTCCGATCCGACTGCGTCTGCAGTGCAGGCTGACCGTTCAGATAAGAGCGGCGCCGGCAAGACAAGCCTGGCCGTGCTGGCTCTGGTGGGATTGCTGTTCGCCTATAATCTGGGCCTGAACATCACGCCGATCATCAACGGCCTGTGGACCGAGCGTCTGGGCCTGGCGCCCAGTCAGGCCGGTCTGGTCATCAGCGCCCAGTTCGCCCTGATGGCCGTCTCGACCATGCTGACGGCGCGCCTGTTGCAGAAGCTGAACATCCGGCGCGCGGCGATGATTTCGGCCGTGGCCGTCGGCGTCGCCTATATCGCCACCGGCCATGCGCAGACCCCGGCCCTTCTGGCCCTGTGCTTCGGCGCGGCGGGCGTCGGCATCGGGGTGCAGATGGCCTGTGTCGCCGCCCTGCTGTCGCGCCATGAAAACGCCGAGCGGCTGTACGCCATCGCCGTGGTCGCCGCGTCCTTCATCATCGCCGCCCTGACCATCGTCTTCGCCAGCATGGCGCCGGGTCTGTCGCTGAAGGCGCTGTTCGGCGGGCTGGCCGTCATCCCCGTCATGCAGTTCCTGCTCAGCTTCTGCATTCCGGCCGGGACCGCGCCGCAGGCGGCGGAAAAGCCCGGCGCGGCCAAGGCAGGCGCGCGCGGTTTCCCGCTGGTCATCCTGTCGATGGTCTTCATGCAGGTCGGCGGCATGGCCGTCTGGGCCTTTACCGAGCGGGTCGGCCACCATCTGGGCATTCCGACCGCCACCATCGGAACCATTCTGGCGGCCACAGCCGTCTCGGCCATCGTCGGCGCGGCCTGCGCGGCGGGCCTGTCGCGCCTGCACATGCGTCGGCCGCTGGCGGTCATCGGCCTGCTGGTGTTCGGCCTGTCGAACCTGTCGATCGTGGCGGCGGGCAATATGCCGGTCTATGCGGTGGCCCTGCTGGGTCAGGCCTTCGCCCTGACCTTCACCCTGCCCTTCCTGACGGCCATCGCCCTGGAAGAGAACGACGGCGGGCGCACGGCGGCGAACGGCACAGGGCTGGCCATGCTGCTGGGCGCCGTCAGCCCCTATGTCGCGGGCTGGATCGCCGAGAACCACGGCCTGCAATCCATCGTCCTGTTCAGCGGCGCGGCGCTGGCCGCCTCGGTCATACCGCTGCTGATGCGTCGCCGGACGCAAGGCCTGACACCGCCGGTTTCCACTCCGGCGCCAGATTCAAACGTCTGAAACAACAGATAAAAACAAGGGAGGGAAGATCAATGCATAATAAAAACAATACGCTTTTGAACGCCGCGTCCTGGGTCGCCATCGCCCTGGCCGCCAGTCTGACGGCCGGACTGGCCGCGCCCGCCGCCGCTCAGGATGCGCCGGCGCAGGACGCCTCGACACAGGGCGGGGCCGCCGCCGTGGACGACATCATCGTCACCGCCACGCGCCGCTCCGAGCGGATGCAGGACGTCGGCATCGCCGTCTCGGCCTATTCGGCGGACAAGCTGTCCGATCTGGGCGTGACCTCGGGCCGCGACCTGGTCAAGGCGACGCCGGGCCTGAACTTCACCGCCCCGACCGGCAGCAGCGGCACCGTCGTCTTCAACCTGCGCGGCGTCGGCCTGAACGACTTCGGCGTCGGCAATGAAGGCCCGGTCGCCGTCTATGTCGACGACGTCTATCAGGCGTCGATGAACTCGGGCGCATCGCCCATCTTCGACATCCAGCAGGTCGAGGTGCTGCGCGGGCCGCAGGGGACGCTGTTCGGGCGCAACGCCACCGGCGGTCTGGTCCACTTCATCACCACCCGCCCCTATGATGAGTTCGGCGGCAAGATCGACCTGCGCGCCGGGAGCGACAGCTCCTATATGGAAGGCGCCGTCAATGCGCCGCTGGGCGGCGGCTGGGCCGCGCGCCTATCCGGCGTGGTCGAGCAGGTCGACCCCTATATGAAGAACGCCGACGGCCCCGACGGCGGCGGCGTCGACCGTTCGGCCGGGCGGTTCCGTCTGGCCTATTCCGGCGCGCGCTTCGATCTGGACCTGATCGCGCGCGGCGGGCACAGCACCTCGCGTAATCAGGCGACCTTCGTGCCGACCGCGACCAACGCCGACGGCATGGGCTATGCCGTCGACATTCCCGCGCACCAGATCTTCGGCGTGCCGAACACGCCCAGCCTGTCCGTGCTGGACGACGGCGATCCCTATTCCGGCGCGGTCGATAATCCGGGGCATGACAAGCGCGACAACTTCGCCACCACCCTGCGCCTGCGGGCCGATCTGACGGACAATATCGAGTTCGTCTCGGTGAGCGACTACACCCGCAACGCCACCAACTATATCGAAGACACCGACGTCACCCCGCTGCAGATCGCCGAGATCGCGTCCGACAGCCGCACCAAACAGTATTCGCAGGAGTTCCGACTGGCCGGAACGGGCGACCGCTTCAACTGGCTGGCGGGCGCCTATTATTTCCACAACGAGGTCTGGAACGGGCGTCAGTTCAACGTCTACGCCTCGGATGCGGCCTTTGATTCCGACTTCAACCTGACGGTCGAGTCCTACGCCCTGTTCGGCGAAGCGTCGTACAAGATCACCCCGACCTGGACCGTGATCGGCGGCCTGCGCTGGACCGATGAGCGCCGGACCATCGACTTCACCCAGGACCTGTATTTCGACGTGGACGGTTCGGGCCTGTATTCGCCGACCAACTATGTCGAGCGCATCTTCGCCTTCAGCCGCGATCTGAACGGCGACGTGGCCCGCCAGAAGAACAGCCAGATGAGCGGCCGCGCCCGCATCGAGTGGCGGCCCCAGAAGGGCATTCTGGCCTATGCCTCCTATAACCGCGGGTTCAAGTCGGGCGGCTTCAACAATCCGCTGGACGCCTCGCACATCACGCCGCAGCAGATGCCCTATGAGCCCGAGACGCTGAACAGCTATGATGTCGGAGTGAAGACCGAGTGGATGAACGGCCGCATCCGCGCCAACGCCAACGCCTTCCACTATGACTACAGGGACTTCCAGGCCTTCCGCACCGAGGGGCTGAGCAGCTTCCTGTCCAACGCCGACGCCAAGATCAACGGCATCGATGTGGAACTGGCGGCCCGCGTCACGCAAGGGCTGGATATCTCGGGCGGGTTCGAGGTCCTGAGCGCCCGCGCCTATGACATCGACACGCCCACGGGCGGCAAGGCGGACCGCCGTCTGGCCAACGCCCCGCGCTTCTCGGCCAATCTGGGCGTCAACTATGAGCTGCCGGTCGGCGAGAACGCCATGCTGTTCAGCCTCAGCGGCCGCTATGTCACGTCGCAGTATTTCGACATCAACAACTCGCCGGTGGCGCAGGAAGACGGCTATGGTCTGGCCGACGCCCGCATCGCCTATCGACTGAAGGACGCGGGGCCGGAACTCTATGTCTCGGCCAGCAACCTTTTCGATAAAAGGTATCGTATGTATGCGGTCGATGTGAACGCCCTGGGCTTCTCCCAGGCGATGTACGCCGAGCCTCGCCGCATCACTGTAGGGGTCAAGGCCAGCTGGTAAGCGATCCGATACAGGATCAACCTGGATCTAAGGGGACGACATGGTGGCGGCGACACGCAGCAGATCCGATCGCGGACAGGACAAACGGTCCGATGTGGTCGCCGCCACCTTGCGCGTCATCGCGCGCGACGGACTGGACAAGGCCTCGATGCGCGCCATCGCCCAGGAACTGGGCTGCACCACCGGCGTCCTGACCCACTATTTCCGCGACAAGGAGGAAATGCTCGACGTCGTCCTGACCGAGCTGATCGCCGCCATCGAGGAACAGCGCAGCGAGTTCCACCTCGGCGAAATGGATCTGGAACGCTACATCGAATACGTCTGCGGCCTGCTGCCGAACACCGAGGCGCAGGTCCGCTGGTGGAAGGTGTGGCTGGCCTTCACCACTTCTTCCTTCGTCAAACAGCGCCAGTCGGGCGAGAACCACCGCTTCTATGAAGCCATCCGTTCCAGCTGGAGCGCGACCTTCCGCAAGCTGATCGCCGGCGGCTGCATCCGCAGCGACCTGAACCCCGAGGACGAGGCCGACCTGCTGCTGGCCGTCATCGACGGGCTGGGCGTGCAGGTGCTGATCTCCCCCGCCTATCTGACGGTCGAGCGCCAGCGCCGCCTGCTCAGAACCCATTTCAACCGCCTGAAACCCTGATCCCCGCCGACTGAAGACGCGGCGAAGGCTGCGTCAGAACGCCCCTTGGTTCAGGCAGGCTTTTTAGATCACAACTGTTATGATTTCGGAGTTGCATTCATGACCGCGTCAACCCCCGAAGGGTCCGGCTGGGACAAGGCCTTTTCCGATCATTCCCTGCCGGTCGAGGTCGCCCGCGCCGAGGGCGTCTTCATCCATGACACCCAAGGGCGGCGCTACTACGACGCCTCGGGCGGGCCGTTCGCGGTCAATATGGGCCACAGCCACCCGCGCCTTACCGAAGCGGTGCGCAGTCAGCTGGACGCCTATTGCTACGTCCACCCGATGCTGGCCAACCGACGCCGCGCCGACCTGTGCGAAAAGGTCGCCGAGGTCGCGCCCGAGGGCTTCAACGCCACCTATCTGGTGTCCGGCGGGTCGGAGGCGGTCGAGACGGCCATGAAGATCGCCCGCCAGTATCACGTGGCCCGCGGCGCCGTCGGCAAGCACAAGATCGTCAGCTGCTATGAATCCTATCACGGCATGACGCTGGCCACGATGAGCCTGTCGGGCAATCCCGGCACGACGCGCCACTATGACCCGATGACTTTCCAGTGGCCCAAGATCGCGCAATACAGCGACTATCAGAAGCCCGCCCATCTGACGCGCGACGAATGGGGCGTGCAGTCCGCGCGCGAGCTGGACAAGGTCATCCAGTTCCACGGCGCCCACGTCATCGCCGCCTTCATCGCCACTCCGCACGGCTGCGGGCCTGACTATGGCGTGGTGCCGCCCGATAGCTACTGGGCCGAGATCCGCCGCATCTGCGACGACAACGACGTCCTGTTCATCAGCGATGAAGTCGTCACCGGCTTCGGCCGCACGGGCCAGTGGTTCGGCATGGACCACTATTCGGTCAAACCCGACATCATCACCGTCGCCAAGGGTTTTTCGTCCTGTTACGTGCCGCTGGGCGGGGTGATCGTCAGCGACCGGGTCAACGCCCCCTATCGCGAGGGCGCCGCCTTCGTTCACGGCTTCACCAATGGCGGCAACGCCCTGGCCTGCGCGGTCGGCTGCGCCGTCATCGACGCCATCCGTGAAGATGATCTGCTGCAGGCCGTGCGCGACCGCAACGTCCAGCTGTTCTCATGGCGCGAGCGACTGCTGGCCCACCCGTGCGTGGCCGATGTGCGCGGCTGGGGTCTGTTCATGGTGATGGAGCTGGTCAAACCCTCTACTGAGGGCCGCGCCTTCTTCGACCCCGAGGCAGAGGCCGAACAGAAGTTCCAGCGCGCCGCACTGGACAACGGCGTCGCCCTCTATTCCACTCTCTACGGCCAGCGGCGCCGTCCGGTGCTGCAACGCGGTCTGCCGATGTGGATCGCCCCGGCCTTCGTGATTTCAGATGACGAACTGTCCGACATGATGGAGCGTGTCGACCGAACCCTCGGCCAGTGGGAAGACCAACTCGGCGTCGTGGCCTGACTTAAGGAGAGTTAAGCGATGGATTTCACCCTGACGGAACGCGAACGGTCGTTCCAGGCGCGCGTCCGGGCCTTCATGGCCGAGAAGGTGCGCCCGCGCATCGCCGCCGTCCACGCCGAGGTGGCTGAAGGCGAACGCTGGGCCGCGCCCCTGCCCTCGATCGAGGCGCTGAAGGGCGAGGCGCGCGCCGCCGGGCTGTGGAACCTGTTCATGCCGCCCGCGCCCGAAGGCATGACTGAGCCGGACGATTTCGAGTTCACGGGCGAGCGCCTGACCAACCTCGAATACGCCCTGTGCGCCGAAGAGATGGGCCGCATCGAATGGGCCAGCGAGGTCTTCAACTGTTCGGCGCCCGACACCGGCAACATGGAGGTGCTGCACCGCTACGGCACGCCGGCGCAGAAGGCGAAATGGCTGACGCCGCTGATGAACGGCGAGATCCGCTCGGCCTTCCTGATGACCGAACCGGCCGTCGCCTCGTCCGACGCCACCAATATCCAGACCGAGATCCGTCGCGACGGCGACCATTACGTCATCAACGGCCGCAAATGGTGGTCGTCCGGGGCGGGCGATCCGCGCTGTCGCATCGCCATCGTCATGGGCAAGACCGACCCGGACGCGAAGACCTATCGCCAGCAGTCGATGATCCTGGTCCCGATGGATGCGCCGGGCGTGAAGATCGAGCGGCCGCTGAGCGTCTATGGCTATGACCACGCCCCGCACGGCCACATGGAGGTCAGCCTGACCGACGTGCGCGTGCCGGTCGAGAACATCCTGCTGGGCGAAGGGCGCGGCTTCGAGATCGCGCAGGGGCGCCTGGGGCCGGGCCGCATCCACCACTGCATGCGCACCATCGGCGCGGCCGAAGAGGCGCTGGAGGCGATGGCCCGCCGCCTGATGACGCGCGTCGCCTTCGGCAAGCGGATCGGCGAGCATTCGGTCTGGGAAGAGCGCGTCGCCCGCGCCCGCATCGACATCGAGATGACGCGCCTGCTGTGCCTGAAGGCCGCCGACATGATGGACCGTGCGGGCAATAAGGCGGCCAAGGACGAGATCGCCATGATCAAGGTCCAGGCGCCGATGATGGCCCTGCGCATCATCGACGACGCCATTCAGGCCCACGGCGGCGGCGGCGTCTCCCAGGACTTTGAACTGGCGGCGGCCTGGGCGGGCATCCGCACCCTGCGCTTCGCCGACGGCCCGGACGAGGTCCACGCCCGCGCCATCGCCCGGTCCGAGTTCGCCCGCCACGCGGAGGCGGCCCGATGAGCGATCTGGACGTCGCGCGTCTGGGGCAATGGCTGGCGGGCGTCCTGCCCGCCGCGCCCGCCGACATCCGTCTGGAGAAGTTTCCCGGCGGCCAGTCGAACCCGACCTATCGGATGACGCTCGACGGCCGGGACTATGTCCTGCGCCGTCGGCCCTTCGGCCCCCTGCTTCCCTCGGCCCATGCGGTCGAGCGCGAATATCGGCTGATCAGCGCCCTGCATCCGACCGGCTTTCCCGTGCCTGCGCCGCTGGCCCTGTGTCAGGACGACGCCGTCATCGGCTCGGCCTTCTATGTGATGGAGCTGGTCGAGGGGCGCACCTTCTGGAACGGCGCCCTGCCCGACCTGTCGCCGCCTGAGCGTCGCGCCGCCTATGAGGCCATGGTCGATACCCTGGCCCAGTTGCACAGCGTCGATCCGGTCGCCGTGGGGCTGGAGGACTTCGGCCGCCCCGGCAACTATTTCGAGCGTCAGGTCGCCCGCTGGACCAAGCAGTATCGCGCCGCCCAGACCGACGACCTGCGCGAGGTCGAGCGCCTGATCGACTTCCTGCCGCGCACCGCGCCGGAACAGACCCGCACCGCCATCATCCACGGCGACTATCGCATCGACAATCTGATCTATGCGCCGGACTCCATGACGGTGCGCGCCGTGCTGGACTGGGAGCTGGCGACGCTGGGCGATCCGCTGGCCGACTTCGCGTATCTGGCGATGAACTGGATCCTGCCCGCCGACGGCCGCGCCGGTCTGAACGGGCTGGACCTTGAGGCCGCGGGCATTCCGTCGCTGGACGACATGGCCCGGCGCTATTGCGCCGCCACCGGCCGCGATGACCTGCCGGACCTGCACTGGCACTTCGCCTTCAACCTGTTCCGTCTGATCGGCATCATCCAGGGCGTGAAGAAGCGGATGCTGTCGGGCAACGCCTCCAGCGCCAAGGCCGCCGACGCCGTGGCCATGCTGGAACCCCTGACCAAGGCCGCCTGGCGTGAAGCCCGCCTGGCCGGCGCCGAAGAATAAGGACCCCTTCGCCCATGCGTATGTTTGATCTGAGCGGCAAGACCGCCATCGTCACCGGCTCGTCGCGCGGCATCGGCCGGGCCATCGCCGAGGCCCTGGCCGAGGCGGGCGCCAATGTCGTCATCTCCAGCCGCAAACAGGACGCCTGCGACGCCGTCGCCGCCGCCATCAACGAAAGCCGCGGCCGCGAACAGGCCGTGGCCATCGCCGCCAGCATCTCGGACAAGGCGGCGCTGGAAAATCTGGTCGCCCAGACGCGCGAGCGTTTCGGCGGCGTCGACATCCTGGTCTGCAACGCCGCGACCAACAGCGCCTATGGCCCGATGCTGGGGCTGGAAGACTCGCACTTCCGCAAGATTTTCGAGAACAACGTCCTGTCCAACCACTGGCTGATCAACATGGTCGCCCCCGAGATGATCGAGAAGAAGGACGGCGCCATCATCATCGTCTCGTCCATCGGCGCCCTGATCGGCTCGGACGTGATCGGCGCCTACAACATCTCCAAGGCCGCCGACCTTCAGCTGGTGCGCAATCTGTCGGTCGAGCTGGGCCGCCACAATGTGCGGGTCAACGCCATCGCGCCCGGCGTGGTCCGCACCGACTTCGCCCGCGCCCTGTGGGAAGACCCCAAGGCCGAAAAGCGCCTGCAGGGCGCCACGCCTCTGGGCCGGATCGGCGAGCCGGAAGACATCGCCGGGGCCGCCGTCTTCCTCGCCTCTCAGGCAGGCGCCTATGTCAGCGGCCATACGCTGGTGATCGACGGCGGCTCCACCGTCACCGGCACCCTGTAAGGCGCAGGCGAAGGGGGCGTTTCGGCCCGCTATGTCGTTTCGGAGGCGGCGATGCTAACCTCGTCGCCTCCCCTGTTCGACGGATGCGTGAGCCCCCCATGACGCCCCTGCCCGCCCTCGCCGCCCTGGCCCCCGAAATGACCGCCTGGCGCCGGGACATCCACGCCCACCCGGAACTGTCCGGCGAGGAATCGCGCACGGCCAGGCTGGTGTTCGAGGTGCTGGAAGGGCTGGGCCTGAAGCCCGAGGGCGGCATCGGCGGTGAAGGCGTGGTCGCCGTCGTCGAAGGGTGCGAGCCCGGCCCGTCCATCGGCCTGCGCGCCGACATGGACGCCCTGCCCATGAACGACGACAGCAACGCCCCCCACGCCTCGACAAAGCCCGGCGTCTCGCACGCCTGCGGCCACGACGGCCATACGGCGACCCTGCTGGGCGTCGCGCGCCATCTGGCCGCCAACCCGCCCCCGCGCGGCCGCGTGGTGCTGATCTTCCAACCCGCGGAAGAGACGGGTCTGGGCGCCGTCGCCATGATCAGGGACGGCCTGTTCGACCGCTATCCGTGCGACGAGGTCTATGGCTATCACAACATGCCATTGCTGCCGCTGGGCGAGGCGGCGGTCCACACCGGCCCGACCATGAACGGCTATAAGGTGTGGGAGATCGAGATTCAGGGCGTCGGCGGCCACGGCGCCGCTCCGCACAAGACGAAAGACCCCGTTCAGGCCGCCGTGCGCGTGGCCTCGGAAATCTCGTCCATCGTCGGCCGTCACGTCGACCCGATGGAGCCCGCCCTGATCACCGTGACCAAGCTTCAGGCCGGATCGTCGCACAACGTCGTGCCGCACGAAGCCAGTCTGGCGGGCACCCTGCGCGCCACCTCGTCCGAGGTGATCGAGACGATGTGGCAGAAGCTTCAGGACATCTGTGCGGGCGTCGGCGTCATGACCGGCTGCACCGTCACGGTGCGCGAGACGGCGGGCGTGCCCCCTGTCTTCAACGCCGCCGCTCAGGCCGATGTGGCGGCGGCTGCGGCGGGCGGCGTGTTCGGCGCGGACAAGGTGCATCGCGACCTGAAGCCGTATCCGTTCACCGACGACTTCGCCTACATGTTGCAGATCGCGCCGGGCGCTTACTTCTTCGTCGGCCAGGGCGGGACGATGGTCCACCAGACCGCCTATGACTTCAACGACGACCTGCTGCCGAACGTGGCCTCGGTCTTCGCCCGGATCGTCGAGGCGAAGCTGTCTTAAAGGCAGTCACAGGCGGCGGGATCAGGCGCGCAGCGTGGCCCCGCCGTCGACATACAGGTCCGTCATGGTGATGTGGGCGGCGCGGTCGGACAGCAGGAAGACCACCGCCTCGGCGATGTCTTCTGGCGTCGCCAGCTTCTGCAGCGGAATGCCCGCCTTGAACGTCTCGGGCGAGCCGGCGATGACGCGGGCGGCGCCGTCTTCGTCAGCCCACATGCCGGTCTGCATCGACGTCAGGGTCGAGCCGGGGGCGACGATGTTGCAGCGGACGCCCTTGGGTCCCAGCTCAATCCCCAGACAGCGGGTGAACATGGTCGCCGCCGCCTTGGACGCGGCATAGGCCGCCATCGCATGACGCGGCACGCCCGCCGCGTTGGAGCTGACGGTGACGAAGGCGCCCTTGCCCCTCCCGCCCATCCGGCGCGAAACCTCGCGGCCCAGGTGGAAAGGCCCGTCCGTATTGACCGCGAAGACGCGGCGCCATTCGGCGTCGGAAGTCTGATCCACCGTCACATTGGACAGGACGCCCGCGACGCTGGCCACAAAGTCGATCGGGCCGTCCTCGGCCTCGATGCGGTCGAACAGGGCCTCAACCGCCGCGCCGTCGGACACGTCGAGCGGCTCGACCCGCACGCCGTTCAGGAAGGCCAGACCCGACAGGGCCGTCGACGGCAGGTCGGTCGCCACCACGCGCGCGCCCTCCTCGACCAGCAGCCGCACCACGGCGGCGCCGATGCCGCCGCCCGCGCCCGTGACCAGGGCCAGACGGCCGGACAGTCCGCTGTCTCTCATCGTGCGGTCTCCTCGAAAGCGGTCATGCGGGCGTCCAGAGCCGGGGCGATCAGAGCCGTCGCCGCCGGGCCGGTCAGTTGCGGGTGAAGGAAGGGAACCTCGACCACGTCCAGATCGGCGGCGTAAGCGCGCCACAGGCCGGGCGTCAGGTCGCGCTCCTTGTGATCCAGCGCCGCGCGGACGTGGGTGGTGCGGCCGCCGAAAGCCTTATGATGGTGTTCACGCACCAGGCGGTTGGTGTCCAGCACCACGCGGATCACCCCGTCCAGCGCCGCCTCGGGCAGGCCGCCCAGAGCGCTGTCGCCCGCCTTCAGGAAGGCGACAATGGCCGCGCGGCTGCGCAGCTCGGGATACTGGGTCGGATCGTATCCGGCGATGGCCAGAAGGGCCCGCATGGCGTCGACCGGATCCGGGTCCGGCTCGGCGCGCCAGCACTCGGCCGGATAGGAGTCCAGCATGGCCATCAGCCCGACCTTGACGCCGCGCCGCTCCAGCTCGACCGCCGCCGCCTGGGCGATGATGCCGCCGACGGACCAGCCCGCGATGTGGACCGGACCGGGCGCGCCCAAGGCCAGAATATGATCGACATAGACGGACGCCAGCGCGTCGATCCCGTCCGGCAGGGCGTTCTGCGGGTCCAGCGCGGGCGACTGCACGCCCCACACCGTGCGGCGCGGCGACAGGGCGCGCGCCAGGGTGCGATAGCCCCACGACAGCCCCCCCGCCGGGTGGATCAGGAACAGCGGCGGCAGGGCCGCATCGCCCTCGGCCAGACGGATCAGCACGCCCAGCCCGTTGTCGAAGTCCAGCGCCTCGGCGTCGATCAGGGCGGCCAGTTCAGCCACGCGCGGCCGGTCGAACAGAGCGCCCAGCCCCGGATCGCGCCCCAGCCGCTCGCGGATCAGCATCATCAGATGCACCGCCAGCAGGGAGTCGCCGCCCAGCGTGAAGAAGTCGTCGTCGGCGCCCGCCGGTTCGGCCCGGCCCAGCGTCTCGGCGAACAGTTCGGCGATGATTTTCTCGGTCGGCGTCTCGGCCGCACGGCCTGCAGCAGCCTCGAACACCGGGGCAGGCAACGCCTTGCGGTCCAGCTTGCCGTTGGAGGTCGTCGGCAGGGCGTCCAGCGCCACGATGGCGGCAGGCACCATGTAGTCGGGCAGGCGCGCGGCCAGTTTCGCCTTCAGGGCGGCGGGGTCATAGCCCTCGGCCGGGACCAGATAGGCGACCAGACGGCGCTCGCCGGGGCGGTCTTCGCGCGCCAGCACCACCGTCTCGCGCGCCAGACCGCTGGCGATGACGGCGGCTTCGATCTCGCCCAGTTCGATGCGCAGGCCGCGGATCTTCACCTGATGGTCGCTGCGGCCCAGATAGACCACCGCGCCGTCGGCCCGCCTGCGCGCCACGTCGCCGGTGCGATACAGGCGCTGGCCCGGATGGTGCGGGTCGGGGATGAAGCGGTCCTCGGTCAGGTCGGGCCGGTTCAGATAACCGCGCGCCAGCTGCACCCCGCCCAGATGCAGATGGCCGCCCATGCCGGGCGCCACGGGGCGCAGGCGCTCGTCCAGAATGACCAGCCGCGTGTTCCATACCGGCCAGCCGATCGGCATGGGGCGGGACGTATCGTCCGGCCCGGCGGCCCAATAGCTGACGTCCACCGCCGCCTCGGTCGGGCCGTAGAGGTTGTGCAGTTCGGCGCTCACCGTCTGGTGGAAACGGTCGCGCAGCTCGGCGGGCAGTTCCTCTCCGCTGCAGAAGACGTGGGCGACCGCGATTCCCTTGGCCGCCGGGTCGGCCAGAAAGGCCGACAGCATGGAGGGGACGAAGTGCAGATCGGTGATCGCATGGCGGCGGATCAGCCCGGCGATAGCCGCCGGATCGCGGTGCGCGCCGGGCGGGGCCACGACCAGTTCGCCGCCCGAAATCAGGGCCAGGAAGAACTCCCATACCGACACGTCGAAGGTGGCGGGTGTCTTCTGCAGGATGCGGGTCTGGGCGCCGATGCCGTACTCGGCCTGCATCCACAGCAGGCGATTGACGATGGCGCGATGCTCGACCAGCACCCCCTTGGGATCGCCGGTCGACCCCGAGGTGTAGATGACATAGGCGGCGTCCTCGCCCGCCTGATAGACGACCGGCGACGCGCACTCCAGGGGCCACTCAGCGGGCGCGAGCAGGGTTTCGCCAAACGCGCCGCCGATGTCTTCATGAGCCAGCACGACGCCCGGCCCGGCGGCGCGGACGATGGCGGCGATGCGCTCGGCCGGATGCTCCAGATCCAGCGGCAGATAGGCGCCGCCTGCGCGCAGGGTCGCGACGAGCGCGATGACCAGTTCCAGCGAACGCGGCAGGGCTACGGCGACGAGGCTTTCACGCCCCACGCCGCGCGCCGCCAGCGACGAGGCCAGCCCCGCCGTGCGGCGGTCCAGCTCGGCGTAGGTCAGGGTCTGCTCGCCGAAGGTCAGCGCTGGGGCGTCCGGCGTCGCCTTTATCGCCGCCTCCAGCAGGGCCGTCAGCGTCGTGTCGGGCACCGGATGGGCGGTGGCGTTGAAGGCTTCCAGTTCGCGCGCGGCTTCGCCCGGCGTGGCGATGGGAACCTCGCCCAGCGTCTCGGCGTCCAGCGCGTTCGTCAGGAAGGCGGCCAGACGCTCTGCGTGGGCGGCAGCCTCCTCCAGCGTGTAGAGGTCGGGGTTGGCGTCGACCTCCAACGTCAGGGCCGGGGCGGCGTCGCCACGGAAGGTGAAGCTGATGTCGTCCACCGGGCCGGTGCCCAGCACCTTCAGCGTCGTGTCCAGCCCGGCAAAGCGCGGCGGCAGGTCGAACGGCAGGACGTTGACCAGCGGCCCATACAGACGCCGCGCCCCGCCGATCAGGCCCAGGTCGCGCCGCAGTTGCTCGCTGCGGTAACGGCCGTGGCGGCGGGTCTTGATCAGAGCCTTGGAGGCCGCGATCAGCTGTTCGTCCAGCGGCGCGTCCTCGTCCAGCGTCAGGCGCAGCGGCGGGACGTTCATGATCATGGCCGGCGTGCGCGCCGAGGCGCTGCCCATACGGCCCATCCACGGCACGCCGATCACGGCCTCTTCCGCGCCCGAGAAACGGCGGACATAGGCGGCGCCGATGGCCGTCAGCACGTCGGGCCAGGACAGGCGCCCGGCGTCGGCGCGGGCGCGCAGGCGGGCCGTGACCTCAGGCGGCAGGGCGCGCTCGATGCGATGGAAGCGGTGGGCGGTCGTGGCCTTGCCGGGCGCCAGGGAGGCGACCTCGGGCGCGTCGCCCATGATGTCGCGCCAGTAGGCGGCGTCGGCCGTGCGCTTGTCCGAGGCGCGATAGGCGGCGTCTTCGTCCCACACCTTGGCGATGGGGTTGAAGACCGGGCCGGGCGCCGGGCCGCCGCGCGCGGCGTTGTAGAGTTCCGCCACGCGGTTGGTCAACAGGGCCATGCCGAAGCCGTCGGTGGCCAGATGGTGAACGCGCAGGCTCCAAAGGAAGCGTTGCGGCCCCATGCGGAACAGGATGTTGGCGGCCAGCGGATCGCGCGTCGGGTCCAGCGGCGTCTCATGGTCGCGGCGCATGGCGGCCATGGCCTCAGCGACCGGATCGGCGGAGGCGGACACGTCCACGATTTGAAGCAGCGGCCGATGGGTCGGGTCGAGGGTTT
Organism: Brevundimonas diminuta; assembly: GCF_039673845.1. Classification (GTDB taxonomy): domain Bacteria; phylum Pseudomonadota; class Alphaproteobacteria; order Caulobacterales; family Caulobacteraceae; genus Brevundimonas; species Brevundimonas diminuta_E. The sequence continues at coordinate 189,482 of NZ_JBDJMK010000002.1, read as the reverse complement.
GGACGACCTCGCCGTTCTTCTCGACGAAACGCAGCGACAGGGCCTCGGCCTCGGCGGCGGTCTGATCGACAGCGGCGCGGAAGGCTTCAACGTCCAGATCGCCCCGGATGTCGAGATAGTGGGCCGTGTTGAAGATCGGATTGGCCGGGTCCAGCCTCTGGGCGAACCACAGGCCGGATTGAGCTTCCGTCAGCGGGTATTCCAGCGCCGCCGCCATGCGTCCGTCGTCCATGATGTCAGGTCAGGCGTCGTGACCGGCGGCGCGCAGGCGCGCCTGAACCACGCTCCACCAGCCTGCGAGCGTGGTGTGTTCGGCCAGTTCGCTGAACTCCAGCGGCACGGCCTCGCTCCACGCCAGCGACAGGTTGAGGGCGCGCAAGGAATCGACGCCCAGGTCCATCAGATTGTCGTCGTCCAGAATGGAGTCCGGCGTTTCGTGCAGCACGGCGGCGACATCGGCGCGCATCCGTTCCAGCGTCAGATCCTGCGGGGTCAGCTTGGTCATGTCAGTCGTTCCAGAACGCGCGCCGTCGAAAGGGCCACGGCGCAGGTGTCGGCGGCCCAGGCCACTGCGCCCATATGCTTGTCGCGCGAGAAGTCGCCAAGCGCATCGGCGACGAAGAAGGGTTCAATGTCGCGCTGAAACGCCTCGGCGGCCGTCAGCTGACAGCCGATGTGGGCGTAGACGCCGCAGACGATCAGCTGGTCCCGCCCCCGCACGCGCATCAGCGTCTCGAGGTTGCTGCGCTGAAAGGCGCTGTAGCGGTGCTTGACCAGAGGGAAGTCGCCCGGCGCCGGGGCCAGTTCGGGCAAAATCTCTTCGTGCTCGGGCGCGCGGCTCATGCCCGGCCCCCACAGGTCGGCTTGAAGACCCCGGTCGCGGCGATCCTGATCGCCATGCTGGGCGGTATAGAAGACCGGAACGCCCGCCGCCCGCGCCGCCGCGATCAGGCGGGCGATGTTGGCGATCAGGCCGGGCAGCGGCTCGGCGCCCGGCGCATAGGGGCGCATGAAATAGCGCTGCATGTCGTGGACCAGCAGGGCGGCGCGATCCCGCTCCAGCGTCCACTGGGCGCGCGAAGCGGGGATATCCGCCTCGGTCGGCAGGGCGTAGGCCGGGACGGTGGGGAGGCCTTTGCCAGATTCTTCAGAGGATGCGCTCACGCCTTGCCCTCGTCTTCCAGAATGCGCTGGCGAAGCGCCGCGCGCAGTTCGCGGCGGCTGACCTTGCCCACAGCGGTCACGGCGAAGTCGTCGACGAAGACGATCTGGTCCGGAACCTTGAAGTCGGCGATGTCGCGCTTGCGCATCCAGGCCTTCAGCTCGACGCCGCGCGGCGGGGCGCCGTTGGGGATGACGAAGGCGCAGATCCTCTCGCCCAGATAGTCGTCGGGCACCGACACCACGGCGGCGTCGAACACGGCCGGGTGGGCCAGCAGATGATCCTCGACCTCCTCGGCCGAGATTTTCTCGCCCGCGCGGTTGATGTGGTCGGTGGCCCGGCCCATGACCACGAGGTAGCCCTCGGGCGTGCGGCGCACCACGTCGCCGGTGCGATAGAAGCCGTCGTCGGTGAAGGACCGCGCATTGGCCGCCGGTTCGTTGTGATAGGCCCGGATCGTATAGGGCCCGCGCGTCAGCAGATTGCCCGGCTCGCCCTCGGCCACCGGCGCGCCCGCGTCGTCGACGATCATGATTTCATCATCGGGGCTGATGGGGCGTCCTTGCGTCTCGACGATCAGGCTCTCGGGGTCGTCCAGCCGGGTGTAGTTGACCAGCCCCTCGGCCATGCCGAACACCTGTTGCAGGGTGCAGCCCAGTTCGGCGCGCACGCGCCGCGCCGCCTCGGGCAGGAACTTGGCCCCGCCGACCAGCAGCACCTGAAGGCTGGACAGGTCGTGGGTCTTCTTGGCCGCCGCCTGCATCCACAGCAGGGCCAGAGGCGGCACCACGCCGGTGATCGTCACCCCCTCGCGCTCGATCAGGGGAAAGCAGACGTCCGGCGACGGCGAGGGCGCCATCACCACCGTCGCCCCGACATAGAGGGCGCCCAGATAGCCGGGCGAGCTCATCGGGAAATTATGCGCGGCGGGCAGAGCCGTCATATAGACGCTCTCCGGCTCCAGCCCCGAGATGTCGGCGCTTTCACGCACGCTGTAGAGATAGTCGTCGTGGGTGCGCGGGATCAGCTTGGACAGGCCGGTCGACCCGCCCGAAATCTGCAGGAAGGCCACGTCGGACGGATCGACATCATCCGTCGGCAGGGAGGCCGGATCAGAGCGGAAACCGTCGAAGGAGGCGAACTCTTCGGCCTCGCCCACCACGACCACATGGCGCAGGTTCGGAACCTCGGCCTGAACGGCGCGGGCCAGGGCGCGATAGTCGAAGCCTTCATGCCGGTCAGCCACCACATAGGCCGAGGCCTCGGCCCGCGTCAGGAAGTGGACGATCTCGCTGGAACGGTGCGCGGGCAGCGCATAGACGGGGATCAGCTTGGCCCGGAACAGGCCGAACACCACGCTGAGGAACTCGGGCAGATTGGGCAGTTGCACCACCACCCGGTCGCCGGGCTTCAGCCCAAGCGCCAGGAAACCGGCGGCGGCCGTCTCGGCCTTTTCCAGCAGTTCGCCATAGGTCCAGCGCTTGTCCATGCCGACCACGGCGACGGCGTCGCCCTGCGCCTCTGCGCGGCTGCGCAGCAGTTGGGAGAAGGTCTCGCCGCGCCAATAGCCCTTGGCCCGATAACGCGCCGCCATGTCGTCCGGCCAGATCTGTTGCAGGGGAATCATACGCTCGCCTCATCCACGCCCAGGGCGCGCAGGACGGCCTGGAACTTACCTGACGTCTCGTCCGCCTCGGCGGCGGGGTCGGAGCCTTCGACAATGCCCGCCCCGGCATAGAGACGCGCCTGATCGCCGCACGTCTCGGCGCAGCGCAGCGAGACGTACCACGCCCCGTCGCCGAAGGCGTTGGTCCAGCCCACGGCCCCGGCATAAAAGGCCCGGTCATAGCCTTCAAGCGCGTGGATCATCTCGGCCGCCCGGTCGCGCGGCGAGCCGCAGACGGCAGGCGTCGGATGCAGCAGGGCGGCCAGTTCGGCGGCGGAGGTTTCATCGGGACGATGCAGCCGCCCCTCGATACGGGTGCCCAGGTGCCACATGGTCCGGGTCGAGACGAGGGCCGGTCCCGGAGGCGCGCGCAGGTCGCTGCACCAGGGCGCCAGCAGGTCCATGATGGCCTCGACCACCAGGGCGTGCTCGCGGCGATCCTTGTCGGAGGACAGCAGGCTCTGCGCCGCCGCCTCGTCCTGCACCACGTCGGTGCTGCGGCGGGCCGATCCGGCCAGCGGGTGAGAAAAGACGGCCGGGCCGCGCTTGGACGCCAGCAGTTCCGGCGTGGCGCCGACCAGACGGCGCATGGCGCCGCCCTGTCCAGTTTGTTGGCCCTCGCCCAGCGGCGTCAGGAAACGGGCGGCGGTCGGGTCGGCCTTCAGGTCGCGCCACAGGGCGAAGGGGTCGATCGCGCCGTCGCCCTGAACCTTCAGGCTGCGCGACAGCACCACCTTGTCGACCGGCTCGGCGCCGCCCTGAGAGGCGCGCATGGCCTCAAGCGCCTGCGTCACCGCCGCCTCATAGGCCGCGCGCGACGGCTCGGGCGTCAGGGCGCGGATCGCGGGCCGGTGCGCGCCCGAAGGCATGTCCCAGATGCGGTTGGCCGCCCGCTCGGGCAGGAACAGGCAGTCGTCGGCGCGGCGGTCGAACGGCAGGGCGCCGACCAGCAGGCGCGGCGACGGCTCATCGGTTTCGGGGGCGACCGGCAGATCGGCGAAGAAACCGCGCACCCGCGCGCCCAGCGTCGCCGCCGGTCCCGGCGTCAGGCGCTGCTTCAGGCCCGTGGTGAACAGCCGCAGTTCCGGCGTGCTGAGTCCGAACGCCCAATCCATCTCATTCTTCGGCGCAGCGGCCTCATGGCGTTCGGATACGCTTTTGCCGCCGATCTGAACCGACAGATCGGGCGCGCCCCAGAACTCCGCTACTCTCGACTCCATGACGATCCCTGTCGCGCTCAAGCTGTTGCATATCATTCGCAACAACCGGCCTATAGCCGAGCAACCTTCGCGTTGTCTTGCGGCGAGATTAATTCCAAGCCCGGTCTGGTCGTTTCGCCGCAGAGGTTTAGAAGGGCGCTCATGCGAATGCTTGTCATTGACGATGATGCCCGAACCCGCGCCTTCGTGGCCGACGGCCTGCGCCAGCAGGGGCATACGGTCGATGAGGCGGGCGACGGCGAGGCCGGCCTGCACATGGCGATGGAGGGCGAATACGACGCCATCGTGGTCGACCGCATGATGCCCGGCCTGCCCGGCATCGAAACCGTGCAGGCCATGCGCGCGAGCGGGCTGAAGACGCCGGTGCTGATGCTGACGGCGCTGGGCTCGGTCGACGACCGGGTGGCGGGGCTGAACGCGGGCGCCGACGACTATCTGGTCAAGCCCTTCGCCTTCAGCGAACTGAGCGCGCGCTTGCAGGCGCTGGTGCGGCGCCCGCCGCTGGCCGAGGCGACGACGCGGCATCGGGTCGCTGATCTGGAAGTCGACGTGGCCGCCCACCGGGCGACCCGCGCGGGCCAGACGCTGGACCTGACCCCGCATGAGTTCAAACTGCTGGAGCGGCTGGCCCGCAACGCCGGTCACGCCGTGACGCGCACCATGCTGCTGGAAAGCCTGTGGGGCTTTCACTTCGACCCGCGCGCCAATCTGATCGACGCCCACATCAGCCGCCTGCGCGCCAAGGTCGATCGCGGTTTCGATCAGGAGCTGATCCACACCATCCGGGGGGTGGGCTATGTCCTCAAGGCCCCGGACTGAGCCCAAGCGCCCGTCCGTCTGGACCACGGCCAGCCTGCGCTACGCCGTCGCCTTTTCGGCCCTGTTCGGGCTGGGCGCGGCGGTGATGATCGCGGGCGTGGACTATGGGCTGATGCGCTTCGCCGAGGCCGAGGTCCGCGAAGGGCTGAGCCACCAGATGGACGTCATGCGCGCCGACGCCAACCGGCACGGCACGGCCCAGCTGGTCGACGAACTGAACGCCGAGGCCCGCAACCGCGACGCCCGCCGCTATCTGCTGCTGGTCGAGGCGCCGGACGGCAGCAGCTTCTCCAACGGCCTGACGCGGCTGGCGGTGAACCAGAGCGGTTTCCGGCGCAATCTGCCCAACAAGGCGCGGCCCGCGCGCTGGCCCGACCAGACGCCCAATATGCTGGTGCTCAGCGCCCAGGCGTCCGACGGCGGCCTGCTGGCGGTGGGGCGCGACATCCAGCATCTGGACGAACTGCGCGGCGGCATCCGCCGCTACGCCCTGATGAGCGGGATCGCCCTGATCCTGCTGGCGCTGGCCGGGGGCTGGGCCGCCGGGCGGCTGTTCCTGCGACGACTGGAGGGAGTCAACCATGCGGTCGGCCGCATCATCGCCGGTCAGGATTCAACCCGCCTGCCCGCTGTCGGCCTGGGGCGCGAGTTCGATGAGCTGTCAGCCAATCTGAACCGGATGCTGGACCGGCAGGAGGCGGCGCTGACGACGCTGAAGACCCTGTCCGAGGGCGTGGCCCACGAACTGCGCGCGCCGCTGAACCGGGTCCGCAACCGGCTGGAGAATCTGGCCGCCGACATGGACGACGCCGCATCGCGCGATGCCGCCGTCGAGCGCGCGCTGGAAGAAACCGATCAGGTCAGCGCCCTGTTCGAGGCCCTGCTGACGCTGGCGCGGATCGAAAGCGGCGACGCGGCCCTGAAGACCGAGCCGCTGGACCTGGCCGCCCTGACCGGCGCCGTGGCCGACATCTACGCCCCCTTCGTCGAGGAGGCGGGCGGACAGCTGACGCTCGCCCTCAATCCCACCGGCACGGTCGAGGCCGACCCCGCCCTGTTGCAGCAGGCGCTGGCCAATCTGATCGAGAACGCCGTCTTCCACGGCGGCGGCCGGATCAGCCTCTCCACCGGCCGCGAGAACGCACAGGCCGTCATCCGCGTCGCCGACCACGGCCCTGGCGTGCCGGAGGCCGAGCGTGAAAAGGTGCTGCGCCGCTTCTATCGGCTGGATCAGGACGGGAGCGAGCGCACCAAGGGGGCCGGTCTGGGTCTGGCCATGGTCGCCGCCGTGGTCCGGGCGCATGGCGGGTCGCTGCGGCTGGACGACAACCAGCCGGGACTGGCGGTGGAACTGACCCTGCCGGGCGCCTGACTCCTGCCTGCAACGCGCGCGTAAGGACGACGAAGGCCAACAGGCGCCTTGTTGCAATTCATTCGCACTTGGTTGAGTAAGCCGCCTCACGTCTTTCAGGAGCCGCCCATGACCACTGTATCCGCGACCGAGGCGGCGCCCGGCGGCGCCTTCAGCCTGAAGCCCCTGCTGTTCACGGCGGGCGTGGGCAGCATGTCGATGATGGCCTTCGTCGCCGTTGTCGGGCCGATGGCGCGCGTCCTGGGCCTGCAGCCGTGGCACGTCGGCGCCGCGGTGACGGCGGCGGGTCTGGCGTGGATGCTGATGGCCCGCTTCTGGGGCGCGCGCAGCGATGAGATCGGACGGCGCCGGGTGCTGTTGACCGCCCTGGCCGGTTTCGCCGTCAGCTACGCCTTCCTGGGCTTGTTCATGAGCGCGGCGCTGGCGCTGGTTCCCGCGGCCATCATCAGCTTTGTCGGCATGACGGCGGCGCGCACCGCCGCCGGAGCCTTCTACGCCGCCGTGCCGCCGATCTGCGCCGCCGTGGTCGCCGACAACACCGCCCCGCACGAGCGCGCCCGCGCCATGGGCGCCGTCGGCGCCGCCAGTTCTCTGGGCATCGTCTTCGGGCCCGGCGCCGCGGGCCTGCTGGCCGGCTGGAGCCTCAGCGCCTCCCTGCTGATCATCTCGGCCCTGCCGGTGCTGGCCTTCATCGCCGTGTGGCGCTTCCTGCCGACGGACGCGCCGCATGAAACGCGCAAGAAATCCATGCTGAAGCTGTCGGACGTCCGCATCCGCCGCGCCGTCGCCACCGCCTTCTTCGCCATGTGCGGCGTCGTGGTCTGTCAGGTGGTGGTCGGCTTCCTGGCGCTGGACCGGTTCGGCCTGTCGCCGAACGAAGCCGCGCGCACGGCGGGCATCGCCCTGGCCGTCGTCGGAGTGGTGCTGTTCTCGGCCCAGATGGTGTTGCGCCGCCTGAACTGGCCGCCCTCGCGCTTCATCCGCATCGGAGGAAGCATCGCCGCCGTCGGCTTCGTCTGCGCCGTCTTCGCCGCCACCCCGCTGCAGCTGTGGGCGGCCTATGGCGTCATCGCGGCGGGCATGGGCTGGGTCTATCCGTCGCAATCGGCCCTGGCCGCCAATGCCGTCGAGGCCCATGAACAGGGCGCCGCCGCCGGCGCCGTGGGCGCGGCCCAGGGTCTGGGCGCGGTCATCGGCCCGCTGGGCGCCACCCTGGCCTATCAGGTGGCCCACGGCGCGCCCTATGCGCTGTCGGCGGTGATGATCCTGATCGCCGCCCTGTGGCCCGCCACGCGACTGTCGGCAGAACGCGCCTCGGCTGAATAATAAACCGCGTCAGGCGAAGGCGGCGTCGCCCTGCTCTGCCTCGAAGGCCGCAGACAGGGCGTCGACCAGCCACCGGGTGCCCACGTCGCCGTCAGAGCGTTCGTGCCACACCAGATGATAGTCGAAGGGCTTCATTCCTTCGGGCGCAGGAAAGGTGCGCAGGCCGTGCGTCGCGGCGAACCGGCGCGCGGCGCGGCGCGGCAACAGGGCGACCGCATCCCCCTCATGCAACAGATAGGGCGCCAGCGAGAAGCTCTCGGCGCGCACCAGAACGCGGCGCTCGGCCATGTCCGGCAGGTCTTCGGCCACCCAGTCGCCGAAACCGTCGCCCGCTGAACAGACGACATGCGGCCATTGCAACAGGTCTGAATGCGTCGGCCGCGCCTGATGCACGGGATGATCCGCCCGCGCCAGGCCCAGTTGCGTCTCCTGAAACAGCCAGCGCGACTTCAGCCCCGAGCCCTCTGGGCTCCAGCCCGTCAGCACCAGATCCAGACGGCCGTCCTCCAGCCGTCTCAAGCTCATGTCGGACAGGGGTTCGACCGATAGGCCGACGCCTGTGGCCTCCTGCCCGATGCGGGCGATGGCGGGCGCCAGGACGCTGAGCAGGCCGTAGTCGGTCGAGGCCATGCGGAACATCCGCTTCATCCGGCCCACATCCTCGACCGGATCGCGCAGCAGGCTCTCGCCCGCCTCCAGCCAGGCCCGCAGCGGGGCGTAAAGGGCCTCGGCGCGCGGGGTCGGCATCATGCCGCGCGGACCGCGCACCAGCAGCGGATCGTCGAACTGATCGCGCAGGCGCGCCAGAATGCGGCTCATGGCGGGCTGGCCGATGCCCAGCTTTTCCGCCGCGCGCGAGACGCTGCGCTGCTCGATCAGCACCTGAAGATGCTGGAGCAGGGTGAAATCAACGCGATTGAGAAACCGCCCCGGCATAAGGCCTCGCTGCATGACGCCCCAGGCGGACGCCTTGAGTGACGCCCCGACGCGCCGCCCCGGAAGTATTAAGAACGCATCTTAATTGCAACACTTGCGTCGAACCTTTCGCAAGGTCCGAGCGCCCGGCCGCCTGTCGGCCGCCGCAGCGCCAACATCATGCCCAATTGCGAATGCGCCTCATGTCGTAATCGGCATTGAGACAATAATGCGAATGATTATTAGGAGCGCCGTCGCTCGCACGGTCGAGCTTTCCTCCCCTCCCGGGCGCTCGTCGCCCGCCTAACCGTACGCCTTTGGGGGCGCAGATGCACATATCGAAACGCAGCATCGGGCTGGGCCTGATGACATCCACCCTCCTCGCCACCTCGCCGGTTCTGGCCGAGACGGTCCTGCCGGACGCATCGAGCGTCGATCCGCAGGCGACCTCGGTCAACGACGTCGTCGTCACTGCATCCGCCACGGGCGTCGATGTGCGTGACGCGCCCGCCTCGGTCAGCGTCATCACCCGCGACGAGATCGAGCGCCAGCCGGTCCAGAGCCTGGGCGAACTGCTGGGTCGCCTGCCGGGCGTAACGGGCGGCATCAGCCCTACCGGCGCCATGTCGAAGATCACCATCCGCGGCCTGCCGGACAACTACACCCTGATCCTGGTCGACGGGCGCCGCATCGGCAACGCCCGCGACATCAGCTACCGTCCCGACCTGGGCCGCCAGGATCTGAACTGGATCTCGCCCGACATGATCGAGCGCATCGAAGTGGTGCGTGGCCCGATGTCGTCGCTGTACGGTTCTGACGCCATGGGCGGCGTCATCAACATCATCACCCGCAAGATCGCCCCGACGTGGCGCGGCTCGGCCAACACCAGCTATACGTGGGACGAAAACTCCAATCGCGGCGACGCCTATCAGTTCGGCGTCAATGCGGCCGGACCGATCACCGACACCCTGGGCCTGCGCCTGGGCGCCACCTATGCCCGCTCCAACCCTGACGAAGTCGTCATCGGCAGCAACAACGGCACGGCCGGCGTCACCTCCAAGAATCTGAACGGCGTGCTGACCTGGGCGCCCGTCGCTGACCACAGCTTCTCGCTGGAAGGCAGCTACGGCCTCGAAGATCCCATCGCGCCCAGCGCCAAGACGGCCACCGGCGGCGATCAGTCCAGCTGGGGCGCCGAGACGGAACGCACCTCCTATCGTCTGGGCCATGAAGGCAAATGGTCGTTCGGGGAATCCCGCATCGACATCTACAAAAACGCCTTCACCAACAAGGATCAGGCCTCGGGCGGCGGCACCGCAGAGTTCGAAGAGCTCATCATCGACGGCCTGCTGAAGTTCGAAAAGAACTTCATCTGGGATCATAAGTTCGCCATCGGCGCGCAGTATCGCGAAGAAGAACTGACCAACACCCAGACGATCGGCACCATTCCGGTCGACTATGAAGGTCATGTGGTTGATGGCGCGACGCTGAAGGGCGACACCGCCGCCCTGTTCGCCGAAGATCAGATCACGCTGCGTGAAAACCTGCTGCTGACCCTGGGCGGCCGTCTCGACAGCCACCACAAATACGGCGAGCACTTCAGCCCCCGCGCCTATCTGGTCTGGCACCCGGCCGAAACCTGGACGATCCGCGGCGGCATTTCGCAAGGCTTCCGTGCGCCTTCGCTGAAGGAAAACAGCCCCGGCGCCGCGACGAACTCGCGCGGGAACGGCTGTAATGGCCTGAAGGGCCTGATCGCCAAGGACAAGAACGGCAACGTCATCCTGGACGCCGACGGCCTGCCCATGACCTACAAGACCGGCGGCTGCTGGATGGCCGGCAACCCCGATCTGAGCCCGGAAGAAAGCACCAGCTACGAAATCGGCTTCTCGTACGACACCGACAACTATCGTTTCGGGGCGACCTATTTCTACACGGACTTCAAGAACAAGATCCAATACGCGCCGCTCGGCTACTATGAAGGCCGCTGGTGGACGAAGAACGAAAACGTCGAAAAGGCTCGCACCCAGGGGCTGGAACTGACCGGCCTGGCCAAGCTGCCCTATGACCTGACCCTGCGCGGAAACGCCACGTGGATGATCGAGGCCAAGAACCTCGATACTGGCGCGACCCTGATCACCACGCCTGAATGGTCGGCCTACGCCTCTCTGGACTGGCGTGCGACCGAGCGTCTGGGCATCATGCTCTCGGGCCAGTACACCGGGGAACAACTGGGCGGAGGATCGACGATCACCAACGATCACACCGAGTTCGATCTGACCGCTGCGTTTGACGCTTCGGAATCGGTGACGCTGCGGGCCGGCATCACCAACCTGTTCTCTGAAACCATCACCGGCAGCAACGGCGATGGCTACTACGCTCCCGGCCGCCGCTTCTTCGTTGGCCTGACCACCCGCTTCTGATCCGGAGAAACTGCGATCATGACCATCTCGAGCAAATCCCTTCGCGGCGCCGCTTTCGGCGCCCTTCTGGCGGCCTCGGCTGCTGCGGTTCCGGCGGTCGCTTCGGCCCAGGCCCTCTTCTCGGCGCCCGAGCGCACCCAGGAGGGCCAGGTCAGCTTCGCCGGCGCCGAGCGCGGCAAGCCTGTCGTTCCGGGCAGCGACGTCGTCGCCACCGGCCGCGGCTTCCGTCCGGGCCAGAGCGTCGTGCTGATGTACGGCCAGACCGCCCTGTCGACCGGCGCGATCACGGCCAATGCCGAGGGCGGGTTTGAAACCCGCCTGACGATCCCGGCCAGCGCCCAGCCGGGCAACCACCCGATCGTGGCGGTGTCGCAATCGCCCTACAACGCCGTCCTGGCCAATCTGAAGATCTCGCCGGACGTGCCGCTGTCGAACCAGTCGGCCTATCGGATCACCAGCGTCCAGCCGACGCGCGGCCTGTATCAGACCGCCTACAGCGCCAAGCGCAACGCCGTCTTCGCCGCCTCGGCCGTCGGCCGTCCGCCGGTCAGCCAGTCGGAACTGCTGCGCCTGAACGCCGACACCCTGGCGGTCGAAGCCCGCATCACCCCGGCCGCCGCGCCGGGCCGCCCGGGCCGTGACGGCCAGGTTCAGGACGGCGGCGTCTTCGCCGTCTACGGCGTCGGCGTCGATGACGCCAACGACACCGTCTGGGTGACGAACAGCCGCCAGAACACGGTCGCCGTCTATCGTCAGTCGGACCTGGCCCTGGTGCGCCAGTTCGAGCCGGGCACGGTCAACCACGCCCGCGACGTCGTCATCGACCAGGAGCACGGCAAGGCCTACGTCAGCGCCACCTTCCAGCCGGAAGTCGTGGTGTTCGACACCGCCTCCCTGAGCGTCGCCAAGCGCATCAAGATCGACTCGACCGTTCGCGGCGGCAACTTCTCGGCCGCCAGCGTCTCCTATGATCCGGCGTCGCGTCGTCTGTATGTGGCCTCGAACTCGACCAATGAGGTCGCGGTCATCGACGCCGCCAACGACACCGTCCTGAACGTCTTCCCCGTGCCGGGCGCGCGCGCCGTGATCGGCGTCTCGCACGACCCGCAGACCGACCGCATCTTCGCCGTCGGCCAGGGCTCCGACAACCTGGTAGTGCTGAACGGTTCGGACGGCTCGGTCGTGGCCGACACGCCGGTCGGCGCAGGCGCCCTGAACGTGGTGTTCGAGCCGAAGTCGCGTCGCGTCTTCATCAGCACCTTCGGCGCAGGCACGGTGCCGGTCACGGACGTCGACGGCCGCATCGTCGCCAACCTGCCGGCTCCGCCGGTGGCCAACCACGTCTCGACCGACGGTCGCGGCAACGTCTATGTCGCCGTCAAGTCCGGCTGGACCACCGACGGCAACGACTCGGTCATGCGCATCCGCCCCGCGCGGTAAGCCAGCCCCCTATGACCGGGAAAAAGCCCTCGCGCATCGCGCGGGGGCTTTTTTATTGCCTGTTTCCCACATGCGCCACGCCGCGGGCGCGGGCGATCTCCATCTGCTTCTGCCGCTCGGCGTAACCCTCGCGCTGTGCCGCGTCACGGCTGTCGTGGCAGCGGTCGCAGGATACGCCTTCGACATAGCGCGGCGAACGGCGGCCCTCGGGGCTGACCGGCATCCGGCAGGCGCGGCACAGGGCGTGGTCGCCCTCGACCAGTCCATGGCCCACGGACACCCGCTCGTCGAAGACGAAGCATTCGCCGCGCCACAGGCTTTCCGGCTCCGGCACCGTCTCCAGATATTTCAGGATGCCGCCCTCAAGGTGATGCACGTCGCGCACCCCCTCGGCCTTCAGGAAGGCGGTCGCCTTTTCGCAGCGGATGCCCCCGGTGCAGTACATAGCGACCTTGGGCGGGGTCGGTCGGTCCAGCAGGGCGCGGCCCTCGGTGCGGAACCAGTCGGCGAACTCGCGGAAGGTGCGGGTGTTGGGCTGGACCGCGCCGGCAAAGGCGCCGATCTCGCCCTCATAGTCGTTGCGGGTGTCGATGACGACCGTGTCCGGGTCGGCGATCAGGGCGTTCCAGTCCTGAGCCGAGACATAGGTTCCGACGCCCTCGACCGGGTCGATGTCCGGCTGGCCCATGGTGACGATCTCGGCCTTCACCCGCACCTTCATGCGGTGGAAGGGCATGGCCGAGGCGGTCGAATATTTCAGCTCCAGCCGCTCGAAGCCCGGCAGGGCGCGCACGCCGTCGATGACGCGGGCGATGTCGGCTTCCGGCCCGGCGATGGTGCCGTTTATGCCCTCATGCGCCACCAGAAGCGTGCCGCGCACATCATCCCCGCACAGGTCCAGCAGGTGCAGGCGCAGCGCCGCCGGGTCGGCCACGGGGGCGAAACGATACAGGGCGGCGACGGTGAAAGGCGTCATGGCGGGAACATCGGATGCGGTCACGGCCTTCCTATAGCCCCGGGCGCCGTCTCCTGCGACGCCAATAATATGGAACCGAGAGTGACCGTGTCATCGCTTGCGTCCGGCGTCGAAGCCGTGTGGATTGGCCAGATGGTCGTTGTCGGTTCCCGTTCGCTCCGTATCGTCCGTGCGAGGACGCGCCCCGCATGAGTTCGACCGACGCCGCTACATCCACGCCTCCACCCCCGCCCGCACGGGTTTCGGCCCTGGCGCCGTTGCGGCACCCGATCTTCCGGGCGGTGTGGATCACCAGCCTGATCACCAATTTCGGCGGTCTGATCCAGTCGGTCGGCGCGGCGTGGATGATGACTTCCATCGCCTCGGCCCAGATGACGGCTCTGGTGCAGGCGTCCGTCACCCTGCCGATCATGCTGCTGTCGCTGGCGGCCGGGGCGCTGGCCGACACGGTGGACCGACGCAAGATCATGCTGGCGGCCCAGACCTTCATGCTGCTGGTTTCGGCGGGCCTGGCGGCGATGACGTGGATGGGCTGGATCACGCCGTGGGTGCTGCTGACCTTCACCTTCCTGATCGGCTGCGGCACGGCCTTCAACGGCCCGGCATGGCAGGCGTCGGTCGGCGACATGGTCCCGCGTCAGGATCTGGCCGGGGCCGTGACCCTGAACTCCATGGGCTTCAACATGGCCCGCAGCGTCGGCCCGGCGCTGGGCGGCCTGATCGTGGCCGCAGCGGGCGCGGCGGCGGCCTTCGCCGTCAACGCCTTCAGTTATCTGGGCCTGCTGATCGTCCTGTTCCGCTGGAAGCCCGAGCGCCCCAAACAGACCCTGCCGCGCGAGCGTCTGCTGCCCGCGATGGCGGGCGGGGTGCGCTACGCCTTCCTGTCGCCGCGCGTGACGGCGGTGCTGCTGCGCGCCGTGGTGTTCGGCGTGGGGGCCAGCGCCATACAGGCCCTGATGCCCGTGGTCGCGCGTGAGAGCGGCGGCGGACCGCTGGTGTTCGGTCTGCTGCTGGGATCGTTCGGCGTCGGCGCCGTGGGCGGCGCCCTGTTCGTCGGCCAGCTGCGTGCGAAATATGAGACGGAGACCATCGTCCGCGTCGCCGCGCTGGCCTTTGCGGCGGCGGCGCTGGGGCTGGGCTATGCGCCCTGGCTGGTGGTGACGCTGCCTGCGCTGATGATCGCCGGGGCGGGCTGGGTGCTGGTGCTGTCCAGCTTCAATGTCACGGTGCAGATGTCGGTGCCGCGCTGGGTCGTGGCGCGGGCGCTGGCGCTTTATCAGATGGCGGCCTTCGGCGGCATGGCGGGCGGCAGCTGGCTGTGGGGCGGTCTGGCCCAGACCTATGGCGTTGAGACGGCGCTGGCCGTGTCGGCGGGCGTGCTGACGCTGTGCGTGCTGATCGGGCTGAAGGTGCCCCTGCCCTCGACCGCCAATCTGAACATGGACCTGCTGCGCCGCTGGACCGAGCCGCAGACGACGCTGGCGATCGAACCCCGCAGCGGCCCCGTGGTCGTCACCATCGCCTACCGTATCCGCGAAGAGGACATCGACGCCTTCCTGGCCCTGATGGACGAGCGGCGCCGCATCCGCCGCCGCGACGGCGCGCGCCAGTGGCATCTGATGCGCGATCTGGCCGAGCCTGACGTCTGGGTTGAAAAATACCAGACGCCGACCTGGCTGGACTACATCCGGCACAACCAGCGGATCACCCACGCCGACGCCGCCGTCAACGAAAGCATCCGCGCCCTGCATCAAGGGCCGGACAAGCCCGTCGTCCATCGCATGATCGAGCGCACCACCGCGCCCCTGGCCGCGAATCTGCACGGCGACCGCCATTTCGGAGAGCCTTTGACCGACCCCACACGGTCTTCATAGGCGGGTTTTCACGCCTGCCTGATATCATGAGCAAATAATCGACCGTGGCCGGTTAGTCACAGCGGGTCCGTGCGCCCTCGGCCAATACTGCGGCGCACACAAACTGCGACTTGCACAAGGGCTGCAAAATCTGTTCTAGGAGGCCACGCGTCTGGTTCGCGTAAGGTCAAGTATATGAAGATCGCAATCCTCGGCGCCGGCGTCATCGGCGTGACCACCGCCCACTACCTGGCCCGCCAGGGGCATGAAGTCACCGTCATCGACCGCCAGAGCGGCCCGGCGCTGGAGACCAGCTTCGCCAATGCGGGCGAGATTTCGCCCGGCTATTCCTCGCCGTGGGCGGCGCCGGGCATTCCCGCCAAGGCTGTAAAGTGGCTGTTCATGCGCCACGCCCCGCTGATCCTGCACCCCCAGATCAACGCCCCGACCGTGCGCTGGCTGCTGGCGCTGCTGCGCAACTGCACCTCGGGCCGCTATGCGCTGAACAAGGCGCGGATGGTGCGTCTGGCCGAATACAGCCAGGTCGTGCAGACCGAACTGAACGATGAACTGGGCCTTGAGTACGACCACCGCACCCAGGGCACGCTGCAGCTGTTCCGCACGCAGAAACAGCTGGACGGCATCTACAAGGACACCGAGGTCCTGCGCGAAGGCGGCGTGCCGTTCGAAGTGCTGGATCAGGACGGCTGCATCCGCGCCGAGCCGGGGCTGAAGGCCACGCGCGACCTGTTCGTCGGCGGCCTGCGCCTGCCGCGCGACGAAACGGGCGACTGCTTCAAATTCACCAACGCCGTGGCCGATCATGCGGCGGCGTCGCAGGGCGTGACGTTCCAGTACGGCACGACCATTCAGGCCCTGATCGCCGAGAGCGGCCGCATCACCGGCGTCAAGACGGACAAGGGCGTGGTCACGGCCGACGCCTATGTGCTGGCGCTGGGTTCCTATTCGCCGATGATGGTCAAGCCGCTGGGCATGACCCTGCCGGTCTATCCGGTGAAGGGCTATTCGATCACCGCCCCGATCATCAATGAGCCCGCCGCCCCCGTCTCGACCATCATGGACGAGAGCTACAAGGTGGCCATCACCCGTCTGGGCGACCGCATCCGCGTCGGCGGCATGGCCGAGATCGCCGGCTTCTCCGACGCCCTGCCCGAGCGCCGCCGCAATACGCTGGAGCATTCGGTCGGCTCGCTGTTCCCCGGCTCGGGCGACCTGAAGGCGGCGACCTTCTGGTCCGGCCTGCGCCCGATGACGCCGGACGGCACGCCCGTCATCGGCCGGACTAAGCTGGACAATCTGTTCCTGAACACGGGCCACGGCACGCTGGGCTGGACGATGGCCTGCGGCTCGGCCCGCGTCATCGCCGACATCATCGACGGCCGCACCCCCGACATCGAATCCGCCGACCTCGGCATCGCCCGCTACGGACGCTAAATCCTTCTCCCCTTGTGGGAGAAGGGTTCAGGTGCGGGTTTTGACGGCGACGGCTTTCAGACCGGCCAGCATCCGGTCGGTCGCCGCATTGCGTTCGCAGCCGCCGTTGAGGATCAGACGCAGGGCCTGGACATGCACCTCGACCGACGGCCAGTCCCAGGCGTCGGCGACGGCCATCCGGTCCGCCACATCGGCCAGACTGTAGCCCGCCTCAAACAGCGGCCCCGTATCAAAGAACCCCGCCAGATCCAGCACCCGCGACGCCAGCCGATAGACTTCGGCCGCAGCCCCGTCCGGCCGGGCGGCGCACAGGCCCTCCAGCTCGACGATGGCGGCATCGATCCCGGCCATGACCTCGCCCTTGTGACGGACCAGCCGCTCCCTGGCGCGGCGTTCGACATCGACCAGAGTGCGGCCGCCCGGCTGGGCCATCTGCTGCGCCAGACGGGTCGTGACCTTCTCGATCTTCGGCCCGTCGATCACAGCGACACCCTCTGCGGCTTCAGCAGCATGTCGATGTCGGCCTGATCCATATTCTCCTCGACCGCGTGGCCGACGTGGGCGGACAGGTCGCCCTTGCGCCGCCCGGCCATGCCCACCGGCGGGCCGAAGTTACGCACGCGCCGGTCGGGGCCGACATAGGTCTCGCACTCGATGAACTCGCGCTGGTCCGCGCCCAGCCACAGGATGCGCTTCAGCAGCACCGCAGGCGTCAGGGGCTTGGTGATGACGAAGCTGACGCCGCAGTCGCGCCCCTCCTGCACCTTGGCCTGAGAGGCGTGGCCCGTCACCAGGATGACCGGCGTGTGGCGCATGGGCGCGGGCGTGTCGCGCCGCAGCCAGCGGGTGAAGGCGTAGCCGTCCATCTCCGGGTCGGCGCAGTCGATGACGATCAGATCGACCGTGCGCTGCTGCAGCACCTTCACCGCCTCGACGGCCGAGGCGCATTTGACCTGCTCGCGCACGCCGAAGCCCTGGAAGATCGAGCCCAGCATATCCAGCGCCTGCGGCGTGTCATCGATCAGCAGGACCGTCGACTGCTCCAGATTGATGCGGTCTTCGGCCATGGCTCAGAACAGGTGCAGTTCGCCCGCCGCGCGGGCGGGCTCGTCGCGCTCCGCATCGGCGGCGGGGCGTCGGGCGCGGTGAGCCGTCTCCTGCATCCGTTCGGCCATCTCGGCCAGCGGCAGGGCGGCCAGGGCGGTGTCCATCGGCTGATCCTCGGCCACGGCCTGCGCCAGACCGGCCAGCGCCTCGACCCGCTGGGTCAGGACGTCGAACGTCTGGCTGCGCGTCAGATAGCCCAGCCGCGTCCCGGGCGGCAGCTGACGCAGGACTTCGGACACCAGTCCGCCCGCCGCCTCTATTCCGGCGCGGATGTCCGCCAGTTCCGCCGCCATGGCGGTCAGCAGGTCGCGATGGTCTGTCTCGGCCATTTCAGAACAGCTCCAGATCCCCGGCGCTGGCCAGAGGCGGCGTGCGCGGCGTCGAGGGCGGCAGGGCCGCCTGATCGCTCACCGCGCGTTGCCGCGCCCGACCGCTGACCGGCCAATAATGAAGTCGACGCCCTCCGGCGCCCCTCAGACTGCCGCCGACGACGGCGATGCCCTCATCGGCCATGAAGCGCTCGGCGAAGGCGGCGTTGGCCGCGCCGATGTCGGTCAGGGCGTCGAACATGCGCCCCCCGCCGAACAGCTTGGCCTCCAGCCGGTCGCGCCGACCGCCCGCCTTCAGCACGTCATTGATGAGGACTTCCATCAGATAGGCCCCATAGCGGTGCCCGGCGCCGGAGTCCGCCCCCGCGCCCTCGGGCAGCAGGAAGTGGTTCATCCCGCCGACCCCGGCTGCCGGATCCCGCAGGCACAGGGCCACGCAGCTGCCCAGAACCGTCGTCAGCACGACGTCGGGATCGGACGACACATAGTGATCGCCCTGCCCCACGTGCACGCGCCGCTCGACCGGCTGCTGAGCGGCCGCGCCGATCACGTCAGCGGGCCGAACACCGCTTCCAGCTTCTCTTTCAGCTGGGCGGTGGTGAAGGGTTTGACCAGATAGTTGTTCACGCCGAACTGCACGGCGCGCTGGACCAGTTCGCGGTCGGCCCGGCCGGTCAGCATGATGAAGGCCGTCTTCGAGATCGGCGGGTGAGCCCGGATGGCCCGCAGCAGGCTGAGGCCGTCCAGATTGGGCATGTTGAAGTCCGAGATCACCAGATGCACCGGCTGGACCAGCAGCGAACGCAGGGCCGCCTCGCCGTCTGGCGCCTCTTCGATCTCGCGCACGCCGATCTGCTGCAGACTGGCGCGGACAAGGGAACGCATCGTCAGCTGGTCATCAACGACAAGGGTGCGGATGGAGGAGGCGGCGGGCATGATCGTCCTTACGCGACGGATGAAGAGGAAGCCGCACGGACCGCGCAGCTTTCAAGAATGGCCGGGGCCATGCGGGACAGGGGCAGCTGGCGCTCGACGGCGCCCAGCTCAAAGGCGGCTCGCGGCATGCCGTAGACGACGCAGGACGCCTCGTCCTGGCCCAGGGTGCGGGCGCCCGCCTGACGCATGGCCAGCAGCCCCTTGGCCCCGTCCTTGCCCATGCCGGTCAGGATGACGCCCGTCATCGGACGGCCCAGCTGGGCGACCGAGCCGAACAGCACATCGACCGAGGGCCGGTGTCCGTTGACCGGATCGGCGACGACCAGACGGCAGCGCCCGCCCGATACGGCCAGATGCGTCTCGCCGCCCGGCGCCAGATAGATATGGCCCGGCTTCAGCGGGGCGCCGTCCTCGGCCTCCGTCACCGTGGCGGCCGACGCCTTGTTCAGACGCGCGGCGAAACTGCGGGTGAAGCTGGCGGGCATGTGCTGGGTGATGATCGTCGCCGGGCAGTCGGCGGGAAAGGCCGACAGTATGGTCAGCAGGGCCTCGACCCCGCCGGTCGACGAACCGATCGCCAGCACATGTTCGGGCGCGGCCTGATAGGCGCCCTCATGCCCCTTGACCGTGCGCGTTTCCAGCGGACGGACGCGCGAGCGCGCGGCGATCTTCACCTTTTCGGCCAGATCGGCGAAGGCCTCGGCGGCGGGCACGCCCGGCGCGGGCTTGGCCACGGCGTCGACCGCCCCGACCTCCAGCGCCGCCAGCGTCACATCGGTCCCCGCCTGCGTCAGGGTCGAGACCATGACCACCGGCATGGGCCGCAGCCGCATGATCTTCTCCAGGAACTCCAGCCCGTTCATATTGGGCATCTCGACGTCCAGGGTGATGACGTCGGGGTTCAGTTCCTTGATCTTCGCGCGCGCCTCCAGCGGATCGGCGGCCGTGCCGACCACATTGACCTCAGGATCGCGGCGCAGCACGGCGCTGATCAGGCTGCGCATGGTGGCGCTGTCGTCCACCACCAGGACGGAAATGGCGCTCATGCCGCCCCCTCCTTGACGTAGGTGGTCAGGCCCGCAGGCTGCAGCAGCTGCGCCGCCGGTCCCGTCACCCGCTCGGAATGGCCGATATAGAGAACGCCGCCGGGGGTCATGATCGGGGCGAAGCGGCTCCAGATCCTCTCCTGCGTCGCGTCGTCGAAATAGATCACCACATTGCGGCAGAAGATGACGTCGAAGCGGCCGCGCATCGGCCAGTCGCCGATCAGGTTCAGCTCCTTGAACGTCACCAGACGCCGCAGGGCCGCATCGGCGCTGAACCGGCCGGGCGCGCCCGCCACCGGCTCGAAATGCCTGCGCGACGCCGCCGGGACCGGGGCCAGCAGGTCTTCGGAATAGACGCCCGCCGCGCCCTCGGCGACCATGTTGGGGTCGATGTCGGTGGCCAGGATGCGCACGTCCAGATCGGCCGCTTCCGGCAGGACGTCCAGCACGGTCATCGCCATCGAATACGGCTCCTGCCCGTTCGAGCAGGCGGCCGACCACAGGCGCACCCGCCCGCCCGCCCGCGCCCGCGCGGCCAGTTCCGGCATCACCCTGTCGCGAAGGTGATCGAAGTGATGCGGCTCGCGGTAGAAGCGGGTGACGTTGGTCGTCAGGGCCGCCATCATCGCCTGACGCTCGTCCACGCCCTCCGCGCCGTCGATCAGGGCGCAATAGTCACGGAAACTGCGCAGCCCCAGCAGGCGCAGCCGCTTGGCCAGCCGCGAATAGACCAGCGCCGCCTTGCCCTCGCTGAGGGCGATGCCGGCATGGGCGTGCAGGGTCTGGGCGATGTGGCGGAAATCATCGGCGGTGAAGACGAACTCGCCTTCGACCAGCGCTTCCCGCCCGGCGACGGTCGTCATGCGGCTTCGGCCTCGCTTTCCGGCAGGACGTGATCCAGGTCGATCAGGCTGATCATCCGGCCGCCCTCGACGGCGAAGATGCCCTTCACGAAGGCCTTCACCTGATCGCTGGCCACGTCCGGCGTCGGCTGGATGGCCGCGTCCGACAACTGCACGATGTCCGACACCGCATCGACCAGCAGGCCGACAAGGCGCGAGCCGACATGGGCCACCATGATGACGTGACGCTCGGTCGGCTCGGTCGTGACCAGACCGAAACGCGCGCCCAGATCAATGATCGGCAGCACCACGCCGCGCAGGTTGATGACGCCCTTCATATAGACGGGCGAGCGCGGCAGGGGCGTGGCCGGGGTCCAGCCGCGGATCTCGCGTACATTCATGATGTCGACGCAGAATTCCTGCTCGCCGATGCGGAAGGCGATCAGCTCGCGATCGGTCCCGGCGACATTGGGGGTCAAGGATTGCTCAATCGGGGTCATGGTCTCAGCTCGCCATCTGCAGGTCGGAACGTGACGGGGTTCGGGTACGCTTGGCCGTTACAAGGGCGTCGATATCCAGGATCAGGGCCACGCGGCCGTCGCCCAGAATGGTGGCCGCAGCCACGCCCTCGACGTGGCGGTAGTTGGATTCCAGGCTCTTGATGACGACCTGACGCTGGCCGTGGATGGCGTCGACCAGCAGGGCCGCGCGCTGGCGGCTTTCGGTCTCGACGATCATCACCACCCCGCCCTTCAGCGGCGTCGGCGCGTCGCGGAAGCCCATGACCTGCGCCACGTCCACCAGCGGCACGAAGGCCTCGCGGAAGCGCAGCACCGGATCGACGCCGCCGACGTAATGGATATCGGCCTCGTTCGGCGTCAGGCTCTCGACGATGGCGGCCAGCGGCGCGACCAGCGTCTGCTCATCGGCGCCGACCACCATGCCGTCCAGCACCGCCAGCGTCAGCGGCAGGCTGAGGGTGAAGGTCGAGCCCTTGCCCGGATTGGAGGCGATGGAGATGCGCCCGCCCAGCGACTGGATCGAGCGACGCACCACGTCCATGCCGACGCCCCGGCCCGACAGGTCCGACACCTCGGTCGCCGTGGAAAAACCGGGCAGGAAGATCAGGTTGTCGATCTCGTCGTCCGACAGCACTGCATCCTCTGCGATCAGGCCGCGCTCGACGGCGATGCCCTTCACGCGCGGACGGTTGATGCCCTTGCCGTCGTCGGAGATCTCGATGACGATCCGGCCCGAGCGGTGCAGGGCGGCCAGACGCACCGTCCCCTCTTCCGGCTTGCCCGCCGCCAGACGGTCCGCCGGGCCTTCCAGCCCGTGATCGATGGCGTTGCGCAGCATGTGGGTGATCGGGTCGGACAGGCGTTCGATGACGGTCTTGTCGACCTCGGTGTCCTCGCCGGACGTGACCAGTTTGACCTTCTTGCCGGTCGCCTCGGCCGCCTCGCGCACCAGACGCGGCATCCGCTGGAACACCGACTTTACCGGCTGGGCGCGGATGGCCATGACGCTGTCCTGAATCTCGCGCGTCAGCAGTTCCAGGTCTTCCAGACCCAGGCCGATGTCCGAGGACCGGTTCAGGCCGCTCTCGGTCACGCGCTGCGCCAGCATGGCCTGCTGGATGACCAGTTCGCCGACCGCATTGATCAGACGGTCCACCCGCTCCAGATCGACGCGGATGGTCACGGGCGCCGCAGCTGCAGGCGCTGTCGGAGCCGCCGCGACGACCGGCGCCGCCGGTTTGACCGCGACCGGCGCAGGGGCTGCAGGCTCAGGAGCCGCAACAGGCGCCGCAACGACCGGCGCAGCGGCTTGCGTCGTCGCCGCGCCGACCGAGGCCAGCAGGGCGGCGATATCCAGTTCCGACGACGCCGCGCGGGCCAGCGCCGAGACGTCGCTTTCCGCCTCAACAGCCGCAGGCGCAGCATCGATCCCATCGTCGCCGGACAGCCGCGTGACGCTGAGATCGCAATCCATCTCCACGAAGTCGAAGACCTCGCGCACCTCGGCCTCGCTGGCGTCGCCGTCCAGTTCGATGGTCCAGATCAGATGGCTGTCGGTCGGCTCCAGCGCGTCCAGCATGGGCAGGCCGCTGTCGTCCATCTGCACGCGCATCGGCCCAAGACGGCCCAGTTCGCGCAGCAGCAGCCCCGTCTCATTGGCGCTGGCGTAGAGGCGCGGGTGCGGGCGGAAGACGACCTTCCAGCCGTTCGCGCCGACCGGCTCCGTCAGGTCCGTCAGCGGCGCCGGCTCAACCGACGGCGCCAGCGCGGCCAGATCAGGCAGGGGCGGCAGATCGGGCAGGTCCGGCAGCCCCGCCGGGGCCTCGAACGCCCCCAGATCCATAGCGACGGGGGTAAAGCCGAAATCGTCCTCTTCCGGCTCGGCCGCCGCGACCGGGGCGGCGCCGCCGTGGGTCAGCATCTCCAGTTCGGCGACCAGCCCGGCCGAGCGGGCCGGATCGACGGCCGGGCCTGCGCCGCGCGCGGCGGCGACGTGGTCGGCCAGCACGTCGGCGGCGCGCAGCAGCGTCTTCACCGTCGGCTCGTCGCACGGCTTGCGGCCCGAGCGCAGCTCATCCATCAGCGTCTCGAAGACGTGGGCGAAGCGGACCAGTTCCTCCAGTCCGAAGGCGCCCGCCCCGCCCTTGACCGAATGGACGGCGCGGAACACGGCGTTGATGACCTCGATGTCCGTCGAGCCGGACTCCAGCGTCAGCAGATTGCTTTCCAGATCGGCGAGCAGTTCTTCACATTCCTGAAAGAACGTCGCCTTGATCGCCTCGAACGGATCGTCGCTCATCGCCGGACGCGCCCCCTTTTCCCTTAAGCCGCCACGCGGCGCACGGCGTCGACCAGACGCACCGGATCAAACGGCTTGACTATCCAGCCGGTGGCCCCGGCCTCACGCGCGCGCTGCTTCTTGGCCGCGTCGCTCTCGGTCGTCAGGACCAGCACGGGCACGGCGCTGAACGCCGGGTCCGCCCGCATCCCTTCGATGAAGCCGAAACCGTCCATGCGCGGCATGTTGATGTCGGTGATGACGATGTCGGGATTTTCGGCCTGAAGCACCTCCAGCCCGTGCACGCCGTCCTCGGCCTGAACCACGCGATAGCCCGCGTCCTTCAACGCCAGCATCAGCATGTCGCGCATGGTGCGTGAATCATCGACGGTCAGAACGGTCTTGATCATTGTGCAGCGTCCTGTGCGGAAAGGTCGGAAGGCGAAGCGCCGAATGCGCTCCATTGGCTGGTCAAAGCTTCGGAAACATTGACGAACGTCAAAACATGACCGTCAGCGCGCCAGGTTCGCAGCGCCGACAGCAGCACCTGAAGGCACAGGCCGCCCAGCCGCTCGACGGCCGAACCGTCCAGCGCGGCATCCCCTCCCCGCGCCGCCAGCAGCGCCGCCTTCAGCGGCTCGGCCGCGCGCAGGTCCAGAACAGGTTCCAGAACGACCGTCTGCGTCATCAGAACTCCTCCCAGCCGTCTTCAATGATCTCGGGTTTCAGGGCCGCGCCGCCGCGTCCCATGGTGCGCAGGGCCGCCACCGTCTCGGCGACCGGACGCGGCGTGCGGGCCGTCGGCTCCGCCTCCGGTTCAGCCGCCTTGGGCGTGGCCGTTGCGACCGGCGCCGCAGCCTTTGGCGCAGCCGCTGTCTTCGCCGCCGCGCGGGCGGGCGCCGCCGCGCGCGTCGTGCGGAAGTGGGCCACCGAGGCCGCCAGCACATCGGCTTCCTGCGTCAGGGAGTGGCTGGCCGCCGTCGATTGCTCGACCATGGCCGCATTTTGCTGCGTGACCTGATCCATCTGGTTCACGGCGGTGTTGACCTGTTGCAGGCCGGTCGCCTGCTCCTGGGCCGAGGCCGAGATTTCGGACACCAGATCATTGATCTGCGCCACCTCGGCGACGATGCGGCCCAGGGCCTCGCCCGCGCGGCCGACCAGGCTGACGCCCTGTTCGACCTGACGGCTGGAGGCGGTGATCAGGGCCTTGATCTCCTTGGCCGCCCCGGCCGAGCGCTGGGCCAGCGCCCGCACCTCGGACGCCACGACCGCAAAGCCGCGCCCGGCGTCGCCCGCCCGCGCCGCCTCGACGCCCGCGTTCAGCGCCAGAAGGTTGGTCTGGAAGGCGATCTCGTCGATCACGCCGATGATGGCGCCGATCTGGTTCGAGGACTGTTCGATGGCCGTCATGGCGGCGACCGCCTCGCCCACGACCGCGCCCGAGGCCTCAGCCTCGCCGCGCGCCTGCTGGACGACATCAGCGGCCTGACGCGCGCCGTCGGCGGTGCGGTTCACCGTCGTGGTGATCTGGTCCAGCGCCGCCGCCGTCTCTTCCAGACTGGCCGCCTGCTGTTCGGTGCGGCGCGACAGGTCGTCAGACGCCTGGCTGATCTCGCCCGAGCCCGAGCGGATCGCCGCCACATTGGCCGTCACGGAGGCGACCGCCTGTTCCAGCCGGGCGATGGCTTCGTTGAAGTCGGCCTTCAGCTGCGCCGCCTTGGGCGCGAAGGCGACGTCGATGCGGTGGGTCAGATCGCCCCGCGCCATGGCGTCCAGCCCCTGCGCCAGCGCCGTGATGGCCACGCGGTCCTCTTCGGCCGCCCTGAGCTTTTCAGCCTCGACGCGGGCGCGTTCGTCCTCGACGGCGCGGCGCTGGGCGGCGGCCTCGGCCTCCAGCGCATCCTTGGCGATGGCGGCTTCCTTGAAGGTCTGAACGGCGCCGGCCATCTGGCCGACCTCGTCCTTGCGGCCGATCGCGGGCACGGCGACCGAGGTGTCGCCCGACGCCAGCCGCTTCATCGCCCCCGTCATCGCCGTCAGCGGCCGCGCCAGGGTGCGGCTCAACATCATCGCCATGGCGATGGCCAGCGCCAGCGCCAGCGCCATTCCACCGACCAGAACCATGCGCGCCGTACGGGCGGCCGCCATCTGGATATCGGTATAGACGCGGCTTTCGTGAACCTTCTTCTCGACCAGTCCAGCCAGAGCCTGCTCAGCCGGATCGATGAAGCGATCCGCATCCCCATCCCGCCCAACCATGGCGATGGCCTTCATCCAGCCTGCCTGATCCGCGACCAGGACCTCTCCCTGGCGAACCACCTGAGTGTTCCACTCATCCGCGGCGGCCCTTACCTTGCGCACCGTCCCGGCGCTGGCGCGATCCAGCTGGGCCACGCGATCCAGGCTCTTGCTGAAAATCTGGCGGTGCTCTTCCAGCCGCTGGAGATAATAGGGGTCGCGCGACACCAGAAAGCCGCGATAGCTGGCCTCCTGCCGGGTCAGGTAAAATTGCGCCTTTTCGGCCTCACGCTGGACCTCGCCCGCGCGCGCCCGGTCGACACGCGCCGCATCCAGAGCGTTGACCTGCATGAAGACCGTCACCCCCATGGCGACGATAGCCAAGATCACGACCGCGAAGGCCGCCATAAGCTTCTGCTCAATCTTGAGATCGCTCAGCATAACTTTCACATAACTCCGCACTGTGAAGATTTTCTTGAGAATCGACGTGGGTCTCAATCCAAGGACCCGGAGCATTCCCGCCGTGCGTCATCCGCAGGCGCGATCCAACACGCGATAGGGATCTCTCCCGATGCGTCTTGTGTCCGTGCTCAGTCGTCCGTTGTCGCAAACCGCCGATGCAGGACCGCACAGGCTTCAGTCAGGGTTCGGCTCAAGCGCGGACGCAGCGCGTCGGCGTCTACCGCGTCCTGACGCGTCAATGCTCTTCTCCGCCCCAAAGGCGATCGGGGCGCCAAGTCGCCGCCGCCCGACCGCGTCAGGGACAGGACAGCGTCAGGATATTCCTGAAACGACCGGGGGAACGCGACAGCGCCGTTCTGGCGCCGGGCGACGGGATACCAAGGCATTCAAACCTCTCTTCTGAGGCTCTCTCTCTGCACCCTGCATCATTAACAATTGTAAATTGCCGCCTACGTAAAATTCCTCATTCCAGCAGGATGAACGGCGCGCCGGGGCAAAGTAAGATTGAAACAATTATGAGCAGCAATTGAATGAGTTACAGCCACGAAACAGCGTTCTACTTTCACAAAATCAGCAAACAGAACAATGTTTTACTTAAGAGCTGTCAAAATCGAAATTTGCACGGGAAAGCCAAGACCACCTACAGTCTCACGTTGAATCCCAACGAAATTAACCAGCCAGAATTTCCACTCTTCTAACAGGAAATAAGGACAGGCCGATTTACTCAGCGCTAGATGGCAACAAGATAAGCGCCCCGCCGCGCCGTCGCCCGCTTACAATGGCGATCGCGCTGGTCTGCGTGACGTGCGCCATGTTGTCTTTGATCTCAGCCTTGGCGTTCCCTTCCTTAGCGCGCATCCTGACCGTCCTTGGGGCGTCGATGACGCTGACGACTGCGTTGGCCCTGCTCGTCGCCTGGCGGCAGACATCAAACCTGACCGGCGACCTGGCTGCACGCGACGCCATGTTGAACGCTGCCTTCCTGGCCACTCCGGCCTTCACGCTGACGCGCGAGGGCTTGATCTCCCGGTTGAATGCGACCGCCCTGACCATGTTCCGGATCAGTAAAGACGACGCGCGCGGCAGGCATTTCTCCGAACTCGTCTCGGGCTTCGACATGACGGCGATCCACGCGCTCGGTCTTGCTTCCGGCGTACTGGACAACGAAACCGGATACTGGACAGCTCAACGCTCTGACGGTTCCAGCTTCCCTCTGGGCATCTATTTCGACCTGACTCCAAGGGGCTCCAAACGGGACCATGTCGCCCTGGGGATCGTCGACCTGACTTTGCGACACGCAGCCGAAGCCCAAGCCCGTGAGTTGCACACCCAGCTGAACACGGTATGGCGTCTTAATTCTCTGGGCGAAATGGCGGCCACTCTCGCCCATGAACTCAACCAACCGCTTAGTGCGGCGACCAGCTATCTGCACGCCAGCCGTGCGGAAATGGAAAGGGTGGGGCCGGTCGGCGCCGATGCCCGCAAGACCCTGGACCTGGCCCAGGCCCAATTATTCCGCGCCGGCCATATCATCCGCCGCATCCGCGATTTCCTGACGCTGGAAACCGGCGCCATGAGCGATGAACGCGCCGCCAGCATGGTCGACAACATGAAGCCGATCCTGACCCGGATCGGGCAGGACAGACGCGTCGCCATCTACATCGACATGATCTCCGACAGCGATCAGGTGCTGGCGGACCGCATCCAGTTCCAACAAGCCGTGGTCAACCTGGTCCGTAACGGCGTCGAAGCGGCCTCAGGACGCGAAGACGCCCTGGTGCAGATCAAAGGACGCGCGGTCGCCGACGGCTATCGGATCAGTATCGAGGACAATGGACCCGGCCTGCGCGGCGAACATGAGCAACGTCTGTTTGAGCCCATGATCAGCACCAAACCCGGCGGCATGGGCCTGGGTCTGTCCGTCACACGCTCCATCATCGAGCGGCACGGCGGCGCCCTGAGCGTAGGCCGCAGCGATTCTCTCGGAGGCGCCGCCTTCTTCTTCACCCTGCCCCGAATCCCGGAGACCTCTTCCGTATGAACGACCATCCCGTCTTCGTCATCGACGACGATTCCGCCGTTCGCGACTCCCTGCTCAGGGTTCTGGACAGCGCAAACCTGCGCGCCTGCGGCTTCTCCAGCGGGACGACCTTCCTGTCCGCCCTGCCCGAAGACCCATCAGCCTGCGTCATCACCGATGTGCGAATGCCCGGCGTCGGCGGCGGTGAAGTGATTCAGAAACTGGCCCAACTCCGGGGGGAATCCTGGCCGGTCATCGTCATCACTGGCCATGCCGACGTCTCCATGGCCGTACAGTTGATGAAATCCGGTGCGATCGACTTCATTGAAAAGCCCTTTGATCCTGCACAGTTGATCGCTGTCGTAAAAGAACGCCTGGCCTGGCTGGATGATCAGGACGCTCGCCGACAGGTTCGCCAGCAGGCGTTACAACGCGCCGCCCGCCTGACCCCGCGTGAACGCCAGGTTCTCGACGCCCTGATCGGCGGCTTCTCCAACAAGGAGATCGGCCTGCGCCTCAAGATCAGCCCGCGCACGGTCGA
Source organism: Brevundimonas diminuta (assembly GCF_039673845.1). GTDB lineage: Bacteria > Pseudomonadota > Alphaproteobacteria > Caulobacterales > Caulobacteraceae > Brevundimonas > Brevundimonas diminuta_E. The sequence goes on along the minus strand of NZ_JBDJMK010000002.1, from coordinate 160,532 downwards.
GGTCTTCCGCGCCAACGTCATGTCCAAGATGGAGGCCGACAGCCTGTCGGCCCTGGTCCGCATGGGGCTGATGCTCGACTAGGCGTCTGGTCGTGCAGCCCCCGGCCGCGCGGCGCGTTATACCGGCGTCCCGCCCCCTTCTGCCCCTCAAGGAGCCGCCCCATGTCCGATCCCGTCCGCCTGTTGCGCCATCAGGCCTATGTCGACGGCCGCTGGATCGACGCGGACGGCGGCGGGACGATCGAAGTAACCAACCCCGCGACCGGCGAGGTGCTGGCCACGGTTCCCGACATGGGCACCCCTGAGACCCGTCGCGCCATCGCCGCCGCCGAGGCCGCCATGAAGCCGTGGGCCGCAAAGACGGCGGGCGAACGCGCCCGAACCTTACGCCGCTGGTTCGACCTGATGATGAGCGAGCAGGACGCGCTGGGTCGCCTGCTGACCCGCGAACAGGGCAAGAGCCTGACCGAGGCCAGGGGCGAAATCGCCTATGCCGCCAGCTTCATCGAATGGTTCGCCGAAGAGGGCAAACGCACCTATGGCGAGGTCATCCCGACGCATGACGCCTCCAAACGGCTGGTGACGCTGCGCCAGCCGGTCGGGGTAGTGGGGGCCATCACGCCGTGGAACTTCCCCGCCGCCATGATCACCCGCAAGGTCGGCCCCGCTCTGGCCGCCGGATGCGCGGTGGTGCTGAAGCCTGCCAGCCAGACGCCGCTGTCGGCGCTGGCGCTGGCCGCTCTGGCCGAAGAGGCGGGCCTGCCGCCCGGCCTGTTCAACGTCGTCACCGGCTCGGCCTCGGCCATCGGCGGCGAGCTGACCTCCAATGAGACTGTGCGCAAGATCAGCTTCACCGGCTCGACCGAGATCGGCCGCCTGCTGATGGAGCAGTCATCGCAGACCATCAAGAAGATGAGCCTCGAACTGGGCGGCAACGCCCCCTTCCTGGTCTTCGACGACGCCGATGTGGACGCCGCCGTGGCGGGCGCCGTCGCCTCCAAATACCGCAACGCGGGCCAGACCTGCGTCTGCACCAACCGCTTCTATGTGCAGGCCGCCGTCCATGACGAATTCGTCGCCAAGCTGACGAAGGCGACTGAGGCGCTGAAGGTCGGCGATGGTCTGGACGACGGCGTCCAGATCGGCCCTCTGATCGACGAGAAGGCGGTGGAGAAGGTCGAGGCGCACGTCGCCGACGCTGTGGCCAAGGGCGCGACCCTTTTGACCGGCGGCGAACGCCACGAGCGCGGCCGCACCTTCTTCCAGCCGACGGTGCTGTCGGGCGTGACCCAGGACATGCAGATGTGCCGCGAAGAAACCTTCGGCCCCGTCTCCGGCGTCGTCCGCTTCGAGACGGAAGAGGAAGGCGTTGCGCTGGCCAACGACACCATCTTCGGCCTGGCGGGCTATTTCTACGCCCGCGACCTGAGCCGCGTCTGGCGGGTGGCCGAAGCGATGGAGACGGGGATGATCGGCATCAACACCGGCCTGATCTCCACCGAGGTCGCTCCTTTCGGCGGCATCAAGCAGTCCGGCCTCGGCCGCGAAGGCTCCAGCCACGGCATCGAGGACTATCTGGAGATCAAATACCTATGCATGGGTCTCTGACCCTCTCCCGATGGGAGAGGGCTTAAGCCTCCAAGAGCGAAGCGATTGGAATAGGCGAAAGGGTGAGGGTTCGCGGTGAACGGCTTTGGCCCGTCGCTTACACCATCCACCTAACCCACCGACAGACGCCTCGACGTTTTGCGACGGCTCACGCCGACGGACAGGACAAGCCCCTCACCCTTTCGCGCCAGAACGACGGCTGCGCCGCCGTGCGCTCAAGCCCTCTCCCGCCGGGAGAGGGTCCGCATTCCTGTCCCCTCGCCCTCATCCGCCCCCCGCGATTATTCGACCAAGGTCGCTCTCCGCAAACGGCGTTTCCTGCTGTCACTCTCCCTTCCGACGCTCGGCGCAAAGCACGCCGGGCGCGAGGGAAACGCGCCGCGCATTGCGGCCGCACAGGAAGGGACTGCCCATGACCGACCGCACCATGGGTGCGGCGGACGGCGGCGAGCACACGGTCGACAAGAACGACCGGCTGGTGATTCTCGCCTCCTCCGTCGGCACCGTCATCGAATGGTACGACTTCTATCTTTACGGCTCTCTGGCCGCGATCATCTCCGCCCAGTTCTTCTCGGGCGTGAACGAGACAACCGGTTTCATCTTCGCCCTGATGGCCTTCGCCGCCGGTTTCGCGGTGCGCCCGTTCGGGGCCATCGTCTTCGGCCGCATGGGCGACCTGTGGGGACGCAAGAACACCTTCCTGGTGACCATGCTGCTGATGGGCATTTCGACCTTTGTGGTCGGCCTGTTGCCGCCCTACGCCGCCATCGGCATCGCCGCCCCGATCATCCTGGTGCTGATGCGTTTGATTCAGGGTCTGGCGCTGGGCGGCGAATACGGCGGCGCCGCCACCTACGTCGCCGAGCACGCCCCGCACGGCAAGCGCGGCTTCTACACCTCCTTCATCCAGATCACCGCCACCGTGGGCCTGCTGCTCAGCCTGATGGTGATCCTAGGCGTGCGCTTCTTCGTCGGCGAGGAAGCCTTCGTCGAATGGGGCTGGCGCATTCCCTTCCTCGTCTCGATCCTGCTGCTGGGCGTGTCCCTGTGGATCCGCCTGAAACTGTCGGAAAGCCCGGCGTTCAAGCGCATGAAGGCCGAGGGCAAGGGCTCGACCACCCCGCTGAAGGACAGCTTCCTGAAGTGGCAGAACCTGAAGCTGGTGCTGATCGCCCTGTTCGGTCTGGCGGCCGGTCAGGCCGTGGTCTGGTACACGGGCCAGTTCTACGCCCTGTTCTTCCTCGAGAAGACGCTGAAGGTCGATCCCTCTCTGGCCAACATCCTGATCGCGGCGGCTCTGGCGCTGGCGACGCCCTTCTTCGTCTTCTTCGGCTGGCTGTCCGACAAGGTGGGGCGCAAGCCGATCATCCTGCTGGGCTGTCTGCTGGCCGCCTTGACCTACTTCCCGCTGTTCAACGCCCTGACCGGCGCGGCCAACCCGCGTCTGGCCGCCGCCGTGGCCGAGTCGCCGGTGACGGTGATCGCCGATCCGGCCGACTGCCACTTCCAGTTCGATCCCGTCGGCAAGACCGTCTTCAACAGCTCATGCGACATCGCCAAGACCCATCTGGCCAAGGCGGGCGTCACCTATGTCAACGAAGCCGCTCCCGCCGGAACCGTGGCCCAGGTGCGCATCGGCGACCGGGTGGTCGACAGCTTCAACGGCAAGGTCATGCCCAAGGCCGACTTCGATGCGCAGAAGAAGACCTGGGACGCCGGCCTGACCGCCGCCCTGACCGAGGCCGGATACCCGGCCAAGGCCGACAGCGCCCTGGTCAACAAACCGCTGGTGATCGGCATCCTGTTCCTGCTGGTGCTGTATGTGACCATGGTCTACGGCCCGATCGCCGCCGCCCTGGTCGAGATGTTCCCGACCAAGGTGCGCTACACCTCCATGTCCCTGCCCTATCACATCGGCAACGGCTGGTTCGGCGGCTTCCTGCCGACCACGGCCTTCGCCATGGTCGCGGCCACGGGCAATATCTACTACGGCCTGTGGTATCCGATCGCCATCGCCGTGCTGACCCTGATCGTCGGCGTCCTCTTCGTGAAGGAGGGCAAGGACGTGAACATCCACGACTAAGACGCGCGCCTCTCCCTCCCCGTCCCGGGGGAGGGTGGCTGAGCCCGACAGGGCGAGGCCGGGTGGGGGCGGCCTGGCTGTTCAAGCGCCGACACCAGCCAGAGACGCCGAGCCCCTCATCACCCGGCCCTCCCCACCCGGTCTCCGCTTCGCTGCGACCACCCTCCCCATGAAGGGGAGGGAGAAGGTTGCGAACTTTTCGCCAACCTGCGGGCGGTCCGGCTTCGGCCTGGCCGCCCTCTTTTTCACTTGCCCGCGCGATCGCGCCCGGCCCAGATGACGTCCATGTTCAGCCTCGCCACCCTGGCCCTGACAGCCATCTACATGGCCGCCCTGTTCGGCGTCGCCTGGTGGTACGAGCGGCCGCAGATCAAGGCGCGGCGCGGGATGCCGGGGCCGTCGCTCTATGCGCTGTCGCTGGCCATCTACTGCACCTCCTGGACCTATTACGGCGCCGTGGGCACGGCGGCGCGCGACGGGTGGGAGTATCTGCCCATCTACGCCGGGCCGATCCTGGGGCTGACCCTGCTGCTGCCGCTGTGGCGGCGCATCGCCTCGGCCGCCCGGCGCGAGAACGTCGGCTCGATGGCCGACTTCATCTCGTCGCGCTACGGCAAGAGCCCGGCGCTGGGTGCGGCGGTGGCGGGCGTCGCCATCCTCGGCTCGGTCCCCTACATCGCGCTTCAGCTCAAGTCCCTGTCGATGGCGGGCGAGCTGATTGCGGCGGGCACCCCCGTCGCCGGGTCCGGCAGCCTGACCGTGCTGGTCATGGCGGCGGTGCTGGCCGGGTTCGCCATCCTGTTCGGCGCGCGCAGGCCCGACCTGACCGAACACAACCGCGGCCTGATCCAGGCCATCGGCATCGAGTCGATCGTCAAGCTGGCCGCCCTGCTGGCTGTCACCGTCTTCGCCGTCCTGCTGCTGTCCGCCTCCCCGTCGCGTCAGGCCGTGACCGACAGTCTGGGCCAGCTGGGAAGATGGCCCGAGATCGACGCCCGCTTCATGGCCATCACCCTGGTGGCGACGCTGGCCATCTTCTGCCTGCCGCGTCAGTTCCACGTCGCCTTCGTCGAGGGCGGCGATCCGGCGCAGGTGCGGCGCGCGCGCTGGATTTTCCCGCTGTATCTGATCCTGACCACCCTGGCGGTGCTGCCGCTGGTGGCGGCGGGCGGACTGTTCACGCCCCAGACCAACCCCGACCTGCTGGTGCTGGCCCTGCCGTTCGGCGCGGGCCACAGCCTGCTGACCTCCGTCGTCTTCGTCGGCGGCTTCTCGGCCGCCACCGCCATGGTCATCGTCGAGGCCGTGGCCCTGTCGGCCATGGTGTCCAACAATCTGGTGCTGCCGCTGATGGGCGCCGGACGACGCGGCGGCGCCGTCCCGCCGGACATGGCGCGGACCCTGCTGAACATCCGCCGTCTGGCCATTGTCGGCCTTTTGCTGCTGGCGTGGCTCTATTATCTGGCGATGGACCGGACCAGCGGTCTGGCGGCCATCGGCCTGGTGTCCTTCGCCGCCATGGCCCAGCTGGCGCCGTCGCTGTTCGGGGCGGTACTGTGGCGCGGGGGGAGGGCCAGCGGGGCGCTGGCCGGGCTGGCAGCGGGGATGGCGGTCTGGGCCGTCATGCTGGCGGGGCCGCAGTTCGCGCCGGACTTCGGCCTGAACGTTCCCGCCATGCTGGGGCTGGAAGACCCGTTTGCGGCGGGCGTCTTCCTCAGCCTGTCGTTGAACCTCGGCGTCTTTGTCGTGGTCTCGCGCGCGCGGCCGCCGCGCCTGATCGACCGGGTGCAGGCCCGCGCCTTCGTCGACCGGCTCGGCCCCGACTGGATGGAAGGGCGCGGCGGCTCGGCCGGGGCCTCGGTCGGCGACCTGCGCGCCCTGGTCGCCCGCTTCATCGGCGACGAGCGGGCCGAGCGCGCCTTCGCCGCCTGGGCGCGCGAAACCGACATCAGGCTCAGAGACGCCGACCCCGCGGACGCAACCCTGGCCCGCGCGGCCGAGCGGATGCTGGCAGGAGCCGTCGGCGCCGCCGCCGCCCGCCGCGTCCTGTCCGCCGCCCTGGCCGCAGGCGGACGCGCGCCCGAAGACGTGGTGCGTATGCTCGACGAGGCGTCCCAAGCCGTCCAGTTCAACCGCGACCTGCTGCAGACCACGCTGGACAACATCGACCAGGGCGTCAGCGTCGTCGACGAAGACCTGCGCCTGACCGCCTGGAACCGCCGCTATGTCGAGATGTTCGACGTGCCCGCAGGCTTCGTCCACGTCGGCCTGCCCATCGCCGCCGTCTACCGCCTGAACGCCGAGCGCGGCGAGGCAGGCGTGCCCGATCATGAGATCGACAGCTGGGTCGAGCGGCGGCTGGAGGCGCTGGCCCGCCGCATCCCCCACGACCATGAGCGTGAACAGCCCGACGGCCGAATTCTACGGTCGTCCGGCGCGCCCATCCCCGGCGGCGGCTACGCCACCAGCTACACCGACATCACCGCCCTGCGCCGCGCCGCGCGCGATCTGGAAGAGGCCAATGAGCGGCTGGAGGCCCGCGTCGCCGACCGCACCGAACGGCTGGAAGAGGCCCGCCGTCTGGCCGAGGACGCCACCGCCTCCAAGACCCGCTTCCTGGCCGCCGCCAGCCATGACCTGCTGCAACCGCTGCACGCCGCGCGTCTGTTCATCGCCGCCCTGCGGGAAGACGCCGATCTGGCCGGATCGGCCGCGCGCGGTCTGGCCGTCAACGCCGACCGCGCCATCGACAGCGCCCACCGTCTGCTGACCGCCCTGCTGAACCTGTCCAAGCTGGAGGCGGGCGGGGTCCAGCCCGCCGTGGCGCCGCTGTCGCTGGGCGGGCTGTTCGACGAACTGGCGCGCGAGTTCGCCCCCGTCGCCCGCGCCAAGGGGCTGACGCTGACGGTGGCGCCGTCCGGCCTGTGGATCGCCTCGGACCGCGACCTGCTGCGCTCCATGCTGCAGAATCTGGTCGGCAACGCCATCCGCTACACCGATCAAGGCCGGGTTCTGATCGGCGCCCGGCGCGACGGCGCGCAGGTGCGGATTCTGGTCTGCGACACCGGGCGCGGCATCGCCGAGGCCGACCGGCAGGCCGTCTTCGGCGAGTTCGTCCGCCTGCCCGGCGCCCCGGTGGACGAGCCGGGCGCAGGGCTGGGGCTGGCCATTGTGCACAAGCTGTCGGACCTGCTGGGCCACCCGCTGTCGCTGGCCTCGCGGGTCGGGCGCGGCACGACTTTCCGCGTCGCCGTCCCCCGCGCGGAGGCCCGCCTCGAGCCGGAAGCCGTGACCGACGAGCGCCGCCTGCCGCTGTCGGGCCTGCGGGTGCTGTGCGTGGACAACGAGCCCGCCATCCTCGACGCCCTGACGGCCCTGCTGGACCGCTGGGGCGCGCAGGCCGTAACGGCCCGCTCGGTGGCCGAGGCGCGCGCGGCCGCCGGTCCGTTCGACGCGGCGCTGGTCGATCTGCATCTGGGCGATGACGAGCCGGACGGACTGGCCGCCATCGACTGGCTGCGCGCGCAAGGGGTCCGGCGGATTGCGCTGGTGACGGCCGACACCCGCGACGGGCTGAAGGAGAAGGCGGGCGCGGCTGGCGCGATCCTGCTGGCGAAACCGGTCAAACCAGCGGCGCTGAAGGCGTTTCTACGCAGCTGACCCTTCTCCCTCCCCTTCATGGGGAGGGTGGTCGAAGCGAAGCGGAGACCGGGTGGGGAGGGCCAAGCGATCCTGGCTTCGGCATCTGACCACCAAGCCGCCCCACCCGACTTCGGCCTCACGGCCTCAGCCACCCTCCCCATGAAGGGGAGGGAGAAATGGCTCAAATATCCACCGACTGCGCCAGGATCACCGCCTGCGTCCGGTTCTGCACGCCCAGCTTGCGGAAGACGCTGGTCAGGTGCGCCTTGATCGTCGCCTCGGTGACGCCGAGGTCAAAGGCGATCTGCTTGTTCAGCCGCCCGACCTTCAGCCCCTCCAGAATCCGCAGCTGCGACGGCGTCAGGCTGGCGATACGCGCCTGAAGGTCGGCCTCTTCCTCGCCCGCCGCCTCGACCTCGGGCGCCCATGTCTCGCCGTCGAGGATGGCGTTGATGGCTTCGACCATGGTCGGCAGGGCGGCCGATTTGGGGATGAAGCCCGCCGCCCCCAGCGACAGCACGCGGCGGATGGTCGGCGCCTCCTCGCTGGCCGAGACGACGGCGACCGGCACGGCCGGATGATCGGCGCGGATCAGGGTCAGGCCCGTCATGCCGTCCACATCCGACAGCTTCAGATCCAACAACAGCAGGTCCACCGGCCCCGCGCCCAGGGCCGCCTGCGCCTCGGACAGGCTGGCGCATTCGACGATCTCAGCGCCCGCGGACGCCTTTTCGACGGCCGAGGTCAGGGCCGCGCGAAACAGGGGGTGGTCGTCGGCGACGACGATGCGATCCATGAGGGTCCTTCCCACGCGCGGTCCTTGTTTCGTCGGCCGCGTCGCGACGACACCATGCCGCGCCTCGACTTTGGTCGAAACTAGACGAATGGCTAATGGCCGCAAACCCTGACCGCGCGGAATGCTGGCGTCCTGAGGCCTGCGACAGACAGGCTCGGAACAACGGTCTGGGAGGACCACGCATGGGAAGCTGCCGTTTGTTCGGCGGCGTGGCTGCGGCCGCGTTGCTGCTTGTCCCCGGCGCCGCACTGGCTCAAGACGCCAGCGCCGCACTGGAAGCCCGTATCGCCCAGCTCGAAGCCGAGCTGAACAGCCTGAAATCCGAAGTCGCCGCCGCCCGAACGCAGCAGGCCTCGCAAAATCAGGTCATGGCGCAGGACATCGTCCGCCTCGAGGCGCGTCCGGCGCCCGTGCCTGCGCTCGCCCCGCCTCTGGCGCCGACGCCCGTTTCCGACGCCCCGCGCGAGGAAGGCTTCCGCATCGGCGACCACACGGTGAAGTTCGGCGGCTTCATCAAGACCGACTTCATGGCGTCGAAATATTCCGGCGGCGACCCCGCCAACGGCGACCTGTTGCGCGACTATCACCTGCCCGGCTCCATTCCGGTCGGCGGCGACAGCGAGGATGTCGCGACCGACTTCAACGCCCGCCAGACCCGGTTCTGGCTGACCACCGACGGCGTGGTCGGCGGCCACAAGATCGGCACGCGGCTGGAGATGGACTTCCAGACCCTGCCCGGCTCAGGCGACCAGCGCACGACCAGCGGCTCGAACCCCGCCCTGCGCCGCGCCTTCGTCACCATCGACAACTGGCTGATCGGTCAGGAGTGGACCAACTTCCAGAACACCGCCGTCCTGCCGGAATCGGCGGACTTCGTCGGCGCGGCCGAGGGCACGGTCTTCGCCCGTCAGGCCCAGGTCCGTTATACGCGCGGCCCCTTCTCCATCGCGCTGGAGAACCCCGAGACCACCGTCACCCCCTTCGGCGGCGGCGCCCGCATCATCGCCGACGACAACAGCCTGCCTGACCTGACCGCCCGCTATGGCCTGAGCCGTCCCTGGGGCGCGGTGCAGCTGTCCGGCCTGCTGCGCCAGCTGAAGTATCAGGACCCGGCGACCAGCATCGATTCCACCGCAACCGGCTGGGGCCTGTCGGCCTCGGCCCTGTTCAAGGTCGGGGCGCAGGACGATGTCCGCCTGATGCTGTCGGGCGGCGAAGGCATCGGCCGCTATGTCGGGCTGAACTTCTCCAACGACGCCGTGCTGGACGCCTCGGGCGAGTTGGAGGCCATCGGCGTGATCGCAGGCTTCGCCGCCTATCGCCACGTCTGGGCGCCGGGCTGGCGCTCCAGTCTGATCTGGTCGGCGCAGAAGGTGGACAACGACACGGCCCTGACCGGCCTCGGCGTCAACCGCTCGGCCCAGAGCCTTCACGCCAATCTGATCTGGTCGCCGGTTGCGGCGTTTGATGTCGGCGCCGAGGTGATGTTCGCTGATCGCAAACTCGAGTCAGGACTGGACGGCGACATGACCCGTCTGATCCTGTTCGTGAAATACGGCTTTTAAGGCCGAACAAATAAAAGACCCTGGAGGAAAAACGCGTGTCTGATCCGGAAATCTATCCCGTCCCCGCCGAACTGGCCGCCCGCGCCCACATGGACCGCGCCGGCTATGAAGCGGCCCGGATGCAGGCGCGTGAGACCCCCGACGCCTTCTGGGCCACGCAGGCCGAGCGGCTGGACTGGATGACCTTCCCGACCAGGATCAAGGACGTCTCCTTCAAGAAGGAAGACTTCCGCATCCGCTGGTTCGAGGACGGAGTGCTGAACGTCTCGGTCAACTGCATCGACCGCCACCTGCCCGCCCGCAGGGACGAGATCGCCATCCTCTGGGAAGGCGACGAACCGACCGACAGCGAAGCCGTCACCTTCGGCCAGCTTCACGACCGCGTCTGCCGTCTGGCCAATGTGCTCAAAGCCAACGGCGTCAAGAAGGGCGACCGCGTCACCATCTATCTGCCGATGATCCCGGAAGCCGCCTACGCCATGCTGGCCTGCGCCCGCATCGGCGCGGTGCATTCGGTCATCTTCGGCGGCTTCTCGCCCGACAGCATCGCCGGGCGGATCGAAGACTGCGAATCTGCGTTCGTCATCACCGCCGACGAAGGCTGCCGCGCGGGCAAGCGCGTGCCGCTGAAGGCCAATGTCGACAAGGCGCTGGAAAAGGTCGCGGGCGTGAAGACCGTCGTGGTCCTGCGCCACACCGGCGCGGACGTGCCCTTCGTCGAGGGCCGCGATCTGGACTGGGAAGTCGAGACGGCCAAGGCCTCGCCCGACTGCGCGCCCGAGCCGATGAACGCCGAGGACCCGCTGTTCATCCTCTACACCTCCGGCTCGACCGGCAAACCCAAGGGCGTGCTGCACACCACCGGCGGCTATCTGTTCTGGGCCAGCTATACGCATGAACTGGTGTTCGACTATCGCCCCGGCGAGGTCTTCTGGTGCACCGCCGACGTGGGCTGGGTCACGGGCCACACCTATGTCGTCTACGGCGCCCTGGCCAATGCGGCGACCAGCCTGATGTTCGAAGGCGTGCCCAACTATCCTACCGTCAGCCGTTTCTGGGAGGTGGTGGACAAGCATCAGGTCAACATCTTCTACACCGCGCCCACGGCCCTGCGCGCCCTGATGCGCGAGGGCGACGCCCCGGTGAAGGCGTCCAGCCGCAAGTCCCTGCGCCTGCTGGGCACCGTCGGCGAGCCGATCAACCCCGAGGCCTGGCGCTGGTATCATGAGGTCGTCGGCGAAGGTCGCCTGCCCATTGTCGACACCTGGTGGCAGACCGAGACGGGCGGCGCCCTGATCTCGCCCCTGCCCGGCGCCACGGATCTGAAGCCCGGCTCGGCGACCAAGCCCCTGCCCGGCGTCGAGCTCCAGATCGTCGACGCCGAGGGCGGCGTGCTGGACGGCGCGACCGAGGGCAATCTGTGCATCACCGACAGCTGGCCGGGCCAGATGCGCACCGTCTATGGCGACGACCAGCGCTTCTTCGACACCTATTTCTCGACCTATCCGGGCAAGTATTTCACCGGCGACGGCTGCCGCCGCGATGCGGACGGCGACTACTGGATCACCGGCCGGGTCGATGACGTCATCAACGTCTCGGGTCACCGCATGGGCACGGCCGAGGTCGAGAGCGCGCTGGTCCTGCACGACGATGTGGCCGAGGCCGCCGTCGTCGGCTTCCCCCACGATATCAAGGGTCAGGGCATCTACGCCTATGTCACCCTGAACAAGGGGATCGAGCCCAGCGACGCCCTGCGCAAGGCCCTGATCGCCCAGGTCCGCGAAGAGATCGGCCCCATCGCCGCCCCCGACGTGATCCAGTGGGCGCCGGGCCTGCCCAAGACCCGCTCGGGCAAGATCATGCGGCGGATTTTGAGAAAGATCGCCGAGAATGAACTCGGCGCACTGGGCGACACCTCGACGCTGGCCGATCCATCGGTCGTGGATGATCTGGTGAAGAACCGGGCGGCGTAAATCCCCTTCCCCCTCGATGGGGGAAGGGCCGGGGATGGGGGTGAGGACGCGACGGCGCTGTCCGCCCGCATGAGACGCGGCGTCTCCACCGCCTCATCGGCGACCGTCTGCCGACACCCCCCCCACCCCTCCCCCATCGAGGGGGAGGGCTTTCGACAAGCTCCCCCCCGGAGAGGCGGCTTCGTTCAGTTCAAGGCTTATTCGCCAAGGCTGGACGGGGCCACCCGCCTCGGCTTCAGTGGCGGTCATGAGCGGAACCCTCGACGGCCTGACCATCATCGAAATCGGCGGCATCGGCCCCGCCCCCTTCTGCGGCATGATGCTGGCCGATCACGGGGCGGAGGTCGTACTGGTCCACCGCCCCGGCGCCGCGCCCGATCCGCGCGATCCCCTGAACCGCAGCCGCGCCCGACTGGTTGAGGCCGACCTGAAAACGCCCGAGGGCGCCGCCCTGATCCGCGATCTGGCCCGCACCGCCGACGGCCTGATCGAGGGCTTTCGTCCCGGCGTGATGGAGCGCCTCGGCCTCGGCCCCGACACGCTGCTGGCCGACAATCCGCGCCTCGTCTACGGCCGCATGACCGGCTGGGGTCAGGACGGGCCGCTGGCCCCGGCGCCGGGCCACGACATCGACTACATCGCCGTCTCCGGCGCCCTGCACGCCTTCGGCCGGGCGGGCGAGAAGCCGACCCCGCCGATCAACATGGTCGGCGACTTCGGCGGCGGAGGCATGTTGCTGGCCTTCGGCATGGTCGCCGGTCTGCTGAAGGCCCAGCGCACCGGACGCGGCGACGTGATCGACTGCGCCATGACCGACGGCTCTTCCCTGCTGATGAGCATGATCTGGGGCTTCCGCCAGACCCTGCCCGCGCCCCTGCCGCCCAGCTTGACCTGGCGCGACGAGCGCGGCGTCAACCTGCTCGACACCGGCGCGCCATTCTATGAGGTCTATGAGACGAAGGACGGCAAATACGTCGCCGTCGGCGCCATCGAACCTGCCTTCTACATCGCCCTGATGCGGCTGACGGGACTGGGCGGCGATCCCGACTTCGCCATGCCCTTCGATCCGGCCCAGTGGCCCATGCTGAAAGACAGGCTGGCCGCCGTCTTCCGCACCCGCACCCGCGACGACTGGTGCAATGATCCCGACGCGCAAGGAGCCTGCGTCGCCCCCGTCCTGTCCATGACCGAGGCGCCCGACCACCCCCACAACCGCGCCCGCGACGCCTTCGTCGCCGCCCAGGGCGTGATGCAGCCCGCCCCCGCGCCTCGCTTCCGGGACAGCCCGGCAAGACGGCCGGAATAGAAGGCAGGTCACGAAATGCCCGCTCACCCCGGCGGACGCCGGGGCCCAGTGCTTTGGCCCCAACCGCGCGTCCTGAATATGCAAGCCCTGTGCGCGCGGCTCTCACTGGGTCCCGGCGTCCGCCGGGATGAGCGGGGGTAAGATCACCCCCCGTCCGTCCACACCGTCTTGTACAGATCAAACCGGCGATCCCGCAGGTTCCGCACCGTGCCCTGCGCCTTGGCCCAGGCCAGATCGGACAGGTCCAGATCCGCCACCGTGACCGTCTCGACGTTCTCGCTGGCCTCGGCCGCCACGCCATCGCGCGCGAAGGGGAAGTCGCAAGGCGTCAGGATGCACGACTGCGCATACTGGATGTCCATGTTCTCGACATTGGGCAGGTTGCCGACATTGCCCGACAGGACGACGTAGCACTGGTTCTCGATCGCCCGCGCCTGAGAGCAGTAGCGCACCCGCAGATACCCCTGCCGGTTGTCGGTGCAGAAGGGGGTGAACAGGATGCGCGCCCCCTCGTCCGCCAGACGCCGCGCCAGTTCCGGGAACTCGGAATCGTAGCAGATCATCACCCCGATCGGCCCGCAGTCGGTGGGGATGGCGTGGACGCGGTCGCCGCCCTTGATGTTCCACCAGTGCCGCTCGTTCGGGGTCGGATGGATCTTCTCCTGCTCATGCACCGAACCGTCGCGCAGGAAGACATAGGCGACATTCTGGATCTCGCCGTCCTCGGTCCGCGTCGGGTGCGAGCCGCCGATGATGTTGACGTTGTAGCCGACCGCCAGCTCGCGCATCGCCTCGACGAAGCGCGGCGTATAGCGGGTCAGGGCCTCGATCGATTCCGCAGGCGTCAGCTTCTTCGTCTCCAGCGACAGCAGCTGAAGCGTGAACAGCTCGGGGAAGACCACGAAGTCGGCGCGGTAATCCGACACCACGTCGACGAAATATTCGACGTTGTCCATGAACTCGCGGAAGCTCTCGACCTTGCGCATCTGCAGCTGGACGGTGGCGACGCGCACCGTCTCCTTGACCGCAAAGGCCGCGCCCTTGCCGGTCGCCTCGACGTGATATGGGTTGCGCCAGACCCAGCGCGCCGCATGGCCCAGCGACGCCTTGTCCGACGGCAGATAGTTCAGCAGCACCCCCGCCGGTTCGAACCCAGACCGCTGGTGAAAGGCCATGATCGGGTCCTTGACCTTGCAGTCGCGCACCGCCTCGACATAGGCGTTCGGGTCCGGATAGGCCGAGCGCCTGCGCGCCAGCCCCGGCATCCGCCCGCCAAAGACGACGCCCTTCAGGTTCTGCGCCTCGCACAGGTCGCGCCGGGCGTCATACAGCCGCTGGCCGATGCGCAGACGACGCCGCGTCGGGTCGACGCAGACCTCCATCCCATACAGCCATTCGCCCGCCGGATCGTGCCGCGCCGCATAGCCGCCGCCGGTGATCTGATCCCAGCTATGCGGCCCCATGGCCGATTTTTCGTCGATGCGGAAGCTGGCGGCGTAGCCGACGATCTCGCCCTCGAACTCGACCACGAACTGCCCGTCGGGATAGGCGGCGATCTGCCCGCGCAGCATCCCCGGCGTATAGGGCGGCATGTCCTTATAGACCCGCTCCACAAGGGCGTTGATCCCCGCCACATCGCCCAGACGGGCGTTGCGGATGGTCAGGACGGCGGGCTTGGCCGGGGGCGCGGGCGCGGCTTCAATCATGTCAGTCATGCGTAATTAACGCACAGCTTGACCATTGGATCACTGCACCGCCCGCAAATCCGTTTTGCGCCAGTCCGCCGCGCTCTGTTCTCCCGCTGCAGCTGCGACATAATGACATATCAAATGATATTAGAATATCATTTGACACCTGAATGCAGAGGCATAGGCTGAACGCCGTTCCCCTGACGCCATCCCGGCTGTCATCCCGGCAAGACAAGGAATCGTCGTGACCAAAGCCCCCTTCGCCGACACCCGCGTGACGCTGGACCCGCAACCGGATGCGGGCCGCGAATACTGGAGCAATACGACCGACAACACCGTGCCCCCGCCCGACATGGTCGGCGCCTATGTGCGCAACAAACCCCTGCCGACGGACGGGATCGAAGACCGCAAGGCCTATGTGATCGGCAGCGGCATCGCCGGTCTGGCGACGGCCTTCTACCTGATCCGTGACGGTCGGATGCCCGCCGGGAACAT
Source organism: Brevundimonas diminuta (assembly GCF_039673845.1). Classification (GTDB taxonomy): domain Bacteria; phylum Pseudomonadota; class Alphaproteobacteria; order Caulobacterales; family Caulobacteraceae; genus Brevundimonas; species Brevundimonas diminuta_E. The sequence continues at coordinate 145,376 of NZ_JBDJMK010000002.1, read as the reverse complement.
CACCATCATCGAGAGTCTGGACATCGAGGGCGGCTCGCTGGACGGCGCCGGCAACGCCGAAGAGGGCTACATCGTCCGCGGCGGCCGCGAGATGAACTGGAACTACGACAACTTCTGGGACCTGTTCCAGGACGTGCCCGCGCTGGAACTGCCCGAAGGCTACAGCGTGCTGGACGAATACCGTCTGGTGAACGACGCCGACCCCAACTATTCCAAGGCCCGGCTGATGCACAAACAGGGCCGGATCAAGGACTTTTCCACCCTGGGCCTGACGCGGTCCGAACAGTGGGAGACCTTCAAGCTGCTGATGATGCGCAAGGAAGACCTCGATGACGTCACCATCGAGGACTATTTCAGCGAAGGCTTCCTGCAGAGCAATTTCTGGTTCTTCTGGCGCTCGATGTTCGCCTTCGAGAACTGGCACAGCGCGTTGGAGATGAAGCTGTACATGCACCGCTTCCTCGATGCGCTGGACGGTCTGAACGACATGTCCGCCCTCGTCTTCCCCAAATACAACCAGTTCGACAGCTTCGTTAAGCCGCTGATCCGCATGTTGCGCGAACAGGGGGTGCAGGTGCGGTTCAACACCCGCGTCCACGACCTCGATATGACCCACGCGGACGGCAAGCGCACCGTCACCGCCATCCGCTGCCGCACGGACGGCCGCGAAGACGTCATCGCCGTCGGCCCGCGCGATCTCGTCTTCGCCCTGACGGGATCGATGACCGAAGGCACCGTCTATGGCGACATGGACACCGTCCCCGAACTGGACCGCAGCGCGCTGACGCCGGGCGAGGACAGCGACTGGGCCCTGTGGCGCAACCTGGCCAAGGCGTCGCCGATCTTCGGCAGGCCCGAGAAGTTCTACGGCGATGTCGACCGGTCGATGTGGGAATCCGCGACCCTGACGTGCCGGGCCTCGCCGCTGGTCGAAAAGCTGAAGGAGCTGTCCGTCAACGACCCCTACAGCGGCCGCACCGTCACCGGCGGGGTGATCACCTTCACCGACTCCAGCTGGGTGTTGAGCTTCACCGCCAACCGTCAGCCGCACTTCCCCGACCAGCCTGACGACGTGCTGGTGCTGTGGGTCTACGCCCTGCTGATGGACAAGGACGGCGACCATGTGAAGAAGCCGATGCCCGCCTGCACCGGCCGCGAGATCCTGGCCGAACTGTGCCACCATCTGGGCATCGTCGACCAGCTGGACGCGGTCGTCGCCAACACCAAGGTGCGCACGGCGCTGATGCCCTATATCACCGCCCAGTTCATGCCGCGCGCCGCCGGAGACCGCCCCGCCGTCGTGCCCGAAGGCTGCACCAATCTGGCGCTGGTCGGCCAGTTCGTCGAAACCCACAATGATGTGGTCTTCACTATGGAAAGCTCGGTCCGCACCGCGCGGGTCGCCGTCTACAGCCTGCTGGGCCTGCCCAAGCAGGTTCCCGACATCGCGCCGACGCAATACGACCTGCGCACCATGCTGAAGGCCGCCCGCGCCCTCAGCAACAACGAGCCCTTCCCTGGCGAGCGCCTGCTGCACCGCCTGTTGGACAAGACCTATTTCGCCCATATCCTGCCGCCGATTCCCGAGCAGGAGACCACGCTCAAGGCGCGGTTCGACGACGAACTGGGCAGTCTGTTCGGCAAGGGCGGCCAGGCCCTGAAAACCGCTCAGGACTGGTATGACGACTTGAAGACCAGCCTGCGCGCCAAACGCGCCAGGAAATAGCAAAGGACAGCCATGACGACCGGGCCGGGAGAGCAGAAACGGCGTTCACGCCGCGAGATGCAACAGGACACCCGCGCCCGGCTGCTGGAGGCCGCCTTCCATATCGTCGCCGAAGGCGGGGTGGCGGCGGCCTCGATCCGCGGCGTCTGCGAACGCGCCGGGTTTTCGCAAGGCGCCTTCTATTCCAACTTCGCCTCCAAGGACGAGCTGCTGCTGGCCCTGATGGAGGGCTATATGGCCGAGATCATCGCCGTGCTGGACGGCGTCGTCGATCAGCACAGCGACCGCTCGCTGGAGGACAGCCTGCGCGCCATCGCCGGTCGACTGGCCGAACTGGCGCAGCGGCCGGTCCTGTCGCTGCTGGCCATCGAACTTCACCTGCACGCCCGGCGCGACCCCGGCTTCGCCGGACATTTCGACCGGGTGAAGGCCCAGTATCACAAGCAGTTCGCCCAGGTGATCGCCAAGCTGATCGATCACCACGGGCTGAAGCCGATCATATCGCCGCTGCAGATGTCCATCGCCATGCACGCCCTGTGGTCCGGCTCCATCGTCCAGGCCACGGTCAGCGACGCCCTGCCGGTCGACGAAGCCATCATCCTGATGTTCCGCACCGCCACCGGCTGCGCCGCCGACGGCTGAACCCGCCGCACTCATACGTCAAATCCGGTCGCATATCGATAAATGTTCTCGTTCAGTTCACGAGAACATCTTGCGAACATGAACAAACCGTGTCCATAGTCCGGCTCAACGAGGGAGCGGGTCCGTGGCGGGTCTCTCCCGAAGTCAGATGGGAATCATGGCAAGGGAGAGAAAACCAATGTCACAGGCGGCACTGAAGCTCGTGGGTAAAGAAGACGGCGACAAACAACGCGCTCTTGAGGCGGCGATCGCGCAGATCGATCGCGCTTTCGGCAAGGGCTCGGTCATGAAACTGGGCAAGGCCGGACAGGTGGCCGAGATCGAAAGCGTCTCGACCGGCTCTCTGGGCCTCGATCTGGCGCTCGGCATCGGCGGCCTGCCGGTCGGCCGGGTGATCGAGGTGTTCGGCCCCGAATCCTCGGGCAAGACGACCCTGGCCCTGCACACCGTGGCCGAGGTCCAGAAGAAGGGCGGCGTGGCCGCCTTCGTCGACGCCGAACACGCGCTCGATCCCGTTTATGCGCAAAAACTGGGCGTCAACCTCGACGACCTGCTGGTGTCGCAGCCCGACGCGGGCGAGCAGGCGCTGGAGATCGTCGACACCCTGGTGCGCTCGGGCGCCGTGGACATCGTGGTGGTCGACTCGGTCGCAGCCCTGACGCCGCGCGCAGAAATCGAGGGCGAGATGGGCGACAGCCTGCCCGGCCTTCAGGCCCGTCTGATGTCGCAGGCCCTGCGCAAGCTGACGGCCTCCATCTCCAAGTCCAAGTGCATCGTCCTGTTCATCAACCAGATCCGTCACAAGATCGGCGTCATGTACGGCTCGCCGGAAACGACGACGGGCGGCAATGCGCTGAAGTTCTACGCCTCGGTCCGCCTCGACATCCGTCGCACCGGCGCGATCAAGAACCGCGACGAGGTGGTCGGCAACACCACCCGCGTCAAGGTGGTCAAGAACAAAGTCGCCCCGCCGTTCCGCGAGGTCATCTTCGACATCATGTACGGCGAAGGCATCTCCAAGATCGGCGAGATCATCGATCTGGGGGTCAAGGCCAACATCATCGAGAAGTCCGGCTCCTGGTTCTCCTACGACTCCACCCGCATCGGTCAGGGCCGCGAGAACGCCAAGGAGTTCCTGAAGAACAACCCCGACATGGCCCTCGCCATCGAAAAGGCCGTCCGCCAGTCCACGGCCAAGATCGCCGACGACATGCTGGGCGCCCCCGAACCCGACGAGGGCCAGGACCTCGAGGGCTAATCCACCCACCACCCAACCGCCGTCATCCTCGGGCCTGACCCGAGGATCCAGCCGGGCAGCACGCCCAATCCTTTTTCGCCGGGATCGCACAGACAATCCGATCCTTGGGCCAGGCCCGGAGATGACGGCGGGAGGCAAGGGGCCCGTCCTGACGGCCAGAGCTTCTCCGTTCGCCGCCGCGCGACCCGCCTACCGACCCCGCGCGGCCGGTCGGACGGAGATCGGCCCGCCCGACCTGCTTCGGGCGGGCCTCTTTTTTGTTCAGCGCCTGCCAGCCTCCCGCTCATCCCGGCGGACGCCGGGATCCAGTGCTTTGGCCCCAAGCCGCGACAGTCAACGGATAGCCGCGGTTGAGCCCCTCCCGTCAAACCCGGTTTCCCGACGCAACCGACTTGTTTCCCTCCCTTGCCCGCAGGCAGAGTGTTTCCGAACCCACGGAGCCCCCCCATGACCTTCGCCACCGCCGACCTCTGCGACGCCCATCCTGATGCGGTGAAGGTCTGTCAGGTTTCCTTCCGCAGCTTCGGCAAGGTCCCCGCCTTTCACGGCCCCATCCGAACCCTCAGCGTGCTGGACGACAACGCCCTGGTCCGTCAGACGCTGGAGCGCCCCGGTCAGGGCGCCGTGCTGGTCGTCAACGGCGGCGGTTCGCTGAAGCGGGCGCTGGTCGGGGACAATCTGGCCAGACTAGCCATCGACAACGGCTGGGCCGGCATCGTCGTCCACGCCGCCATCCGCGACAGCGCCGTCATCGACGTGATGGATGTCGGCGTCAAAGCCCTCGGGACCATCCCCCTGCGCGCCGACCGCGAGGCCATCGGCGAGATCGACATCCCCACCGCCTTCGGCGGCGTCATCTTCACCCCCGGCGACTGGCTCTACGCCGATGCGGACGGCGTCATCGTTTCCGCACAGCGGCTGCACGACTAAAGATCGCCTTCCTCCCTCCGTCATCCTCGGGCTTGACCCGAGGATCTAGAGGCGGCGCGCCTCTCATCGCCAATGTCGCGCAGGCGGATAGTCCGATCCTCGGGTCAAGCCCGAGGATGACGGCAGGAGTCAGCGTCCCGGCACAGACAACGGCAGGTGTCGGCGTCCCGGCGCGACCAAGGAAAACGCCGGCCCGCCCGTTACATCACGCGCCAGTGATGCGTTCGGCGCAAAATCCCTATATGACGCCGGTTCCGATATTTCCTCCGCGCGCCCGAGTTCCAGAGCGATACGCCCATGACCAGCCTGAAGCAGATCCGTTCCACCTTCCTCGACTACTTCGCCGCCGACGGCCACGAGAAGGTGCAGTCGGCTCCGCTCGTGCCGCAGAACGACCCGACCCTGCTCTTCGTCAACGCGGGCATGGTGCCGTTCAAAGACTATTTCACTGGCGCCGCCACCCCGCCCTACAAGCGCGCCACCAGCTCGCAGAAATGCGTCCGCGCAGGCGGCAAGCACAACGATCTGGACAACGTCGGCTATACCGCGCGTCACCATACCTTCTTTGAAATGCTGGGGAATTTCTCCTTCGGCGACTATTTCAAGGAACACGCGATCGAGCGCGCCTGGAACCTGATCACCAAGGACTTCGGCCTCGACAAGAACCGCCTGCTGGCCACCGTCTACATCGACGACGACGAAGCCTTCGACCTGTGGAAGAAGATCGCGGGCCTGCCGGACTCGAAGATCATCCGCATCGCGGGCGCCGACAACTTCTGGGCCATGGGCGACAGCGGCCCGTGCGGCCCCTGCACTGAAATCTTCTGGGACCACGGCGACCACATCCCGGGCGGTCCTCCCGGTTCGCCGGACGAGGACGGCGACCGCTTCGTGGAGATCTGGAACAACGTCTTCATGCAGTATGAGAAGGAGAACGATCAGATCGTTCGCGACCTTCCCAAGCCCAGCGTCGACACCGGCATGGGTCTGGAGCGCATCGCCGCCGTGCTGCAGGGCGTCCACTCCAACTATGACGTCGACCTGTTCAAGACCCTGATCGCGGCCTCCGAAGAACTGACCTCGACCAAGGCCGAGGGCGAGCGCGCGCCGTCGCACCGGGTCATCGCCGACCACCTGCGCTCGACCGCCTTCCTGATCGCCGACGGCGTGACCCCCTCGAACGAGGGCCGCGGCTATGTCCTGCGCCGCATCATGCGCCGCGCCATGCGCCACGCTCACCTGCTGGGCGCGTCGGACCCGCTGATGCACCGTCTTGTGCCGACGCTGGTTCAGGAAATGGGCGAGGCCTATCCGGAACTGGGCCGCGCACAGGCCTTCATCGAAGACACGCTGAAGCAGGAAGAGATCCGCTTCCGCACCACGCTGGGCCGCGGCATGAACCTGTTCGATCAGGCGACGGCCGAGTTCAAGGCGGGCGACATGCTGGACGGCCAGACGGCCTTCACCCTGTACGACACCTACGGCTTCCCGCTTGACCTGACGCAGGACGAGGCCCGCCGTCGCGGCTTCAGCGTCAACGTCGACGGCTTCGAATCCGCCATGGCCGAACAGCGCGACCGCTCGCGCGAGCACTGGAAGGGCTCGGGCCAGACGGCCTCGGCCGGGGCGTGGCTGTCCCTGCGCGACCAGCACGGCGGCACGGAATTCACCGGCTATGAGTCCGAGACCGGCGAAGGCAAGGTCCTCGCCATCGTCAAGGACGGTGCAGAAGCTGCGTCCGCCGCGACCGGCGACACGGTCGAGGTCCTGCTGGACAAAACTCCCTTCTACGGCGAAGGCGGCGGTCAGGCGGGCGACAAGGGCGCCTTCGTCTGGAGCGGCGGCGAAGGCTGCGTTCTCGACACCAAGAAGCACGGCGGCGACCTGCACGTTCATACGTTGGCAGTGACCAAGGGTTCGCTGGCCACCGGCGCGGTCGTCACCGCCACGGTCGAGGAAGGCTCGCGCCCGACCACCCGCGCCAACCACTCGGCCGCCCACCTGTTCCACGCCGCCGTCAAGAACGTGCTGGGCGCGCACGTCGCTCAAAAGGGCCAGATGGTCGACGCCGAGCGCATGCGCTTCGACTTCAGCCACAACGCCCCGATGACGGACGAGGAGATCGCCCGCGTCGAGGACGAGGTGAACGCCGTCATCCGCCAGAACGTCCCGGTCACGACCGAACTGATGACGCCCGACGCCGCCATTGCGGCGGGCGCCGTGGCCCTGTTCGGCGAGAAATACGGCGACGAGGTCCGCGTCCTGACCATCGGCCGCGCCCTGTCGGGTCCGGGCGCCTATTCGGTCGAACTGTGCGGCGGCACCCACGTCTTCCGCACCGGCGACATCGCCCTGTTCAAGATCGTGTCCGAAGGCGGCGTGGCCGCCGGCGTGCGCCGCGTCGAGGCCCTGACCGGCGAGGCGGCCCGCCGCTTCCTGCTGGATCAGGCCAATGTCGCGCGCCATCTGGCGCAAGGCTTCAAGATTCAGCCCGCCGAGGTTCCAGCCCGCGTCGAGGGCTTGCAGGCCTCGGTCAAGACGCTGGAGAAGCAGGTCGCCGACCTGAAGAAGCAGCTGGCGCTGGGCGGCGGCGCAGGCGCCAATGCGGCTCCCGAAGAGATCGGCGGCATCAAACTGATCGCCCGCGTTCTGGACGGCGTCGACGGCAAGGGCCTGCGCGGCGTGGCCGAGGACTTCAAGAAGCAGATCGGCTCGGGCGTCGTCGCCCTGGTCGGCGTCACCGACGGCAAGGCGGCCATCACCGTCGCCGCGACGCCCGACATGGCCGGCAAGGTCAATGCGGCCGATCTGGCCCGCGACGCCGTCATCGCCATGGGCGGCAAGGGCGCAGGCGGCAAGCCCGACTTCGCCCAGGGCGGAGCGCCGGACGGCTCCAAGGCCGAAGACGGCCTGAACGCCATCCGCACCGCGCTGAAGGGCTGATCGCCCGACAGGCTGAAACAGGAAAGGGCGGCGCATCGGATGCGCCGCCCTATTCTTTGAGCCGCGCGCGTATTGGGGTTTGAGCGCGGCTCTAACTCCGCTCATCCCGGCGGAGGCCGGGATCCAGGAAGAGCGCCACGCGGCGTCCTTTCCATTTCAGCAAAGCGCTTGATGCCAAAGCACTGGATCCCGGCCTCCGCTGGGATGAGCGGAGTGTGGCCTACTCCGGCGCCCCCAGATCGATCCCCGCCAGCTTCCAGCCGAACAGATGGCGGCGCTTCATCAACAGGGACACCGCCTCATCGGGTCGGTCGTCGCGCGTCAGCGTCACGGCGAAGGTGTCCAGATCGCGATAGCTCCAGGACTGTCTCACGCGCTTGCTCTCGCCCTCGACGGTCGGAGGCGTCGCATCGCGGCCGGGCAGAGGCTTGGGCGCGCGGCCTTCCTGAACCATGACGGCGATGGCCTGCGGCGTAACGAAGGCGTCCACCGCCCCGCCGACGATGGCGGGCGCCAGCAGCATGCCCAGCCCCGACAGGGCGTTGTCGGACATGCGCTTGTCCTTGCGCATCTCGACCATCATGCGAGCGTTCAGCTCGTCCTTCAGACTGGCGCGGAAGGCCGGGAAGTCGACCTGACGCTCCAGCCCCTTGCGGTCCCCGACCTGGGCCGCCTGCACCAGCGCGCGCGCCGCCAGCAGCGGCGAGGCCGCATAGGCGATCACGAAGACGGCGACGGCCGCCACGCTCAAACGAATGATCAGCTTGCGGTTCATCAGCCCTCCCCTGCCTTGCGAACGCGACGGGACCGCGACGGAACAGCGTCAAAATCCCTAAACGGATTAGGGACATGGATCGCAGGCGGGTTCAATGCGTGTTTTCACCGGCGTCATCTCCACACGCGACCGCCGCCTTCGCCGCCGACGCTGCACCTGCCGCACCGCCGTACCGCCACCCGGCGCCGTCATCCTCGGGCTTGCCCCGAGGATCCAGCCATCCGCGTGCAGGACATGGGCAAGGTCGAGCGCGCCGCCGCACTCGATCCTCGGGTCAAGCCCGAGGATGACGGCGGAGAACTAGATGACGGCCGAGAATTGGATGACCCCGCCAACAAAAAGGCCCGCCGGATCGCTCCGGCGGACCTTCATGTCGTACCGAGCTAAACTCAGCCGATGCCCGGCAGGGCCTTCTTCAGGTTCTCGGACACCTTGTCCAGGAAGCCTTCGGTCGTCAGCCAGGACTGCTGATCGCCGACCAGCAGGGCCAGATCCTTGGTCATGAAGCCCGACTCGACGGTTTCGACGACGACGCGTTCCAGCGTCTCGGCGAACTCGAGCAGCGCACCGTTGTCGTCCAGCTTGGCGCGGTGCTTGAACCCGGCCGACCATGCGAAGATCGAAGCGATCGAGTTGGTCGAGGTCGCTTCACCCTTCTGGTGCTGACGGTAGTGACGGGTCACCGTGCCGTGGGCGGCTTCGGTTTCCATGATCTTGCCGTCCGGGGTCATCAGGACCGAGGTCATCAGGCCCAGCGAGCCGAAGCCCTGCGCCACGATGTCCGACTGAACGTCGCCGTCGTAGTTCTTGCACGCCCAGACGAAACCGCCCGACCACTTGATGGCGGCGGCCACCATGTCGTCGATCAGACGGTGTTCGTAGGTCAGGCCGCGAGCCTTGAACTCTTCGGCATAGTCGGCGTCGAACACTTCCTGGAAGATGTCCTTGAAGCGACCGTCATAGGCTTTCAGGATGGTGTTCTTGGTCGACAGATAGACCGGGTAGTTACGGGCCAGGCCGTAGCTGAACGAGGCGTGGGCGAAGTCACGGATCGACGAGTCGAGGTTGTACATGCCCATGGCCACGCCAGCCGAAGGCGCCTTGTAGACTTCGTGCTCGATCACTTCGCCGTCTTCACCGACGAACTTGATCGACAGCGTGCCCTTGCCCGGGAACAGGAAGTCCGTGGCCTTGTACTGGTCGCCGAAGGCGTGGCGGCCGACGACGATCGGCTGGGTCCAGCCCGGCACCAGACGCGGCACGTTCGAGCAGATGATCGGCTCGCGGAAGACCACGCCGCCCAGGATGTTGCGGATGGTGCCGTTCGGCGACTTCCACATCTTCTTCAGGCCGAATTCGGCGACGCGCGCCTCGTCCGGAGTGATGGTGGCGCACTTCACGCCGACGCCGTGCTTCTGGATGGCGTGGGCCGCGTCGATGGTGATCTGGTCGTCCGTGGCGTCACGGCTTTCCATGCCCAGATCGTAGTAGTCCAGCTCCAGATCAAGGTAAGGGAAGACCAGCTTGTCCTTGATCCACTGCCAGATGATCCGGGTCATTTCGTCGCCGTCGATGTCCACGATGGGATTGGCGACCTTGATCTTGGCCATGCTTACGCCTCTGTCTCTCAATCAGGGAAGGAATTCAGTGCAGGGGATATAGCGACCCCCGCGCGCGGGCGCAAAGGGGACGAAAGCCGCACGGCCGGAACAGAAGAATCGGAACGAAACAGCCGTTCGCCCGCTTGGCTTTCACGGCTACGCTTGGCGTCGCCGATTGTACAATGCATGGAACGCCTGATGACGCCTCGCCGCCTGCGGTTCGCCGCCTCCGTCGCCCTTCTTCCGCTCGCCCTGATCGCCTGCAAGGGCGGCGATGACGCCACGGCGAAAGAGGCCCCGGCCGCTGCGGCGCCCGCGGACGCCGCCGTCGCGCCTGTCGTCAAGGTCGCCGCCAATCCGGCCAGCGTGACGCGCGAGTTCCGCGACTGGACCGCTACCTGCGACAACACCAACCACTGCGCCGCCTTCGGGCCGGGGGCGAACCAGATGGGCTTCGTCATGGTGTCCCTGGCGCCCGGCCCGGACGCGCGCCCGGTCGTCCACATGGGCGGCTGGGGTCTGGAAGACGGCGAAGGCTCCGTCTACGCCGAGATCGACGGGCATCGCCATGCGGGCGAAAACACCAAGATGGACGAAGAGGGCGACGTCATCGCCTTCGCCCGTCCCTCGGCCCAATTGATCCATGATCTGGGCAATGGCGCCGCCATGTCGATCCGGCGCGGCGACAAGCAGATGAAGGTCAGTCTGGGCGGGGCCGCCGCCGCCTTCCTGTGGATCGATGAACGTCAGGGGCGGCTGGACACGACCACCGCCCTGATCCGTCGCGGCGACCGTCCGGCCTCCAGCGTGCCTGCGGCGCCCGCCGCCCCGCGCGTGACCGTCGCCGCCGCCGTGTCTCAGGACGGTCTGAGGCAGGACGACCTGTCGCCGTCCATGCTGGCCCACCCCAAGGTGATGGAATGCCTGGCCACATCCCGCAAGGGCGAACGGTTCGAGCCGGACGTAGTGGTGTCCCGCCTGGCCTCCGACAAACTGTTGTGGAGCGTGCCGTGCGGCGAGGGCGCCTATAACTTCACCCAGGTCTATTTCATCACTCCGGCGGACGGGACCGCGCCCCAGCCGGTCAGCTTCCCCATGGCCACGGGCAGCAACGACGAACTGGTCAACAGCCGCTATGACCCCAAGACCCGCACCCTGTTCGCCTTCGGGCGCGGGCGCGGCATCGGCGACTGCGGCCGCATGGGAACCTGGGCCTGGACCGGCGAGCGCTTCGCCCTGCTGAATGAAAAATCCATGCCCAGTTGCACCGCCGTTCCGCAGGACCTGTGGCCGACGACCTGGCGCGCGGCCAGCTGAGGGCGCAGCGAGCACAACCGGCTTCGTAAAAACCTGGACCCGCCGCTTTAAGACCCGCTCATCCCGGCGTCCGCCGGGACCCAGTCCTTTGGCTTCAAGAGCGGTCGGATAAACGGTCCAGCCTAAGTATGGCGCTCTCACTGGATCCCGGCGTCCGCCGGGATGAGCGGGGGAAAGATTGCGAGCCGCCGTCATGCTCAACAGGCCCCCGCACATGAAAACGGCCCGGACGTGCGAACGTCCGGGCCGTCTTTCGTTTCAGGCTGCCGCCGCGCGTCAGGCGCGCATACGGCCTTCCAGCACCGCCAGCGGCAGGGAGCCGCTGCCCAGCACCTTGTCGTGGAAGGCGCGCAGGTCGAAGCCCTGCTTGGCCTCGGCCTCCTTGCGCAGGCGGGCGATGACCGTGTGGCCGACCTTGTAGGAGCAGGCCTGACCCGGCCAGACGCAATAGCGGTTGATCTCGCTGTTCGAGGCGTCCAGCGGCTTGGCGCCCGAAGCCGCCATATATTCCACCGCCCGTTCACGGCTCCAGCGCTCGGAGTGCAGGCCGGTGTCGACCACCAGACGCACCGCGCGGAACAGATAGGACATCAGGAAGCCCACCCGGCCCAGCGGATCGGTCGCATAGGCGTCCAGATCATCAGCCGCGACCGCCTCGGCGTACAGCGCCCAGCCTTCGTTATAGGCCGAGAAACCGCCCGCGCGGCGCCATTGCGGCAGCTCGCCCGACTCGCGCTGCAACGCCACCTGCAGGTGGTGGCCCGGCGAGGCCTCGTGATAGGTCAGGGTCGGCAGGGCGAACTTCGGCCAGTTTCCGCTGTCGCGCAGGTTGATGTAGTAGGCGCCCGGACGCGAACCATCCAGCGGCGGCCCCTGATAGTAGCCGCCCGGCGCGCCCGACTGGATCGACACCGGCACGCGGCGGATTTCAACGTGGGTCTTGGGCAGGCGGCCGAAGACGGTCGGCAGCTTCGGCTCCAGCGCGGCGACCTGCTGGTTCAGCCACTTCAGCAGCTCTTCCTTGCCCGCGTCGGTGTTGGGGAACAGCTGGGCCGGGTCCTTGTTCAGGGCCTGAACCCGCTCGCCGACCGTGCCCTGGGTCATGCCCTGCGACTTCAGGATGCCGTCGATCTCGGCGGTGATCTCGGCCACCTGCTCGACGCCCATGGCGTGGATTTCCTTGGCCGACAGGGTGGTCGTCGTGTTCGACTTCAGCCCGGCGGCGTAGAAGGCTTCGCCTTCCGGCAAGCGCCACACGCCCGCATCGTGAACGGCCTTCGGACGGATGGCTTCCAGCGCCTCGATCTGACGGGCCAGGGCCGGTTTGATCTTCTCGTCCACCACGGCGGCGGCGCGCGCGTCATAACCCGACAGGTTCAGCGCCCCGGCCTTGCGGACCAGCGACTTGATCATGGCCATGTCGGCGGCCGGGGTGTCGCGCAGGGTGCGGATCTGCGGCAGCATGCGGTCAATGATGAAGTCCGGCGCGATCACGCCCTGACCAGCATCTTCGCGGACCTTGGCCGTCTCGCCGTCCAGCACGCCCGCAAAGGCCTCCAGACGCGACACGAAGGCGTCGGCGCCCGCCGCATCCTCGATGCGGTGCTGGTTGTCCATGAAGTCGGGCATGGAGAAATAGGACCCCGACAGTTGGGTCACGATATAGGGCGACGGACGGCCCGGACCCGAGCCGTAGTCGAAGCGCGCCGTTTCCGCCGAGGTCTCGCGCCCGAAAGCGGCGATGGCGTAGTTCAGTGCCCCGGCCTCGGACAGGCCCTTCTGATCGAAGGCCTTCAGTTCGTCCCAGCGCTTGACCGCCTTTTCGCGATCCTTGCGGATGGCGTCCGGCCCGGCTTCGCTCAGCTTGGCCGACAGGCCCGCGCGGGCGTCCTTGTCCAGGCCCAGATTGGTGGCGCGCTCGGGCGACTCATCGATGTCGGCCTCGAACCAGCCGTCCAGCAGGGCGTTCAGACGCGCATCGGCGTCGCCCCCCGGGGCGGCGCACTGGGCCAGCGCAGGCGCGACCGCGGCGGTGGCCGCGGCGCTCAGCAGAAGATTGCGGCGATTGATCATTGGATATTCCCCCAACTAGAGCCGCGCCGCGCCGGGCGTTGCTCTCATCACACTCAAAGAAGGACCGGCGCGTCCGGGAAACTCAGGCCGCCAGAGCCTATGCCGGCGTCCAGGCGTTCATGGTCCGCTCCAGCACCGTCAGCGGCACGCCGCCCAGGTTCAGGCCGGTGTCATGGAAGCCCTTGATGTCGAAGCGCGCCCCCAGACGCCGTTTGGCGTCTTCACGCAGCCGCACCCAGGTGGTGTGGCCGACCTTGTAGCTGGACGCCTGCCCCGGCCAGACGCAGTAGCGTTCGATCTCGGTGGCGATGGTGCTTTCCTTGTCGCCCAGCACATCGACCATATAGCGAATGCCCTGCTCGCGGCTCCAGCGCTTGTGGTGCAGGCCGGAGTCCGCCACCAGCCGCGCGGCGCGGAACATCAGCGACTGCAGATAGCCCACCTGACCGAAGGGGTCGTTCTCATAGACCCCCATCTCGTCGGCCAGTTGCTCGGCATACAGGCCCCAGCCCTCCGAATAGGCCGAGAAGCCCATGACCTTCATCAACAGCGGCGTGTCCGGCTTTTCCTGCTGCAGGGCGATCTGGTGGTGATGGCCCGGCGTCGCCTCATGATAGGTCAGCGTCGGCAGCATCCATTTCGGCCACTCGGCCGTGTCGCGCAGATTGATGTAATAGGCGCCCGGCCGCGATCCATCCAGCGCCGGCGACTGGTAATAGCCGCCCGGCGCCCCCGCCTCGATGGCTTTGGGCACGCGGCGTATTTCAACCGGCGACTTGGGCAGGCGGCCAAAATAGTCCGGCAGACGCGCCTGCATGGCGACCATCTGCACGTTCAGCTCCTGCAGCAGTTCTTCCTTGGCCTCGTCCGTATTCGGATAGACGAAGCGCTGGTCGTGGCCGATGGCGGCGATGCGCTCTCCCACCGTGCCCTGGGTCATGCCCTGCGCCTTCAACAGGGCGTCGGCGCGGGCCGAGATTTCGGCCACCTGCTCCAGCCCCATCTCATGCACCTCGTCCGGCGTCATGCCCGAGGTGGTGTAGAACTTCAGGCCGAAGCGGTAATAGGCCTCGCCGTCCGGCAGGCGCCAGGCGCCGCCGTCGTGGGTCGCGCCGGGCCGCACGGTCTTGAAGGCTTCGGCCTGGCGCTGAATGGCCGGATAGACGTCGCGGGTCAGGATGGCCGCCGCGCGATCGGCCCAGTCGCCCGCAATGCCCTTTTCCGCCGCGCGCCGCGCGATCGAACGGGTCATCACCGAATCCGCGACCGGCGTTCCGGTCAGGGCGTCCATCTGCGTCAGGGTGCGGTCGATGACGAAGTCCGGCGGCACGGCCCCGGCGGCGAACTCGGCCTGCATCCGCGCCCGCTCGTCGTCCAGCCCCTTGGCGAAGTCCGTCAGACGCGACAGATAGGCCTCGGCGTCCTCGGCCGTCTCGATCCGGTGCTGGCTGTCGAGGAAGTCCGGCACCTGCTGATAGGCGCCGCCCAGCTGGCTGACGGTATAGGGCGACGGGAAGAAGCCGCCGCCATAGGGGAAGCGATACCCCTCCTGCACCGTGTCGCCGAAGAAGGTCAGGGTGTCGTGATGGACCTGATCATCGGCGCCCAGTTGCGCGCGGTCGACGGCCTTCAGCGCCTTCATGCCCTCGCTGAACCGCGCCTTGTCGGCGTCGATCTTGGCCTGCGACCGGTCGCTGAGCTTGAAGCGCGCGTCCGCCTTCGCCCCCCGGTCCATGCCCAGCATGGTCAGGGTTTCCGGATCGGACAGCAGCATGTCGTCGGCGATGCGGTCCAGCAGGGCGTGGAACTGCGTCGTGGCCGCGTTCGGAGCGGTTCCCTGCGCTCCGCTCTGGGTCCCGGCCTGAGCCAGGGCGCGAAACGGGCCGACGGCGGCCAGCGCTCCTCCGGCGGCGACCGACATCAGCAGACGACGGCGATCCATCATGAGCCCTCCTCCCAAAAAGCATTGGTCGGGGATGCTAACGACGTGGCCGCCGCCTGCAAGGCTTGATCGCCCCCAGAGGGCTTTTCCGTAGAATCAGCGCTTAACGTGCGCCTTGATGCAGTCACGCACGGCGCGCTTCAGGTCGCCCGGCGCATTCGGCTCGTCCACGCCCTCGGCGGCGAAGACGGCGCGCATGGCGGCGTCCAGCCCCTTGGGCAGGGCGGCGATCACCTTCTTCTGCCCCTTTTCATGCAGGCAGAAGCCGACCTGGTTGCACAGGTCCGCGAACATGGAATCGAAATCAGGGGCGGCGTCGGTCATCACACTCAGGCTTTCAGCCGCTTGGCGTGGAAGGCCACATGGTCGTCCACGAAGCTGGCCATGAAGAAGTAGGAATGGTCATAGCCCGGCTGCATGCGCAGGGTCAGCCCCTGTCCGGCCTTTTGCGCCGCCGCCTTCAGCAGTTCCGGCTTCAGCTGATCGCTCAGGAAGGAATCGGCGTCGCCCTGATCCACCAGAATGTCGTCGAAGACACCCTTCGCCGCCCCGCCCTCGATCAGCAGGGCCGCGTCATGCCTGGCCCATTCCGCCCGGTTCTCGCCCAGATAGGCGGTGAAGGCCTTCTCCCCCCACGCGCAGCGCGTCGGCGAGGAAATCGGCGCAAAGGCCGACACCGACTGGAACAGCTCAGGATGACGCAGCGCCAGCGTCAGCGCCCCATGCCCGCCCATCGAATGGCCGAAGACGGAGCGCGTCTTCGTCGTCGGGAACGCATCGTCAATCAGGTCGATCAGCTCGCCGGTGACATAGGTCTCCATGCGGAAATGCGGCGCCCACGGCGCTTGCGTCGCATCGACATAGAAGCCCGCGCCCTGCCCCAGATCATAGGCCTCGTCATTGGCGACACCCTCCCCGCGCGGACTGGTGTCCGGCGCGACGATGATGACGCCGTGTTCGGCGGCGGCCTTATAGGCCCCGGCCTTGGTCGTGAAGTTATCCTCGGTGCAGGTCAGCCCCGACAGCCAGATCAGGACCGGAAACGGCCCTTCCCCCGCCGGAACAAAGACCGACAGCGTCATGGGCGTGCCTGTCGTCGCGCTGTCATGCTTCAGATAGCGCAGCGTCCCGCCGTGAACGACGTGGCTCTTGACCGTTTCCATCAGACTAAAAAACTCCAGATCAGTCCGGCCAGACCCTGGCCATGAAGGCGTCATCGAGGACGCCTCCGTTCTCGGAAAAATGCGCATACCAGTCGCGCGGAATGGGGGCGACGGCGCCCTCGGGCTGCGCCCCTCCGCCCCAGGCCTCGAACTGCAGACCGACCAGAATCGGCCCCTGCCGCACGGGCGGCGCCGGAACCGCTGCGGCGGCGCTGGTGATCGCCTCGACCGCCTCGGGCTTCATCGACGGCTCGCCGGTCACGACGAAGGCGCGCGACCGCTCACCCGGCTTGACCATCAGCAACAGCATGCCCGACGCGCCCGCCTGCGTCGGCTGGGCCGCCGCGGCCGCGGCGACCGCCTCATCGACGGCCGCCAGATAGGGCGACAGGTCGGCGATCTCGACCCGCTCCTTCATCACCCGATCCGGCAGATACAGCACCACCTTCTTGCGCACCCAGGCGTCCGCAGGCGCCTCGGCGGGCGCGGGCGCGTCCGCCCCGCCCGGCGTGCAGGCGGCGAGCGCCCCGACCGCCGCAACGGCCATGATCGACGCAATCGCCGCCTTCGTCTTCATAGTCTCAACCCTCAGCCCGGCCGGTGAACGGCGCAGATCTTGTTGCCCGACGGATCGCGCAGATAGGCCAGATGCAGCTGACCGAAAGGCGTGGTGCGCGGCCCGGCCGGATCCTCGATGGCCGTGCCGCCCGCTGCAACCCCGGCCTCGGCGAAGGCCAGAACCGCCTCGGGGCTGCTGGCGAAGAAGCCGATGGTGCCGCCGTTGGCGTGACAGGCCGCCTGACCGTCGCGCGGCTTGACTACGCCCAGCATGCCGCGCGGCGTCATATACCAGACGCCCGGCATGGGCACATTGCCTTCCGTGCCCGGCTGATGGCCCAGCGCGCCCAGAACAGCGTCATAGAATTTGTGCGAGGCGTCGAGGTCGTTGGCCCCGACAGTGACGTGCGTGAACATGGTGATCCTCCCAGATCCGCCCGGACGGTTCGCCGGGCGCGGCCAGCTAAGCCGAGCAGGTTTCATTTGGCAACGAACTTTGCTGCACCTGCTCAGTCCGTCTTCAGTCGGGACGCGCGCCTTCGCGGGCGTAGGCGTCCATCAGCCCGGCGTAATCCTCAGGCGGCGGAAACTCAGTATAGCCGACCTTGGCCCCCGACTGCACGCCCGGCAGGCGCCGGTCCACGGCAGTTTCCAGTCGCCCATGGCCGAACCCTTTTCCCTAGAAGACGATGACCGAACGGATGCTCTTGCCTTCATGCATCAAATCGAAGGCTTCGTTGATGCGTTCCAGCGGCAGCGTATGGGTGATCATCGGGTCGATCTCGATCTTGCCGTCCATGTACCAGTCGACGATCTTGGGCGTGTCGGTGCGGCCGCGCGCGCCGCCGAAGGCCGAACCCTTCCAGACGCGGCCGGTGACCAGCTGGAACGGACGGGTGGCGATCTCCTTGCCCGCCTCGGCCACGCCGATGATGACGCTCTCGCCCCAGCCGCGATGGCAGGCTTCCAGCGCCTGACGCATGACCACGGTGTTGCCGGTGCAGTCGAAGGTGTAGTCGGCGCCGCCCCCGGTCAGTTCGACCAGATGGGCCACAACGTCCGACACGTCCTTCGGATTGACGAAGTGGGTCATGCCGAAGCGACGGCCCCACTCTTCCTTGTCGCCGTTGATGTCGACGCCGATGATCATGTCGGCCCCGACCATCTTCAGCCCCTGAATGACGTTCAGGCCGATGCCGCCCAGGCCGAAGACCACGGCGTTGGCGCCCGGCTCGACCTTGGCCGTGTTGACCACCGCGCCGACACCCGTCGTCACGCCGCAGCCGACGTAGCAGGCCTTGTCGAAGGGCGCGTCCTTGCGGATTTTCGCCACCGCGATCTCGGGCAGCACCGTGTAGTTCGAGAAGGTCGAGCAGCCCATATAGTGCGCGATCGCCTGCCCCTTGTAGGAAAAGCGGCTGGTGCCGTCGGGCATCAGCCCCTTGCCCTGCGTGCCCCGGATCGAGGTGCACAGATTGGTCTTGCGGCTCAGGCACGACTTACACTGGCGGCATTCCGGCGTGTACAGCGGGATGACGTGGTCGCCGACGGCCAACGAGGTCACACCCGGCCCCACCTCGACCACCACGCCCGCGCCCTCGTGGCCCAGAATGCTGGGGAAGATGCCCTCGCTGTCCAGACCGTCCAGCGTATAGGCGTCGGTGTGGCACACGCCCGTCGCCTTGATCTCGATCAGCACCTCGCCCGCGCGCGGTCCTTCCAGATCGACCTCGACGATCTCGAGCGGGCGTTTGGCTTCGAACGCGACGGCGGCGCGGGTTTTCATGATGAGTGGTCCTTCGGACGTCCCTAACGCTCGCGACGCGGTCGCTCGCTGCTTCAGGGACATAAGTGGGCGGGTGATTTGACGACCTTACTACGCCCGTTGCGGCCGGGTCGAAACGGCGACAACCGCAAAACATTATTGCTGTTGAGCAACAATCCTGATCCAACGTCCCCATGAGCCGCTGGGACGGGATCGACGAATTCACCGCTGTCGCCGAACAGGCCAGCTTCTCTGCCGCCGCCCGACGTCTCGGCCTGTCGACCTCTGCCGTCAGCCGCGAGATCGCCCGGCTGGAGGACCGCCTTCAAACGCGCCTGCTCCACCGCACCACCCGCCGGGTCGAGCTGACCGATGCGGGCCGCGACTTCCTCGCCCGCTGCCGCCGCCTGATCGACGAGCGCGACGAGGCCCTGGCCGCCGTCCAGCCAGACGACCAGGCCCCGCGCGGTCTGCTGCGCATGACCTGTTCCGTCTCCTATGGCGAGCGGTTCATCGCCCCCGCCGTCAACGCCTTCGCGCGCCAGAATCCCGAGCTGCAGATCGAACTGGACCTCGACAACCGCCTGCGCGATCTGGTCGGCGACGGCTATGATCTGGCAGTGCGGTTCGGCCATCTGACCGACTCCCGGCTGATGGCGCGGCGCCTGGCCTCGCGGCGACTGATCCTGTGCGCCAGCCCCGACTATCTGGCCCGCCGCGGCGCCCCGCGCGACCTGTCCGAGATCGCCAGCCACAACGGCCTGATCGGCTCGGCCGAGCACTGGCGTTTCACCGAGGCGGGGCGCGAAGTGACGCTTCGCCCCTCCGGCCGCTGGCGCTGCAACTCCGGCGCGGCGGTGCTGGATGCGGCGCTGCAGGGGCTGGGCCTGTGCCAACTGCCCGACTTCTACGTCGCCGAGGCCCTGTCAGCGGGCGCCCTCGTCTCCCTGCTGGACGAAGCCCGCCCGCCCGACGAAGGCGTCTGGGCCGTCCACCCCCACCCCCGCCACGTCCCGCCCAAGGTCCGCGCCATGATCGACTGGCTGCACGACCGCCTGTCCGCACCAAGGAGCCCCGCATGAACCTCGTCATTCTGACCGGCGCCGGCGTCTCGGCCGAGAGCGGCGTGCCCACCTTCCGCGCCTCGGACGGCCTGTGGGAGGGGCATCGCGTCGAGGCCGTCGCCACGCCCGAAGGCTTCGCCGCCGACCCGGCTCTGGTGCAGGACTTCTACAACCAGCGACGGCGCCAGCTGGCCGCCGTCCACCCCAACGCCGCGCACCGGGCGCTGGCCGATCTGGCGGCGCGGTGGGCGGGCGACTTCCTGCTGGTGACCCAGAACGTCGACGACCTGCACGACCGGGCCCATGCGGAGACGCCACCCGCCGCAGGCTTCGAACTGATCCACATGCACGGCGAACTGAAGAAGGCGCGCTGCACCGCCTCGGGCGCCGTCTGCGACTGGCATGATGATCTGGAGGCGAGCCACGCCTCGCCCCACCACCCGCGCGGACATCTGCGCCCGCACATCGTCTGGTTCGGCGAAATCCCGCTGGAGATGGAGCGGATCGAGCGGGCGCTGGCGCGCTGCGACCTGTTCGTCTCCATCGGCACCTCGGGCGCGGTCTATCCGGCGGCGGGCTTCGTCCAACTGGCGCGCATGGCCGGCGCGCGGACGGTCGAGATCAATCTGGAACCGACGCAGGGCGCAGGCCTGTTCGACGAAGCGGTCTATGGCCCGGCGACGGAGGCGGTGCCGGGGTTTTTCGGGACGTTGTAAGCCTCTCACTCGCCGTCATCCTCGGGCTTGACCCGAGGATCGAGCGCACGGCGCGCTCATCCTCGCCGACCTCACACAAACGGACGACCCGATCCTCGGGTCAAGCCCGAGGATGACGGCAAACGGCGGCGCAAACGAGCACAGGATCGCCCCCTACTCCCCCTTCTTCGCCGCCTCGGCCCGTTCCGCCGCCAGCTTGGCCAGCACCCGGCCGCGGCCCTTGGCCAGGGCGTGAATGGCGCCGCGCATGGTGGCGACCTCCTGTTCGGTGAAGCCAGCGCGGCCCAGCATGACGCGCAGGTTCTGGCTCATCGAACGCTTCTTCTCGGGCGGATAGAAGAAGCCGCCGTTGTCCAGCTCCGCCTCCAGATGCTCGTACATGCCCAGCAGCAGCTCGTTCGACGCAGGCGGCTCACCTTCACGGAAGCGCGGCGGCGGGGCGTCCAGGATCAGGGTGCGCCACTCATAGGCGTTGATCGCCACCGCCTGCGCCAGGTTCAGCGAGTGGTGCCTGGGGTCGATCGGAATGGTGGTGATCCCGGCGCACAGGGCGATGTCGCCGGTCTCCAGCCCCGCCCGCTCGCCGCCGAACAGCAGGCCGGTCTTCAGCCCCGAGGCCGTGTCGTCATACAGGATGCGCGCGCTCTCACGCGGCGTGCGGACCGGCTGGCGCGTCTCGCGCGGGCGAGCCGTGGTGGCGAAGACGGTATGCAGGTCGGCGATGGCCTCGGCCACGCTGTCGAACACCTTGACCCCGTCCAGCACCCAGTCGGCGCCGGACGCCGTGGCCCAGGCGCGCTCCTGCGGCCAGCCGTCGCGCGGGCTGACCAGCCGCAGCTCGGACAGGCCGAAATTGGCCATGACGCGGGCGACCGCGCCGATGTTGTCGGCCATCTGCGACTTGTCGAGGACGACGACGGGAGGGGTGAGTTCAATCATGGGCGGTCTTTAATCCCTCCCTCCTTCCGCGAGAAGGCGCTCAGGCAGCCGAAAACAGACTCTCTCCCCCTTCACTGCCTGGGCAGCAAAGATAAAGGCTGAATTCACATTAAGTGTTGGTCGGTAGAAATACGATGATCGGCGGTCGTGAAATAGTTTATTAAATACAATAACTTGATTCCATCCCGCCATTGGGGGCTTTCACCTTCTGATCGAACGCCAGTCTGGTCATGGCACGCTCGGGTTCAGTCCTCAAAGTGAGATGGCCGGGGAGGGCTTGGATTTCCTGCCGCCCCTCCTATGGTAAAGCTTCACTCAGGGAGGAGAACGGTATGAAGATCGTGTGTGCGAAATGTAGCGCAAAGATCGAATACGATAAAATTGGAACTCGTATAGTCTATAAAGACTTTGCTGATGAAATGGCAAAAAAAATGTCCAGCTGTCATAGCAAGAGGCGAGCAATCTGGACAAGCAAGTCATTGGGATTGCAATGTTATTGCTGATCAGATTGATTCATATCCGTAAGTTTGACCCACCTACTTTCTACGGTATTTCCTTCTTCGTTTATAGAGAAGGAAACGCCCCATCCATTAGCGTCAACAGCGTCTCCATTTTCATCAATTCTAATGAAGGTGATCATTCCATTATCTAAATTTTTCATGCCTTAATTCTTTCTGTCCGTTTCTGACGTAGTGTCGATGTATTTATCTTTCCGAAAGGGAAAGATATGTCAGTCGAACGGATTAAATCGCGTCTTCAGAAGCTGAATGCGAAAGAAGTCATCGATTTGGAGGCGTTTGTCTCACGGCTTGTTCAACAGCAGGCCGTGAGCATTGCTCTAGAGAGGCGTTCCGGCGCTACCGCGCAATGCGTTCACTGCCATAGCGATCAGATTTGCCGTTGGGGGAAGGCCAGTTCTGGCTCTCAACGGTTCCGTTGTCGCGATTGCCGCATGACGTTCACTGTGACGCGCACCACGCCCTTCTTCCGGCTTCGCAACCGTCACCTGTGGTCGCGGTATCTCGGACTGATGACGCAGCATGTCTCGCTCAAGCGGCTCCGTCAGGATCATAAAATCCCTCTAAGCATTCCGACGCTGCACCGCTGGCGTCACCGCTTCCTCGCCAGTCTCGTGGCGAATCCAACCGTGCCGCTGGCGGGTGTGGTAGAGGCGGACGAGAAGTTCTTCCGCACGGCCTACGAAGGCTCCCGTGGGTTCAAACGTGGGAACGCCCCGCAACTGCGTCGGGCTCGCCGTGGGGGCGTTGCGCAGCGTCAGGGCTTGGGCGCGGAGCAAGTCCCTACGTTGACCGCTATGGACCGCTCAGGGGCGATCTATCAGGCGGGTATCCCTGACCTCAAGCATAAGAATATCGCTGGTCGGATCGCCCAATGGGTTGAACGGGCCTCCGTTCTCTGCACGGATGGCAACTTCGCCTATCGGGAAGCGGCGAAGCTCGCTCAGTGCGATCACGTCATTGCTAAGACGAAGAACCGCACTCAGACCCATCTGAGCATCGGTCGTATCGACGCCTATCACCGGGACGTTGAGAACCTCGTGAATCGTCGCTGCATGGGCGTTTCGACCCGGTATCTGATGAACTATTTCGGATGGGCCAGACGGATCACCCAGCACAAGCCGTTCGGTAATGACTGGCTGGGTGAGATGCTCGCCTGATCTATCGGATTGTCCCTCGGAAAGACCGTTGAGGAGTCTGACAGGATAGTTCACGCCCCGAAAGGGTACATGTCCCTTGGGTATCGTATTGATGGCCGGGTGATCCAACACGATCCACCGTGACTATATTTCCCCGAGGGGTTCCCGAGAAGGCCGTTTGGGTTTCCCGGCCATCGGGCGTCATCTGATAAATCACAACGTGGGTACGTCTGATTTCAGGGACGTATGTCGATTGCACTCGGCACGAAATATACGAGGGTGACGAGCAAGAGACCGGATGAACCGCGATATGTTGAGTGAATAGGCTCAACGCCATTGCGAGCATCATGCTTAGTACCCTTGTAGCATGGCTCTAAGTTCGCGTTCAGCCTGCGCCGCCTCTCTATCGATTTCACGTTGCGCAGCCTCCATCTCGCGGTCCCATTCAGCTTCCGCCGCTTTGGTTCGACGCTCAATCTCTTCATCTACATCATATGAGAACATGAGGTCGTTATCCGCATCCAGATAGACCTTGTATCGGGTGCGAACGTCATCATTGCTGCTATAGATTCCGGTTCCGTGACAGACGAGTTCACGTTCAGATCGGCGGGTTTCCTTTCCGCCCATGATCTTGATGATTTCACCTTCGGATATACGGATGACCTCTTTCTCCACATCCGCGCATGAGAACCCAGAAACATTCGTCGGATAGAGGTCTGCGCACCCCACGAGCAGTGCAGCCAACGATAGCAATATCAGGCGTTTCAACGCATCCCCCACTTTTGCTTCGCGTGTTCAACAGCAGCAGTCTCGGGATTCTGAATCTCCCATCCATTGGCGCGATAATACCGGGCAGTCATTTTGTTGCCCGCAACGCCGAGCCAAATTGCAATCGCCAGAATGACAAAATTGAACGCTTTGCTCAGAAGGAGAATGCCTTCGCCATCATAATTCATCGCGAGATAGCTGATCGCGAAGTTCAGCGCGAATACCCCCAGCATCACGAAGCCCATGGTGGAATATTTCCGCATGAAAAACGGAATGCCGAGCAATTGACCAAACAGGAAGAGCGTCCAACTCCACCCCACTTTGACCTGTTTGATCTCTCCAGTGTGTTTGTTCTTAAAACTGACGTGCATGATAGTCCCCTAAATCCTGTTTTGCTCCTATCGTGGGAGCAAAACAGATTCAAGGCATAGATGCGCTTCCTCTAGCTGGAAGCTCCCATTTTCATGCCCGAATGGGTGTCATCGCCTGTCCATCGAGCAATCATCAACGCCCTGATTGCGGCGCGACATGATGCCGGGATGTCTCAGCGAGATTTGGCCGAAAAACTAAATCGACCGCGCTCGTTCGTCGGAAAAATCGAATCCATCGAACGCAATCTATCCGTGCTGGAACTGGTCCAATGGATCGAGGCCGTGGGGCTTGAGCCCGAAAAAATCCCCGAACTGCTTGGGCAGAACGGGGACACCAACACTTAATGTGAATTCAGCCAAGATAAAAGGCCCCTCTGCAGCAGCTGAGGGGCCTATCCCGTCTAAGCCTTCTGCGCGTCCAGCCAGCGCACGGCATCGGCGTCGCGGGCTGACAGATCGGGGTAGTCGGCGTCAGAGCCCACATCCGGCACCCGGCGCCAGGAGCGAGCGCACTTGGGATAGTCGGCCGTCTTCACCTCGACCGTCACCGCCTCGCCGCCCGCGACCAGTTCGGCGCCCGAGGTGCGGAATACCTCGGCGGCGTCCAGCCCCTCGAACGGGGCCAGCAGTTCAGCCGGGGCCGTCACCACCGGCCAGGCGTCCAGCGCCCCGCCGATGACCTTGTCGCGGCGCGCGGCTTCCAGCGCTTCATTGACCTCTTCCAGCACCGTCTCGACCTTGGCCCAGCGCGCAGCTTCGGCCGCGTTTTCCCACTGGGCGGGCGTGTCCGGGATCACCCGCGCGCAGTTGGTGCCGGCTTCGGGGAAGCGCGTGGTCCAGGCCTCGTCCATGGTGAAGGGCGTCAGCGGGGCCAGCCAGGCGGTCAGGCGGCTGAAGACCTCATCCATCACCGTGCGGACGGCGCGGCGCTTGATGCTGTCGGGACGGTCGCAATAGAGGCTGTCCTTGCGCACGTCGAAATACAGGGCCGACAGATCGCCCGAGCAGAACTCCAGCACCGGCCGCACCACGTCCTGGAAGCGGTATTCGGCGTAGGCCTGACGCACCTGAGCATCCAGCTCCCACAGGCGGTGCAGGATGAACTTCTCCAGCGGCGGGAACTGGTCATAGTCCGTCAGGCGCTCGGCCTCGTCGAAGCCGTTCAGCGCGCCCAGCAGATAACGGACGGTGTTCCTCAGCTTGCGATAGGCGTCGACCGTGGTCTGCAGGATCTGCTTGCCGATGCGCTGGTCGTCCGAATAGTCGACCAGAGCCACCCACAGACGCAGGATGTCGGCGCCCGACTCCTTGATGACGGTCAGCGGATCGACCGTATTGCCGCGCGACTTGGACTGCTTCTCCCCCTTCTCGTCGAGGGTGAAGCCGTGGGTCAGGACGGCCTTGAACGGCGCCCGGCCGCGCGTGCCGCAACCTTCCAGCAGCGATGACTGGAACCAGCCGCGATGCTGGTCCGAGCCTTCCAGATAGAGGTCGGCGGGCCAGTGCGACGGGCGGTCGCCCGTATAGCCGCTCGCCGCCGTGCGCGGGTCGATGGTGAAGGCGTGCGTCGAGCCTGAGTCGAACCAGACGTCGAGGATGTCGGTGACCTTCTCGAACCGCTCGGGGTCATGCGCGCCCAGGAAGTCTGCGTCGGGCGCCGAGAACCAGACATCGGCGCCGCCCTCGGCCACGGCCTTGACGATGCGGGCGTCGACCTCGGGGTCGTGCAAGGGCTGGCCGGTCTGTTTGTCGACGAACATGGCCAGCGGCGTGCCCCAGGCGCGCTGACGGCTGATCAGCCAGTCGGGGCGGCCCTCGACCATCGAGCGGATGCGGTTCTTGCCCGCCGCCGGGTGGAAGGCGGTGGCGTCGATGGCGTTCAGCGCGCGATCGCGCAGGGTCGCGCCGTCTTCCAGTTCTTCGTCCATACGGATGAACCACTGGGGCGTGTTGCGGAAGATGATCGGCGCCTTGGAGCGCCAGCTGTGCGGATAGGAGTGCTCCAGCCGGCCGCGCGCCAGCAGGTTGCCCGCCTCGATCAGCTTTTCCATCACAGCGCCGTTGGCGGGACCGAACTTGCCGGTCTTCTTGCCCTCGGTCTCCAGCACCTTCAGGCCCGCGAACAGGGGGACGTGCTCATAATAGGCGCCGTCGGGATCGACCGTGTCCGGCACCTCGCGATGACCGTGGGCCAGCCAGACCGCAAAGTCGTCCGCGCCGTGGCCCGGCGCCGTGTGGACGAAGCCGGTCCCGGCGTCGTCGGTGACGTGATCCCCCGCCAGCAGCGGCACCGAGAAGCCGTAACCGCTGTCCAGCGCCGCCAGCGGGTGGGCGCATTCCAGCCCCGACGGGTCGATGTCATAGACGCGCGTCCAGGCGGCGATCTTGGCGGCCTTGAACACCTCTTCGGCCAGTTTGTCGGCGAGGATGAAGCGGTCGCCCGGCTTGGCCCAGGGCTCATAGTCCAGCCCTTCCTCAAGGGCCGTGACCTCATACAGGCCGTAGTTGATTTCGGGGCCGTAGCTGATCGCCCGGTTGGCCGGGATGGTCCACGGCGTCGTGGTCCAGATCACGATCGAGGGCGTCGCCGTGCGGAAGGCCAGCAGGTCGTCCGGGTGGCTGTCGGTCGCGCCGACCACCGGGAACTTGACCCAGATCGTCGGCGAGACGTGGTCGTGATACTCGACCTCGGCGTCGGCCAGCGCCGTGCGCTCGACCGGCGACCACATCACCGGCTTGGAGCCGCGATACAGCTGGCCCGAGTTCTTGAACTTGTGGAACTCCGCCACAATGGTCGCCTCAGACGTGAAGTCCATGGTGGCGTAGCGGTTGGCGAAGTCGCCCGTGATGCCCAGACGCAGGAACTGGTCGCGCTGCGTCTCGATGTATTTGCCGGCGTATTCGCGGCAGGCGGTGCGGAACTCTTCCTTTGACACCTCGTCCTTGCGGCGGCCCTTGGCGCGGAACTGCTCCTCGATCTTCCATTCGATCGGCAGGCCGTGGCAGTCCCAGCCGGGGACGTAGTCGACGTCATAGCCCAGCAGGAAGCGCGAGCGGACCACGAAGTCCTTCAGCGTCTTGTTCAGGGCGTGGCCGATGTGGATGTCGCCGTTGGCGTAGGGCGGGCCGTCATGCAGCACATACAGCGGCGCCTTCTGCTCCTGACGGACAGCGCGCAGGCGGCCATAGAGGTCGCCCCACTGCTCCAGGATTTCCGGCTCCTTCTTGGGCAGGCCGCCGCGCATCGGGAACGACGTCTCGGGCAGGAAGACGGTGTCGCGATAGTCGCGGCCGGAAGGGGTCTGGGTGTCGGCGTCGGCCATGAAATGTCTTTTCGTCTTTGCGCGCACGGCCGTCATGAAAACGGCGTCGGGCGTCAGTCTAGCGTGAAGGCGCCGGACGGCCCATGCCTTGATGGCTCAAGGCGGCGTCTTCCCGGCGGAATGTTTCGAGAAATCCCGACGTGCGCGGGGCAAGCCCTGCAGCGCTACGCCGGGCGGCTAATCGAAATCGGGCGGATCACGCGAACGGTCATGATGGGAAATCCCTAGCAGACCCGGCGCCCTATACGCCATAGTCCAGATGAACAGACGGGGGAGATGAACCAGATGCGACTTCAGGCCTTGGCGACGGCGGCGGTGCTGGCCCTGACGGCGGCCGCCTGCTCTGAACAGAACAGCGCCCCCGCGACGGCCGAGACGGCCGCTCCCGCCCTGACCGGCCGCGCCGCCGTCTATGCAGCGGGCGAAAAGGACGCCGAGGCCTTCGTGCGCGCCCTCTACGCCCGTGTCAGCGAGCCGCGCGATACGCCCGACCCGGCCGAGGCGACCATCACCCCCGGGCGCGATCCGCTGTATTCCCGCACAATGAACGCCCTGATCGGCGTCGACGACCGCGAGGCCGAACGCACCAACAGCGCCCCCTACCTCGACCACGACCCGATCTGCGCCTGTCAGGACATCGACGGCTTTGCGCTGAAAACGGTGGCGATGACGCCCGACGGTCCGCACGCCGCCACGGCCGACGTCGTCTTCACCAATCACGGCGAGGATCAGCGCCGGACGCTGAAACTGCTGAAGGAAGGCCCGATGTGGCGCATCGCCGACATCATCGACGACAAGGGCAAGTCGCTGCACGACGACCTGATGGCCATCGCCGAAAAGGCGCCGGGCTGAGTCAGTAGTCCCTCTCCCGATGGGAGAGGGCTTGAGCGCACGAGAGCGCAGCGATCGTCCTGGCGCGAAAGGGTGAGGGTTCGCGGGTGAAGTCGGCCGGAAGGCCGTGGCGCAACGGCTTACGCCGACTGATGGGACAAGCCCCTCACCCTTTCGCCTGTTCCAATCGCTTCGCTCTTGGAGGCTCAAGCCCTCTCCCGCCGGGAGAGGGTCAGGAGAGCGCCGCCCTTGCCGCCTCTGCATCCGCCTCGATCTGGACCTTGAGCGCATCAAGGCCGTCGAACTTCATCTCGCCGCGCAGGAAGGCGACCAGTTCCGTCTCCAGCACCTGACCGTAAAGGCTCTCGTCGAAGTCCAGCAGCCAGACTTCCAGCAGAGGCTTTTCGATCTCGAACATCGGGCGCACGCCCAGATTGGCGACGCCCTTGATGACCCGGCCGTCCGGCAGGCGAGTGCGGGTGGCGTAGACCCCATAGGCCGGGCGCATATATTCGCCCATGGCGATGTTGGCGGTCGGGGCGCCGATGGTGCGGCCGCGCTTGTCGCCGTGGATCACCTCGCCGCGAATGGCGAAGGGACGGCCCAGAATGGCGGCGGCGCGGTCCATATCCCCTGCCTTCAGCGCCTCGCGCACGGCGCTGGAGGACAGCTTGAGCCCCGAGGCGTCGTCGATCCGGTCGGTGACGGAGACGGTGAAGCCCAACGTCTCGCCATAGGTCTGCAACAGGGCGGGCGAGCCGGAGCGGCCCTTGCCGAAGGTGAAGTCGAAGCCGACGGCAGCGTGCTTGATTCCCAGACCTTCGGACAGGACCCGGCGAGCGAATTCCTCGTCCATCATGCCCGCCATCTCGCGATCGAACGGCAGCAGGTACAGGCGGTCCACGCCCAGCGGCGCCAGGGCGGCGGCGATCTGCTCCGGCGTCATCAGGCGGAAGGGCGCAGCCTCAGGCTGGAACAGGCGGCGCGGATGGGGATCGAAGCTGACGACGCCCAGCGGCACGCCCAGACGCTGAGCCGCATCCCGCGCCGAGGCGATGACCGCCTGATGGCCGCGATGCACGCCGTCGAAGGCGCCGACGGCCACGGCCGCCCCCTGCTGCGCGTCGGTCAGACCGCGCCAGTCGCGAATGACTTCGACCACTTCGGGCGGCTCTCTCAGCGCGCCGAGGGCTTGCGGCGGCGCGGCACGCGCACCACGGCCACGCCGTCCATGATCAGCTTGTCCTCGACAAAGCCTTCGCAGCGCAGCTCGCCGCGCGCGCTGTCGTGGTCCAGGGCGATGACGGTGATGACGATCCGCACCGTGTCGCCGATCCGCACGGGAAAGTGGAACGACAGGGTCTGTGAAATATAGATCGATCCTGCGCCCGGCAGGATGGTCCCCACCACCGCCGAACCGAAGGCCGCCGACAGCAGGCCGTGGGCGATCCGGCCGCGATAGGCCGTCTTGGCCGCGAAGGCTTCATCCAGATGCACCGGATTGAAGTCGTCGGACGCCTCGGCGAACAGGCGAATCCGCTCTTCGGTGACGTGAACCGTCTTCTCGGCGGCCATGCCGACGTGGAGTTCGTCGAGGATATAACCGCCGGACGGGTGCGCTTGGACCAGATCAACCATGAGCCGCCTTTAAGGCAGGTGCGACGAAATGGCGAGCCTCACCACGCCAGTTCCAGCGCGGCGTACCGCGCAAAGGTTGTTTCCGTTCTCAACAATTCGCCTGCACGGGCCGGATCCAGCGCGCCGTCGGCGGCCTTGGCGGCGTCGCCGTGGATGCCCTGGGCGATGAACAGGCAGTCCAGCGCCTGTTCGGCGGCGCCCAGAACATCGGTGATCACGCCGTCGCCGATGCACAGCACGCGCGAGCGGTCGACCGGCCGGCCCAGCAGGGCCTCAGCCTCTTTCAGCGCCAGGGCGTAGATGGGGGCGAACGGCTTGCCCGCCATGACCACGCGGCCGCCCATCTGCTCATACAGATCAGCGATGGCGCCGCCGCAGTAGATGATCGTATCGCCGCGCTGGACCACACGGTCGGGGTTGGCGCAGATCAGCTCCAGCCCGCGTTCGACGGCGGGCGTCAGGCGCTCGCGGTAATCCTCGGGCGTCTCGTTCGTATCGTCATAGGGGCCGGTGACGGAGATGAAGGCGGCGTTCTCGGCGTTATGGGCGCTGGTCAGGCCCAGACCTTCATAGAGGACGAAGTCGCGATCCGGCCCGATGATCCAGGCCGGTCCCGGCGCCCGGCGCGCCAGCTCCATGCGCGTGGCGTCGCCCGAAGTGACGAAGGCCTTCCAGGCGCTGCGCGGCACGCCCAGCGAATCCAGCTGTCCCACCACGTCCGGCGACGGGCGCGGCGAGTTGGAGATCAGGACGACATGGCCGCCCTTCTCATTGAACTTCGTCAGGGCGTCGCAGGCCGCAGGCCAGCTTTCGCGGCCGTTGTGGATCACGCCCCACACGTCGCAGAGCAGGATGTCATAGTCGTCAGCGACCAAAGACAGGCGGGGCAGCGGATGAGGCAGGGTCATGCCGCCGCTTATAGCGGGGGAAAACTGCGGGGGAAGGCCGTGCGGCGATCGGCGCGCCTGCGCTTTCCCTCTTCGCCGCCGAACATCTTCCTGCTAACCGGCTGGACATGAAGATTTCCCGTCTCGCGCTCGGCGCCTACGGCATCGCCCTGGCCGTCATCATCCTGGACCAGCTGACCAAGGCCTGGGTGCTGGGGGCCATCGACGCCGCCCATATCTCGAACATCCCCGACGGCTATCGCATCGCCGAGGTCGCGCCCCCGGTATTCAACCTGACCTATGTGCTGAACACGGGCGTCAGCTTCGGCCTGTTCGGCGGCGGCGCCGGGCGCTGGATCCTGAGCGCCTTCTCCGTTCTGGTCGCCGGGCTGCTGGCCTGGTGGGCGACGCGGGCGAACCGGCGCCTGCTGGTGGCCGCCATCGGTCTGGTCATGGGCGGCGCCATCGGCAACGTCATCGACCGCATCCGTTTCGGCGGCGTGGTCGACTTCCTCGACTTTTCCGGCACGGGCTTGTTTCCGTGGATATTCAACATCGCCGACAGCGGAATCACTGTCGGCGTCGTGCTGTTGATACTGGACAGCTTCCTGTCCGAGCGCCGTTCGACAGTTGGCGCGGCCCACGAAAAGTCGTAATCACGTCCTCTTAACATATCGACCCGAGCCAGCGCCGCGCCGCGGCGTGCCTCCCGGAGCCGAACGACACATGCGTATTCGCACCGCCCTGACCGTGACCCTGGCCGCCGGCGCCGCTCTGAGCCTGAGCGCCTGCGGATCGATGAAGCAGAGCATCGGCCTGTCCAAGGTCGTCCCCGATGAATTCGTCACCGTGGCCAGCGCGCCGCTGGTGGTCCCGCCGGAATACGGCCTGACCCCGCCGACCCCCGGCGCGCCGCGCCCGCAGGAACTGGCCCCCGAAAGCGCCGCCCGCCAGATTCTGCTGGGCCAGCGTCAGGCCGTGACCCGCACCCCCGGCGAACAGGTTCTGGCCGCCGAGGCCGGCGCCGACCGCGCCGATCCGCTGGCCCGCTATGTCGTCGACGACGAGTTCGGCAGCCTGGCGCACAAGGAAGAAAGCTGGGCCAACCGCATCATGTTCTGGCGCAAGGACGATCCGGCCAGCCAGGCCGCGACCAACAGCCAGACGTCCGAAGGCGGCAAGGTCATCGACGCCAACAGCGAGCACGCCCGTCTGGAAGCCCTGACCGGCGGCCGCGAGGGCATCACCATCGCCCCGCGCAAGGATGGCCGCTTCAAGCTGCCCGGTCTGTAAGTCTTAAGCCTTCTCAGGCCTTTATAGGGGCGTGTCCGTTGCTGCGGGCGCGCCCTTTGCTTTTGCGCCTGCCCACGGCCCCCTTGCTTGACGCAACGGCCGTGCTTCAGGATCGTTAGCACCAGCGGTGATCCGGGGATGAAGCCATGACAATCAGCATGATCGGACTGTCGGCCGTCCTTGTTTCCGGCGCCCTTTCGCCCGAGGCCGCATCAGGCCCCGCGCCGGTTGAGGCCGCGCGCGCCATCGAGGCCCCCCGCACCCCCCTGTCCTTCAGCGACGCCGAAGCGCGGCTGCGCGCGACCTCCAGCCTCGGCCGCGCGGCGGGGCATGGCGTCGAGGCGGCCGAGGCCCAGGCCCGCGCCGCCGACGGCCTGAACCGGCCCACGGTGTCGCTGGACGCCCAGCTGATCCGCTATCGCAAGACCTTCGACATCTCGCTGGGCGATACGCTGGACCATGCCCAATCCGACATCAGCGCCGCCATTCCGGGCCTGATCTCCGGCCTGCCGGGCGTGCCGGGCAATGTGCTGGGCGCCGTGGAGCAGAGACTTCAGGCGGCCCTGCCGGAAATCTTCGCCGCCCTGCCGCACGACATCCGGCTGCAGGTGGACGACACCACCTTCCGCCCGACGGTG
Source organism: Brevundimonas diminuta (assembly GCF_039673845.1). GTDB lineage: Bacteria > Pseudomonadota > Alphaproteobacteria > Caulobacterales > Caulobacteraceae > Brevundimonas > Brevundimonas diminuta_E. The sequence goes on along the minus strand of NZ_JBDJMK010000002.1, from coordinate 112,558 downwards.
ACGGCGCTTCAGCCCATCTACACCGGCGGCGCCATTCCGGCCCTGCGCCGGGCGGCGGCGGCCAATCTCGATCTGGCCGAGGCCCGCCGCAAGGAAGCCGTAGACATGGAAGGCGTCGGCCTGGCCCAGGCCTATTTCGGTCAGGTGCTGGCGGCCGAGGCGCTGAAGATCGCGACCGAGACCCGCGACGGCTTCGACCTGCACCTGAACAATGCGCGCCGCATGGAGGCCGAAGGGATGCTCAGCCGCGCCCAGACCCTTCAGGTCGAGGTGGCGCGCGACACCGCCCAGCGCCAGGTCAACCGCGCCGAGCTGGAGCATGACAACGCCATCGCCTCGCTGGCGCGCGTCGCCGATCTGGAGGGCGGGGTGACGCCGACCACCCCCCTTTTCGTCAATCGCGGCTCGGTCGGACCAGCCGACCTGTTTCTGGACAGCGCGGGCCAGTCGAACGCCCGCCTCGTTCAGGCGCAGGCCGGACGCGATCTGGCCGAGGCGGGCGCCGATCTGGCGGCCTCGCGGCTGAAACCCTCGGTCTTCGCCTTCGGCACCTACAACCTGAACCCGGACAATGCACTGCCGACGGACCCGGACTGGGCCTTCGGTCTGGGCGCCCGCTACACCCTGATGTCTTCGGTGGACCGGCGCCGCCTGCTGGGCGCCGCACGCTCTCAGGCCTCGGCCGCGTCGGAGCTGGAGCGCAAGGCCCGCGACGACGCCCGCCTGATGGTCACGCGCGCCTATAATCAGGTCGAGCTGGCGCGGCGCCAGTTCCTGAGCATGGACAGCAGCCTGGAGGCCGCGCGCGAGAACCTGCGCGTGCAGGAGGTCGGCTTCCGCGAGGGCGAGGCGACCGCCGCCTCGGTCATCGACGCGCGCAACATGCTGGGCGGCGCCCGGCTGCAACGCGCCGCCGCCGCCTATGAATACGACCTGAGCCTGGCCGCCCTCTTGGCGGCGTCAGGCAACGGCCAGACCCTGAACGACTATCTGCAACGCGAAGACCGGATCAGCGCCCCATGAGCGAGACGCCTTCCTCGGCCTATACGCCGCCCAAGCCCGCCGTGGCGCCGCCGCCCCGGCCTGCGCGCCGTTCGCCGCTGACCCTGATCGTGGCGGTGGTGGTGGCGCTGTTGATCGCCTTCATCATCGTGGGCCTGTTCCTGGCCGCCCGCCCGGCGCCGGATCAGGTGCAAGGCATGGTCGAGGCCGAGACCTTCACCGTCACGACCAAGGTGCCCAGCCGCGTCGAACGCTTTCTGGCCGCCGAGGGCGATCAGGTGAAGGCCGGTCAGGAGCTGGCCCTGATGAGCAGCCCCGAGGTCGAGGCCAAGGACGCCCAGGCCCGCGCCCTGCTGCAGTCGACGGAGGCCATCCAGTCCCTGAGCCGCGAGGGCGCCCGCACCGAGGACGTGCAGTCGGTCGAATCGATCTGGCGCGCCTCTCAGGCCACGGCCCGTCTGGCCGAACAGACCGCGCGCCGGGCCGAAAACCTGTTCGCCGAGGGCGTCATCTCGGCCCAGCGCCGCGACGAGGCCGTCGCCGCCCGCGCCGCCACCGCCTCCCAGACCGAAGCCGCTCGCCAGCAGTATCTGAAGGCGCTGGCCGGCGCCCGTCCGCAGGAAAAGTCCGTCGCCGACGCCAACGTCAGCGGCGCCCGCGCCGCCGTCGCCGAGGTCGAGAGCCTGCAGGGCGAGACGCGCCTGACCGCCCCCCACGGCGGCGAGGTGTCCGAGCGATTCTCCAACGTCGGCGAACTGGTGCTGACGGGGGTGCCGGTCTTCACCATCGTCGACATCGCCGATCCCTGGGTCGCCTTCAGCGTGCGCGAGGACCAGTATCGCGACCTGAAGATCGGCTCGACCGTGCGCGGCGACGTACCGGCGCTGGGGGTCAGGGGCGCCGCCTTCCGCGTCACCGCCATCAGCCCGCAGGGCGAGTTCGCCACCTGGCGCTCGACCCGTCAGTCCAGCGGCTATGACGTGCGCAGCTTTCAGGTGAAGGCCAAGCCCGCCCGGCCGATCGAGGGCCTGCGGCCTGGCATGAGCGTCCTGTTCGACTGGTCGTCGCGATGACGCGCGGCGCGGCCGTCTCCCATGCGGCCGCCTTCCTCACGGCCGTTCAGGACGAGGCGCGGCGGCTGGCGACCCGGCCGTGGGACGCCTTCGTCGCCTTCGGCCTGCCGCTGATCCTGCTGGCGGTGATCGCGGCCATGCTGGCGCCCGGCGTGATCCGCCAGGCGCCCGTCGCCGTGGTGGATCAGGACAACTCGACCTTCAGCCGCGCCGCCATCCGCAACATGGAGGCCAGCCCCGGCGTGCGCATCGTCGCCGCCCCCGCCACGATGGACGAGGCCGTGGCCCTGATGCGGCGCGGCGAGGTCTACAGCATCGCCCACTTCCCCTCGGGCTTCACCGAAAGCGCCTTTCGCCGCCCGGCGCAGGTGACCGTCTCGTTCAACGGCGCCTTCCAGTCGGTCGGCGCCCTGTCGGCGCTGGGCCAGTCGGCGGCCATCGCCTCGGCCGCCGCGCCCCGGCTGGAGGACAAGGCCCGCCGCATGGGCCTGCCCGCCACGGCGCTGGAGCCGCCCGCCGTCCAGGTGTCGATCATCGGCAATCCGCAGCTGAGTTTCGAGCTGTTCCTCGGCGGCCTGCTGGCGCCCGGCGTTCTGCATCTGCTGGCGGCCTGTTCGGCGGTGCTGGCCATCGGGCGGCTGATGCAGGGCCGGTCGTTTCAGGCCTTCAAGACCGCGACCGGCGGGCGCACCACCGCCGCCATGATCGGGACGCTGATCCCGCATTTCCTTATCTTCACCCTGTGGGGACTGGCGTGGATCGGCTGGCTGTGCGGGATCAGGGGCTGGGGCGTGGCCGGGTCGCTGCCTCTGCTGATGCTGGGCGTCGTCGCCCTGATGGCGGTCAGCGTCGCCCTCTCGGCCCTGCTGGTGGCGCTGCTGGGCGATGTCGGCATGGCGTTCTCGGCCACCGCCATCTATTCGGGCGCCGCCATCGCCTTTTCCAACGGCACCCTGCCGCTGGACCACGGGCCGCGCTTCGCCCGCGTGTGGAGCGACATCCTGCCCTACACCCACTATCTGCGCCTTCAGACCGGCCAGATGGTGACCGGCGCGGCGCCCGACGGCGCCTGGCGCGACCTGACGATCCTGAGTCTCGCGACGCTGGCCGCGCTGATCCTGGCCGCCGTGCTGATCCGCCTGCGCGCCCGCCGCGCGCCCAAGGTCGCCGACCTGGCCTTCCCCCTGCCCGAACAGGGCGTAGGCGCCGCCTTCATCGCCACCTTCCGCAACCTGCCGCGCGCCCGGCCGGTCAGCAGCCTGCTGGTGCTGGCGGCGGTTCTCTACGCCTTCTACTATCCGGCCGCCTATTCAGGGCAGACGGCCACTGGCCTGCCGGTCGCCGTGGTCACGCCGACGCAGAGCGCCCTGACCCGCGCCCTGATCGAAGACCTGAACGCCTCTCATACGGTCGAGGTCGCCGCCGTTCTGCCCTCCACCGCCGAGGCGGACGAACTGATGCGGCGCGGGGTCGTGGACGGGGTCATCATCCTGCCCGACCATTTCCAGTCCGACATATTGCGCGGAGCGTCGGACGGCATCGCGGTCTGGCTGAACGGCGGCTATCTGGTCCGCGTCACCTCGGTCGGCAAGGCGGTCGCCTCCGCCGCCGTCCATGTGGCCTCGAACCGGTTGGACGGCCTGCCCCACGCCGCCCGCGCGGCCAAGCTGTCGCCGACGCTGAAGCAGGATTCCCTGTTCAATCCGACCGAGGGTTATGGCGACTACGCCGTGCCGGCGGTCAGTCTGGTCATCCTGCAACAGACCCTGCTGCTGGGCGCGGGCGTCATCGCCGCCCTGCGTCGCGAGACGGGCGCGCGCCCCATGCGCCGCAGCGCCCGTCTGGGCCTGTGGCTGGCCCTGACAACCATCGGCACGGCGTCCTGCCTGTTCTGGTTCGGTTTCGTCTTCTGGTTTCAGGACTATCCGCGCGCGGGCGACATGGCGGGGATCGTCCTGCTGTCGCCCGTCTTCGCCGCCGGGGTTTCGGCGCTGGGCCTGCTGCTGGGCGGGCTGTTCGACCGGCATGAGCGGGTGCTGCAGGTGCTGGTCGGCACCTCAGCGCCGCTGTTCTTTCTGGCGGGCGCGGCATGGCCGCACTTCATGATGCCGAAGCTGCTGGTCTGGCTGGCGCACCTGGCGCCCTCGACCGCCGCCGTGCAGACCTTCGTGCCGATGAACGCCATGGGCGCCAGTCTGGGCGAGGTCGCGCCCAAGGCTCTGATCCTGGTAGCCCTCGCCGTAATCTTCGGCGCCCTGTGGCTGTGGCGCGGCGACGAACAGCGCCCCGTTCAGGCCTAGCCAGCCCTTGGCCCAGCTAGAAAGCGTCCTTCAGGGCGCGACGCCGGGCGAAGTCTTCGACATCCGCCGCGCGCAGGAAGGGATTGAAACGCCGCTCGATCCCCACCGTGGTCGGGACGGTGGCCTCGCCACGCTCACGGGCCGCGAAGATGGCCTCGGCGTGGGCTTTAAGCGCGTCGTCGGCGTCCGGCAGCGACAGGGCGAAACGCGCGTTCGAGGCCGTGTATTCGTGGGCGCAGTAAAGGGTCGTGGCCTCGGGCCAGACGGCGATGCGGTTCAGACTGTCCCACATCTGTTGCGGCGTCCCCTCGAACAACCGCCCGCACCCAAGGGCGAAGATGACGTCGCCGACGAAGGCCAACCCGTCGTCCGCCGCATGATAGACCACATGGCCCAGCGTATGCCCCGGCGACAGCACCACGTCGAAGGCCGTCTCACCCAGCCGCACCGCCTCGCCGTCGACCAGAACATGATCCAGCGGCGCGGCGCGACGCACCTCCTCCGGCCCGGCGATCTCGCAGCCTGTCTCGGCCTTCAGCCGTTCGTTGCCGCCGGTGTGGTCCGGGTGCCAGTGGGTGTTCAGGATCAGATCCAGCCGCCCCCAGCCCGACGCCTCCAGATCATCAAGGATCGCCTCCGCATCTGGCGTGTCCACGGCGGCGACCAGCCCGGTCGCCTCGTCGCGGATCAGAAAGCCGTAGTTGTCGGACAGGCAGGGGAACTGGCGAACGGTCAGGGTCATGAGGCGGCCTCCTATCAGGACCTATCCTAGCAGGGCTAACAGCGCGGCGCCCACGCCCGGGGATGACGTTTCCGAGCGAGATGGAAAAGCCGACATCCGCCGCGAAATCCGCCATACTGGCCCCATGCGCCGCAGCATCGACGATCTCCGCACCTTCTACGGCGAGCCGACCGGCGCGCTGGCGCGGCGCATGCTGGCGCGAAGGCTGGAAGACGCCTGGGGCGCGGCCAACGGCAATGACGTGCTGGGTCTGGGCTATGCGACGCCGTGGCTGGACGGCTTCGTCGGGGCGCGGCGCGCGATCGCCGCCATGCCGGGCGGTCAGGGCGCCGAACAGTGGACGGCGGCGGGGCGCAACCGCACCGTTCTGGTCGACGACCGGCGCCTGCCCTTCGGAGCGGGGACGTTCGACCGCATCCTGCTGGTCCACGCCCTCGAAGAAGCCGACGATCCTCAAAGGCTGCTGGCCGAGGCGGTGCGCGTCATGGCCCCGGCCGGGCGCATCATTCTGGCGGCGGCGGCGCGCGGCGGCATGTGGGCGCGGGCCGAGGCGACCCCCTTCGGCCACGGCCGTCCCTTCACCCGCGGCCAGCTGGAGCGGCTGGTGCGCGAAGTCGGGCTGGAGCCGACCGCCTGGTCCCAGGCCCTCTATGTCCCGCCGTGGCGGCCGATGCTGCCGCTGGCCGACGGGCTGGAGCAGCTGGGGCCCAAGCTGTTTCCCGGCGCGGCGGGCCTGATCATGCTGGAGGCCTCGCGCCGCGCCTACGCCCGCGTGCGGCCGACCGGCAAGGCGCAGGCCGTTCTGGCCGGACGCCCGGCCCTGACCCCCTCGCCCGCCGCGCGCGACCGCCTTTCCAACCGGCCGCCTATGGGCGCCGCGCGCAAACAGCCGTAAAGCCCTCGCCATGCAGAGACTGATCCTGATGCGTCACGCCAAGGCCGAAGCCTCGGCGCCGGGCGGCGACGTGGCCCGTCCCTTAAGCGAGCGCGGCCGCCGCGACGCCGCCGCCATGGGCCGCGCCCTGGCGGCGCGGGGTCTGAAGCCGGACATGGCGCTGGTCTCCGGCGCCCAGCGCACGCGCGACACCTGGGATGGCGTCAGCGAACATTTCGGCGATGTCGAGCTGCACGTCTCCGACGCCCTGTACAACGCCCCGGCCGATGTGCTGCGCCGCGCGGTCGAGGCGGCCGAGGACGACGCGGGCTGCCTGCTGCTGATCGCCCATAACCCCGGCGTGCATCAGCTGGCGGTCGAATATCTGATCGAGAGCGCCGCCTCCCCCTCCGTGCTGGACCGGATGAGCGGCGGCTTCCCGACCGGGGCCGCGGCGGTCTTCACCGTCGATGTCGCCGGGCGCCCGTCCTATGAAGGCTGGCTGACGCCGGAAACCGTGGCGTGAGCGACTTGCCCGACATCGCCTTCAAGATCCTGAGCCGCGCCGACTGGCGCGCCGCCGTGGCCGAGGGCCGCTATGACGGCTCGGCGGTCGACAGGGCCGACGGCTACATCCACCTGTCCGCCGCCGATCAGCTGGAAGTCACCGCCGCCAAATACTACGCGGGTCAGGATCAACTGATGCTGGTCGAGGTCGATCTGACCGCTCTGGGCGACGCCCTGATCTGGGAGCCGTCGCGCGGCGGCGCTCTGTTCCCCCACATCTACGGCCCGCTGCCCGTCGCGGCGACGCGCGCCGCCCGCGCCCTGTCGGTGACGACCGACGGCCGCATGATCGTCGAAGAGACCGCCTGAACATGAGCCTGACCGACCTGGGCGCCGTCCTGCTGCGCCAGATGGACCCCGAAGCCGCCCACCGTCTCGCCATCCGCGCCCTGCAGATGACGCCCCTGCCTGCGCCCGGCGCCGACGACCCGATCCTGAAGACCGTGATCGCCGGGCTGGAGATGTCCAACCCCGTCGGTCTGGCCGCCGGTCTGGACAAGAACGGCGAGGCGCTGGAGGGCCTGTCGCGCCTCGGCTTCGGCGCGGTGGAGTGCGGCTCGGTCACGCCGCGCGCCCAACCCGGCAACCCGAAACCGCGCCTGTTCCGCCTGTCGGAAGATCGGGCCATCATCAACCGCATGGGCTTCAACAATGAGGGGCTGGAGCCCTTCGCCGCCCGTCTGGCCCGGCGTCCGAACCGCACCGCCATCGGCGCCAATCTGGGCGCCAACAAGGACACGGACGACAAGGCCGCCGACTATGTCGCCGGGCTGAAGCGGCTGGCGAGACTGGCCGACTATTTCACCGTCAACATCTCCTCGCCCAACACGCCGGGCCTGCGCGCGCTTCAGGGACGCGAAGCGCTGGACGACCTGCTGGGCCGTATCCATGAGGCCCGCCCCGGCGACGGCGCCCCCGTCTTCCTGAAGATCGCGCCCGACCTGATCGGCGAAGAGATCGGCATGATCGTCGAGGCCTCCATCGCCCACCGCATCGACGCCCTGATCGTGTCCAACACGACGCTGGAGCGGCCCGCCGCGCTGCGCTCCGGCTGGAAGGGCGAGGCGGGCGGCCTGTCCGGCGCCCCGCTGAAACCCTTCGCCCAGAAGGCGCTGGAGGCCGCAGCCGAAGCGGCGGCCGGTCGCCTGCCGCTGATCGCGGTAGGGGGCATCGCCGACGGCGCCGACGCCTGGGCGCGCATCCGTGCGGGCGCCTCGGCGGTGCAGGTCTATTCGGCCCTGATCTATGAAGGCCCCGGCATGATCGGCCGGATCAAGCGCGATCTGGCCGCCCGCCTGCGCGCCGAGGGCTTTTCCAGCATGGCCGAGGCGTCCTCCGCGCGAAATTGACGGAGCATTAGGTCTCGGCGGCCATGATGCGGAACAAGGGGCGGTCGTCGCCCGTTCGGATCGCCTGATGCCGCAGACCGAATCATCCCGGACCGGGTGGGCTTCCGCCATCCGCCAGCGGCACAGGATGCTGCCCCAGCGTCTGGTCGTGGGCCCGGCCTGCGCCCTGCTGTTCAGCACCATACTCGGCCTGCCGATCTGCCTGACATGGCTGACGGTCTACATCCTGCTGCAGGGGGCTGAGTTCCTCGCCTTCCGGCCCGTCATCCGCAACAAGGGTTTTGCGCCTCAAGGGTGGCGGCGCGGTCTGGGCGATCTGGCGCTTTTCGCCAACACCAGCGCCTATGCCTTCATCGCCGTGCCCCTGTGGCTGATCGGCGGGGTGCCGGGCGGCGTGGTCGCCACCATGCTGCTGGCGACCGGCGCCATCAATTCCGTGATCGCCTCGTCGGGCAATCTGCGCGTCTTCATCTGGACCGTGGTGCCGCAGGTCAGCGTGCTGGCCCTGACGCCGCTGTTCCTGGCGCGCTGGGGCGTCGAGGGACGCTTTCTTCTGCCTGTCGCCATCGGCGTGGTGGCCTTCATCTTCTTCTGCCTGACCACCCGCAGCCGCCTTCACGCCGCCGGCGTCGCCGAGGCCCGGGCGCTGAAAGAAGCCGAAGACAAGCGCCGTCAGGCCGAGGCCGTCATGGAAGGGCGCAGCGCCCTTCTGGCCGCCGTAGCCCATGACCTTCGCACGCCCATCAGCGCCATATTGACCGGCGTCCACACCCTTCACACCGTCGCCCGATCCTCCACCGCCCGCCAGCAGGTCGCCATGATCGAGGACGCCGGGGTGATGATGAAGGACCTGCTGGACGACCTGCTGGACCACGCCCGCCTCGACGCCGGGCGGATGACGGTCGAGGTCCAGGACTTCGACCTGCGCGACCTTCTGAACCACACCCTGCGCCTGTGGCAGGGCCCGGTCGGGGCCAAGGGACTGCGCCTGCGCATCGACGGCTCGCGCTATATGCCCGCGATGGTGCGCGGCGACGCCATGCGCCTGCGTCAGGTGCTGAACAATCTGATCTCCAACGCCGTCAAATTCACCGACGAAGGCAGCATCACCGTGCGGCTGTGCTCGTGGCGGGACGAGGCGTCGGATCATGTGCTGCTGGTCGATGTCGCCGACACCGGGCCGGGCATGACGACAGTGCAGATGGAGCGTCTGTTCACCCCCTTCGACCAGACGGCCGACGGCATCGCCGCCCGTTATGGCGGATCCGGGCTGGGTCTGGCGATCAGCCGCGATCTGGTCGAACTGATGGGCGGGAGGCTGACGGTGCGCAGCGATCCCGGCCGCGGCTCGACCTTCACCCTGGCGCTGGTGCTGGCCCAAAGCGATGCAGAGCGCGCCCCGCCGTCCGCTGCCCAGACGCCTAAGCCTACGCCCTTGCCGGAACAGGCGCCTTCGCCCCTGCCCGACCCGCGCCCGGCGCTGCTGCAGGTTCCCGCCGCCACGCCTGCGGCCCCGGCGCCTGCGCCTCATGACGCCGAAGAGGTCGAGGCCCTGCGCGTGCTGGTGGTCGACGACCACGACATCAACCGCCGCGCCATTCAGGTCATCCTGCAGGCCGTCGACTGTCGCCTGACCATGGCCGAAGACGGCCTGGCCGCCCTGAAGGCGTGCGAAGGCGATGTGTTCGACGTCATCTTCATGGATGTGCGGATGCCCGAACTGGACGGGCGCGAGACGACGCGGCGCCTGCGCGCGGGCGGCGGTCCGAACGCCGCCACCCCGGTCATCGCCGTCACCGCCGACACCTCGCCCGAGGACATTCAGGCCTGTCTGGACGCGGGCATGAACCATTTCGTCGCCAAGCCCCTGACGCCGACCGTGCTGCTGAACACCCTGGGGCAGGCGCTGGATCAAGCTCCGGCCGAAACGTCAGCGCCCAGCGCCCGATCCGTCGCCTAGAGCGGCGCCTGACGCACGCGGGCCAGCAGGTCCGCTTCCCAGTCCGGCGTCTTCATCTCGCATTCCCACACGGTCAGCACGCGCCAGCCCGCCGCCTCCAGTTCAGCCGTGACGCGGGCGTCGCGGGCGCGGTTGCGGTCGATCTTGGCGATCCAGTATTCGGCGTTGGAGCGGGGCTGGCGCGCCCCGCGCGAGCAGTCATGGCCGTGCCAGAAACAGCCGTGGACGAACAGGGCGATGCGCCGCCCCTTCATCACCACATCGGGTCGGCCGGGCAGGCCGCAGCCGCCCAGCCGATAGCCGATCCCGGCGCCCCGCAGCAGGCGCCGGACCTTCATCTCGGGCGCGGTGTCGCGCCCCTTCACCCGGCGCATGACGGCGCTGCGTTTTTCCGGGGTGAAGACGTCGCCCATGCTCAATAAGCGACGCCGGTCGTCACAATTGGGCCAGCAGGTGTTCGGCCGAAGACACCTTGAACTCGCCGCCCTGCTCGATGTTGAGCTGGTCGATCACGCCGTCCTTGACCAGCATGGAGTAACGCTGCGAACGCTCGCCCATGCCGAAACCCTTGGCGTCCAGCGCCAGACCCACCGCGCGGGTGAAGTCGCCGTTGCCGTCGGCCAGCATGACCACGTCGTCGGCGCCGTTCAGATCATTGGCCTTGGCCCAGGCGCCCATGACGAAGGCGTCGTTGACCGAGACGCAGGCGACCGTGTCCACGCCCTTGCCCGCCAGATCGGCGCGGTGATCGACATAGCCCGGCAGGTGGCGCGCCGAACAGGTCGGGGTGAAGGCGCCCGGCACGGCGAACAGGGCAACCGTCTTGCCGCCGAACAGCTCGGCCGTCGTGACCGGCTTGGGGCCGTCGGGCGTCATGGTCGTCAGGGTCGCGTCGGGAATGCGGTCGCCGATCTTGATGGTCATGTCGGGAGGTCTCCGGGTGTTCGCGCCGGACGATCCGGGGCAATGGCTGTCAGATAGAGATGCGCGCCCCAAAGGCCAAGCGCGCCCTGGCCCGAGAGTGACCTTGAGAATGGCTTGCGCCCGCCAGCGTCCGCCCCGATGATAGGGGTATGACCGCCTTCTCCTCCCTGACCGGGCGTCTTCTGGTGGCGATGCCGGGTATCGACGATGATCGGTTCCGCCACGCCGTGATCCTGATCTGCGCCCACGACGACGAACACGCCCTGGGCCTGCGCCTGGACCAGCCCGCGCCGGGCGTCTGCCTGGCCGATGTTCTTGAAAAGCTGGACACGCCCATCGGCGACGCCGGGCGCGACCGTTCGGTGCTGATCGGCGGCCCAGTCGAGCGCGAGCGCGGCTTCGTCCTGCACACCGCCGACTGGACCAGCGACGAAGCCAGCCTGACCTTCGGCGACGGCCTGGCCCTGACCGGCACCCGCGACGCCCTGGCCGCCATGGCCGACATCGAGGACGGCCCCAGCCGCGCCATCCTGCTGCTGGGCTATGCCGGATGGGGCGAGGGTCAGCTGGAGGACGAACTGAACGAAAACGTCTGGCTGACGACGGACGCCGATGCGGCCCTGATCTTCGACGACGACTACGACACCAAATGGAGCCGCGCCCTGGCCGCTCTGGGCGTCGACGCCGCCCGCCTGTCCAGCCAGAGCGGCCGGGCTTAAACAACCCTCTCCCGATGGGAGAGGGCTTGAGGCTCGAAGAGCCGCAGGCGATCCGCCAGCCGAAAGGGTGAGGGTTCGCGGCGACCGAAGAGGCGCGACGGCTCTCGCCGACTGACAGGACAAGCCCCTCACCCTTTCGCGCAAAGAACGATCGCTACGCTCTCGTGCGCTCAAGCCCTCTCCCGCCGGGAGAGGGACGCCCTAGACCGAACGCGCCTTGATCGGCGCCGCGCCGTCAGCGAGGGATTCGTTCAGATAGACCTCGGCCTCCTGCGCCGGCAGGGCGGGCGCATAGCCGAAGCCTTGGCCATAATGGCAACCATCGTCCAGCAGCAGCTGCGCCAGAGAGGCGTTCTCGACCCCTTCAGCGACTACCTCCAGCGCCAGATCCCGGCCCAGATTGACCACGGATTTGACGATCTTGGCCGAGCCCTCGTCCTTGTCCATCGTCAGCACGAAATAGCGATCGATCTTCAGCGTATCGAACGGCAGCTTGGCCAGATAGGACAGGGACGAGAAGCCCGTGCCGAAGTCGTCCAGCGCCAGACTGGCCCCCGCCTCGCGCAGGGCCTTCAGCACCTCGGCGGCGCGCGCGGTGTCGCGCATGATGTCGCCCTCGGTGACTTCCAGCTTCAGGGCGCCGCGCGGCAGGCCCGCCTCCTTGATGATGCGGGCCACGTCCTCGACCAGATGGGCGCGCTCGATCTCGCCCACCGACAGGTTGACGCTGCAGAACAGCCGCCCGGCGTCGGGGTGGCGGTGCAGCCACTCGGCCAGTTGACGCGCCGCCTCGGTCATCATCAACAGGCCCAGTTCGTTCATCAGACCCATTTCTTCGGCCAGAGTCAGGAACTCGTCCGGCGGCACCAGACCGCGACGGGGGTGGCGCCAGCGCGCCAGGGCTTCAAAGCCCGCCACGGCGCCGCTGTTCAGATTGACGATCGGCTGGAAGAAGGGCTCGATCTCGCCGCGCACGAAGGCGTTGCGCAGGTCCGCCTCCAGCGCCAGTCGCGACAGGCTGTCGCTTTCCAGAGCCCGGCCGTATGCAGCGGCCCCGCCGCGCCCGGCCTGTTTGGCCTGTTCCACCGCCAGTTCGACCCGGCGCAGCAGTTCGGCGGCGTCCGGCGCGTCCGGCCCGCCCTCGGCCGTCACCGCGCCGATCGACAGGGTCGGATAGATGTCGAAGCCCGCCAGCCGCAAGGGCTGCTCCAGCGCCTCGCGCAGGCGCTCGCTGCCGCTGGCGCCGCTGCCGCCGCGCCGCACCAGAACGGCGAACTCATCCTCGCCGATGCGGGCCGGGGCGCAGTCCTCGGCAAAGGCCGCCGACAGGCGCGAGCCCAGCGCCGACAGCACCAGATCGGCGCGCTCATGGCCCAGCGCCTCGTTCAGACGGCGCAGACGGTCCAGATCGGCCACCACCATCTCATAATCGCCCGCCGCGCCCAGCGTCTCGGCCACGCGGACCAGAAAGGTGCGCCGGTCCAGCAGACCCGTCAGCGTGTCGCGATCCGCCCCCGCGAACTTGGTTTCCAGCGCGACGATGCCCGCCGCGCGCAGGCCGTCCTCCAGCCAGACCCCGCGCCACAGGCAGGTCTCGCAGCCGCGCATCCGCAGGCGCACGGCGATCTCCGTCCCCTCGGCCTGTGGCTTCAGCAGGCGGTCGGCCAGGGCGCGGTCCTGCGGCATGGTCAGGGCGGTGAAAGCTGCGCCCGAACACTGCGGCGCCAGCGGTCCCAGACCCAGCGGCCGGGTCGCGCCGGTGAAGCGGATCTGGTCCTCGGCCGGGGTCCAGATCCACAGGGCGGCGTCCGCCGCCGCAAGGGCCTCGATAGCCGTTGTGGGATCCCACGTCAGCGCTCTGGATCGTGTGCTCAAAGCGGGTCCGATATTCTGACAGAATGGGATGGAGTCGTAGCGAACTCCTCCCCGAGCACGCCGAACAGCAGATGATCTGCCCAGCGACCGTTAATTTTCAAATAAGCCCGCGCCAGCCCTTCCTGACGGAAACCGGCCTTTTCCAGCACGCGGCGCGAGGGCTGATTGGTCGGCACGCAGGCCGCCTCGACCCGGTGCAGTTTCAGCGGCCCGAAGGCGTGGGCCAGCATGGCCTGCACCGCCGCCGTGCCGACGCCCCGCCCGGCATAGGGCCGCCCGACCCAATAGCCCAGGGTGCCTGTTTCCGCGACGCCGCGCCGGATGTTGGACAGGGTGATCGCGCCCATCAAAGCCTCGTCAGACGGATCGAACACGAACAGTGGCCAGGCCGTGCCCAGCTCCATCTCGCGCGCATAGACGCCCAGACGACGGCGATAGGCGGCGCGCGTCAGGTCGTCGTCGCCCCACGCAGGCTCCCACGGCTGAAGATAGTCGCGCGACACATCGCGCAGCGACGCCCACGCCACATAGTCCGACGGTCGCGGCGCGCGCAGCAGGACGCCGTGTCCGCACAGGACCGGTCCCGTCGTCTCCGCCATCCAGTCGAACAGAGCCATGATTCAAGAATAGCGCGATGCGGGCGCCGCGTCAGCAGACGCCGCTCAACCCGCCGCCATCCTCTGCCGGAAGGCGCGCCCGGCGCCGCCCGCCGCGCGCGGACCCAGCACCGCCGTCGCCGACAGGCCCGGCGCGGCCATGGCCTGACCGACCGCGCGCAGGTCCTGCGCCGTCTGGGCGTCGATGCGCGCCGCGCTGCTCTCGGACGAGACGGGGGCGCCGAACACCAGCGTCTGCCCGGCCAGGCGGCCCGAGCGGCTGGCCGGGCTCTCATCGGCCATCCACAGACTGGCGTTCAGCACGGCCTTGGCGCGGGCCAGTTCCTGTTCGGTCGGGCCTTTCTCGGCCAGATCCAGAATCTCGACGGCGCACAGCTCGGCCAGTTCGGTCGACCGCTCGGCCGCCGCCCCGGCATAGACGCCCAGCAGGCCCTGATCGTCATAGGTCTCGTGATAGGCGTCGACCGCATAGGCCAGCCCGCGATCCTCGCGCGCGCTCTGGAACAGGCGCGACGCCATGCCCCCGCCGAGGATTTCCGTAAACAGGCGCAGGGCCGGAAGACGCGGATCGCGCGCCCCCAGACTGGGCAGCTGGAACACCAGATTGGCCTGTTCGATCTTGCGCGCCAGCCGCGCCTCTCCGCCCGAGAAGACCGCCGGCGCCGCAGGCGCGGCGGGGGCGGCCGCAGCATGGCCGAACCACGTCTCGGCCAGAGCCAGCAGTTCGGCCTCCTCGACCGCGCCGGACACCGCCACCACCATCCGGTCCGGCGAATAGAGCTGAGAGCGCCAGTCGCCCACCGCCGCCTTGTCCGCTGGCGCCAGACTGGCGACCGAGCCCAGGATGTGCCGCCCCAGCGACTGCCCGGCATAGGCCTGGCTCTGGGCCATTTCGAAGACGTGGTCGTCGGGGGTGTCGAAGGCCTCGGCAATCTCCTGCGCCACCACGTCCTTCTCGCGCTCGATCTCTTCGGGCGACAGCGTCGGGCGGAACACCAGATCGGACAGCACCTGCATGGCCAGCGGCAGGCTGCCCTTCAGGGCGCGGATGTCGAAGCTGGTGCGTTCATAGCCGGTGGCGGCGTTGATCGAACCGCCCTCGGCCTCGATGCGCTCGACGATGTCGCGCGCGCCCATGTCGCCCGCCCCCTTGAAGACCAGATGCTCCAGCAGGTGCGACCAGCCCGAACGGGCCTCGTCCTCCATGCGGGCGCCGCCGTTGACGGCCACGGTCACCGCGATGGTGCGCAGGCCCGGCATGGGGTCGCACACGACGCGCACGCCGTTGGACAGGGTGTGAAGGCGAGCAGTCAGATCGATGTCCTCAGGAAGAGCGGTAACGGCGGACCAGAATGGCCGCATAGAAGCCGACCAGCGCCGCCGCCAGTCCGAACCAGGTCAGGGCGTAGCCCAGGTGATTGTTGCTGAAGGCGGCGGGCGGCGCCACGGCGCGCAGGGCCTTGATCTCGGGATTGGCCGCCGTGACCGCGTAGAAGGTATAGGGCGACACCGGCCCGACGACGCCCAGGGCGCGGGCCATGGCTTCCCCGTCGCGGCCATAGAAGACGCGGCCCGCAGGGGCGGGCGTCATGGCGTTGGGCGGCGGGGCGCGGCGCACCACGGCGGCCACCACGACGGGCATGTCGGCCTCGGCGTTCACGGCCGGGCGCGCGTCGCTTTCGGCGGGGATGAAGCCGCGGTCGACCAGCAGCGTCCCCTGCCCCTCGGCCGCGCAGGCCGAGATCAGGCGCACGCCCGCAGCGCCGTCCTCAATGGTCTGAAGCTCGACGAAGGGCGCCGTGTTCAGCCCCCGGCAGGTCAGGATCGCCTGACGGAACTCCGGGTCCTCCAGCGCCATCACCTCGGCCAGCGGCGCAGGCGCCTGACGGGCCGCCGCTTCGGACCGGTCGATCAGGTCCAGCTTCCACTGCAGCCGCTGCGACTGCCACACGCCCAGCGTCAGCAGAACGCCCAGCAGGACGACGACAGCGAGGGTCAGGACGATCGGGAAACGCGGCCGGGCGGCGTCAGTCATCGGCAGTCTCGGATGGAATGGCGTCGCGCTGACGCAGAATCTGAAGCGCGGTCATCAACCCCTTTCCCGGCCGCATCAAGGCCACGGCCAGGACGGCCACCAATGGCAGCCAGATGATCAGGTGCAGCCAGATGGGCGGGCTCCAGGCGATTTCAACCGCAAGCGCGGAAAAGCCGACCAGAAAGCCCGCGATCTGCATGATGAAGGTGGCGGCCCCGTCACCCGTCTCCACCGCGCCCAGATCAAAGCCACAGGCCTCGCACCGCGTCCGTCGCTTCAGGAAGCCGTCGAACAGCGCCCCGCGCCCGCAGGCTGGACAGCGCCCGATCAGACCCGCGCGGATCGTGGGCCAGACAAGCAAATCGGCGCGGGGCCTTGGGCCCCGCGCCGACGACAGCTCAACTTGTCCGTCGCGTTCGATCAACCGAAGACGACGTACATGAAGACGAACAGGAACAGCCAGACCACGTCCACGAAGTGCCAGTACCAGGCGGCGAACTCGAGGCCGTAGTGCTTCTGCGGGCTCATCTGACCGGCTTGCAGGCGCAGCAGGCAGACGGCCAGGAAGATGGTGCCGATCAGGACGTGGAAGCCGTGGAAGCCCGTCGTCATGAAGAAGATCGAACCATACAGCTTGGCCTGGGCGGCCTGCTCGCTGAAGAACAGGTGGCCGTGCAGGATGTGGTGATACTCATAGGCCTGAACGCCGGTGAACAGCACGCCCAGCAGGACGGTGATCAGCAGGCCCAGCTTGGCGCCCTTGCGGTCGCCCGAGATCAGGGCGTGGTGCGCCCAGGTCAGCGTCGTGCCCGACAGCAGCAGGATGACCGTGTTCAGCAGCGGCAGGCTCCACGGGTCCAGCAGCTCGACGCCCGTGGGCGGCCAGGTCTTCCAGGCGGCGGCGGTGTCCGTCCAGTTGCCGACTTCCGGGATGATCGTGCGCGCTTCGTTGAAGATCGCCATGTCGAAGAACATCCAGAAGAAGGAGACGAAGAACATCACCTCCGACGCGATGAACAGCACCATGCCGTAGCGCAGGCCGATGCCCACGACCGGGGTGTGATCGCCCTTGCGGCTTTCCTTCACGACGTCCGACCACCACGAGTACATGGTGAACAGAACACCCGCCAGGCCTGCGAAGAACAGCCATTTGGTGCCGGCTTCCATGCCGAACAGGCCCTTCATCCAGACCACGGCGCCGACGAACATGACGGCGGCGGAAAAGGCGCCGGACAGCGGCCAGGGGCTCGGATCGACGAGGTGATAGTCGTGTTGCGGTTTCGCGTGTGCGTCGGCCATTCCCAGGGTCTCTGAAATTAAGGCGAGAGTCGTTGTTGAGGGCTATAGCCCCGGCTATCCAGCTTTGCCAACAGCGGAGTCGTTCGCTGCGGCCTGCTGGAAGCCTTTGGTCGGGAAGAAGGTGTAGCTGAGGGTGATCTGGCGCACGCCCTTCACCTCCTGATCGGTCGCCAGTTCAGGCGCCACGAAATACTGCACCGGGAAGGATTCGGTCGCGCCCGGCGCGATCTCCTGCCCCTCGAAGCAGAAGCACTGCAGCTTCTGGAAATACGGCCCCGCCCGCTCGGGCACGACATTATAGGCGGCCGTGGCGTGGATCGGCTTGTCCGAGGTGTTGGTGACGGTGAAATAGGCCATGCCCGTCTCGCCGATATGAACCTTCTGGCTCAACTGCTCGGCCTTGAACGTCATGGGCAGGTCGCGGACGTTGGTGTCGAAGCGGATCAGGACCTCCTGCTCCAGCACCTGATTGGGCGCGGCCTCGGCCTTCTTCACCGTGCCGTCAAAGCCCGTCACCTGGCAGAAGATGCGGTACAGCGGCACGGCGGCGAAGCCCGCGCCCGTCATGCCCACGACCAGGGCCGCGCACAACAGGGCGACCTTATTCTTACTCATCACGGCTGGACTGTCTCCGTCTGCGGCGCGCCCGCATCCGGTTGGACCGGCGCCGGCAGGGCCGGATCGGCCCTTTCCAGCGTCAGCAAGGCCGCCTCTTCCGCAGCCTGACGCGCCTGGTTGTTGGCGTGCATGCGCGACACGGTCACCATATAGACCAAGGCGATGAAGGCCAGCAGG
Organism: Brevundimonas diminuta; assembly: GCF_039673845.1. Classification (GTDB taxonomy): domain Bacteria; phylum Pseudomonadota; class Alphaproteobacteria; order Caulobacterales; family Caulobacteraceae; genus Brevundimonas; species Brevundimonas diminuta_E. The sequence continues at coordinate 94,427 of NZ_JBDJMK010000002.1, read as the reverse complement.
CCCAGGGCGATCGCGATGTTCCGGCGTTTACGCGCACGAACCTGTTCATCGCTCAGCTTGATATATTGAAGTTGGGACACGGATCAGACTCCCACGCCCGGCAGATGCTCGACCAACAGGGCCGAGAACAACGCCATCAGGTACAGAATTGAGAAGGCGAACAGGTTACGGGCCGGTTTGGCCTCGGCGCGCACATCATACAATGCGGCCTCTCGCCCCACGGCCTCGGCCTTGTCAGGCTGATCGCCCGCGCGCGAGCGCCACAGCCGCACGGCCAGCGCCAGGAAGGCCAGCCCGCCCACCGTGGACACCACCAGATAGACCGGCCCGCCCAGGCCCGTGAAGGACGGCGCGATCGCCACCGGCACGAACACCAGGCTGTAGAGCAGGATCTGCAGGCGCGTCGATTTGGCGCCGCGCGCCACCGGCATCATCGGAATGCCCGCCTTGGCGTAGTCGCCGGCCGAATAGAGCGTCAGCGCCCAGGTATGCGGCGGCGTCCACATGAAGATGATCAGGAACAGCAGCCAGGCCTGAAGCGGCGCATCCCCCGTCACCGCCGCCCAGCCGATGACCGGCGGCAGGGCGCCCGCGGCGCCGCCGATGACGATGTTCTGGGGCGTCCGGCGCTTCAGCACCAGGGTGTAGAGCCAGGCGTAATAGACGATGGTCAGCGCCAGCAGACCGCCCGCCAGCCAGTTGGTCGTCATGCCCAGCAGCATGACCGAAAAGATCGACAGCACCATGCCGAAGGCCATGGCGTCGTTCTTGCGCACTCGCCCGGCGGCCACCGGCCGTCCGCGCGTGCGGCGCATCAGGGCGTCCGTCTCGCCCTCGACCGCCATGTTCAGCGCCCCGGCGGCGCCCGCGCCCATGGCGATGCACAGCACGGCCACGATGGCGTTGATCCAGTCCAGACGTCCCGGCGCCACCACCAGTCCCGTGACGGCGGTGAACACCACCAGGGACATAACGCGCGGCTTCAGCAACTGGAAGAAATCTTCCGGCTGGGCCGTGGTGATCAGAGGAGCTTCGCGGTGGGTCATGGTCATAAAGAGCAAAGGCCGCCCTTCCGGTTGCAGAAGGGCGGCCTCTCCGGTCTATCCGATACGGATCAGTGGTTGTCCGCCTTGACCACGGGCAGTTCGTTGAACTGGTGGTGCGGCGGGGGCGAGGACAGGGTCCACTCCAGGGTCGTGGCGCCTTCGCCCCACGGGTTGGCCTCGGCCTTGCGGCGACGGATGGCCGACTCCAGCAGCATCACCATGAAGACGCCGACGCCGACGATGGTGATGACATAGCCCACCGACGAAACGTGGTTCCAGTAGGTGAAGGCTTCCGGATAGTCGACGTAACGACGCGGCATGCCCTGCAGGCCCAGGAAGTGCTGCGGGAAGAAGACCAGGTTCACACCGACGAACATGATCCAGAAGTGCAGCTGGCCCAGGAACTCGTTGTATTTCACTCCGAACATCTTCTCGTACCAGTAGTAGAAGGCGGCGAAGATCGAGAAGATGGCGCCCAGCGACAGCACATAGTGGAAGTGCGCCACGACGTAGTAGGTGTCGTGCAGGCTGTAGTCGATGCCGGCGTTCGACAGGACCACGCCGGTCACGCCGCCGACGGTGAACAGGAAGATGAAGCCCATCGCCCACAGCATCGGCGTCTTGAAGGTGATCGAGCCGCCCCACATGGTGGCGATCCAGCTGAAGATCTTCACGCCCGTAGGCACGGCGATGATCATGGTCGCGGCCACGAAGTAGGCGCGCAGGTTCACGCTCATGCCGACCGTATACATGTGGTGCGCCCACACGATGAAACCGATGAAGCCGATGGCGACCATGGCGTAGGCCATCGCGAGGTAGCCGAAGATCGGCTTCTTCGAGAAGGTCGAAACGATGTGCGAGATCATGCCGAAGCCCGGCAGGATCATGATGTACACTTCGGGGTGGCCGAAGAACCAGAACAGGTGCTGGTACATCACCGGGTCGCCGCCGCCGGCCGGATCGAAGAACGACGTGCCGAAGTTACGGTCCGTCAGCAGCATGGTGATGGCGCCCGCCAGAACCGGCAGCGACAGCAGCAGCAGGAAGGCGGTCAGCAGCACGCCCCAGGCGAACAGCGGCATACGGTGCAGGGTCATGCCCGGCGCGCGCATGTTGAAGATGGTGGTGATGAAGTTGATCGCGCCCAGGATCGACGAGGCGCCCGCGACGTGCAGCGAGAAGATCGCCAGATCGAACGACGGCCCCGCGTGCCCCATGGTTGAGAGCGGCGGATAGGAGGTCCACCCCCCGCCGAAGCCGCGCCCCGGACCGCCGTCGACGAACATCGACAGGATCAGCAGCACGAAGGCGAAGAAGATCAGCCAGAACGAGATGTTGTTCAGGCGCGGGAACGCCATGTCCGGCGCGCCGATCATGATCGGAATGAAGTAGTTGCCGAACCCGCCCATGGTCGCGGGCATGACGACGAAGAACACCATGATGAGGGCGTGCGCCGTCACTGTGGCGTTATAGCCGTGCTTGGACGCCTCAACGAGGCCCAGGTACTGGATGACCGAGCCTTCCTTGAAGATCTGGATGCCCGGCTCGGCCAGTTCCCAGCGGATCAGGCCCGACAGGGCGCCGCCGATAAGGCCGGTGAAGATGGCGAACACCAGGTACAGAATCCCGATGTCCTTATGGTTGGTCGACAGGAACCAGCGGGTGAAGAAACCCGGCTTGTGGTCGTGCGGATCGTGAACAGCAGCGGTGGCCATGGGTCTGGGCTCTCGCGTCTCTCTTACTGAGCGGCCGGCGCGGCGGGCGCGGCGGCGGTTGCGGGGGCCGCAGGCGCGGCGTCGGTCGGGGCGGCGGCTTCAGCAGCCGGAGCGGCGGGCGCTTCGGCGGCGGCGGGAACCGCAGCGGCGGCGGCCTCATCGGCGGCCTTGGTCATGGAGCCGCCCTTGGAGGCGACCCACTCGGCGAAGGCCTGCTTGCTCACCACCTTGACGTGGATCGGCATGAAGGCGTGATCGACGCCGCACAGCTCGGAGCACTGACCGTAGTAGTCGCCTTCCTTCTCGGCGCGGAACCAGGTCTCGTTCATGCGGCCCGGGACGGCGTCGACCTTGATGGCGAAGGCCGGGACGGCGACGGCGTGGATCACGTCCGAAGCGGTGATCAGCAGACGGACGTTCTCGCCGACCGGCACCACCATCGGCTCATCCGCGGCCAGGCGGTACAGATGCTTGGGCGCCTTGTCTTCCGGCAGGATGCTCGAGATGTACTCGGCCACGCCCTGATCCGGATATTCATAGCCCCAGTTCCACTGGTTGCCGGTGATCTTCACCGTGACGTCCGCATCCGGATAATCGTGATAGGCGAACAGCAGGCGGAACGAGAACAGGGAGATGCCGACCAGGATCAGCACCGGCACCACGGTCCAGATCACCTCGATGACCGTGTTGTGGCTCCAACGCGCCGCGACCGGGTTGGCGCGCTTGTTGTAGCGGACCGTGATCCACACCAGCAGCACGGCGACCAGGACGCAGATCAGGGTGATGACCGGCATCAGCACGATGTTGTGGAAGAAGTGAGCCTCATGCGCCAGGGGCGCGCCGGCCTGCTGGAAACCGATACCCGCCGGCGTCGGCTGACCCAAGACGTCCTGCGCCATCGCCGGCGCGGCGACAAAGGCGGCAAGGGCGGTCGCGGCGACACCGCCCCCCAACCTTCCCAAAGCTCGCATGCCCATCCCCATTCGAGAAGTCCTTATAAACCGTTCTACAGCAGACGTTTGCGAGCAATTCGCAAGCGTCGCCGGGCCCAGTCGGACCCCGGCGTGTTCTGTGCCGGTCCTTATCGGCTCGAACCGTGCTTGCCAAGCGATCAAGCGCCTCAAGCGGCGCTGGACGCGAAAAAGCCCTCAATTAAATCGGTGTCATGTTTCGACAGCTACCTTGTATCGCAAGATACCTTGCGATACCCCTTGAGCATCGAAGCAAGGGGACGCCATGTCCGACACCATCGACATCCAACTGAAGAAAGGCGTGCTGGGACTATGCGTCCTGGCGCTGCTCGCGCGACGCGACAGCTACGCCTATGAGATCGCCAGTCGCCTGTCCGGCGCCATCGGCATGGGCGAAGGCACCATCTATCCGCTGATGCGGCGGATGCAGACCGACGGCCTGGTCGAGACCTATCTGGTCGAATCATCCAGCGGCCCGTCGCGCAAATACTATCGCCTGACCGATGCGGGCCGCCGCGCCCTAGACGGCCAGACCCGCGAATGGCGCGCCTTCGCCCGCGCCGTCGAGGCCCTGATCGCCGGAAACGACGACGCTGTCGTCGCGGCGGGCGCGCCTGCTGCAACGCCCGCCCTGCCCGACCAGAGCGCGCAACCCGAATCGACTGCTCAAGACAGCGGAGAAGAGAAATGAACCGCGCGGAATTCCTGGCGCGCATGCGACGCGGCCTGGTGGGCCTGCCCGCCGCCGCCGCCAATGAGATCGTGGCCGACTATGAAGCCCACTTCGCCGACGGCGCCGCCGCTGGACGCAGCGAGGCCGAGGTGGCCGAAGCGCTCGGCGACCCGGATCGTCTGGCCCGTGAACTGAAGGCCGAGGCCAGCGCCCAACGCTGGCGTCAGGAACCGTCGGCCGCATCCGGCGCCGGAGCCGTGTTCGGCATCCTGGGTCTGGGGGCGATCGACATCCTGATCCTGCTGCCCATCGCCCTGCCGGTGTTCGGCACGGTGCTGTCCCTGCTGCTGGGCGGGGTCGGCGTCTTCATCGCCGGCGGCTTCGTCATGGTGGCGGGCGCCTTCACCGGCCTGCCGGGCGGGGCGCTGGCCGCCGCGCTGCTGGGCGTCGGCCTGATGGGTCTGGGCATCTTCATGATCGGGACCATGGCCCTGCTGACCAAGTGGCTGATCGACGCCACCGTCTGGTACGCCCGCCTGCACTACCGCGTCATCAAACCCGCCCTGGACCCCCAGGCCTGAGCGTCAGAGAGGAGTATAAAGTCATGATCCGCAATCTGCTCATCATCTCCGGCGCAGGTCTGATCCTGGCCATCGTCGGCATCGGCGGCGCCTTCGCCGTGGGCGGCCGCGACCTGGCCCGCCACGACTGGACCTGGGTCATCACCGACGACGACGGTCCCGACAGCGGCTTCACCGTCGAGCGCGGCCAGGTGTCGCCCGACGCCACGCGCACCATCGAATGGACCGGCGACGACCGTCTGGCCATCAACGTCCCCGCCGACGTCGTCTATGACCAGCAGGCCGATGCGCCGGGCATCACCGTCACCGGCGCCGAGACTGTCGTGAACCGCGTCCGCTTCTCCAACGGCCGACTGACGCTGGACGAAGCCCCGCGCGGCGACCGCAGCTATGTCCGCTGGACCCGCACCGGCATTCGCGGCTGGAGCGAGACCGACGCCCTGAAGATCATCATCAAGGCCCCCTCGGTGAAGACCTTCGACCTGTCCGGCCCGACCGAACTGAAGATCCGCGGCTATGACCAGCCGTCGCTGGATCTGACCCTGACCGGCTCGTCGGACGTGCGGGTTCAGGGGCGCACCGACGCCGTCAACGTCGACGCCTCCGGCTCCAGCGACGCCCGCCTCGATGAACTGATCGTCGAGGACGCCAAGGTGCGCGTCAGCGGCTCGGGCGATGTCCGCGTCGGCCCCAAAGGCAAGGCCGACGTCGATGTCTCCGGCAGCGGCGAAGTCCGCCTGACCCGCCGCCCCGCCGAACTGCGCCAGTCCGTCAGCGGCACGGGAGAGGTGAGGCAGGACTGATCCCCGCCCTCTCCCGGCGGGAGAGGGCTTGAGGCTCGGAGAGCCGAAGGCGATCCGCCAGCCGAAAGGGTGAGGGGCTTGTCCCGTCCGTCGGCGTAAGCCGTCACGCGACCTCATCAACCGCGAACCCTCACCCTTTCGCCTTAGCCAATCGCTACGCTCTTGGAGGCTCAAGCCCTCTCCCAACAGGAGAGGGTTTTGGCTTCCCCCGTGACGCGGCGGCCCTCAGCCCCTATCTAGCGTGCATGAGCACTGTCGCCTCCCCCTCCCCTATCCTCGACGCCGCGGGCGTAGCCCCGGACGAGGCCCTGTCGATCCTGCAGACCGCGCTGTCGGGCGCCGACGACGGGGAGCTGTTTCTCGAAAAGACCGAGAGCGAATCCCTGGTCTTCGACGACGGGCGGCTGAAGGGCGCCTCCTATGACGCCGTGGAAGGCTTCGGCCTGCGCGTCGTGGCGGGCGAAATGGCCGGTTACGCCCACGCCAATGAAATCTCCGCCGCCGCCATCCGCCGCGCCGCCGACAGCGCGGCTCTGGCCAAGCGCGGCTATGACGGAACCGCCGCCGAGGCGCCGCGCGACACCAACCAGCGTCTCTATGATCCGGTCGATCCGCTGCTGGCCCCGGCCTTCTCGGACAAGATCGCCCTGCTGGCCGAGATCGACGCCTGGGCGCGCGCCCGCGATCCGCGCGTGGTGCAGGTCTCGGCCTCTCTGGTCGGCGAGCGCCGCGCCATCGACATCCTGCGCGGCGACGGGCGGCTGCTCAGCGACCTGCGCCCGCTGGTCCGGCTGAACGTCTCCGTCACCGTCGAGAAGGACGGCAAGCGCGAGAGCGCCTCGTCCGGCGCGGGCGGCCGCGCGGGCTTTGAGCAATGGGTCGCCCCCGAACGCTGGCAGGCCCAGGTGGACGAGGCCCTGCGTCAGGCCCTGGTCAATCTGGAGGCCGTCGACTGCCCGGCGGGCGAGATGGACGTGGTGCTGGGCGCGGGCTGGCCCGGCGTCCTGCTGCACGAAGCGGTCGGCCACGGCTTCGAGGGCGACTTCCACCGCAAGGGCTCGTCGGTCTTCACCGGCATGATGGGCAAGCGGGTGGCCGCGCCGGGCGTGACGGTCGTGGACGACGGCTCCATCGCCGGGCGACGCGGCTCCCTGTCGTTCGATGACGAAGGCACCCCGACCTCGCGCACCGTGCTGATCGAGGACGGCATCATGGTCGGCCTGATGCACGACCGGCTGTCGGCGCGTCAGCTGGGGGCGAACGCCACCGGCAACGGACGGCGCCAGTCCTTCGCCCACACGCCCATGCCGCGCATGACCAACACCTTCATGGAAGGCGGCAAGGATTCGCAAGGAGACATGATCGCCTCGACCAAACGCGGCCTCTACGCCGCCAACTTCGGCGGCGGTCAGGTGGACATCACCAACGGCAAGTTCGTCTTCCAGTGCACCGAGGCCTATCTGATCGAGGACGGGAAGATCACCGCGCCAGTGCGCGGCGCCACCCTGATCGGCGACGGGGCCACGGCCCTGACGCAGATCCAGATGATCGGCGACGACTTCGCCTTCGACCCCGGCGTCGGCACCTGCGGCAAGGCCGGGCAAGGCGTCCCCGTCGGCATCGGCCAGCCCAGCCTCAAGATCGGCGGCCTGACCGTCGGCGGCACGGCGGTCTAGGCGCCCTCTAGCGCGCGGCGGGCCGCCACTCCGGCCCGTCGACCTCATAGCCCTGCGCCTCCAGCCCCTCCAGAACCCCGCCCGGTTCGGCCAGGGTGCGCAGGGGCGCCACCGCCAGCGTCACGCCCGGCTGGGTCAGGGCGCCCGCGATGGCGTCGGTCCAGTCCGCGCGCAGTTGCGGCCCGACCTGCGGATCGCCCCACGGCCAGCAGCGGTCCACCGCCTGATCGACCGGCGAGGCCAGCACCTCGGCCACCCTCAGCCCGCTCCACGCCTCGGCGCGCAGACGCACGGCCTCAGGCCCCAGCTCGGCCGCCGACAGGGCCGCGCGCAGGCATTCGCGATGGCTCTGCGGCGGGGCGGCGATCAGGCTGTCCACCAGATCGGCGCCGCGCACCACGCCGACCGGACTGATCGGCACGCGCGCCTTGCGGGCCGCGCGGCGCACAGCGTCCGTGGTGCCGACAGGGCGCGATCCCTTCTCGCCCGCCTGATCCTGAATCAGGTCGATGGCCAGCAGCAGCAGGCTCTCACGCCGCCAGCGGTCGTTCTTCGCATCGGCCATCAGGGCGTCCAGCCGCGCCTGATCCTCAACGCTCAGATAGTCGGCGGTCGTCGTGCCTTCGGGCAGCCATCCGATGGTGCGGATACGCCACATCAGCCGCAGCACATCGGCGGGCGAGGCGCGTCCACGTTGCGGGAACAGAATGCGGTCGGCGCGTCCGGCGGCGTCTTCCAGCGCCTGCGCCCGCCATTCAAAGCCCCGCGGCGCCTCTTCGATGGAGCCCACCAGAATCATCACCCCTTCGCCGTCGCGCCGCACCGTCCACATGGGGGCGCCTGCCCGGCGGGCGGTGACGACAACTTCGTCCACGCGGACGGCCGCGTCGCTCTGGTCCTGGAAGGCGAAGGCCCCGACGGCCGACGCCGCGGCCGATGCAAGCAGCAGGGCCGACAGGGCGGCCGGAAGAAGACGGGTTTTCATGCCCCCTATTCTAAGGCGCCGAACGGACGTCCGATATGAACATTCCGTAATGCTGTCAGCGATTTAATCCACCTGTCCCGCTTGTAACTGGAGATCAGGCGCTCCGGCCGTCACACCTCTGCCGACACCGAGGGAGAGGACCAGATGACACCCAAGAGCGCCCTGCTGGCGACCACCGCCCTGTTGCTGATCACGGCGCCGGCCGTCGCCGTCGCGGCCGAGACGCCGCCCGCGCCCGCCCGTCAGAGCGCCGTTCCGGGCGATCAGGCCGTGCTGGTCTTCCCTCCCGACTTCTTCGCCCATGCGCGCCCGAACACGGCGCTGGACATGGTCAACCGCGTGCCCGGCTTCTCGGTCAACGACGGCAGCGACGCGCGCGGTTTTGAGGGCGCGGTCGGCAACGTCCTGATCAACGGCGCCCGCCCGGCGTCCAAGAACGACACCGGCTCCAATGTGCTGGGCCGCACCGTGGCCGCCCAGGTCGAGCGCATCGAACTGATCCGCGGCGGGGCGCCCGGCATCGAGATGCAGGGCTATTCCGTCGTCGCCAACGTCATCCTGAAGAATACGGTCAGCCGCGAACACATCCTGACCGGCAACGCCTTCCTGTTCGAGGGCGGACAGGACCTGTTCGGCGGCTCCTATCAGTTCACCGAGCGCCGGGGCGACCGCACCTGGGGCGTGACGCTGAGTGACGGCATCTCCAACAGCGATTCCAACGGCGCCGGGCCCGTCGTCCGCGTCGGCCCGAACGGCGAGCTGCTGCGCAACGAGGACTATTACAACGACGGTTACGGCGGCGGAAACTCGATCCGGGGCAACTTCTCCAGCCCCTTCATGGGCGGCAAGGTCGATCTGACCGCCCGTCTGGGCATCAACGACTGGCACAACATCAACCGCCAGACCGCGCCCGACGTCCTGCGCGAGAGCCTGTATGACGAAGACAGCCACAGCGGCGAGTTCGGCGTCGTCTACACCCGCCCCCTGTCCGAAAAGATGAAGCTGGAGACGCGCTTCATCCATGAGTTCAGCGACTATGACTCCGTCTCGACCTCGCGTGGTCAGGTCGCCGGGGTCAAAGGCCCGGAACAGCTGTTCAATTCCGACGGCAAGTCATCGGAAACCATCCTGCGCGGTCTGGTGCGCCATGAGCGCTCGGCGTCGATCGACGTCGAGGCGGGCGGCGAGATCGCCTACAACATGATGCAGCGCGATCAGGCCTATTTCATCGACGGCGTGGAAGAACTCCTCCCCTCGGCCTCGGTCAAGGTCGAGGAGACGCGCGGCGAACTGTTCGGCAAGGCCACCTGGCGCATCAATCCCAAATGGACGCTGGAAAGCGGCCTGCGGCTGGAATCCTCGACCATCAGCCAGTCGGGCGACGCCAATCAGGAAAAGAGCTTCTTCTTCGCCAAGCCGCGCATCCTGGCCACCTGGACGCCGGCGCCGAACAACCAGCTGCGGCTGCGGCTGGAGCGCACCGTGGGCCAGCTGGACTTCAGCGACTTCGCCGCCTCGACCGAACTCGCGAACGAAAACGTCCTGGGCGGCAATGTGAACCTGCATCCCGAAACGCGCTGGGTCGTCGAAGCGACCTATGAGAAGCGCTTCTGGGGCGAGGGCATCGTCAGCATCGGCCTGCGCCATGACGAGATCAGCGACGCCATCGACGTCATCCCGCTGGAAGGCGGTTACGCCGCCATCGGCAACATCGGCGACGGGACGCTGGATCAACTGGTGCTGAACGTCACCGTGCCGACCGACAGACTGGGCGTTTCTGGCGGCAAGTTCAGCTTCAAGAACACCTGGAACCACACCGAGGTCACCGATCCGACCACCGGCGAAATCCGCCCCATCTCCGGCATTCGCGCCAGTCAGGCCAACATCGCCTTCCAGCAGGACATCACGCGTTGGAAACTGCAATGGGGCGCGAACTGGATCCCGCTGCTGGGCCAGAAGAACTATCGTCCGGACGAGATCTCGGGCTGGCGCGGCCACGACTATTACGAGCTGTGGGGCGAGTACAAACCCACGCCGACCCTGGCCATCCGCGCCCAGGTCAACCTGTGGGACGACTTCAACGTCGAACGCACCGTCTTCGCCGATCGCCAGACCCGGCCGGTCGCCTTTGTCGAGAACCGCTTCGTGGACCCGCGCACCTTCTATCAGATCCGTCTGCGCAAGACCTTCTGATCGGACAGAACAGAACCCTGCATCCCGGCTTCGGCCCCCCAACATCGAGGTCGGGACAGACGGGCGCGACAGACAGACTGAAAAGGGCGGCACCTCCTGCGAGACGCCGCCCTTTCCTTATGGCCTCAGCCGACCAAGCGATCAGTGAACGCCCGCCATGCCCTTCTTCAGCAGCGGCGACAGCAGCAGCAGGACCACGCCCACGCCGACGCCCGTCATGCCGATGGTCCCGAAGATGGAGCCATAGGTCTGCAGCGCCAGTTCCGGATTGGTGACGACGCCCGCCACCGTATCCGTGGCCGTCGCGGCGGCGATCCAGCCGGCGACGATGTGGGCCACCGACGACGACAGGAACCACACCCCCATCATCAGGCCGACCACGCGCGCCACCGACAGTTTGGTGATCATCGACAGGCCGACCGGCGACAGGCACAGCTCGCCGATGGTGTGGAAGGCGTAGGTCAGGAACAGGATCATCAACGGTACGCGGAACTGTTCGTTGAAGTTGTTCGCCGCCGCCCACGACAGCAGCAGGAAGCCCGCGCCGACCAGCATCAGGGCCACCGAGAACTTCACCGGGGTCGACGGTTCGCGGTTGCGCTTGCCCAGCCACACCCACAGGGCCGCCATGATCGGCCCGCCGATCACGATGACGCCAGGGTTGAACATCTGCGTATAGCCGGCGTTGAACCAGCCCGGCATCTGCGTCGACTGGTCCGCGAACAGGGTCAGGGACGAACCCGCCTGTTCGAACAGGGCCCAGAACAGCACCGAGAAGAAGATCAGCACCTGAGCCACCAGCATCCGCGACCGCTCGGCGCCGTTCAGCCGGAAGACGGTGTAGCCGACCACCGAGACGAAGGTGATCATGGCGACCGGGATCAGGATGGTCTGCACGATCTCGTGGCGCTGCATCAGCATCCAGATGGGGAAGACCGCGACGATGCCCGCGATCCAGAAGAAGGCCTCGACCGGCACGCCGACGATCGAGCGGCCCTTCAGCGGAACCGGCGGTCCGCCTCGACCTTCCAGCCACGGCGTTCCGACCAGGAAGGTCAGCAGCCCCAACAGCATGCCGAAACCCGCCAGACCAAAGCCGTAGGCCCAGCCATAGGTGAAGCCCAGATAGGAACACGCCGCCGTCGCCAGCAGAGAGCCCAGGTTGATGCCGACGTAGAAGATGGTGAAACCGCCGTCGCGACGCGGGTCGTTCTGCTCATACAGAGCGCCCACGACGGTCGAGATATTGGCCTTCAGAAAGCCCACGCCCATGATGATCAGCGACAGGGCCAGGAACAGGACCGGCTCGCCAAAGGCGGTGTCGCGCTTCGTCTCGACCTTATAGCCGCCTGCGGGGGTGAAGGCGGGGAAGCCTTCGCTGACGGCGGCGACGGCCGCAGCGTCCGCCGCCATCGCGGCCGCCGGTTCAGCGCCGACGCGCGACACGCCCTTCGGGTTGATGGTGATCTGGACCCGCTCGTCGCCGCTGACGGCGAACATGGTGCGGTTCTGGTCGCGGCCGTCGACCTCGATCTGATAGGTGCGCTCGCCGATGGTCAGGCTTTCCTTGCCGCCCGATCCCTCGAACGCCATGGTGAAGTGACCGGCCACCAGCAGGACCGCGCCGATGATCACCGCCTTGCGCGCGCCCAGATAGCGGTCGGCGATCATGCCGCCCAGCACCGGCATCAGATAGACCAGCGCGGCATAGGCGGCGTAGATGCCCTGCGCCTCGGCGGGTCCGAACAGGAAGTGCTGGGTCAGGTACATGACCAGCAGCGCCCGCATTCCATAGTAGGAGAAGCGCTCCCACATCTCGGTAAAGAACAGGACCACCAGCCCCCGCGGGTGACCCAGGAAGGTCTTGCGTGGCGCCTCGAGCGCGCCCCCTGCGTCCGTCGTGCTCAACGGCAAGCTCCATCTCTTGCGCCCCCGACGGGCGCGGAAGCGTTCAGGAACAGCACGGTCACGAACTGCAAACAAGCGTTAACGACGAAATCCGGCCGTCAGTTCGTCGCACGCAGGCCGCTATTTTGCGCGCGTAGATAGCGATTATACCATTATACACTTTTTACGAGAATGCTCTTCAGGCTGATTTTCGGCCGATGGAGAGCCTTGATGTCGCTTCGCCCGCTGCACGCATCCGATCTGGACGCCGTCAACCGGCTGCACCGCAGCGTCTGGTGGCCCGAGCGCTCGGCGGCGGGCTGGCGCTGGCTGATGAACAACCCCGCAGCCGCCGAAATCGACGCGCCCCACGGCTGGGTCATCGACCACGGCGAGGGGCCTCAGGCCTGTCTGGGCAACTTCGTGCAGCGCTTCTGGCTGGACGGCCGGCCGCTGTATGGCGCGACGGGCTATTCCATCGTGGTGCCCCCGGCGCAGAGGGGCCGCAGCCGCGCCCTGATCAACGCCTTCGTCGACCAGCCCGCCTGTTTCGCCCGATACACGCTGAACGCGAACGCCCGCTCCAGCCCGCTCTACAAACGCCACGGCATGCTCCCCTGGCCGCCGCAGGCCCATGCGCTGAAGCTGTCATGGATGATCGATCCGGTCGCCTGTCTGTACGGTCGGGGCCTGCGCGAAGTGGTGGACCGCGCGCCGAGACTGGCGCGTCTGCTGGGCGAACAGCTGTCGCCCCTGCCCCGCCTGCTGAACGGACGCGGGCTGCGCCGGGCACAGGCGCATCTGCCGCCCGGCGTCAGCCTGTCGCCCGACCTGTCAGATCGCTCGGACTACGCCCGTTTCTGGACGTCGCTGCGTGAGGAAGGACGGCTGACGGCGGATCGCAGCCCCGCCGTCATGCGCTGGCGTCTCAGCGACCCCGACCTGACGGTGCCGCCCCTGACGCTGGCCTATCGGCAGGGGGGAAGCATCACCGGCTTCGCCGTCGCCATGCTGAACAAGCAGACGCCTCTGGAGCCGCCGATTCTGGAGATCATCGACCTGATCGCCCTGAAGAATGATTCCAGCGCGATCCGCGCCCTTTGCGAAAGCCTGCGCCGTCTGGCGCCCGCCCTGGGCGCCGCCAAGATGCGGCTGCAGGTGGCCTCGCCGGAGTTACAGCACGCCCTTGGTCCCCTGGCCGAACGGTCGCGGCGCGAAGGCGGCTGGGGCCACTGTCATGTCGCCTTCGATGACGGGATGCAGGACGCAGGCTGGCGCCCCACCCCTTATGACGGCGACTATTCCTTCTGCCTGCGGCCTTTGCCGCATCGCGCCAGCGCCGCCCTGCGGCTGGCCCCTGCGCCAGCGCGCGGTCAGAAGATCGAGGCGAAGGCCTGATCAGGCCCTCGCCCCGTCGTCAAATCAGCCCCGCGCCTTCAGTTCGTCGCGGATTTCGGCCAGCAGGGCCTCGGTCGCGGTCGGGGCGGCGGGCGCCTCCGGCTCGGCCGCCTGCTCGCGGCGCATCTTGTTGATCATCTTGACCATCATGAAGACCACGAAGGCCACGATGACGAACTGGATCACGGTGTTGATGAAGGCGCCGTACTGGATCGCGACCTTCTCGATGCCCTCGGCCGCGTTCTCGGGCTTCAGCACCCATTCCAGCTGGGAAAAGTCCACCTGGCCCAGCAGCAGTCCGATCGGCGGCATCACCACCTGATCGACCAGGCTGGTGACGATCTTGCCGAACGAAGCGCCGATGATGACGCCGACCGCCAGGTCGACGACGTTGCCGCGCGCGGCGAATTCCCGAAACTCGGTCAACAGGCTCATGACTGTTCTTTCTTTTGATTGCTGAGGTCAGGTTGTCGCGAGGATCAGGCGTCGTCGGAAGCGTTCAGACGTTCGCGTAATTCCTTGCCGCTCTTGAAGAAGGGCACGGCCTTGGCCGGCACCTCCACCGTTTCGCCGGTCCGGGGATTGCGCCCCGTCCTGGCCGGGCGGCTGCGCACCGAAAAGGCGCCGAATCCGCGAAGCTCGACCCGACCGCCGTCGGAAAGCGCCTCTGTCATGCGGTCCAGGATCACATTCACGACCCGCTCCACCTCCGCATGGGTGAGGTGCAGGTTCTCAGCCGCCAGCTTCTCGATCAGTTCAGACTTGATCATTCAGGCCCCCCGCCATGGTTTCACCGTCCGGGACCACACCCTAACCGTCTGTCGCCACAGGAAGAAAGAGGCAAAACGTATCGTCGTGAAGGTTTCTTGCTTTCGATGCGGACAGGTTTCGTCGCCCAGGCCCCTCCATGCGGGAGAAAAACACGATCCGCATTGAGAGCAATTCCCGAAATGGGTCATCGCAGAGCCCCTGTCTCGGATAAGGCGGCAAAGAAAAAGGGCGGCCGGATCGCTCCGGCCGCCCCCGTTCCCTTGGGATAGGAAAACCTATTCCTTCGACGCGTTCTTGAGCGCGGCGCCCAGGATGTCGCCCAGCGAGGCGCCCGAGTCAGACGACCCGAACTGTTCGATGGCTTCCTGTTCGTCCTTCATCTCCAGAGCCTTGATCGAGACCGAGACGCGGCGCGTGGCCTTGTCGACGGCGGTGATCATGGCGTCGACGCGATCGCCCACGGCGAAGCGCTCGGTGCGCTGCTCGTTGCGGTCGCGCGACAGGTCCGACTTGCGGACGAAGGCCGTGACCGGCGCGTCGTCTTCACCGAACTTCACCTCGATGCCGCCGGTTTCGATCGCCGTCACGGTGACGGTGATCTGCTGGCCGCGCTTGTAGGTGTCGCCTTCCATCGGATCGCCGCCCAGTTGCTTGACGCCCAGGGAGACGCGCTCCTTCTCGACGTCGACGTCCAGGACCTTGGCCTTGATCATCTCGCCCTTGCGGTAGCGCTGGATGGCTTCTTCGCCCGACACGTTCCAGTCCAGGTCCGACAGGTGGACCATGCCGTCGATGTCGTTGTCCAGGCCGACGAACAGGCCGAACTCGGTGGCGTTCTTGACTTCGCCCTCGACGGTCGAACCGACCGGGTGAGCCTCCAGGAAGGCCTCCCACGGGTTGTTCTGAGCCTGCTTCAGGCCCAGCGAGATACGACGCTTGGCGCTGTCGACGTCCAGGACGATGACGTCCACTTCCTGCGAGGTGGAGACGATCTTGCCCGGGTGGACGTTCTTCTTGGTCCAGGACATTTCCGAGACGTGGACCAGGCCTTCAACGCCGGCTTCCAGCTCAACAAAGGCGCCGTAGTCGGTGATGTTGGTGACGCGGCCGGTGTACTTGGCGTTGACCGGGTATTTGGCTTCGACGCCGTCCCACGGATCCGACTGCAGCTGCTTCATGCCGAGGCTGATGCGCTGGGTGTCCGGGTTGATCTTGACGATCTGGACCTTGACGGTGTCGCCGACGGCCAGGACCTGCGACGGGTGCGACACGCGCTTCCACGACATGTCCGTGACGTGCAGCAGGCCGTCGATGCCGCCCAGGTCGACGAACGCGCCGTAGTCGGTGATGTTCTTGACGACGCCTTCGCGGATTTCGCCTTCCTGCAGCTGGCCGACCAGCTCCGTGCGCTGTTCAGCGCGGGCTTCTTCCAGGATGGCGCGACGCGAGACGACGATGTTGCCGCGCGGACGGTCCATCTTCAGGATGGCGAAAGGCTGTTCCTTGCCCATCAGCGGGCCGACGTCGCGGACCGGACGGATGTCGACCTGCGAGCCCGGCAGGAAGGCCGAGGCGCCGCCCAGATCGACGGTGAAGCCGCCCTTGACGCGGCCGACGATGGCGCCGTTGACCGGGTGGCCTTCGGCGAACACGGCTTCCAGACGGGTCCAGGCTTCTTCGCGGCGAGCCTTGTCGCGGCTGATGACGGCCTCGCCCATCGCGTTCTCGACGCGCTCCAGGTAGACTTCGACGTTGTCGCCGACCTTGGGCAGGACGGCGCCTTCGCCCTGGCCGAACTCGCGCATGGCGATGCGGCCTTCGGTCTTCAGACCGACGTCGATGATGACGATGTCTTTTTCAATGCCGACGACGCGGCCGTGAACGACCTGGCCTTCGCCAAGGTCGCGGCCCTGCAGTTGTTCGTCGAGGAGCGCGGCGAAATCGTCGCGGGTGGGGTTGAGGGTTTCAGTCATGGAAACTCTTGAGGTTGATGAAAGGCGAAACGCGCACGACCGGGGGGACCTGCGCGAATGGGGTGTAAAAAGAGGAAGTCAGGTCGTCACGAGACGAGGCGGCACGCGCTCGAAAAGCGCGAAACAAAAGCCAGAACGCCCGCGGCCGTCGAGGAAACCGGAGCGTTGGATTCGCCCGGCGGGATCAGATCCCGGCCGTGGCTCGCGCCGCCTCGACGATACGGCGGGCCGCATCGAAGGCGGCCTCTATACCCATATCGGTCGTATCCAGCAAGACGGCGTCGTCCGCCTGGACCATCGGGGCGTCGTCGCGACCGGCGTCGCGGGCGTCCCGGCGGCGGATATCCTCCAGCATGTCGTCGAAGGCGATGACCTCGCCGCGCGCGGTCAGCTGCTTCCAGCGACGCTCGGCCCGCACTTCAGGGCTGGCGGCGATATAGAGTTTGGCCGGGGCGTCCGGCGCGATCACCGTGCCGATGTCGCGACCGTCCAGCACCGCCCCGCCCGCCTGGGCGGCGAAGTCCTGCTGCAGCTTCAACAGGGCCGCGCGCACGCCGGGATAGCTGGCCACGCGGCTGGCCGCCTCGCCCGCGCCGCGATCAGTCAGGCGCGCGTTGTCGCTCAAGCGGGTCAGATCGAGCGCCTGCGCCGCCTGCGTCGCAGCCTCTGCGTCGCCCAGATCGCCGCCCGCATCCAGCACCGCCAGCCCCACGGCGCGATACAGCAGGCCCGTGTCCAGATACGGCAGGCCGTAATGGGCGGCCAGACGCGCGGCGATGGTGCCCTTGCCGGATGCGGCGGGGCCGTCGACGGCGATGACGAGCGCTTGGGTCAGGCTTTTCTCTCCTGCGTCAGTTCACGAATGGCGATCAGCAGACAGAGGATCGCCACCCCCGTCGTCACAAGGACGACGACCCCGTAGAAGCCGTTCAGCGCCCAGAACACAAGCGGCCTCTCGCTCAGGGCGACATCCGGCCCCTTGCCGTGACGCAGCAGGCCGGTGTGAAGCGCCCGCCACACCTCGGACCCGCCCATGTAACAGCCCCAGCCGAGCGCGATGGCGATCGCCAGCATCTGCACGCCGGTCCAGAAACCCGACCGCCCGGCGGACTCGGGTTCGGCGGTTTCAGGCACGATCGTCCGAAACCGCGCCGCCCAGCCCGTTCATCATCTCGACAAAGCCGGGGAAGCTGGTGGCGATCATCTCGGGGTCGCGGACCGAGACGGGCTGTTCCGCCGCCAGACCCAGCACCAGATGGCTCATGGCGATGCGGTGGTCGTGGCCGGTTTCAACGGTCGCGCCGCCCTTCACCGGACCGGGCGCGCCGGTGACGATGAAGCCCTCCGGCTCCTCCTCGACCTGAACGCCGCAGGCCGACAGGCCCGCCGCCATCAGGGCGATGCGGTCGCTTTCCTTGACGCGCATCTCGCCGATGCCGCGCATGACGGTCGCGCCGTCCGCAAAGGCCGCCGTCACCGCCAGGATCGGGTATTCGTCGATCATGGAGGCCGCGCGGTCTTCCGGGACCACGATCCCCTTCAGCGCCGAATGACGGGCGGTGATGTCGCCGACCTCTTCGCCCCCGGCCATGCGGCGGTTGGCGATGGTCAGGTCTGCGCCCATGTCGATCCAGGTCTGGAACAGGCCGGTGCGTAAGGGATTCAGCATCACCCCCTCGACCGTCACCTGCGCCCCCGGAACCACCAGCCCCGCCGCCAGCGGAAAAGCCGCCGAGGACGGATCGCCCGGCACGGCGACGTGGGTTCCCTTGAGCTTCTGGCCGCCCGGCAGGCGGATACGCCAGCCGGCGCCCTCTTCGATCACCTCGACCTCGGCCCCGAAGGCGCGCAGCATCCGCTCGGTGTGGTCGCGGCTCTTCTCGGGCTCGACCACGACAGTCTCGCCGTCCGCATTCAGACCGGCCAGCAGTATGGCCGACTTGATCTGGGCCGAGGCGACGCTCTGGACGAAGGTAACGCCCTTCAGCCCGCCCCCGCGCAGGGTCAGCGGCACCCGGTCCTCGGCCGCGTTCCAGTCGAAGCGCGCGCCCATGTCGGCCAGCGGCCCGGTGACGCGCTTCATTGGCCGTTTACGCAGCGAAGAATCGCCGTCGAAGGTCGCCGTCAACGCATAGCCCGCGACCGCCCCCATCAGCAGGCGCACGCCCGTCCCGGCGTTGCCGCAGTCGATGACGCTGTCAGGCGAGCGCAGCGGCCCGCGTCCCTCGACCCGCCAGCGCCCCTCGCCGATCCGCTCGACATGGGCGCCCAGCGCCTGCATGGCGCGGCCGGTGGCCAGGATGTCGTCGCCCTCCAGCAGGCCTTCGATTTCCGTGGTTCCTTCGGCCATTCCGCCGAAGATCAGGGCGCGGTGCGACATCGACTTGTCGCCCGGCGCGCGGACCACGCCTTTCAGTTCGGAAGCGCGGGACGCGGTGAAGGTCTGGGGAGTGCTCACCCTGGTGCAGGCTCCGGATGTCAGGAAGGCCGCGCAGGCGCGGAAAAGAAGGCTTTTGACAGCGGCTCCCGCCGGTGGCAAGGGAGCCGCCCTATTTCCGATTTCTCCCTTAAACCCGCCGAAGGTCTAATCACGTGGCCAATCCCGAACTGGGCCAAAAGCAGGTCTGCCCGAACTGCCAGGCCAAATTCTACGATCTGAACCGTCGCCCGGCCCACTGCCCCAAGTGCGACACCGAGTTCGACCCGATGGAAGAAGCCGTCCGCAGCCGTCGCGCGCGTCGCGGCGCCGGCTTCGCCGCTGACGACGAGGAGGCCGAAGATCAGGTCGCCGACAAGTCCTCCGACGGCGACGAAGAAGAAGAGGACGCCGAAGGCTCCACCCCCGAAATCGATCAGGAAGGCCATGAGCCGATCCTGACGCCGGACGACGACGACGGCGAGCCGGGCGGCGACGACGCCGGCATGGGTTCCTCCGACGGCGACGATGACGACGACGTCCTCGACGACGACGATGATTCCGTGCCCTTCATCGAAGACGAAGACGACGACGACCTCGAAGAAGAGCTGGCCAAGCCGTCGCGTGACGACGACTAAGCAGCAAGGTTCGGAAAAATAAGCGGAAAAAAATGTGTCAGACCCGCTTGATCTTCAAAACGGCCTGACCTAGTTTCCGCGCCTCGCCGGGGGGCGACATTCTCTCCCCGGCGGGACCGACCGAAAGGTTCGGGGCTTTAGCTCAGTTGGTAGAGCGCTTGCATGGCATGCAAGAGGTCAGCGGTTCGACTCCGCTAAGCTCCACCATCGAAGGCCTCGCGGAACGCCCGCGGGGCCTTCGTCCTTTCCAGACGCTTCCGTCTGATCCGGTCGACGACATGACCCAGCCGATACGGCCTGGGGCTTTAGCTCAGTTGGTAGAGCGCTTGCATGGCATGCAAGAGGTCAGCGGTTCGACTCCGCTAAGCTCCACCACCGAAGGCCTCGCGGAGCCCCCCGCGAGGCCTTCGTCCTTTCTGGACATGACATCCCTCTCCTGTTGGGAGAGGGCTTGAGCGCACGAGAGCGCAGCGATCGTTCTTGCGCGAAAGGGTGAGGGTTCGCGGATGAAGTCGGCCGAAGGCCGTAGTGCGACGGCTCACGCCGACTGACAGGACAAACCCCTCACCCTTTGGCTGCTACGCGCCGCCCTGCGGGTCGCCTTAGCCAATCGCCTTCGGCTCTTGGAGGCTCAAGCCCTCTCCCACCGGGAGAGGGACTTCAAACCGGCATCGCCCGGTCCAGCACCGCACGCTGATCCACCTCGACCTCATACGCCCCATAGGCGATGCCCCGCGGCCGCAGTCGCAGCGCGATGAAGGCCTCAGCCGAGGAACTCTCCATCTCCAGCAGGGCCGCCGCCTGCGCGGCCAGCGCCAGCCGCTCGACCGCCAGCCGCGCCCCGGCCTCGTTCGCCGTCAGATCCAGCCCGGCGATGAAACGGTCATAGTCGGACGACTTCCCAACCTGCGACGCCAGCCACCCGCGCAGGGCCTCGACGGCATCCGGCTCTCGCCCCGCCGCGCGCAGCACGTCCAGGGCGATGACATTGCCCGAGCCTTCCCAGATGGCGTTCAGCGGCGACTGGCGGAACAGGCGCGGCATCGGCCCCGTCTCGACATAGCCCGCGCCGCCCAGCGCCTCCATCGCCTCATAGACCATGTTCGGCGCGCGCTTGCAGACCCAGTATTTGGCCACCGGCGTCAGCAGACGCCCCACGGCGTCATCCGCGTCAAAGGTCGCCGCCAGCCGCATCGACAGCGCCGTCGCCGCTTCGCTCTCGACCGCCAGATCCGTCAGGACGGCGGCCATCATCGGCTGGTCGATCAGCCGCTTCTGGAAGGCGGTGCGGTGCGCCGCGTGCCACACCGCCTGCGCCAGGGCCCCGCGCATCTGCAGGGCCGAGCCGACCACGCAGTCCAGCCGCGTGTGCTGGACCATGCGGATGATGGTGGCGACCCCCCGTCCCTCCTCGCCCAGCCTTTGCGCCAGGGCGCCGTGATACTCGACCTCGGACGAGGCGTTGGAGCGGTCGCCCATCTTGTCCTTCAGCCGCATGACGCGGAAGCCCGCATTGCGCGTCCCGTCCGGCAGCCAGCGCGGCAGGATGAAACAGGTCAGCCCGCCCGGCGCATAAGCCAGCGTCAGAAACGCGTCGCACATCGGCGCCGAACAGAACCATTTGTGCCCGGTCAGACTATACCAGCCGGCCTCTCCGACCGGCTCGGCGCGGGTGGTGTTGGCGCGCACGTCCGATCCGCCCTGCTTCTCGGTCATGGCCATGCCGATCGTCACGCCCGCCTTCTCGATCGCCGGACGCACAGCCGGGTCATAGCGGCCAGACACCACGCCCCTGATCCACGGATCGCCCGTCGCCGGATCGGCCTGAAACGCCGCGACCGAGGCGTAGGTCATCGTCATGGGACAGCTGGTCCCCGAATCCGCCTGCCCGGTCAGAAACAGGCTGGCCGCGTGCAGCAGATGCCCGTTCGGCGTCCCGTCCCAGGCGCTCGACGCCAGACCCGCGCCCAGCCCCAGATCCATCAGCTGATGATAGGCCGGATGAAACGTCACCTCGTCGATGCGGCGGCCGTAACGGTCGTGCGTATCCAGCACCGGCGTCACCCGATTGGCCTGCACGCCCCAGTCGATCACCTCGGCCGAGCCGCAGCGGCGCCCCAGATCGGTCAGCCGCCCGACATGATCCGCCCCGCCCCAGCGCTGCACGGCGTCGTGCAAGGCCCTGTCGCCGGTGAACAGGTCGACGTCCTCCAGCGGCGGAACCTGATTGGCCACTTCATGGGTGTCGAGACGCTCGACCGGACGAAAGGCGGACATGGGCGGGCCTCCTGACTGAAGCGAAGCCGGGAGGATGGCATGGGCGGGCGCAGGCGGCCACCGCAAGGAAGCAGGGCCTCAGCCTCTGTAAGGCGCGGCGAAGCGCAGGATGGACGGCAGGGCGGCGTAGGGGGTCGAGCCGTGGTCCTCATCCTCGAACACCCGCAGGCTGACCCCGCCGCGCGCCGCCAGATCGCGGGCGTTGGAGATCATGCGGCGGCCCAGATGGGCGGGCGGCAGGCCCTCCATCTCCTCGCGCGCGCCGACGGCGATCAGCACATCGTCCTGCGCGCCCGGCTCTGGCTGGGCGGCGATCACCGCCGGGTTCCACCAGATCGAGGGGCTGACGGCGACATGGCGCGCGAAACCCGCCCGCGCCGCCCGCGCCTCCAGAACAAACAGGCCCGACATGGAATGACCCATCAGCACCGCCTGCGCCGGATCGGCGCCCATCCCGGCCAGCCGGGGCAGCACCTGCCCCGTCAGTTGCGCCAGCAGGGCCGCGCCGCGCGGCTGGGGCGTCTGGCCCTGCGGTCCCGGCGTGAAGGCATAGGCGGCGACGCGGTCGGTCACGCCCGACAGGGTGACGCCCGCCACCATCATCGCATCCACCCGCGTCTTGGCCGAGCGCCGCAACAATCGCCCCGCGACCTGTGCGGCGGCGTCGAAGAAGGCCTCCCCCTCCAGCAGGACCAGCACAGGCCAGCCGCCTTCCGGCGGCTCGCTGCGGGGCGTCGCCACCCGCACGTCGATGGCGGGCGCGCCATCGACAGCAGGCAGGCGGATGGCATAAGGCTTGGCCGTATCGGCGGCCGGGTCGATATTCTGGCCTGTTTTCGGCGTGTCGGAGAGAGGGTGCGTGGTCAACGTCATACGCCCACCCTAGCCCATCTCGTCGCGGACATGTATTGCGACGCATTCTCTGAGTGGAGTTCGTGCTTTGGCGAACGCTGAAAACGCCCTGCCCGAGGCGGTCGTCGCCTATTCGAAAAGCGTGCGGACCAAGCTGTTCGCCATCGCTGTTCTGGCCGTCATGGCTGTGGCGGCCCTGCTGCTGGACATCGCCACCGGCCCCTCGTCCCTGTCGCCCATGACGGTGCTGCAGGGGGTGTTCGACCCGTCCAGCCTGACCACAGCCCAGCAGGCCATCGTCTGGCAGGTGCGCCTGCCCTACGCCCTGATGGCGATGATGGTCGGGGCTGCGCTGGCCCTGGCGGGCGCCGAGATGCAGACCGTGCTGAACAATCCGCTGGCCAGCCCCTTTACGCTGGGCGTCTCCTCGGCGGCGTCGTTCGGGGCGTCGCTGGCCATTGTGCTGGGTCTGGGATCGTCCTTCATCGGAGCGGACTGGCTGGTGCCGCTGAACGCCTTCATCTTCGCCTTCGGGTCGGTGCTGGCCTTGCAGACGCTGGCGCGGATGAAGGGGTCGGGCATCGAGAGCATCGTCCTGTTCGGCATCGCGCTTGTCTTCGCCTTCAACGCCCTGACGGCGCTGGTGCAGTTCCTGTCCTCGGCCGAGGCGCTGCAGCAACTGGTGTTCTGGACCATGGGGTCGCTGTCGCGCGCGACCTGGAGCAATGTCGCCGCGCTGGCGGTGGTGCTGGTCGTGGTGACGCCCTTCTCGCTGCTGTCGTCGCGCGCCCTGACGGCGCTGCGGCTGGGCGAGGACCGGGCCATGAGCTTCGGCGTCGATGTGAAGCGGCTGCGCTTCCTGTCGCTGCTGCGGGTCAGCCTTCTGTCGGCGACGGCTGTGGCCTTCGTCGGCGCCATCGGCTTCATCGGACTGGTCGGGCCGCACATCGCCCGCCTGCTGGTGGGAGAGGATCACCGCTACTTCCTGCCCGCCAGCGTGCTGGCCGGGGCGGTCATCATGTCGCTGGCCTCGGCGGCGTCCAAGATCATCGTGCCGGGCGTGCTGATGCCCGTCGGCATCGTCACCGCCGTGATCGGGGTGCCGGTCTTCCTGCTGCTGATCTTCCGCAATGGAGGCCGGGCATGAGCGAACTGTCGATCAACGGTCTCGACGCCGGTTACGGCGGCCAGCCCATCATCAGCGGCTTCAGCCTGCCGCCCCTGACCGCGGGCGAAGTCGTTTCCGTCGTCGGCCCCAACGGCGCGGGCAAGAGCACCCTGCTGCGCAGTCTGGCTGGCCTGATCCCGGCGCACGGTTCGATCCGGCTGGACGAGGCCGAACTGACCCGGCTGTCGCTGGCCGACCGGGCCAAGCGCGTCACCTACATGCCGCAGACCCTGCCGCAGGGCGTGGCCCTGACGGTGCTGGAGACGGTGGTCGCCTCGATCCGCGCCACGCCCCTGCGCGGCGCCGTCTACACCGACGCCCAGGCGGCCGAGCGCGCCTATGAGGTGCTGCAACGCATCAATGCCGAGGCTCTGGCCGGTCAGCGTCTGGACAGGCTGTCGGGCGGCCAGAAACAGCTGGCGGGACTGGCGCAGGCTCTGGCGCGCGAGCCGCGCCTGCTGCTGCTGGACGAGCCGACCAGCGCCCTGGACCTGCACTATCAGCTGCGCGTGCTGGATCTGGCGCGCGAAGCGGCGGCCGAACGGGGCATGACAGTGATGATCGTCCTGCACGACCTGCAGGCGGCGGCGCGGGTGTCCGACCGGATCGCCGTCATGGCCAAGGGAAAACTGGTCGCCTTCGGCGCCCCGGACGAGGCGATCACGCCGGATATTCTGGCCGAGGTCTATCGCGTCTCCGCCCGCGTCCAGCGCTGCGGCCGCGGCGCGCTGCAGGTCATGATCGACGACGTGCTGGGCTAGGGTTTCCCTCTCCCATCGGGAGAGGGCTTGAGCCTCCAAGAGCCGGAGGCGATTGGCTAAGGCGACCCGAAGGGCGGCGCGTAGCAGCCAAAGGGTGAGGGTTCGCGGGAGAAGTCGGCCAAATGGCCGTTGTGCTGACGCTTACGCGGCGGCTTGCGCCGAAGGTAAGGACAGAACCCTCACCCTTTCGCGCAAGGGCGACGGCTACGCCGCCGCGCGCTCAAGCCCTCTCCCACCGGGAGAGGGCTGCTGGCGCTCCTACGGACGGATCAGCGTCACCACGTCGCCGGTGGGGTCGACCGGGACCGGCGTGCCGGCCGGGGCGTTGCGGGGCAGGCCGCGCGCCTTGTTCGAGACGTAGACGGCGTTGGTCGCGCGATCGATGGCGATAGTCTGGGGGAAGGTGCCCGTCTGCAGGTTGGCCTTCACCGCATAGGTGTCGGAATCCACCACCGTCACCGTGCCCGCGTCGCGGTTGGCGACATAGACCTGTTTGACCGCGCCGTTATAGGCGACGCTGAGCGCGCCCGCGCCCGTCGCCGCACGGCCCAGCAGGGTGCCGGTGTCCGCGTTCAGCACCGTCAGCTCGCCGGACTTCTGGTTGGCGATGAACAGGCGGCGGCCTTCGGAATCGACCGTGACGTTGATCGGGGTGTCGCCCTGCGTCGGCCACTGGCCCACGGCCTCGCCAGTCGCCAGGTCGATGGCGGCCACGTCGTCGCTGCCCATGCCGACGACGTAGAGGCGGTTGTTCGGGCCATCCAGCGCGGCGCCGGTCAGGCTGCCCACCGGCGTCATGATGGTGCGCTCCACCTTGTTCGTGGCGCCGTCGATGACCCAGACCATGTTCGGCTGGGCCGCGTCGCCCGCATCGCCGCCGACCAGGGTGACATAGGCCTTGTTGCGGGCCTCATCGACCACGACCTGACGGACGTGGGCGCCGTCCTGCCCCTCGTTGCGGATGGTGGCGATCAGACGGCCGGTGCGGGCGTCGATGGCCGTGACCGCGCCCGCGCGCGTGTCCGTGCCGTACAGGACCTGGGTGCGGGTGTTCAGGTTCAGGCCGAACAGCGGATTGGCCGACACATCGACCGAGGATTCCGGCGCCAGCGTCCGGCCGTTCAGGCGCACGACCTGAGCGTTATTGGCGCCGCGCGGGCCGACGGCGGCGACATAGAGGTCGTTGTCAGCCGGGTTGAAGACGATCTCATACAGGCCGCCGGGAGCGACCTTGACGGTCTTTTCGATCGTCTGGGCCGAGGCGGTCGAGGCCATCGCCAGGGCGGCGAAGGCGGCGGCGGTCAGCATGCCGTTACGCAGGATGGTCATGGCGGTTCTCCGGGGATGAATCAGGGGGCGGGACATCAGGCGGCCGGGACCAGATCGGTCCAATAATCCCCGCGATAGGGCACGGCCAGGAAGTCCCTGTTGATCGTGTCCAGCGTGGCGCGCGGGTCCAGATCGGCGAACAGTTCGGGCTGGATCCACTTGGCCAGCACCTCGGTGGCGACGATGTCGATGGGCGAGTTGATCAGCTGGTGCGACAGGCCGTGCACCTTGCCCTCGCGCACCGCCTTCAGGGTCGACAGGCCGCGCCGCCCGGCCACGCGGCGCAGCGAGGCGCGCGAGGTCTCAGCGTCGTATTTCGGGCCGACGACGAAGCCGCCGGTCTTCTCAAGGTGCGGGCCGCCGGTGGCGATGTAGATGTCGGGATCGCGCTCGACCACGAACTCCAGGTTCAGCTTGCCGGACGGCTGTTTCAGCACCTCGGCGCCGATGTTGCGGGCGCCGACGAAGGTCAGATAGTCGCCGATGTTCCCCGCGCCGACCGAGTTGCAGCAGTCGGGTCCATTGCCCGCATGGGCCTCAAGGAAGACGGTCGGCTTCTGCTCGTCCTTCAACCCGGCGACGCGGTCCGAGATGGTCTTCAGCCTTGCGGCGCGGAAGGCGTTGTAGCGTTCCGCCTGTTCGCCCCGCCCGGTCATGGCGCCCAGCAGGGTCAGGCTGCGCGCCTGATTTTCAAACGGGTGCTGGAAGAAGTCGATATAGGCGACGCGCACGCCCGCCTGCTCCAGCTGGGCCGTCTGGGCGTCGGTGGGGCCGGAATCCAGCGACACCAGCGCCACGTTGGGCTGGGCGCCCAGCACCGCCTCGACGTTGAAGGCGGCGGCCGAACTGGGCGTCTTGGGCAGGGTCGCCAGCGCCGGGGACTTCTCCAGATAGGCGGCGTAGATTTCCGGGCTGAGGCGGTTCACATCGCCCGCCCATGCGGCCAGCAGACTGACCGGATCGGGGTGGATCAGCGACAGGGCGATCAGGAAGCGGCTGTCGTCGATCGACAGCTTCGTCACCGGCGGGGTGATCGCCAGCGGCCGGTCGCGCAGGTCGACAAGGCCCGAGGCGGCGCCCGCCTCCTCACGCCGCGAACAGCCGGCGGCCCCGGCCGCCATCAGCGCCGCAGCGCCCATCAGAAGGGCCCGACGCCCCAGCTTCACATCGACCATCTGCCCCATCCTCAGAAATCCCAGCTCGCCCCGACCCAGTAGCGACGCCCGTCGCCCTGGAAGTCATAGGTCGCGACATCCAGCACCTTGTCCGTCAGGTTGTAGATGCCGAACTTCAGCGTCACGTCGTCGCGCACCCGCCAGTTCGCCCCGATGTCGGCCAGCGTATAGTCTGGATAGCGACGCCCGACCTGACGCGGTCCGTCCATGACCGGCTTGCCGTTCACGCCGACGCGCAGGCCCGCATTGACCTCTTCGCCGTGATAGGCGGCCGCCGCCCACAGGTTCAGCCGGTCGGTCGCGGCGTAGTCGGCGCGCAGATTGGCCATGTGCTCGGGCGTGCGCGACAGCGGCAGGCCGTCATACAGCCCGCCCTTCTGGGCCGAGTCCGTATAGGTATAGCCCGCCTTCAGCATCAGCTGATCCGTCGCCTGCCAGCGCCCGCCCAGTTCGACGCCCTGAATGCGGGCGTCGTTGATGTTGTACCAGTAATATAGCTGATACAGCGGATCCTGATCCCAGCGCATGACTTCAGCGGGCACGTCGCAGACGCCGTTGTTGTTGACGTCCGGGCCGCAGACGCGGTCGTCGGCGATCTTGTCCTTGAAGTCGGTGCGGAAGACGGTGGCGTTCAGCTCCAGCGTCGGGGTCGGCCGCCACAGGGCGCTGACCTCATAGTTGACGCTGCTTTCCGGCTTCAGGTTCGGGTCGCCGATGATGACGCCGCACAGACCCGCCCCGTAGTTGCAGTTGGCGCCGCCCGTCTCATAGGCGTAGCCGTCGGCCACGGCGCGGATTTCCGGGGCGCGGAAACCGGTCGAGACGCCGCCCTTGATCGTCAGCGTCTCGCTGGGCGTCCAGACGGCATAGGCGCGCGGGCTCCAGTGATCGCCATAGCGTTTGTGGTCATCGACCCGCAGGCCCAGCGTCAGCGCCAGTTCCGGCGTCAGCGTCCACTCGTCCTCGACGAACAGGGCGCGCTGCCAGACGTCGAAGGTCTTGGCCACATCGTCGCGGGCGCCGGGATTGATGTCCTTCAGGCTGTTCTCGATCCACTGGCCGCCGAAGACCAGGTTGTGATCCCCCAGACGCGAACCCTGCAGCGGCAGGTTGAACAGGGCGTCCAGCACCGTATTGGTCAGTTCCGGCGCACGCGGATTGCGCACCATCGCCCCCGCGGCGTCGGCGGTGAAAATCTCGCGCGAGGCCTCTTCGCGCATCAACGACAGGGCGCTGGTCCCCCAGCTCCAGTTGCCGTTCCACGACAGTGAGGCGCTGTCGCGATTGTGGTCGTTGCGGGTGCTGCGGTCGTTGGCGGCCAGGGTCTTGCCCGCCGTGCTGGACCGTTCGATCCGCGTCGTGTCGGCCTGAAGCAGGACTTCGTGATCGGGCATGGGCGTCCAGGCCAGACGGCCGGTCAGGCTGTATTCCTCAGACCCCATGACGCCAGTGCTGCTGGGGGCGTTGAAGATGCTGTCCTCGGCGCGGTCATAGGCCCGGCCCCAGATCTGGGCGCCCAGCTTGCCGCCGACGATCGGCCCGGCCAGATAGAATTGCCCCTGGCTCCAGTCGCCGCTTTTTCCGCTTTCCTGGAACACATGGTCGGCCGAGATCGTGCCGCCCCAGCGGTCCGGCACCTTGCGGGTGATGATGTTGATGACGCCGCCGATGGCGTCCGAGCCATAGAGGGACGACATCGGGCCGCGCACCACCTCGATCCGCTCGATGGCCGAGACGGGCGGAGTGAAGCTCTGCTCCAGACCGCCGTTGCCGTTGACGCGGGCGTCGCGGGTCGACTGGCGCCGTCCGTCCACCAGCGTCAGCGTATAGGCGCCCGGCAGGCCCCGGATGAAGATGTCCTGAAAATTCGAACCGCCGCTGACCGACACGCCCTCGACATCGCGCACCGCGTCGAACAGGTCGACATAGGCGCGGCTTTCCAGTTGTTCGGCCGAGACGACGGTGATGGTGGCGGGCGCCTGTTCGATGCGCTGGGCGCGGGTCGAGGCCGTGACCACGACCTCATCGACCGCGGTGACCTGCGGACGCTGCGACGGTACGTTCTGAGCGGAAACGGGCGAAGCGGACAACCATCCGCCGGCGGCGGCCAGCAGGGCCGCGAAGGAAACAGCGCGCGTCACAGGAATGTCTTTCGTGCAGGAAAGAGGATGCCCGCTGTCGTTTAATGATAATCAGTGTCATCTTCAATCGATGTTTTGCGGCGCCGCGCAACAACGTCCGCATCCGCCGCTTCAGCGGGCAGGCAGAATCCGGGCGAAGCGGGCCGCATCGCCGGCGGGGCGGCTCAGGGCCGGCGTCGTCTGTTCCTGACGCACGGCCTCGGTCAGGGCCCTGGGGTCGTCGCAGAAGATGCGGTGCAGCATGGCCATGACGGCCTCGGCCCGCTCGTCGGCCAGCGAATAATAGATGGAGCGCGACTCGCGCCGGGTCTTCACCAGCCCCGACTGGCGCAGTTCAGCCAGCTGTTGCGACAGACCCGGCTGGCGCAGGCCCAGATCCTGTTCCAGCTGGCCGACCGAGCGCTCCTGTCCGGCGATGTGGCACAGGATCAGCAGGCGGTTGGCGTTGGCCAGCTGGCGCAGCAGTTCAGCCGCCTCGGGCGCGGCGGCCTTCAACTGCTCCAGATCGGCGTCGGCGGGTTTCATCGCGGCCCCGGCTGATAATACCAGGCGTCATCGCCCGCCAGCACATCGGCGAAGTCGGTCGGCGCCGCCGAAAGCATGGGCGCGCCCGGCGTCCAGCCTTCGGGCGCCGAGGCCCCTTCCCGGTCCGCCGCCTGCAGGGCCGTGATCAGCCGCAGCAACTCCTCGACCGAGCGGCCGACGTTCATCGGATACCAGCTGATCGCCCGCACCACGCCGTTCGGGTCGATGACGAAGGTGGCGCGCACCGAGGCGCTGTCTGGCGCCGCCGGATCGATCATTCCATAGGCCTGGGCGATGGCCATGGAGGGGTCTTCGATGATCGGAAACTCCACCGTCACGCCGAAACGGTCGCGGATGTCCTTCAGCCAGGCCAGATGGGAATAGAGGCTGTCGACCGACAGGCCCAGCAGCTCGCAGCCGATGGCGGTGAAGTCCGCCTGACGCCGGGCCATGGCGATGAACTCGCTGGTGCAGACCGGGGTGAAGTCCGCCGGATGAGAGAAGAAGGCCAGCCAGCGCCCGCGATAGTCGCTCAGCCGACGCTGGCCGCGCGTCGTGCGGGCGGCGAAATCCGGCGCCGCCTCATTGATCCGCAGAGGCCGCAGCAAAGGCGTGTCCGTCATCGAGTCGGTTTCCATGCCATAGGGCTACGCGTAGCCGAGGCGCAGCGCACCTCGAAAACAATTACTTGCATATAATATGTAAATATCTAATTGCTTGATGCAGATCAATGCGGAGAGACGCCGTGACCGACGCCCCCATCGACCCCGCCCGCGATCATCCCCGTGATCACGCCAGGGAATTGATCGAGGCCGCCCTGACCAACGCGGGCCAGCGCCCCGTGGTCAGATCCTTCTTCGACCCCGCCACCTTCACCGTCAGCCATGTGGTGCGCGATCCCGGCTCGAACGCCTGCGCCATCATCGACAGCGTGCTGGATTACGATCAGGCGGCGGGCCGCACCTCGACCGCCTCGGCCGAGGCCCTGATCGCCCATGTCGAGGCCGAAGACCTTGAGGTCCAGTGGCTGCTGGAGACGCACGCCCACGCCGACCACCTGTCGGCCGCCCCCTTGCTTCAGGAACGCCTCGGCGGCCGTCTGGCCATCGGCCGCGACATCATCAAGGTGCAGGACGTCTTCGGCAAAGTCTTCAACGAAGGCACCGAGTTCCGCCGCGACGGCAGCCAGTTCGACCAGTTGTTCGACGACGGCGACCGCTTCGCCATCGGCGGGCTTCAGGCCACGGCCCTGCACGTGCCCGGCCACACCCCGGCCTGTCTGGCCTATGTGATCGGCGACGCCGTCTTCCCCGGCGACACCCTGTTCATGCCCGACTACGGCACGGCGCGCTGCGACTTCCCCGGCGGCGATGCGCGGACGCTGTATCGCTCGATCCAGCGGCTGCTGTCCCTGCCCCCGGCGGCGCGCGTCTTCCTGTGCCACGACTACAAGGCGCCGCCCGCCCGCATCGAGTTCGCGTGGGAAACGTCGATCGGCGCCCAGCGCGAGGGCAACATCCACGTCCGCGACGGCGTGACCGAGGACGAGTTCGTCGCCATGCGCACCGCCCGCGACGCCACCCTGTCCATGCCGCGCCTGATCCTGCCTTCGGTTCAGGTCAACATGAACGGGGGCCGCATGCCCGAACCGGAAGACAACGGCGTCCGCTACCTGAAAGTGCCCATCAACGCGCTCTGACGCGCATCCCTTTTCCTCAAGCCAGAGAACCGCCTCATGGATATCCGCCCGCTGGAAGACCGCCTGCACGTCTCGCCGCAGATCCTGCCCGAGGAGGTCCCGACGGCGGCCGCCCAGGGCTATCGCGCCATCATCTCCAACCGCCCCGACGCCGAAGAGCCGGGCCAGCCGATGACCGAGGACATCCGCGCCGCCGCCGAAGCCGCCGGCCTGCCCTTCGTCCACATCCCGGTGCGCGGCGGGGCCATGACGCCCGACGACATCGCCCGCTTCAAGGCGGCGCTGGCCGAACTGCCCCAGCCCATCCTCGGCTATTGCCGCTCGGGCACCCGCACCACCTTCCTGTGGGCCCTGTCGCAGGCGGGCGAGCGCCCGGCCGAAGAGATCGTCGCCCTGGCCGCCGCCGCCGGTTACGACGTCTCGCCGCTCGGCCCGCGTCTGGAGGGCTGAGGCATGGCCCATGCGCAAGCTTCCGACACCTGTGACGTCCTGATCGTCGGCGGGGGCGCCGCTGGCATCGCCACGGCGGCCAGCCTGCTGCGCCGCCGCCCCGGGCTTGACGTGGTGATCGTCGAGCCGTCCGAGCGCCATTATTACCAGCCCGGCTGGACGCTGGTCGGCGCAGGCGTCTTCACGCCCGAGCGCACCATGCGCGAGACCTGCCGCCTGATCCCCACCGGCGCTCGCTGGATCAAGGACAGCGTCGTCGACTTCGCCCCCGAGGCCGATCAGGTGCGCCTGTCGGACGGCCGCCGCATCGGCTATCGCGCCCTGGTCGCCGCGCCGGGCATCAAGCTGGACTGGGACGCCATCCCCGGCCTGAACGAGACGCTGGGCCGCAACGGCGTGACCTCCAACTACCGCTTCGATCTGGCGCCCTATACGTGGAAGCTGGTGCAGGAGCTTAAGGGCGGCCGCGCCCTGTTCACCCAGCCGCCCATGCCGATCAAATGCGCGGGCGCCCCGCAGAAGGCCCTCTATCTGTCGGCCGACCACTGGCAGCGCACCGGCGCCCTCAAGAACGTGGACATCGAATTCCACAACGCCGGGGCCGTGCTGTTCGGGGTCAAGGACTACGTCCCCGCCCTGATGAAATACATCGAGCGTTACGGTGTCGACCTGCGCTTCAACTCGCGCCTGACCGCCATCGACGGAGAGGCGCGCAAGGCGACCTTCGCCGTCACCGACGCCGATGGGGCCGTCAGCGAAGTCGTCCGCGACTTCGACATGATCCACGTCTGCCCGCCACAGACCGCGCCCGACTTCATCCGTAACAGCCCGCTGGCGGCCGACAGCGGCTGGATCGACGTCGATCAGGCCACCCTGCATCACAACCGTCTCGACAACGTCTTCGGCCTGGGCGACGCCTGCTCGGCGCCCAACGCCAAGACCGCCGCCGCCGCCCGCAAACAGGCCCCGGTCGTGGCCGAAAACGTCATCTCCATGCTGGACGGCAAGGCGCTGAAGGCCGTTTACGACGGCTATGGCTCCTGCCCCCTGACGGTCGAGCGCGGCAAGATCGTGCTGGCCGAGTTCGGCTATGGCGGCAAGCTGCTGCCCAGCTTCCCGGCGTGGATGCTGGACGGTCGCCAGCCGACCCGCCGCGCCTGGCACCTGAAGGCGCAGGCCCTGCCGGAAATCTACTGGGTCGGGATGCTGAAGGGCCGCGAATGGCTGTGCGCCCCCGACTGCGTCGAGCCGGGCGTCGCCCCCCGCGCCAAGAGCGCCGCCTGATGGGCGAGCCGCTCAGCCTGCTGCAATACGGACTGGGCGCCGGGGCGGGGTCGCTGGTCGGCTTCACCCTGGGCCTGGTGGGCGGGGGCGGCTCGATCCTGGCCGTGCCGCTGATCGTCTATCTGGTGGGGGTGAAGGACCCCCACCTGGCCATCGGCACCAGCGCCTTCGCCGTGGCCGCCAACGCCTTCGCCAACCTGCTGAACCACGCCCGGCACGGGGCGGTGAAGTGGAAGATCGCCGTGCTGTTCGCGGCGGCGGGCGTGGTCGGGGCGGCGCTGGGCTCCAGCCTGGGCAAGGCGGTGGACGGGCAGAAGTTGCTGGCCCTGTTCGCCGTGCTGATGCTGATCGTCGGCGCCCTGATGCTGCGCGGCCGCTCGGCGGCGGGCGACCCGGACGTGACCCTGACCGCGCGCAATGCGCCCAAGCTGGTCGGCACAGGAACGGCGACGGGGATGCTGTCGGGCTTCTTTGGCATCGGCGGCGGCTTCCTGATCGTGCCCAGCCTGATGGGCGCGACCGGCATGCCCATCTATTACGCCGTCGGCTCGTCGCTGGTCGGCGTCACCGCCTTCGGCCTGACCACCGCCTTCAACTATGCGCTGGCGGGATGGGTCGACTGGCCGCTGGCCGCGGTCTTCATCGGCGGCGGCGTTCTGGGCGGGTTGGCGGGCGCCCGGCTGGCCAAGACCCTGTCCAGCCGCAAGGGCCTGCTGAACACCGTCTTCGCGGGCCTGATCTTCGTCGTAGCGATCTATATGCTGTATCAGAGCGCAGTGGCGCTGAACCTGATCGGATAGGCGAAGAGACCGCCGCGCGAACGGCGGCCTCTCGACCTTCTCATCCGCCGATGGACATGACCACGCGGCCCTCGATCTGCCCCTTGTGCATTCGGGCGAAGATGTCGTTGATGTTGTCCAGCGGCTCGACCGTATTGATCGACTTCACCTTGCCGTCGGCGGCGAAGTCCAGCGCCTCCTGGAGGTCGAGCCGCGTGCCGACGATCGAGCCGCGCACGGTCGTCCCGTTCAGCACCATGTCGAAGATCGACAGCGGAAAATCCCCCGCCGGCAGACCGTTCAGAGCAACAGTCGCCCCGCGCGCCGTCATGCCCAGCGCCTGCTCGAACGCCTTGGGCGAGACGGCGGTGACCAGCACGCCCTGGGCGCCGCCGTTGGTCTGACGCTTGATCTCGGCGGCCGGGTCGTTGGAGGTCTTGGCGTTGACCGTCACCGTCGCGCCCAGCCGCCGGGCCAGATCCAGCTTGGCGTCGTCGATATCGACCGCCGCCACGTTCAGCCCCATGGCCTTGGCGTACTGCACCGCCAGATGGCCCAGACCGCCGACGCCCGAGATCACCATCCAGTCGCCCGGCTTGGTTTCGGTCATCTTCAGCCCCTTATAGACTGTGACCCCGGCGCACAGGACCGGCGCGATCTCTTCAAAGGCGATGTTGTCCGGCAGATGGCCGACGAAGTTCGGATCGGCCACCACATATTCGGCGAAGCTGCCGTTGACCGAATAGCCGGTGTTCTGCTGGTCGTGGCACAGGGTCTCCCAGCCGCCCAGACAGTGTTTGCAGTGGCCGCAGGCGGTGTAGAGCCACGGCACGCCGACGCGGTCGCCTTCCTTGACGTGTTTGACCCCGGCGCCGACGCCCGAGACGTAGCCGACGCCTTCGTGGCCCGGAATGAAGGGCGGGTTCGGCTTGACCGGCCAGTCGCCCTCGGCCGCGTGCAGGTCGGTGTGGCAGACGCCGGTGGCCTCGATCTTCACCTGAATCATGCCGGGGCCGGGCGTCGGGATCGGCGCGTCCTCAATCACCAGCGGCTTGCCGAACTCTCGCACGACGGCGGCCTTCATGGTTTTAGCCATGGTCACTACTCCTCGTTTGGTTCGCGAACAGAAAAGGCGCGGACCCAAGCCCGCGCCTTGATGGAAATCAGAAGAAGCCCAGCTTGTCGGGGCTGTAGCTGACCAGCAGATTCTTGGTCTGCTGATAGTGGTCCAGCATCATCCGGTGGTTCTCACGCCCGATGCCTGACTTCTTGTAGCCGCCGAACGCCGCATGCGCCGGATACTGGTGGTAGCAGTTGGTCCAGACGCGGCCCGCCTGAACGGCCCGGCCCGCGCGATAGGCGGTGTTCATGTCGCGCGACCACACCCCGGCGCCCAGGCCGTAGTCAGTGTCGTTGGCGATGGCGATGGCTTCTTCCAGCGTCTTGAAGGTGGTCACGGCCAGGACGGGGCCGAATATCTCCTCCTGGAAGATGCGCATGTCATTGGTGCCCTTGAACACCGTCGGCTTGACGTAATAGCCGCCCGCCAGATCGTCCTTCAGCACCGCCTAATCGCCGCCGGTCAGCACCTCTGCGCCCTCGTCCTTGCCGATCTTCAAATAGGACAGGATCTTCTTCAGCTGCTGTTCCGAGGCCTGAGCGCCGACCTGAGTATTCAGGTCCAGCGGGTCGCCCTGTTTGATGGCCTCGACGCGGGCGATCGCCTTCTCGATGAAGGCCTCATAGATGTCTTCATGGATCAGGGCGCGGCTGGGGCAGGTGCAGACCTCGCCCTGGTTCAGCGCGAACATGGCGAAGCCTTCCAGCGCCTTGTCGAGGAAGGCGTCGTCGGCGTCCATCACGTCCTTGAAGAAGATGTTCGGCGACTTGCCGCCCAGTTCCAGCGTCACCGGGATGATGTTCTGGGTGGCGTACTCCATGATCTTCTGACCAACGGCGGTCGAACCGGTGAAGGCGATCTTGGCGATGCGCGGATTGGTGGCCAGCGGCTCGCCGACCTCGATCCCCGTGCCCGAAACGATATTCAGCACGCCCGGCGGCAGGATGTCCTGAATCAGCTCAATAAGCAGCAGGATGGAGGCCGGGGTCTGCTCGGCCGGCTTCAGCACGATGCAGTTGCCCGCCGCCAGAGCCGGCGCGATCTTCCACGCCGCCATCAGGATGGGGAAGTTCCACGGAATGATCTGGCCGACCACGCCCAGCGGCTCGTGGAAGTGATAGGCGACCGTGTCGTTGTCCAGTTCCGAAATGCCGCCTTCCTGCGCCCGGATGCAGCCGGCGAAATAGCGGAAATGGTCGATGGCCAGCGGGATGTCGGCGGCCATCGTCTCGCGCACCGGCTTGCCGTTGTCCCAGGTCTCGGCCTCGGCGATGGCCTGAAGGTTCTGCTCCATGCGGTCGGCGACGCGGTTCAGGATCAGGGCGCGCTGGGCGACGCTGGTCTTGCCCCAGCCGTCCCTGGCCGCATGGGCGGCGTCCAGCGCCAGCTCGACGTCTGCCGCGTCCGAGCGAGCCACCTCGCACAGGACGCGGCCGTTCACCGGGGAGATGTTCTCGAAATAGCGACCGTTGACCGGCGCGACCCACTGGCCGCCGATGAAGTTGTCATAGCGCGCCTTGTATTTCGGGGTCGCGGCGCGGACGAATTCGGGTTTGGTCATGGGAACGGCCTCCTTGCGGTTTCCTTGGGCGCCGATTGTCGGCGTCGTTTGAAGCAAGGTCGGTCGGCCCGGCGGCCTGTTCCAGACGCCGCCCGGATGGTGCGGCGCACACCTGTCGCAGACTTGCGACAGTTTGCGTCGAGATCGGTCAGTTCAGGTCGATCAGGCCCAGACGGTGCAGCTTGCGGTGCAGGGTGGCGCGGCTGACGCCCAGCGCCCGCGCCGCCGCCGAGACATTGCCTCCGGTGCGGGCCAGGGCGCGGCGCACCGCCCCCCGCTCGGCCTCCAGCAGATCGATCTCGGCCCCGCCCGGTGTCAGCAGGTCCGAGGCCGGCAACTGGGCCGCGATCCGCTCGTCGGTGATCGACAGGGACAGCCGCGCCGCCCGCGTGGCGCCGATGACCAGGTCGTCGCGATCGACGGCCAGCAGCGCCGCCGCATTGCGCTCGCTGGCCCCGCCCGCCAGCACGATGCGAGCATCGGCGAAAGCCTGGCGGAAGGTCTGAGCCTCGATCGCCCGCGCGGCATCGGCCACGGCCGCCGAGATCAAGCCCAAGATCGCTTCGGTCGCATCAGCGCGGCACGACGAGACGTCCAGCGCCCCGGCCAGCCGCCCCATATGGTCATGGATGGGGTGGGTGATGCAGCTCAGCCCCGTATTGCGGGCGTGGAAATGCTGTTCGCGATGAATGGTCACGGCGCGATGCTCGGCCAAAGCCGTGCCGATGCCATTGGTGCCCTCGACAGCCTCGGACCAGACAGCGCCGGGCCACAGGCCCCAGCGGTGAAAGGTGTCGTCGTCGGCCACCGCTCCGCGCCGCTCCATCGGCACGCCCTCGGCATTGGTCAGCAGGACGCAGCACCCCACCCCGCCGACGGCCAGGAACAGCCGGTCCAGCACGCCTTCGGCCGCGCGCGTCATCGGCTCCATCGCCTGCCGCGCCTCGCGCAGCTGCTGCTCGGTGATGGTCTCGACCCGCCCGTGCTCCACCGGGTCCAGACCGTAAAGCGTCATCGACCGACGCCACGAGGCCGCCAGCGCGGAGCGGGCGCCAGCGCCTTCATCATTCAGCGCCTGACGGATCAGGCTGGCATGGTCGCTTCTCGTTTGGTCGTTCCTGGTGCGATCGCCCATGGCGGATCTCCACGGCTTCGGACCGTTCGATCTGACGCCTGTGGAAAGACCACGTCAATGCGACCTTTGTCCGCCCTGGATCAGGACAGCCCCTTCTACTGCCCGACCTGCGGCATCCGGGCCGGATCGACGCGGTGCGTCACCATTCGGCGGTGCAGGGTATTGATGATCCCGCTGCCCGTCTTGACGCACAGGCCCGGAAACACCGCATGAACGAAACACGCCAACGAGCCGACGAACATGGCCGCACCGAACGAGGCCGCGGCCCCCATGTGCTCGGTATAGGTTTCTCCGACCGAGGCCGGGTGATCGACGAACAGACGCTTGAACATGAACCCTCCGCTACAGAAGGCGGATGATATTCTGATCGTCGGAAAGAATCATTGCTGTTCAGACTTAAAAACACGGCTTGAAGGAGAATATTTTTCTCCCAATCCACGTCTTACAGCGGCAAGGCCGTGGTGCATTTGATCTGCTCCATCGCAAAGCTGGAGGACACGTCGTCCAGAGGCGTGATGGCGATCAGGCGGCGGTAAAAACGGTCATAGGCGGCGATGTCCTTGACCAGCACCTTGAGCAGATAGTCGACCTCGCCGCTCATCCGGTAGAACTCGACCACCTCAGGCAGGGCGGCCGCCTCACGAAAGGCCTCCAGCCATTCGGCGTCATGGCGTCGCGTCTTCACCGAAACGAAGACCACCAGCGGCAGGTCCAGCGCCTCGCGGTCCAGCAGGGCCACGCGCGCGGCGATGACGCCGCTGTCCTGAAGCCGCTTCACCCGTTTCCAGCACGGCGTCTGGGTCAGACCCACCCTCTCGGCCAGTTCGGCGATGGGCACGGTGGCGTCTTCCTGCAGTATGGCCAGAAGGCGGCGGTCGATGGCGTCCAGTGCGCTCATGTCGCGGCCCTCCCCGGCCGACGTTTCAGGCCGTCAGGGCGCGGGGCAGTTTGAAGGTCACCGTCTCGCGGGCGCCGTCGTCCTCGGTCACGGTGACGTCGAAGCGGGTGCGCAGCGCCTCGATCACCCCCTGCACCAGCGGCTCAGGCGCCGAGGCCCCCGCGGTCAGGCCGACCGTCTCGACCCCGTCGAACCAGCTCCAGTTCAGATCGCCTGCGTCATCGACCAGACGCGCGTCGCCTGCCCCCGCCTTCAGCGCCACATCGACCAGCCGCGCCGAGTTGGATGAGTTCTTCGACCCCACCACCAGCACCAGGCCGCAGCCCTCGCCCAGCCGCTTGACCGCCTCCTGACGGTTGGTGGTGGCGTAGCAGATGTCTTCCTTGTGCGGGTCGGGCAGTTCGGGGAAGCGCCGCTTCAGCGCCGCGAGAATCTCGGCCGTATCGTCCACCGACAGCGTCGTCTGGGTGGCGTAGGCCAGCGGCTGATCGCCCGGACGCTGGAAGTTTTCCGCGTCCTCGACCGTCTCGACCAGGCTGATGGCGTCGGGCGGCAGTTGGCCCATGGTGCCGACGACCTCGGGGTGGCCCGCATGGCCGATCAGGATGACGTGGCGGCCCGCGGCGAAGTTGCGCTCGGCCTCGACGTGGACCTTGGACACCAGCGGACAGGTCGCGTCCAGGAACAGCATCTCGCGCGAGCGGGCCGTGGCGGGCACCGACTTGGGCACCCCGTGCGCCGAGAAGACCACCGGCCGGTCGTCCGGGCACTCGTCCAGCTCCTTAACGAAGACGGCGCCCAGCCCCTTCAGCCGATCGACGACGTGGCGGTTGTGGACGATCTCATGGCGCACATAGACGGGGGCGCCGTATTTCTCGATCGCGCGCTCGACGATCTGGATGGCGCGGTCCACCCCGGCGCAGAAGCCGCGCGGCGTCGCCATGCGGACGGACAGGGGGCGGCGTTGAAACTGTGAGGGCGGGACAGGCGCGTTCATGGCGCTGAACTTAGGGCTTTGCGCGCCGGATCGCCACCGGAAGTCCGCGCGCCGTTTGCCGCGCCTCGCTTTAGCCGCTATCACCACCCAGCGTGGCCCGATCGGGCGTCTGATCGGCCCGCCTTCATCGACTGCCGGAAAGCTCCTGATGCGTCGCGTCCTGACCGCCCTCGCCGCCTTTTCCATCGCGGCCGCGCTGATCCCCATCGCCGCCGAAGCCCAGAGCGGGCGTCCGCAGGGCGGCGGCGGCAAGAAGGCCCAGGAGGCGCCCTCGCGCCCGATGCGCTTCGCGCCTCTCAGCCGCCGCGCCAATGCGGGTCCGTGCCCCTATGTAAAGATCCTGTACGACGCCGCCCGCTATGTCGAACTGTCCGACTACGCCCAGCCGTCGACCGGCGGCGTCGGCTTCACCGGCGAGATCGAGGGCGTCAGCTCTGACTGCGTCTATCGCGAATCCGATCCGATCCGTCTGGACATGAATCTGCTGTTCAGCCTGGGCAAGGGTCCGCAGGCTGAGGGCGACGCCCGCACCTATCGCTACTGGATCGCCGTGACCGAGCGGAACTCCGCCGTTCTGGCCAAGGAATATTTCGACCTGCCCGTGACCTTCGGCGGCGCCGACCGCACCCAGGCCGAGGCCAGCCAGACCATCGTCATCCCCCGCGCCGAGGCCACCACCAGCGGCGGCCACTTCGAAGTCCTGATCGGCTTCGACGTCACGCCCCAGATGGCCGAGTTCAACCGATCCGGCAGCCGATTCCGCCCGACTGCGGGCCAACAGACCAACTAAGACATGACCGACCTCAAGACTTCTCTCAGCGAAGCGGTCGGGTCCGCCTTCGCCGCCGAAGGCGTGGACAAGGCCCTGGCCCGCGTCACCGCCTCCGACCGTCCCGATCTGGCCGACTTCCAGTCGAACGGCGCCCTGGCCGCCGCCAAGGCGCTGAAGGCCAATCCGCGCGAACTGG
Organism: Brevundimonas diminuta; assembly: GCF_039673845.1. Lineage (GTDB taxonomy): Bacteria > Pseudomonadota > Alphaproteobacteria > Caulobacterales > Caulobacteraceae > Brevundimonas > Brevundimonas diminuta_E. Next base: position 53,582 of record NZ_JBDJMK010000002.1, on the reverse strand, counting down.
CCGCCAGGGTGGCCGAGCGTCTGGCCGCCGATCCGCGCCTGTCCTCGGTCGAGGTCGCCGGTCCCGGCTTCATCAACATGAAGCTGTCGAACGCGGCCCTGGCCCAGCGTGCGGCCGAGGTCGCGGCGGACGATGAACTGGCCGGCGCCTCGCGCGTCGAGCCGCGCAAGGTGGTCATCGACTACGGCGGCCCGAACGTGGCCAAGCCCATGCACGTCGGCCATTTGCGCAGCGCCATCATCGGCGAGAGCCTGAAGCGGCTGTTCCGCCTGCGCGGCGACCATGTGACCGGCGACGCCCACTTCGGCGACTGGGGCTTCCAGATGGGCCTGCTGATCACCGCCTGCGGCGACGAGGGTCTGGCCGACGCCTTCATGGCCGAGGGCGACGGCCCCTTCCCGGCGCAGACGCCGGTGACGCTGGCCGATCTGGACCGCCTCTATCCGCTGGCGGCGGGCAAGGCCAAGGAAGACCCCGCCTTCCGCGACCGCGCCCGTAAGGCGACGGCCGAACTGCAGGGCGGCCGTCCCGGCTATCGCGCGCTTTGGCAGCATTTCGTCGCCGTCAGCCGCGCGGCGCTGAAGCGCGAATACGACGACCTGTCGGTCGACTTCGACCTGTGGAACGGCGAGAGCGACGCCGATCCCCTGATGGACGAGATGATCGCCGACCTGAAGGCCAAGGGCCTGCTGGTCGAGGACGACGGCGCCCAGGTGGTCCACGTCGCCCGCGACGGCGAGACCCGCAAGAAGAAGCTGGCCGACGGCTCGGTGATCGAGGGCCCCTCGCCCCCGCCCCTGCTGGTCATCAGCTCGGAAGGCTCGGCCATGTACGGCACGACCGACCTGGCCACGATCCTGGACCGCAAGAAATCGATCGGCCCCGACCTGATCCTCTACGTCGTGGACGAGCGTCAAGCCGAGCATTTCGAACAGGTGTTCCGCGCCGCCTATCTGGCCGGCTACGCGCCCGAAAAGTCGCTGGAGCACCTCGGCTTCGGCACCATGAACGGCGCCGACGGCAAGCCGTTCAAGACCCGCGCGGGCGGCGTCCTGAAGCTGCGCGATCTGATCGATCAGGCGACAGAAAAGGCGCGCGAGCGTCTGCACGAGGCCAAGCTGGGCGACGACCTGCCCGCCGAAGAGTTCGAGGACATCGCCCATAAGGTGGCGGTCGCCGCGCTGAAATTCTCGGACCTGTCGAACAACCGCACGACCAGCTACGTCTTCGACCTCGACCGCTTCATGAGCTTCGAGGGCAAGACCGGCCCCTATCTGCTGTATCAGGCCGTGCGGGTGAAATCCCTGCTGCGCAAGGCGGCGGAACAGGGCGTGGCCTTGGCCCCCATCGTCATCGAGGAAGCCGCCGAACGCGACCTGGCCCTGACGCTGGACGCCTTCGACGCGGCCACGGCCGACGCCTATGACAAGCGTTCGCCCAATCTGATCGCTGAGCACGCCTATCGGCTGGCGCAGAGCTTCTCCAAATTCTACGCCGCCTGCCCGATCCTGGTGGCGCCGAACGAGGCGACCAAGGGTTCGCGCCTGGCCCTGGCCGCCGCGACCCTGCACCAGTTGGAGACGGCCCTGCGCCTGCTGGGCATCGAGACGCCCGAGCGGATGTAAGATTCAGGTTCCTTCTCCCGATGGGAGAAGGTGGCCCGAAGGGCTGGATGAGGGTTCCCGGCAGAAGTCGGCGCAAGCCGCCGCGCGACGGCTGACGCCGACTGAGGCGTCAGCCCCTCACCCTTTTGCCTGTTCCAATCGCTTCGCTCTTGGAGGCTCAAGCCCTCTCCCGCCGGGAGAGGGTCAGGAGATGACGGCAAAGGCCGGGACCGCTAGGCTGCGCTCAAGTTACGGAGCCTCCCCATGTCCCTCGACGCCTTCATCGCCGGCCTGCCCAAGGCGGAGCTGCACCTGCACATCGAGGGCTCGCTTGAGCCCGAACTGATGTTCGAACTGGCGCAGAGGAACGGCGTCGCCATCCCCTACGACAGCGTCGAGGCCGTGCGCGCGGCCTATGACTTCTCGAACCTGCAGGACTTCCTCGACATCTATTACGCGGGCGCCGCCGTGCTGCTGACGCGTCAGGATTTCGAGGATCTGGCCTTCGCCTATTTCCAACGCGCCGCCGCCGACAACGTCCGCCACGCCGAGATCTTCTTCGATCCCCAGACCCACACCGACCGGGGCGTGCCCTTCGCCGTCGTGGTCGAGGGCCTGATCGCAGGCATGGATCGCGCCAAGTCGGAACTCGGCGTCACCAGCGGCCTGATCCTCAGCTTCCTGCGCCACCTGTCCGAAGACGAAGCCTTCGCCACGCTGGAAGCCGCCAAGCCCTATCTGCATCACTTCATCGGCGTCGGACTGGATTCCTCCGAAGTCGGCCACCCGCCGTCGAAGTTCCAGCGTGTCTTCGCCGCCGCCCGCGAACTGGGCCTGAAGCTGTGCGCCCACGCGGGCGAGGAAGGTCCGCCCGAATACGTGCGCGAGGCGCTGGACCTGCTGCACATCGACCGCATGGACCACGGCAACCGCTCGATGGAGGACGAGGTCCTGATCGCCCGTCTGGCCGCCGAGCAGATGACGCTGACCGTCTGCCCCCTGTCGAACCTGAAGCTGTGCGTGGTCAAGGATCTGAAGGACCATCCGGTCCCCGAGATGCTGCGCCGGGGCCTGCACGTCACCCTGAACTCGGACGATCCGTCCTATTTCGGCGGCTATGTGAACGCGAACTACAGCCAGTTGGCCGAGGCGGTCGGCCTGACGCGGGAGCAGGTGACGCAACTGGCCAAGAACAGCTTCGAAGGCAGCTTCCTGAACGACGCCGACAAGGCGAAGCGGATCGCCGAGGTGGAGGCCTACGCGGCGGCGAACTGAGCTTCTCGGCCCGGCCTGCCGCTCCCCTCCCTTACCTACCCGCCGTCATCCTCGGGCTTGACCCGAGGATCCAGCCAAGCCGGCAGCCGCGGCATGAAACACCGGCGCCAGCACGCATTCGGCCGGAGCGGTTCTGGATCCTCGGGTCAAGCCCGAGGATGACGGCAGTGGGGAGCAGGCCGGTCATCCGACATCCGACTCCCACGCGCACAATGTTCCTGATATGTTCGCATCATGGAGCACCCCGGCCGACAGCCCGATGAAGACGCCGCCGGGCTGCGCTGGCTGTTCATCGACCTGAACGCCTTCTTCGCCAGCGTCGAGCAGCAGCAAAACCCCGACTGGCGCGGCAAGCCCGTCATCGTCCGCCCCGCCGAAAGTGAATATTCCGGCGCCATCGCCGCCAGCTATGAGAGCAAGGCCTTCGGCGTCCGCACCGGGATGCAGGTGGCCGAGGCCCGCCGCCTGTGCCCGGACCTGATCGTCGCCGAGGCGCGACCCGACCTTTACGTTCAGGTCCACAAGCAGATCATGCACGAGATCGACCAGCACGTGCCGGTGTGGAAGGTCGGCTCCATCGACGAATGTTCGTGCCAGCTGATCGGGCCGGAGCGGCAGGAAGCCAACGCCGTCGCCCTGGCCCGGCGCATTCAGGCGGGGATCATGGAGAATGTGGGCGAATGCCTGCGATCATCCATCGGACTGGCGCCCTCACGGTTTCTGGCCAAGACGGCTTGCGGCATGAAGAAGCCCGCCGGGCTGACGATACTGCGCGCCCATGAACTGCCCGGCGCCATCCTGCACCTGCCGCTGTCGCAGTATCCGGGCGTCGGCTCGCGGATGCGCGAACGGCTGGCGGCGGCGGGCGTCACGGACACGGCGGGCCTGTGGAACATGACCGCCAGGGAGGCGCGGGCGGTCTGGAACAGCATCGAGGGCGAGCGCATCTGGCGCGGCCTGCACGGCCTCGACAGCGAGCCGACGCCGGAAAAGCCGCCCGCCTTCATCAGCCACAGCCATGTGCTGGCGCAGGCCATGCGCAACCCGGACAAGGCGCGGGCGGTCGCGCGGCGCCTGATGGTCAAATGCGGGGCGCGGCTGCGGCGGATGGGGCTGACCGGCGCCGGGATCAGCCTGCATCTCGACATGGGGCCGAAGGGCGCCAGGCGCGGCTGGGACACCACGGGCCTGACCCGCGCCGTCGCCCCGACGCAGGACACCTTCGCCCTGCTGGCCGCGCTGGACGCGCTGTGGCGCCGGGTCGAGCCGGAACTGGAGGCCGGGCGGTTGAGCTATGTCGGCGTCGGCGTCCATGGCCTGAAGGCGCGCGACGCCTTTGAGGCCGACCTGTTCGACATCGGCCCGGATCAGGGCGGCGACGCGCCGTCCTTACGCCTGTCGCAGGCGCTGGATGCGCTGAACAAACGCTATGGCAAGGACACGGTCAGCATCGGCCCCAAGGCGGGCCTGCCCGACTATATCGGCGCCAAGATCGCCTTCACCCGCATCCCCGACGAGGCGGACTTCTATGAGTGAGAGATCAGGTCTGCAGCCGCGATCTCGGCGATCTTCAGCGCGCTGAAGCTGGCCTTGGCGGCGGCCGCCGTGTCCGGGGCGATGGCGCGGCAGGCGTCCGCGATGACCACGGCCTCGAAGCCTTCGCGCACCGCATCCTCGGCGGTGAAGCGGACGCAGTAGTCATAGGCCAGACCGCACAGGAACAGCCGCTTCACGCCCAGATCGCGCAGCAGGCCCGCCAGACCCGTCGCCGTCCTGTGGTCGTTCTCATAAAAGCCGGAGTAGCTATCGACCGCCGGATTATAGCCCTTGCGGACCACGGCCAGCGCCTTGGTCACGGCAGTCGCCGCGTCGGGGTGGAAGTCCGCCCCCGGCGTCCCCTGCACGCAGTGATCCGGCCACAGCATCTGGGGGCCGTAGGCGACCTCGATCTGCGTGAAGGGCGCCGCGCCCGCATGGTTGGAGGCGAAGCTGATCTGGTCCGGCGTGTGCCAGTCCTGCGTGGCGATGACAGTCGCGAACCGCTCGGCCAGCCGGTTGATCAGGGGCATGATCGCCGCCCCGCCCTGAACCGCCAGAGCGCCGCCCTCGCAGAAATCGTTCTGGGCGTCGATGACCAGAAGGGCGTCAGAAGCGGCGATCTGCATGGCGTCAGGCCGCCGCGATCTGATCGACTTCGTTGGCCGAGCCGAGGACGACCGGCACCCGCTGGTGCAGTTCGGTCGGGGTCACGTCCATGATGGCCTGTTTGCCGTCCGTGGTGGACTTGCCGCCCGCCTGTTCCACGAGGAAGGACATGGGGTTGCCTTCGTACATCAGGCGCAGCTTGCCCGGCTTGTTCGGCTCGCGCTTGTCCCACGGATAGAGGAAGACGCCGCCGCGCATAAGGATGCGGTGCACATCGGCCACCATGGCGGCGACCCAGCGCATGTTGAAGTTCTTTCCGCGCGGTCCCTCGGCGCCCTTCAGGCAACCGTCGACATAGCGCTGGACGCTTTCGGCCCAGTGGCGCTGGTTCGACATGTTGATGGCGAACTCTTTCGTGTCGGCCGGAATGCGCACGTCCTCATGCGTCATCAGCCAGCGACCATCGGGCGCCAGGGTGAAGCCCGCCACCCCCTTGCCCGTCGTCAGCACCAGCATGGCCTGACCGGCGTAGACGGCGTACAGCGCCGCGACCTGATGGCGGCCCGATTGCAGGAAGTCGGCCTCGCTCGGCTGTGCCGACGGCGCCTTCAGCACCGAGACGATGGTGCCGACCGGCGCATTGATGTCGATGTTGGACGAGCCGTCCAGCGGGTCGAACAGCACCAGATATTCGCCCGCCGGATTGGCAGAGGGCTGCATCGTGTCCTTTTCCTCGGACGCCACGCCCGCCACGGCCGGGCAGGCCAGCAGGGCGTCGGTCAGCAGGTCGTCGGCGATGACGTCCAGCTTCTTCTGTTCCTCGTCCTGCACATTGACGGCGCCCGACGCCCCCAGCGCCCCGACCAGAGCGCCGCCCGCCACCACCTGTCGGATCTCGACGCAGGCGGCGGCCGCCGTCGTCAGCGTCGCAACCAGTCCCTGCGGCAGGTCGAGGGAGGCGAGGTGGGCGGCGAGATCGGTGCGGGCGGTCATGACGTCCTTGAAATCCTGTGGGCGAAGCGCGGTTCCACCCCCTCATGGCCCTTCGGATCGACGGCGGCAAGTGCGGCGCCGCTTGACTTCGCGCCGGAGTCGGGGCCTTACGTCGGACGCTCTCGCGGGAGAGATCGGGTCCGTTCGCGGCGCCCGGAGCCGAAGGCGCAACCGCCCCGGAAACGCTCAGGCAAAAGGACCGCGAAAGCGCACGGACGCTGGAAAGTCGCCGAAGGACGGAGGGTCCCGACGCGCGCCGACGGAGCAAGGCCGAACCCTTTAATCGGGAACGGTCGGAATCTCTCAGGCTTCAGGACAGCGGGGGCGCAACGACGGCGAAGCTATCGCCGCAACCTGCGACCCGGAGGCGACGCCATGAGCGATCAGGCCCTTAAGACTACCCCCCTCAACGCCGCGCACCGCGCGCTGGGCGCCCGCATGGTCGGCTTCGGCGGCTATGACATGCCGGTCCAGTATGAAGGCGTGCTGGCCGAGCACCGCTGGACCCGCGAGCACGTCGGACTGTTCGACGTCTCCCACATGGGCCAGGCGCGCATCACCGGCGCCGACGCCATCGCCCAGTTCGAGCGTTTCGTCCCCGGCGACTATGGGATCGTGAAGCCCGGCAAGCAGAAATACACCCTGCTGCTGAACGAACAGGGCGGCGTCATGGACGACCTGATGGCGGGCAAGCCGTTCGAGGACGGCCTCTACATCGTCGTCAACGCGGGCAATAAGGATGCGGACTTCGCCTTTCTGAACGCTCATCTGTCGGGCGACGCCAAGCTGGAGGTGCTGGACCGCGCCCTGCTGGCCATTCAGGGCCCGGAAGCCGCCGCCGTCATGGCCGCCCATTCGGCAGAACTGGCTGACATGGGCTTCATGGACTGCCGCACCGTGCGCCTGTTCGACGAAGACTGCATCGTTTCGCGCTCGGGCTATACCGGCGAAGACGGCTATGAGATTTCACTGCCCAGCGCCGCCGCCGAGCGCGTGTGGGGCCTGCTGCTGTCGGACGAGCGGGTGAAGCCGGTCGGTCTGGGCGCGCGCGACAGCTTGCGTCTGGAGGCCGGTCTGCCGCTGCACGGCCACGACGTCGACGCCGAAACCACCCCGGTCGAGGCCGCCCTGACCTTCGCCCTGTCCAAGTCGCGCAAGGAACGCGCCGACTTCGCCGGGGCCGACGTGATCCTGAAACAACTGGCCGACGGCCCGGCTCGCGTCCGCATCGGCCTGCACGTCAAGGAAGGCGCCCCCGCCCGCGAAGGCGCCGAGATCGCCGACATGGACGGCGCCGTCATCGGCAACGTCACTTCGGGCGGCCCCTCGCCGTCGCAGGGGCGCAACATCGCCATGGGCTATGTGCCGCCCGCCTTCGCTGAAGTCGGCACGGAGCTGAAGGTTCTGGTGCGCGGCCGTCCCGCCGCCGCCGAAGTCGTCGCCACGCCCTTCGTGCCGACCCGCTACTACCGGAAGCCGAAGGCGTAAGGCCCTCCCCCTTCCGTCATCCTCCGGCTTGACCGGAGGATCCAGAACTGCCGACGCCCGCCGTCGGATCACGACCTTCCCACGCTGGCAGGTCTGGGTCCCCGGAACAGGGCCGAGGATGACGAGTGAAATCAGACCTGTCTCGACAGGCTCCATGAGGAAAACCAAGATGAAGTTCACCAAGGATCACGAGTGGGTTCGCCTGGACGGCGACGTCGCCACGGTCGGCATCTCCAAGCACGCCGCTGACGCCCTGGGCGACGTGGTGTTCGTCGAGACGCCGGAAGCGGGCAAGACTGTCTCGGTCGGCGACAGCTTCGCCGTCGTGGAATCGGTCAAGGCCGCCTCGGACGTCTACGCCCCCATCGCGGGCGAAGTGATCGAGGGCAACGCCGCCCTGGCCGACGCCCCCGAAACCGTCAACGCCGACGCCGAGGGCGAAGGCTGGTTCGCCAGGATCAAGGTGTCCGACGCCTCGGTTCTGGACGGCCTGATGGACCGCGCCGCCTACGACGAATACCTGACCACCCTGTAAGATCACGACAGGCCCCTCCCCCTCGATGGGGGAGGCTGGGTGGGGGTGCGCGCACCGCCCTCTCCATGGGTCCGAGGGAGACGCCTTCGACGGGCGTCTCTCCAGTGCGCCGGGCGCCGTCCCGCCACCACCCCATCCCAACCCTTCCCCATCGCGGAGAAGGGCTTTGGAGAAGATCATGCGCTACCTCCCCCTGACGCCCGACGATCGCGAGGCCATGCTGGCCGCCATCGGCGCCAAATCCATCGACGACCTGTTCATCGACGTGCCGCAGGCCGCGCGCCGCGCCGGCTTCGTCGACCTGCCCCGCGTGGCGGGCGAGCTGGAGGTCGAACGCGCCCTCGGCGCCATGGCGGGCAAGAACGCCACGGCCGGAACCGTGCCCTTCTTCTGCGGCGCCGGGGCCTACAAGCACCACATCCCGGCCACGGTGGACCATGTGATCCAGCGGTCGGAGTTCCTGACCAGCTACACCCCCTACCAGCCGGAAATCGCACAGGGCACCCTGCAGTACCTGTACGAATTCCAGACCCAGGTGGCGAACCTGACCGGCATGGAAGTCGCCAACGCCTCGCTCTATGACGGCTCGACCGCCATGGCCGAGGGCGTGCTGATGGCCACCCGCGTCACCCGCCGCAACAAGGCCGTCATCTCGGGCGGCGTGCACCCCCACTACGTCAAGGCGACCGAGACCGTGGTTCACGCCGTCGGCGTCGAGACCCAGGCTCTGACGCCCGCTGTCGATGCCGAAGACGCCGTCATCGCCGCCATCGACAAGGACACGGCCTGCGTCGTCGTCCAGACCCCCAACGTCTTCGGCACCGCCACCGACGTGACGAAGATCGCCGAGGCCGCTCACGCCGCGGGCGCCCTGCTGATCGTCGTCGTCACCGAAGCCGTGTCGATGGGCCTGCTGAAATCGCCCGGCGAAATGGGCGCCGACATCGTCGCGGCCGAGGGCCAGTCGATCGGCAACGCCCTGAACTTCGGCGGCCCCTACATCGGCCTGTTCGCCACCCGCGAGAAGCTGCTGCGCCAGACGCCCGGCCGCTACTGCGGCGAGACGGTGGACGCCGAGGGCAAGCGCGGCTTCGTCCTGACCCTGTCGACGCGCGAGCAGCACATCCGCCGCGACAAGGCGACCTCGAACATCTGCACCAATTCGGGCCTCTGCTGCCTGGCGTTCAGCATCCACATGAGCCTGCTGGGCGAGACGGGCCTGCGCCAGCTGGCCCTGCTGAACCACGAAAAGGCGCTCGCCACCCGCGACGCCCTGGCCGCCATTCCGGGCGTCGAGATCCTGACCCCGCGCTTCTTCAACGAGTTCGCGGTCAAGCTGCCGAAGAACGCTGCTGAGGTCGTGCAGACCATGGCCGACAACGGCATCCTGTGCGGCGTGCCCTACAGCCGTCTGGCGCCCGATGCGGGCCTCGACGACGTCCTGCTGGTCGCCGCCACCGAGACGACGCTGGACGCCGACATCAAGATCCTGGCGGGTGCGCTCGCCAAGGTTCTGGCCGTCTAAGGGGAGATTGGAACCATGAGCACGATGAACACTGTCGGCCGCCCGACCGCCCCGAACGCCGCCTCGGACGCGTCCTACAAGCCCGCCACCCTGACCGGCGGGCGCGGCCTGCTGCAGGACGAGCCGCTGATCTTCGAAGGCGAAGGCTGGGGCAAGACCGGCGTCGACCTGCCGAAACCCGCCACCAACGGCTCGGACCTCGGCGATCTGGTCCGCAAGGACCCGATCGGCCTGCCCGGCCTGTCTGAGCCCGAGGCCATGCGCCACTATGTGCGCCTGAGTCAGAAAAACCACGCCATCGATCTGGCGCTGTATCCGCTGGGCTCGTGCACGATGAAGCACAATCCGCGCCTGAACGAAAAGATGGCGCGCCTGCCGGGCTTCTCGGACATCCACCCGCTGCAACCACAGTCGACGGTGCAGGGCGCGCTGGAACTGATGGACCAGCTGGCCCACTGGCTGACGACGCTGACGGGCATGCCCGCCGTCGCCCTGTCGCCCAAGGCCGGCGCGCACGGCGAGCTGTGCGGCCTGATGGCCATCCGCGCCGCCCACGAGGCCAAGGGCGAGCATGAGCAGCGCCGCAAGGTGCTAGTCCCGACCTCGGCCCACGGCACCAACCCGGCCACGGCCGCCTTCGTCGGCTATTCGGTGGTCGAAGTGGCCCAGACCGACGACGGCCGCGTGGACGTGGCCGATCTGGCGTCCAAGCTGGGTCCGGACGTGGCGGCCATCATGGTCACCAACCCGAACACCTGCGGCCTGTTCGAGCGCGACATTCTGGAGATCAGCCGCCTGACCCACGAAGCGGGCGCCTATTTCTACTGCGACGGCGCCAACTTCAACGCCATCGTCGGCCGGGTGCGCCCGGGCGACCTGGGCGTCGACGCCATGCACATCAACCTGCACAAGACCTTCTCGACGCCGCACGGCGGCGGCGGACCGGGCGCGGGTCCGGTCGTGCTGTCGGAGGCTCTGGCCCCCTTCGCCCCCGCCCCGTGGGTGGTAAACACCGGTGACGGCTACAAGCTGGTCGAGCGTGAGGAAGACGAGGCCGAACAGGCCTTCGGCCGCCTGTGCGCCTTCCAGGGCCAGATGGGCATGTATGTGCGCGCCCTCAGCTACATGATGTCCCACGGCTCTGACGGCCTGCGTCAGGTGGCCGAGGACGCCGTGCTGAACGCCAACTACATCAAGGTCCGCCTCGAAGACCTGATGAGCCCGGCCTTCCCCGACGGCCCGTGCATGCACGAAGCCCTGTTCGACGACGAATGGCTGAAGGGCACGGACATCACCACGCTCGACTTCGCCAAGGCGATGATCGACGAGGGCTTCCACCCGATGACCATGTATTTCCCGCTGGTCGTCCACGGCGCCATGCTGATCGAGCCGACCGAGACGGAATCCAAGGCCGAACTGGATCGCTTCATCGAGGCCATGCGTCTGCTGGCGGGCGCAGCGAAAGCTGGAGACGTCGAACGCTTCAAGGGCGCGCCCTTCCATGCGCCCCTGCGGCGTCTGGACGAGACCCGCGCCGCGCGCTCGCCGCGTCTGCGCTGGGCCGCGCCGGAAGGCTCAAACCGCGCCGGTTGATCGGCTCTGCAAGCCTGACTTCAGGGAACGCCGTGTCTTTCGGGACACGGCGTTCTGCATTTCGGCGGCGACTTACGAAAGCGTCATGCCGACGCCGCCTTTCGGCCTTGTCTCATACGTTGTGTGTCTGTCGGCCATGCTTCCCGGCCGTCCCCTGCCCGAGACCCTGCCGCCGTGACCCTGGTCCTGCCTTCGCTGAGCCCGCCTCCGCCGCCCCGTCCGGGCGTGGCGCGGCGTCTGCGTCGTCTGGCGCTGATGGCCGTGGGCTTCTTCATCATCCTGCTGGGCATAGTGATCGCGCCCCTGCCCGGTCCCGGCGGCGTGCCCGTTATCGCCCTGGGTCTGGTGATCGTCCTGCGCAACTCATGGTGGGCCAAGCGGCAGTTCATCCGCGCCCAGCGCGCCCGGCCCAAATGGGTCTATCCGTTCCGCCGCCTGATGCGGAAGAAGCCCGAAATCGCCCCCGTCTTCTGGCAGCAGACCCTGCGCGCCGAAAAGATGGTGCTGCGCCGTCGCCAGCGTCCTCTGGTCCGACTGCGCCGCCGCCTGCGCGGGATGTGGCGCAAGTCCGGACAATAAGGCCAAGCTAAGGCAAACACACGAATGTGAACGCCCTTCATGCCGGTTTCGCGCGGAACGGCGTATGCTCCCACTTGCGTAGTCTCGAGGTTGAAAGCGTTGGGAGGCGCTGTTCACATGATGTCACGCGTAAAAAAGGGAATCATCGCCGGTTTCGTAGGGACCGTCGCGGTTTCCGTGCTTGAGATAGCCAACCTCTTCCTCAATCACCTGTTCGACCCCTTCCCCGGCGTCGTGGCCAAGCTGTTCGGCATGCCGGGCAATATGGCCGCTGGATGGGGTCTGCATCTGGTGATCGGCACCGTGGTGCTGGGGTCGCTGTTCGGCGTGCTTTATCCGCGCCTGCCCAGCGCCACGCCCATCACCAAGGGCATTGTCTTCGCCGTCGGCGCCTGGGTGCTGATGATGCTCTACATCACCATGGCGGGCGATTACCGGACCTTCACCGGTTCATCCGGCTTCGGCACCTTCGGCTGGATGCTGGCGCTGCACATGGTCTTCGGCGCCGTCATGGGCAATGTCTATGCCCGACTGGTTGAGCGTGAGCGGCGCGGCGTCGCTCCGATCGGAGCCGCACCGGCTCACTGACGCTTCCGCGACCCCGACAACAGGATCGCGGGCAAACAAAAAGGCCCCGCCGTCACCGGCGGGGCCTGATGTTTTTTGCGCCGCTGAACGATCAGTTCAGCTTGCCGCCGATCTGGGCGATGGCCTGATCGATCAGGGCGTCCGTCTTGGCCCCGGCGATGCGGGCGGCCAGGATCTGTTGCGCAGCCTTGGCGGCCAGGTCGGCGGCCGCAGCCTTGACCTCTTGCGTGGCCTCGGCCTCGGCCTGGGCGATGCGGCGCTCGGCCAGCGCCTGACGGCGAGCGGTCGATTCCTCGATACGCGCCTTGGCTTCGGCTTCCATACGCTTGGCGTCGGCTTCGGCCGTCGCCAGCAGGTCGGCGGCCTGAGCCTCGGCCTCGGCCTTCTCCTGACGGATCTGGGCCAGCATGGCTTCGGCTTCGGCGCGCAGGCGTGCGGCTTCGTCCAGGTCGCCCTGAATCTTGGCGGCCTTGGCGTCCAGGTTGGCGGCGACCAGCTTGGGCACGCCCGCCATCACCACGATGGCGATGAAGATCAGCAGGCCGAAGGCGACCCACAGCTCAGGGTTGGCGAAATCATAGAAATGACCGGTCAGGAAGGCGGGCATCAGGCGGCTCCCTTGATGGCGGCGGCCAGTTCAGCGTCGGTCGCGGCCTTGCCGGTCAGACGCTCGAGCATGGCGGCCGCTGCGTCCGAAGCGATCGTCGTGACGTTCGTCATGGCGGCGTCGCGGGTCTTGGCGATGGCGCCCTCGGCCTCGGCGATGCGCGCGTTGACCACGGCTTCGTCCGCCGCCAGACGGGCGTTGAATTCTTCGGTGACGCGCTGCTTGGCGGCCACGGCGGTCGCGCGGGCGTCGGCGCGGGCCTTTTCGACCTCGGCGCGGGCGGCCTCGGCCTGAGCAGCGGCTTCGGTCTGGACCGAGCGGGCGGCGGCGATGGCGCTGTCGATCGTGTCGGCGCGCTCGTCCATCACCTTGCGCAGCCGCGGGGCGAAGACCTTGGCGACCAGGACGTACAGAAGGACGAACAGGATCAGCAGATAGCCGATCTGGCCCGCCCAGTGCTGGAATTCGAACTGGGGCAGACCGCCCGAGCCATGCTCGGCCGCCGCCTGCGTCTCCGCGTGGAGATCGCCCGGCGCCGGGGTCTGAACGTCAAGTGTGGGTGTGCTGGCCATGAACCGTCTTCGCTAGATCAGGACAGCGGCGCGCAGGACAGGCCCGCGCGCCGCCAATTCTGAGAGATCGTGGGCTGGGATCAGCCGAAGATCATCAGGACGCCCAGCACGAAGGCCAGGATGCCCAGGGCTTCGGCCAGGGCCGCGCCGACGAACAGGTTGCCGACTTGCGAGGCGGCAGCAGCCGGGTTGCGCAGGGCGCCGGCCAGGAAGTTGCCGAAGATGTTGCCGACGGCCAGGGCCGAGCCGATCATGCCGAGGGTGGCCAGACCAGCGCCGATGTACTTAGCGGCTTCAGCGTCCATGATGATTTCCTAATTTCTTGGAGCGTTGGAGGGTAGGGTTACGAACTGAACTCAAGCCTTAGTGGCCATCGCCCAGGTTGACCACATCGTTGAGGTAGATGCAGGTCAGAACGGTGAAAACGAAGGCCTGAAGGAAGGCCACCAGGAACTCGAGCGCCGTCATCGCCACGACCATGCCCAGCGACAGGGCCGCCACCGGGATGAAGGCATAGGCCAGACCGCCGGTGACCAGGGCCACCGCGCCCAGTTGAACGACGAACTGGGCGAAGATCTTCAGCGCCACGTGACCGCCCAGCATGTTGCCGAACAGACGCAGGGCCAGGGTGGCCGGGCGCAGCAGGAAGGACACGAACTCGATCAGGCCGACGACCGGACGCAGCAGCAGCGGCGCGCCCGCGGGCCAGAACAGTTTTAGGAAGCCGACGCCGTTCTTGACGATGCCGACCACGACCACGGTCAGGAAGGAGATCAGGCCCAGGGTGACGGTCACGGCCAGCTGCGACGTGGCGGTGAAGGTCAGGAACATGCCCAGCAGGTTCATCGACAGAACCATCAGGAACATGGTGAAGGCGAAGGGGAAATACTTCCGGCCCTCGTGACCGATGATGGAGTTGGCCAGGTTGTCGACCATGCCGAACAGGCTTTCACCCGCCGCCTGCATCCGGCCCGGCACCACCTTGGCGCCCGAGGTCGCCAACGACAGGAAGCCCACCACGCCGACGAAGGCGATGGTCATGGCCACGTGCGAATTGGTGATCGCGATCACCTGTTCGCCCAGGACGGGAACATTGACCGTGCCGAACTCTACGAGCGGCTTGACCTCAAATTGTTCAATCGGACCGGCCATTAAGCCTATCGTTCCCTGTTTTCTTCATCAGCCTCGATGATGGGTTCGCCCTGCTGAGGCAAACCCGCCGCCTTGGCCTGCGCCATCAGCCGGTGGGCTGTGCGACGCGCCATATAAATCGATAAGGCGAAGCCCATAAGGACCCCGCCCAAAACGCCCATCGGCGCCGTCCCGAACAGCCGGTCGACGCCAAACCCGATTGCGAGGCCGATCAACACCCCGCCGAGAAGCTCGGCGATGATGCGATAGGCCTGGCCGACGACCTTCTGCGCAGCAACATCGACGGACTTGTCCGCCTGAACCTTCGCCTCAAGTGCGGATGCGCTTCTGTGGAGGCGTTTGATCGCCTCTTCGCGCGATTCCTTCGTCGGGGACATGGCCTGTTCGCTCAGCATCCGGCGCATGACCGGAACGGGTCTGAATTTCGGCGCGGAACCTATAGGCGAGACGGCCTCAGGTCAAGGCGGCGCGCCTTGGACTTAAGTCCATGACTTTTCGGAACTTCCTGCAGTCGCGACGATCCGCCCCGTCAAGGTTGCGACTCTTCGTCCTCACTGACGAAATCCTGGGCGAATTCCGGCGCGCCGTCGTCCAGCCCGGTCAGCAGATCCTCGCCCTCGTCATCGCCTGCGCGCGAGGGGTCCGGCACCTCAAAACCGACCGGCATGGACAGGTCCAGCAGACCCGCCGCCTTCATCTCCTGCACGCCCGGCAGATCATAGAGGCTGGCCAGACTGAAGTGCTCCAGAAAGCGGTCGGTCGTGGCGTAGGTAACGGGCCGCCCCGGCGTGCGACGCCGTCCGCGCAGCCGCACGAAGTCCATCTCCAGCAGCAGGTCCAGCGTGCCCTTGGACAGGGAGACGCCGCGCACGCTCTCGACTTCGGCGCGGGTGCAGGGCTGGTGGTAGGCGATGATGGCCAGGGTCTCGAGCGCGGCCTTGGACAGGCGGCGCGGCTCCTCGCGCTCCTCGGTCATCAGGAAGCCGAGATCGGGCGCCGTGCGGAAGCGCCAGCGCTCGGCCACGCAATCCAACTCGACCCCGCGCCCCTGATAGCGCGCTTGCAGGGCGGTCAGCGCTCCGCCGACGTCGGCGCCTTCGGGCAGGCGGCGCGCGATCTCGGCCAGCGACAGCGGCGCGGCGGCGGCGAACAGCAGGGCCTCGACCCGGCGTTCGATCTCGAGATGGTCGGGGGTGAAGTCGAGGTCAGACATGAACCCCCTCCTCTCCGCTCATCCCGGCGAAGGCCGGGATCCAGATGCAAACGCCCGGCCTGTAAGATGGGCCACGTCTGAACGCGCCACTGTCGAATCTTACAATCTGGGTCCCGGCCTTCGCCGGGATGAGCGGTTGAGAACGGGTCACGGCGTCAGCTCCAAGGGCTGCCCCAACCCGCGTCGCTTCAGCCACACCGCGTCGAATGGCCGCTCCTGCCGGATATCCATGCCGCCCTCCTTCACCAGCTCAAGACTGGCCGACAGTGTGGAGGCGGTATAGCTGGCCTGGCTCGGGCCTTCCTGCCCTTCCGGCTTCTGTGGCGCCACGCGCTCCAGCGGCGTCCATTCGGCCAGACGCGGCATGATCTCGCGCAGCCAGTCGCGGGCGGCCTCCAGCTGGAAAGCCTCGACCCGCTGGCCGGGGGCGTATTTGCGGCGCTCCTCGCGGCGGCGCTGGGCGACATAGGCGCTCATCAACTCATAGAGACTGGCGTCCACACGGTCGGACGGGATGATGACCGTCGCCTGAGGGTCGCCGCGCGTGAAGACGTCGCGCTTCAACTGCGGGCGGCCAGTGATGGCCTCCACCGCCGTGCGCATGGCTTCCAGCTTCTGCAGACGAAAGGCCAGGGCGGCGGCGATCTCTTCGGCCGGCGGCTCCTCCGGCTTGTCCTTTTCGTTGCGTGGGATCAGCAGGCGCGACTTCAGATAGGCCAGCCACGACGCCATCACGAGATAGTCGGCCGCCAGCGCGAAGTTGCGCCGCCGCGCCTCATGCACGAAGGCCAGATACTGTTCGGCCAGACGGGTGATGGACAGCTTCAGCAGGTCCACCTTCTGCGTCCTCGCCAGCGCCAGAAGGACGTGCAGAGGGCCTTCATACCCCTCCAGGTCGACGACGAAGGCCTCCTGCGCCTCGACCTGTTCGACGGCGGTGAAGTCGAGGTTCGGCTGGAAGGCCTCGCTCATGCGCCCTCACCCGCCATCTAGGCTTGCGCCTCGCCCACGTCAGGCCCCTTAGCGGCGTCGAAGCGGCCGGTCAGAGTCGCCTCCAACCGGGCGCGCCCCTCGGCGACGTCCAGCGGCTCGGGCGCTCGGACGATGCGGTTCAGCGCAGCCTCGGCGCGGCGTTTGGCGTCGCCCTTCAGCTTCTTCGTTCCGTCGGCGACGGCGGCCATCTCCTTCAGGTCGCCGTTGCAGTGAAGCACGACGTCGCAGCCTGCCTTCAACGACTGCTCGGCGCGCTCGGTCAGCGTGCCCGACAGGGCCTGCATCGACAGGTCGTCCGACAGGATCAGGCCGGAGAAACCCAGCCGCTCGCGCATCAGGCGGATCGCCTTCTTGGACGTCGTGGCCGGGCGCTTGGCGTCGACGGCGGTGAAGACGACGTGGGCCGTCATCGCCATAGGCATGTCCGACAGCGCCTTGAACGGGGCGAAGTCCCAGGCGTCCAGTTCCTCGATCGCCGTCTCGACCACCGGCAGGTCGTGGTGGCTGTCCGAGAAGGCGCGGCCGTGGCCGGGAATATGCTTGATGATCGGCAGGACGCCGCCCGCCAGCAGACCTTCGGCGGCGGCCCGGCCCAGCTGGGTCACGGTCGCCGGATCCTGAGCATAGGCGCGGTCGCCGATGATGTCGTGGGCGCCCGGCACCGGCACGTCCAGCACCGGGACGCAGTCGACGGTGATGCCCAGTTCGCGCAGGTCATGAGCGATCAGCCGCGCGCCCAGACGCACCAGTTCACGCGCCGCCGCTGGATCGCCAGTCGCCTTCAGATAGGCGGCCCCCGGCGGGTATTTCGGCCAGTGCGGCGGGCCAAGGCGTTGAACCCGGCCGCCCTCCTGATCGATCAGCACCGGGGCGTCGTCGCGGCCCACGCTGTCGCGCAGTTCGGACACCAGCGCCTTAACCTGCTCGGGACTGTCCACATTGCGGCGGAACAGGATGAAGCCCCAAGGCTTGGCCTCAGCGTAGAAGGCGCGCTCCTCCGCCGTCAGCCGGTGGCCCGAACAGCCGTAGATGGCGGCGGAGGTCATGTTTGCGCGATCCTTAGCGCACGATGCAGTCGCGGCCCGCGGCCTTCAGCGCATTGCAGAAGGCGACGGCGCGGTCACGGCTCATGCCGGTGAAGGTGGTGCGGTACAGGGTCGAGCCGTTGGCGGCGGTGACTTCCTGCACGCGCTTCTCGGCGCCCGAGGCGTATTGGCTGAAGCGGGCGGCGACAGCGGCGTATTCGCGATCGGCGATGGCGGTCGAGGAGAAGGCGCCGATCTGCACGCCCGACGTTCCGCCCGTCGCAGCCGGAGCCGGAGCGGGCGCGGAGGCGGGGGCCTTCGTCGCCGGAGCGGGCGCTGCGGGCGCAGGCGCGGCCGGAGCCTTGGTCGCCGGCGCGGGCGCGGCGGGCGGCGGCGTCGAGGATTCGACCGGCGCGGCGGGGGTCGTCGGCGCGGGGCGCGGCAGCACCTCCTCCGGGCCGGGGGTGAAGGTCGGCGCGGCGTCGCTCGGGGCGCCGCCGTCGCGATAGACGCGGATGTCGGCTTCCGGGTCGACCGGCTGGGCGTCCAGCGGGGCCTCGACCTTCATGCTCTCGACCGGCGTGCCGACAGCGGGCGGCGCATCCGTCGAGGAGCGAACGCCCGAGCGATAGAAGACCACCACCGCCACGATCAGCAGCAGCAGCACCACCGCGCTGACGATCAGGGTGATCGGCGGCGACTTGGCCGACGGCGCCCGGCGCGGGTCATAGCCGCCGCGCGTGAAGGGCAGGTCGTCGTCGGTCGGCGGGGTATAGGCGCCGCGGTCGCGGCCTGCATTCGGCCCGCCGTTGGGATTGCCTCGGTGATCGTCGTCGTAGGACATGGGTCGCGCCTTGATGGTCGTGGGACACGCGCGCGAATCGGCGCGCGTCGGCGCTCAGTCTAACGCGCCGTGAACGCCTTCTCGAATCACAGATCGAGGGCGAGGTCGAGGCTGAACAGCTTGCGATGCACCTCGATAGCGTAACGATCTGTCATACCGGCGATGTAGTCGCACACCGCCCGCGCCCGCGCGTCCCGGTCGTCGGTCAGGGCAGAGGCCTGCCATTCGGGCGGCATCACCTCCGGCTCGGCCATGAACAGCTGGAACAGCTGGGCCAGCACCCGGCGCGCCTGACTGCGGGTGCGGTTGACGCGGTAATGGCGATACATCCGCTCGAACAGGAAGCGGCGCAGCACCGCCAGTTCCGCCATCATGCCGCTAGAGAACTGCACCAGCGTCTCGGGCGCCATGCGGACGTCCTCGACCGTCTCGATGCCGTGCTTGACCAGACGGGCCTCTGTCTCAGCCAGAACATCATCGACCATGACGCCGATCATGCGGCGCACGGCCTCCAGCCGCAGCATCCGCTCGTCGATGTCGGGCCAGTCGGCGCGCGCGCTGGCGATGCAGCGCCCGATCAGCGGCACATCGGCCAGGTCGGACAGGCTGAACAGCCCCGCCTGCACCCCGTCGTCCACGTCGTGGTTGTTATAGGCGATGTCGTCGGCGATGGCCGCGCACTGGGCCTCCAGCGAGGCGAAGGTGCCGAGGCGCAGATCCCAGTCGGCCGCCCCGCCCGGCGCATAGGCGGCGACCGCCTTCCATGCCGGATCCGACAGCAGGTGCGCCACCGGGCCGTTGTGCTTGACCACGCCCTCGACCGTCTCCCAGCTGAGGTTCAGGCCGGTGAAGCCGGGATAGCGCGTCTCCAGCTCGGTCACGACGCGGAAGCTCTGGACGTTGTGATCAAAGCCGCCGAACGCCTTCATCTGTTCGTGCAGTTCGTCCTCGCCCGCGTGGCTGAACGGCGGGTGGCCCAGATCGTGGGCCAGGGCCACCGTCTCGGCCAGATCGTCGTCCAGCCGCAGGGCGTGGGCCAGCGAGCGGGCGATCTGCGCCACCTCAAGGCTGTGCGTCAGCCGGGTGCGGTAGTGGTCGCCCTCATGCGCCACGAAGACCTGCGTCTTCTCCTTCAGGCGACGGAAGGCGGTGGCGTGGATGATGCGGTCGCGGTCGCGGGCGAAGGCGGTGCGGGTGCGGCTGGCGGGCTCGAAAACATGGCGGCCGCGGCTGGCGGCGTGGTTTTCAGCGTAGGGGGCGCGGGGCAGGCTCAAGGCGGCAGCACTTCGTGATGGCGACAGGCCTTTGCGAACGCCTGTCAGACCCTCATATAGAGGGCCGTGAGCACCGTCCAACCTACAGAATCAGCCCGCGACCTGTCGCTGTCGGTCGCAACCCGGTCGCCCGAGGGCATCACTCTGGCCGAAAGCGGCGCGCGCCGTCTGGCCAAGCTGTCCGAGGCGGAAGGCAAGCCGGTCCTGCTGCGCGTCGCCGTCGACGGCGGCGGCTGCTCGGGCTTCCAGTATCGGTTTGAGCTGGTCGACGGTCCCGAGGCGGACGATCTGGTGGTGCGTCGCGACGGTCAGGCCGTGGTGATCGACCCCGTCTCGATTCCCTTCCTGAAGGATTCCGAGATCGCCTTCGTGGACGAGTTGGCAGGCGCCCAGTTCGTGATCCGCAATCCCAACGCGGCTTCCAGCTGCGGCTGCGGCGTCAGCTTCTCGATCTGATCATCACGCACGGCCTCGCTTGGCGGCGAGGCGCGGGACGCCCATCTGCAAGGGCATGAAGCGTCTGGCCGCCCTGATCCTGCTGTTCAGCGCCCTGCCCGTGGCGGCGGGCGCCCAGACGTGGCCGGGTTGGCCCGGTCCGCCGCCGCCTGGTTACGATCCTTACGTCGCACAGGCTGAACAGCATCGTCAGGCCATGGAAAGCCTGCGCCTGCAGGCCGACCAGCGCGAGGCCGACGCCGCGCGGATGCGGCTTCAGACCGACCAGACCCTGCGCCGGCTGGAAGCCGCGCGATGCCCCGCCCCTGCGGCGCCGCCGCCAACGGCGTGGTCGCCGCGCCCGACCGCCCTGCCCGCGCCTGCGACCCTGAGCCCGCCACCCGATCCGTCCGCGCCGGGCGTGGCCGAGATCAACGTCTGGCTGAACCGCGCGCCGCACTGAGCGTCAGCGTTACATTTGCATCCCTTCACCTGCCCCTGCGTTTCAGCCTAGCTTCAGGCCGAACGACCAGAGTGGAGAACAACAGATGCGTTGGCAGGGCGGACGGCGCGGCGGCGGGATCGAGGATCGGCGCGGCATGGGCGGCGGCGCGGTCGCGGGCGGCGGCATCGGGGTGCTGGTGCTGGCGGCGGTCGGCTATTTCGTCTTCGGCATCGACCCCAACACCACCCAGCAGCTGGCCAGCCAGTTCGGCGGCGCCGGTCAGGCGGAACAGCAGGGCCGCATGGCCTCGCCGGAGGATCAGGACGGCCAGTTCGTCGAGGTCATCGGCTCCAACATCAACGACGTGTGGCGCACCAAGCTGAAGGGCTACACCCCGCCCACCACCGTCCTTTACGAACAGGGCACCCAGACGGGCTGCGGCTATGGTCAGGCGGCGATGGGGCCATTCTACTGTCCGGCGGATCAGAAGGTCTATCTGGACCTCAGCTTCTGGCGCGAGATGGAGACCAAGCTGGGCGCGTCGGGCGCCGACTTCGCCAAGGCCTATGTGATCGCCCACGAATTCGGCCACCACGTCCAGACCCTGACCGGCGCCAGCCAGCAGGTCCAGCGCGCCCAGCAGTCGGCGCGCTCACAGGCCGAGGGCAACCGCTATTCCGTCGCGCTGGAGCTTCAGGCCGACTGCTACGCCGGGGTCTGGGCGCGCAACGCCGCCGTCGTCTCCAACGGCGAAGTGGCGCTGGAGCCGGGCGATCTGGAAGAGGGCATGAAGACGGCCCAGGCCATCGGCGACGATACGCTGCAACGGCGCGGCGGCGGGCGCGTCTCGCCCGAAAGCTTCACCCACGGCTCGGCGGCCCAACGGGTCGAATGGCTGCAGCGCGGCTATCAGACCGGCGATCCGGCCGCCTGCGACACCTTTTCCCAGCTTTAGGATTGCGGCTTCAGGCCTGAAGGATCAGGCGGCCTTCTCGCGTTTCAGCGGCGAGGGCCGCCCATAGGCGAACCAGCGCAGCGCCCATTCCAGCGGCCCCATGTTGAACCGCTTCAGCCACAGGGTGCTGAAGATCATCTGGAACACCCAGATGCCCGCCGCCAGGGCCCACAGGCCTCCCCAGTCCAGCCTGCCCCACAGGCCGAAGCCGTAGAACAGCACCGCCGCGATCGCCGACTGGCCCAGATAGTTGGTCAGGGCCATCCGCCC
This sequence comes from Brevundimonas diminuta, assembly GCF_039673845.1. Classification (GTDB taxonomy): domain Bacteria; phylum Pseudomonadota; class Alphaproteobacteria; order Caulobacterales; family Caulobacteraceae; genus Brevundimonas; species Brevundimonas diminuta_E. The sequence continues at coordinate 31,472 of NZ_JBDJMK010000002.1, read as the reverse complement.
CAGATTGCGCAAGGCCCGCCCGACGAAGCCGAGCGCGTTCATCTTCCACAGCGACAGCAGCAGACCGACGTGGCCCAGCGTCATGGCGCAGCGCCCCAATTCATAGCTGGCCTGGGTGGCAAAAGACTCTGACGAAAACTGGCTGCTCCACAGCACCAGCGCCTGTGCGCCGTTGACCGCCAAACCGACGGCGTAACCGCCCGCCGCCAGCGCCAGATAAAAGCGCAGCGAGCGCGCGCCGCTCAGCACCCCCAGCTTGAACAACGCCATGCCCAGCAGCATGAAGGCCACCGTCTCGATCACCAGGGTGATGGTGTAGCTTGAGGCGGCGTAGTCCAGCCACGTCCGCACGCTCCACTTCAACAGGCTGACCGGCCCGCCTGTGCGCGCCGCCCTTTCCTCGGCCAGAACCTCGGGCGACACGACCTGAGCTTCGCGAGCGCGCGTATAGGCCTTGAGGGCTTCGGCGTCGTCGCCCGTCAGGACGGCGCCGCCGTGCACCTGAACAGCCAGCTCGGCGCCACGACGCGCCTCAACCGCCTGATGGGCGCCGACCACCGCCGACTCGACGGTCAGCATCAGCAGCATGGCCGCTGAAATGGCGATCAGGGTGCGCGGCCGCGCCATGCGGAAGACGAACAGCAGAAAGCCCGACAGGCCGTAGACATACAGAATGTCCCCCGGAAACAGCAGGACCGTGGCGTTGAAGATCCCCAGGGCCAACAGGACCATGCAGCGTCGGAAATAGACGTCGGCCGACTGAATCGTGCCGCGCCCGTCTTCCCCGCGCAGGGTGATCAACAGCATCCCTGCACCGAACAGCAGGGTGAACATCCCCCGCATCGATCCCTGCACGAACAGGTGCTGGACGATCCACACCACCCAGTTGGGATTGGCGAGCGTCGCGGGCAGCACCGGATGGAATTGCTCCCACGATCCGCCCATGAGCATGATGTTGACGAGCAGGATGCCGCACAAGGCGAACCCGCGCAGGAGGTCGAGACTCTCCAGACGGCGGGCAGGCTGCACGGACATGTTGGCGGTTGGCTGGACGGACATGTTCGGCCGCTTATCGCCCCTCAGCACGCAGACAAAGTGGATTCGTCCATTGGAAAATCAACATGACTAAACAATGGTCACATCCATTAAAGGCGCCATGTGCAGGGCTCCGTCGCTCAGCGCCAAAATAACGTCCCGCCCCGCGAACGCCTCCATGCCCAGCAGGGCGTCCGGATAGTTGGGCAGGGTCCGGTCGGCATAGACGGCGGTGACGACATTGCGCCACCCTTCGCCGCCCAGCGCCACGCTCTGCGCCCGGATCATCCGCGCCCGCGCCACCCCGCCCAGAACAATGCTGGAGCCCGGCTGTTCGGGCCGCCCGTCCAGCAGGCCGGTCGAGCCGGCGACGCCTTCGCTGAGCGCCAGAAGACTGGACGAGCCGGTGTCCACCAGCGCCCGCACCGGCGTCCCCTCCACCGTCACGTCCGCCATCAGGGCGGTGCCCGCACGTCGGACCGGCAGGGCGCGATAGGCCGGGGTCAGACCCTGCTCCGCCTTTGACAGCAGCCTCAGCCGCCGCTGGCGCAGGTCCATCTCCAGCGCCGCCTGCATCAACAGGTCCTGCCCCAGGATCAGCGGCGCGCCCAGCCCCTCGTCTTCCGACAGAGGCCCCAGATCCAGTATGCCTGCGCGCAACCGCCCGATCTTCGCCTCGCCCAGCGTCAGGTCCAGCGTCACGCCCCGCCCGACCTGCGCCCGGCCGTCGACCCCATAGGCGATCAGCGGCATGTCGAAGACGTCGTCCAGCCCCAGCTCGGCCACCAGCCGCCGATCGATCACCGAATACTGCGCCCCGCTGTCGATCAGGGCGGTGAACTCACGCCCCGCCAGCCGCACCCGCGTCGTCGGCAACAGGGTGCGCGGCGCCGCAAAAGGCATCCAGCCGCTGGTTCCGTCCGCGCCGAACGTCAACGCCGGGCGGCGCCACAGCACATGGTCCTTCAGCCACAGTCCGCCGCCGACAGCAGCCGCCGCGGCTGCGGCCCGGATCAGGAAGGAACGACGTCTCATCGCCCCCTCCATGAACCGGCGCGCGCCGATGCGCCAGCCTCTGCGACGTCGCGACCTCCTGCCGACGCCCGAACCGGGCGAGGCTTTTGCGCGAAAAGCCGGTTTCGACTTCGCACACGCAAAATAATCATGACGAAACGCAGGGCAGAGGCTAGAAACGACCCGCCATGCCAGCTTCACCTGATCAATATATCTCCACGCGCGGCGACGCCGCTCCGACCCGCTTCAGCGACGCCCTGCTGCGCGGCATTGCGCCCGACGGCGGCCTCTATATGCCGCAGGCGTGGCCGACCCTGCCCGGCGACGCCGCCCGCCCCGGCCGCAGCTACGCCGAGATCGCCCGGGCCTCAATGGCGCCCTTCATCGGCGACGCCCTGCCCGCAGGCGCCTTGGACCGCGCGCTGGACCGTCTGACCAAGGGCTTCGACCACCCGCTGGTGACGCCGCTGGTCGAGCTGGAGCCGGGCCTGTTCGTGCTGGAGCTGTTCCACGGCCCCACGGCGGCGTTCAAGGATCTGGCCATGCAGCTGGTCGCCGCCCTGTCGGACGAGGCCTTGGCCGCGACGGGCGAGACCCTGACCCTGCTGACCGCCACAAGCGGCGACACCGGCGCCGCCGCCGTGCGCGCCTTTGCAGGCGCCGAGCGCATCAAGCTGATCGTCCTGCACCCGCTGGACCGCGTCTCGCCGGTGCAGCGCAAACAGATGACGACGGTCCAGGCCGACAACGTCCTGAACCTGGCCGTGCGCGGCGATTTCGACGACTGCCAGCGTCTGGTGAAGGGGCTGCTAGCCGAGGAATCCTTACGCGAACAGGGCCGTCTGTCCTCGGTCAACTCGATCAACTGGGGCCGTCTGGCGGGGCAGATTCCCTATTACGTCTCGGCCACGGCCCAGCTGGGTCAGGCGGCGACCTTCGTGGTGCCGACCGGCAATTTCGGCGACGCCTTCGCCGGGATCGCCGCCCGCAAGATGGGCCTGCCCGCCGCCGGTTTCGTCGCCGCCGTCAACCAGAACGACGCCCTGGCCCGCGCCATCAACGACGGCGTCTACGCCCGTCGCCCGGCGGTCGAGAGCGGCAGCGTCTCGATGGACGTGCAGGCGCCGTCCAACTTTGAACGTCTGGTGTTCGAGGCCTCCGGCCGCGACGCCGAAACGACCCGCGCCGTGTTCGAAACCTTTGCGCGCGAGGGTTCCGTGACTCTGCCCGCCGACCTGCTGGCCGCCCTGCGCGCCGAGGTATCCGCCGTCTCGGTCGACGAGGCGACGACCAAGGCCGAGATCGCCCACGCCCACGCCGCGTGGGGCCGCATCGTCTGCCCGCACACGGCCGTGGCCCTGTCCGCCGCGCGTCGTCTGGACCGCAACGGCGCGCCGATCGTCGCCCTGTCCACCGCCCACCCGTCCAAGTTCGGCACCTTCGTCTCTGACGTCATCGGCGTCGAGCCGGAACCGGCCCCCGTCATCCGCGCCCTGGGCGACCGCCCCGAACGCCTGACGGTGATCGAGAACACGCCCGAAGCAGCGCTGGCGGCGGTCAGGGGATTTGCGAAGGCGGGCTGACGCCCGCTCTCAAACGCTGAAACTCAGCGGTCGCCGGTCGAGCGCATGATCGCGGCGCGCATGCCCTCGGCGTGCAGGGCGCCGGACGGGGCGATCCCTTCATTGGGCGTGTCCGCCGGACCGGTGTTGGCGGTCCGGTTCTCCGGGATGCCCTCATGGGTTTCCTCCGCCTTGCGCGCGACGGCGGCCTTCAGATTGCGGGTCGCCGAGGTCGATCCCCGGCGGCGCTTCTGCTCCTCGACCGCGCGTTCGATCGCCTCGGCCAGCTGCGCCTTCTTTTCACGCGCGCCCGCGTCGACGTTGGCCTGACCCTCGCGGTTGGCCTGACGGGTGCGGGTGCGGATCAGGCGCTGGGCGCGGTCGCGCCGCTCGCGCAGTCGCCGCAACAGGTCGGTCAGCTGGGCGTCGGTCAGATGGGACGCCGAACGGCTCATCTCGACCCATTCCGTCTCATTGCGATCAAGGGCGCGGTTCTTGTCGGCTGCGGTCATGCTGTCCTCCATTCTGGCACATTAGGGGAGCGCATGAGCCGCCAAGCTTGTTCCCCGATTGCGGCGCCTTGTCCGATCCGGGCGGAGTTGAGGGCGAAGAAGAGGAGGGATTCCCTTTAACGTGGGACCGTACTTTCTTCCCCCGCTCATCCCGGCGGACGCCGGGATCCAGTGCTTTGGCCTCAACTGGCCGCCTTAACGATCAGGACCGAGTTTGGCTTACTCACTGGGTCCCGGCGTCCGCCGGGATGAGCGGGAATGAAGGGGGCCCAGCGAACATTCAGAATGAACAATCGCCCAGAAAAAAGGCGGCCCCTTCGCGCGAAGAGGCCGCCTTGATCTTACCGGGGTCAACCTTGTTCAGGCCGGTTCCGCCGCCTTCCAGTAGTCGAGCCGCCGGAAGAAGGGCGACGGATCCTTGGGCGTGACCAGATTGGCCGGGTCGTGGAACAGGCGGTCATGCAGGCGCGTCAGGGTGAAGCGCACCGCCGCCGCCGCGCCCAGTTCAGGCAGGGCCTTGCGCTCGGCGCCGGACAGGGGCCGCACCGACTCATAACCCTTCTGGAAGGCGCGCAGGGCCGAGGGCATGGGGCGCCCCTCGGCGTCGAACCCCCAGGCGCTGAGCGCGATGGCGAGGTCATAGGCCAGCACGTCGACGCAGGCGAAATAGAAGTCGATCACGCCCCCCACGTCCGTCGCCCCATGCTCATTCGTCGCGAACAGGACGTTGTCGGGGAAGTAGTCCGCATGGATCGGGCCGCGCGGCAGCGACGGATCGCTCCACGGCCGGGCCAGATCGGGCAGCAGACGCTGCATCTGCTCCAGCATCCGGCGGTCCTCGCCCGCGGCCACCGTATCGCAGCGCGCGGCCAGATCGGCCCAGGCGCGCGGCCCGACCGGGTTTTCGCGCACCCCGTCATAGTCGGCGGCGTCCAGATGCAGCAGGGCCAGCACCTGACCGGCGCGATACTGATCCTTGTCCGTCGGCTGGCGCTTCCAGGCGCCGGGCGTCCATTCGACGATGGCGGCGGCGCGGTCGTTCAGACGACCGATCACCTGCCCCTCACGATCGGCCACGGGCGCGGGCGTCGGAAAGCCCTGCGCCGCCAGCCGCCCCGTCAGGCCGAGGCAGAACGGCAGGGCCGAGGCCTCGGTCCGCCCCTCGAACAGGGTCAGGACATAGGCGCCCTGCTCTGTCACCAGACGATAGTTGGTGTTCTCGACCCCCTCGGCGATCGGGGTCAGTTCGACCAGCCCGCCGAGAGGGTAGCGCATGAGATAGTCGTCGGCCTGTTGCGGCGTGACGGGCGTGAAGACGGCCATAGACTAGACAAGCTCCGCAGCGGCGCGTCGGGCGCGCATGACATCGGCGACATCGGCCAGCACGCTCTCGGTCGTGGCCCAGCGCCCGGCGCCGCGCCCCTTGCACGTCCACACCCGGCCGTCCTGACCATAGACCTTCAAGGCGTTGCGCTCTCCGTTCAGCGACAGGAAGAGCGCGTCTTCCAGCTCGCCGTCAAGACGCACATAGGGATCCAGTTCGCCGTCGCGCTCGAAACAGGCGCCGATCTGACGCACCGGGCGGTCGCCCAGCACCGTCTCCGCCGCCAGCACGTCGCGCGGCAGATCGTCGGGCGAGCGGCCGAACGCCTCGAACGACAGCAGCTTGACCTTGGCCGCGGCGTCGAAGCCTTCCAGATCGGACGAGGGGTCTTCCTCGGCGAAGCCGGCGGCGCGGGCGTCGGCCAGGGCGTCCGAGAAGGTCGCCCCCTCGCCCAGACGTTGCAGCATGAAGTTGACCGTACCGTTCAGCACCGCCTCGAAACCGGCCACCGGACCGGCGGCGCGGGCGGCGCGCAGCGTCTCGATCATCGGCGAGCCGCCGCCGACCGACGCCGACCAGGCGACGCGGCAGCCGTTGACGTCGGCCAGGGCCTGCAGCCCCTTCGGATCGCGGGCCACGGCCTGTTTATTGGCGCTGACCACGTCGCAGCCCGCCTCCAGCGCGCGGCGGATCAGGGCATGACCCGCCTCGCCCTCGGACAGGGCCTCCAGCACCAGATCGGGCTTCTTGGCCAGCAGGGCTTCGACGTCGTTGGTGAACAGTTCGGCAGGCGCCGATACATCACGTTTTTTCAAGGGGTTGCGTACCAGAACGCCGACCACTTCAAAGCGGTCGTCCGGCAGCAGGCGGCTGAGCAGACCGCCGCCGACGACGCCGCAACCGGCCACCACCACCTTCAGCGGCGCCTCGGCCTGAACCGGGCCCGGAGGGGCGCCGCGTTCGCCGACGATCGTGCCCTCGGCGCGGCCGAGCGCGGCGACTTCGATGTCGACGCCGCGCGCCTGGGCCAGATCAATGGCGTCGTGTTGGACCAGGGCGCCGCCGACCTGACGCGCCGTATCCCAGCTGGCGCGGCGATAGCGCAGGGGCGTGCCCGTCTCCGAGGCCGGATCGCGGTCGTAGAGGCCGTCGACATCCTTCACCAGACGCACCCGCTTCAGGCCCAGTTCGGCGGCCAGAACCACCGCCGTCAGGTCCGATCCGCCGCGTCCCAGCAGGGCCACCCGGCCGTTCGGACGCACGGCGCCGAAGCCCGGCACCACGACGACCTCATGCTCGGCCAGCGCCTGATGCAGACGCTCGCTCTTCACGCCGACCGGACGGGCGTGCTGGGCCGGGCCTTCCGCCACTATGCCCAGTTCGCGCACCGACAGGCCGATGGCGTCCAGCCCCACCCGGTCGCAGGCGACGGCGACCAGGGCGGCGGCCTTTTCCTCGCCCAGCACGACATAGGCGGGCAGCAGTTCGTTCTCGTGATCCAGGCCCAGGCTGCGCGCGTCGGCCAGCAGTTGATCCGTCTGTCCGGCCAGAGCCGAAACCACCGCCACCACCTTACGGCCGGCGCGAACGTGGCCATAGATTTCGCTGGCCACCGCCGGCGCCTGGGCGGCGTCGCGCAGGACGGAGGAGCCGAACTTCAGCACCACCACTTCGGCGCCGGGCGCGGCGGCGGCGGCGGGTTTCTGTTGATCGGCGACGAGGGCGAGAGAGGCGGACATGAGAGGTTTTCCGAAGGCTGGATCAGGGAGGATGTCGAGAAGAAGAGTGGTGGGTTCGGGCCAATAAAAAACCCGCCCGGGGGTCCGGGCGGGTGATCGGTTTTTGCGTTTTCTCGCCTAGACGGCGCGCATCATCCGGTCCCCGCCCGCAAGGGCATGGTGGTGGTGGTACCGGTGGTGGTAATCACGGACGCGAAGAGACCCGTCGCCGAGGCGGCGATCGTCGTCATCTTCGTGCTGGCGAGGCGGTAAGGCACAGGCGGCGTCCGGTTGAAATCGTGCCCTAGGGTGCGGCAAGGCCCTGCGCTGCGTCAAGCCCGTCCGAAAGATTTTTTCACACGACCGCCCCGAAGCGCTGTTTTGGCCGCCCGTTTTGGCGAACCCTGTCGAAACGGGGTGAAATTTTTCGCTTGACCGGCGCCTTTCGCAACCGCACCGTAAGCTCACTCATCAAGACCGGCTGAGGGATTAGGCCCTTTGACGCCGGGGCAACCATCGGGTTCCGCCCGAAACGGTGCCAACTCCTGCGGGGTTCTTCGGGCTTGCCTGAATGGACCGCGAGAGATGGGTGGAGCGTCGGCAAGGCGACGCGCCACAGGTCTGTCACTGCATGGGTTTCGCTGGTGAGCCGAACCTTTGAGTGAAGCGAATGACCCTGGCCCTGATTCCCACCGACACCCCCGAAGAGCCTTCCTGTAAGGCCTCCGCCGCTGCGCCTGCGCCCAAGGGCGGCGTGAAGGCGGCGCGCCGTCCGTCCGAACTGCTGCAACGCGACGGCGCCCATGACGTCGCGGTCCTGATCCCGGACGACTTCGAACTGGATTTCGGCGGAACCCTGAACCAGAAACAGGTCATCGGCCGCCTGCACGGCAAGGCCAACGCCCCGCTGATCGTGGTCGCAGGCGGCATTTCCGCAGACCGCTACGTCCACCGCACCGAGACGAAGGGGCTGGGCTGGTGGTCCGGCGCCGTCGGCGTGCGCGCCCCGATCGACCTGACCCGCTTCCGCGTTCTGGCCTTTGATTTCGCGCCGGAATTCGGCGACGGCGTCACCGAACCCAAGACACCGCTGACCATCACCACCCAGGATCAGGCGCGGCTTCTGGCCCTGCTGCTGGACCATCTGGGCGTGGACAAGGTCGCCGCCTTCATCGGCTGTTCCTACGGCGGCATGATCGCCCTGGCCTTCGGCGAACTGTTCCCCGACTGGGCCGAACAGCTGGTGGTGGTGTCCGCCGCCCACCGTCCGCACCCGCTGGCCACGGCGTGGCGCGGCATCCAGCGCCGCATCCTGCAACTGGGCCTTGAGACCGGCCGCGTGGATCAGGCCGTCGGTCTGGCGCGCGAACTGGCCATGACCACCTATCGCACCCAGGAAGAGTTCGGCGACCGCTTCGATTCCGAGGCCCCCAGCCATGCCGGTCAGGCCTATCCCGTCTGCGACTATCTGCAGGCGCGCGGCCGGGCCTATCGCGACCGCACCACCCCTGCCCGCTGGCTCAGCCTGTCGGATTCCATCGACCGCCACCGCGTCGAGCCTGAAGCCATCAGCGCCCCCGTCACCCTGATCGGTTTCACCACCGACCGCCTGTGCCCGATCGAAGACATGAGAGAGCTGGCCGACCGCCTGCCCAACCTCTGGCGCTTTGAACAACACGCCTCCGTCTACGGCCACGACGCCTTCCTGAAGGAAGACAAGCTGGTCGCCGACATCCTGACTTCCGTACTGAAGGACATCGACCAATGAGCCGCGCCCGTCCCGCCGATCCCCGCACCATCGCCGCCCGCTCGGGCGTCGATACGGACACGGCCCACGGCGCGGTCATGCCGGCGCTGTATCTGTCGTCCAACTATTCCTTCGCCGCCTTCGGCCAGCCGCGCAAATACGACTATTCGCGCTCGGGCAATCCGACCCGCGACGTGCTGGCCGAGACGCTGGCCGAGCTGGAAGGCGGCGCGGGCGCCGTCATCACCGCCACCGGCATGGCGGCGGTCGACCTGCCCCTGTCCCTGCTGGAGCCGGACGACCTGCTGATCGCGCCGCATGACTGTTATGGCGGCACCCACCGCCTGCTGACCGCCCGCGCGAAAAAGGGCCATTTCCGCGTCGCCTTCGTCGATCAGAACGACAGCGCCGCGCTGGACGCCGCCCTGGCCGACGGGTGCAGGCTGGTGCTGGTCGAGACGCCGTCCAACCCCCTGCTGCGCGTCACCGACATCGCTGACGTCTGTCGCCGCGCCCACGCCGTGGGGGCCAAGGTGGTGTGCGACAACACCTTCCTGTCGCCCGCCCTGCAACGGCCGCTGGAGCTGGGCGCCGACATCGTGGTCCACTCGACCACCAAATACATCAACGGCCATTCCGACGTGGTCGGCGGCGCCGTGGTCGCGGCCGATCCGGCCGATCATGAAAAGCTGGCCTGGTGGGCCAACTGTCTGGGCGTCACCGGCTCGCCGTTCGACGCCTATCAGACCCTGCGCGGCCTGCGGACCCTGTTCACCCGCATCGAGCGGCAGCAGGCGACGGCGGGCGCCGTCGCGGCGGCGCTGGAACAGCACCCGGCGGTCAAGGCCGTCCACTATCCGGGCCTGACCAGCCACCCCGGCCATGAACTGGCCTCGCGCCAACAGTCCGGGCCGGGCGCCATGCTCAGCTTTGAACTGGACGGCGGGACCGAGGCGGTCTGTCAGGTGATCGAACGTCTGGACCTGTTCACTCTGGCGGAGTCTCTGGGCGGGGTCGAAAGCCTGATCGCCCATCCCGCCACCATGACCCACGCCGCCATGACGCCCGAAGCGCGCGCGACAGCGGGCATCACCGACGGCCTGCTGCGCCTGTCGGTCGGGCTGGAGCATCAGGACGACATTCTGGCCGAACTGATTCAGGCGCTGGATGCGGTGACGCTGAAGGCCGCGGCCTGATCCCAACGCGCGCCTCTCCCTCCCCGTCCCGGGGAGGGTGGCTGAGCCTGCAAGGCGAAGCCGGGTGGGGGCGGCTGGGCGATGAGTGCGCGCCCTCTATGATGCGTGCGCCTTCCATTTTGCCTTCATTCGGGCTTGACCCGAGAATCCAGCCCGGCCACGCCTGACCCGTCGTGAGGGCGGATATGGCCCCGTCGTGTTTGCTGGATTCTCGGGTCAAGCTCGAGAATGACGGCGGGGTGCGGTGTGGGTGCGGCGCGTGTGCGGTGTGGGGCGCTCAGGATCACCTCGCCCTCCCCACCCGGTCGCTGCGCGACCACCCTCCCCGGGACGGGGAGGGAGAAGGTCGGCGCTCTTAGGCTACGGCCCGCGCCAGGGCCTCCATCCGCCCGCGCGCGTCCAGATCGCGCGCATCGTCCAGAGTGAACTGCCCCATCATCCGGTCCAGTTCGACCGCATCTGACGCCAGAGCATGGCTGGCGGCGGTCGACTGTTCGACCATGGCCGCGTTCTGCTGCGTCACCTGATCCATCTGGTTCACGGCGATATTGACCTGTTGCAGGCCGCTGGACTGTTCCTGCGACGAGGCGGCGATCTCTTCGGCGATCAGAGTCAGGCGTTCGATCTGACCGGCGATCCGTTCCAGCGCCTGCCCCGTGTCCCCGACCAAAGCGACCCCCGCCCCGACCTGACGCCCCGATTCCGAAATCAGCGTCTTGATCTCCTTGGCCGCAGAAGCCGAGCGCTGGGCCAGCGCCCGCACTTCGGACGCCACGACCGCAAAGCCGCGCCCGGCGTCGCCCGCCCGCGCCGCCTCGACCCCCGCGTTCAGCGCCAGCAGGTTGGTCTGGAAGGCGATCTCGTCGATCACGCCGATGATGGCGCCGATCTGGTTCGAGGACTGTTCGATGGCGCCCATGGCGGCGATGGCGCGGCCGACCACGGCCTGTCCCTCGACGGCTTCGGACCGGGCGCCGCGCACCACGCCGCCCGCCTCGGTCGCGCCCTCGGCCGAGCGCGCCACGGTGGCGGTGATCTGTTCCAGAGCCGCCGCCGTCTCTTCCAGACTGGCCGCCTGCTGTTCGGTGCGGCGCGACAGGTCGTCGGAGGCGTGGCTGATCTCGCGCGCGCTGGCCCCGATGGCGGCGGCGCGTTCGACGATGACCCGCATCACGCCCTGCAGCCGGTCCATCGCCGCGTTGAAGTCAGTGCGCAGGGCTTCATATTCCGGCGCGAACGGATCGTTCAGACGGAAGGCCAGCTGGCCGCCCGACAGGCGCTCCAGCCCCCTGGCCACGCCGTCGACGACCTGAGCCTGCTGACGGGCGGCCTCGGCGTCGCGGGCGGCCTGCGCCTGCTGTTCCGCCTCGGCGGCGAGGCGGGCGGTTTCTGCGTCGGCTTCCAGCCGCACCTTCTCTTCCGCATTCTGTTTGAAGGTCAGGACGGCGTCGGCCATGCGGCCGATCTCGTCGCGGCGGCCGACCGCCGGGATGGCGACATTCAGGTCGCCGTCAGCCAGACGGCCCATGGCGCGCGTCATCGCCTCGACCGGACGGCTGAGGGCGCCGATCAGCCACAGCGCCGCCGCCAGGGCGATGCCCAGCGCCAGCACGCCGCCGATAGCGAAGGCGACATAGGCTTGAGTAAAGGCCGACGCCTTGTCCGCCGCGCGGGTCGCGGCCTGCGCCCCTTCCCTGTCGCGGATCGCGCCGACGGCGGCGCGGATATCGGTCAGACGCGCGGCCGTAGCCAACTGGGCCAGCGCGACCTCATGCGTCTCCGGATCGCGGGCCAGCGCCATGATGTCCGCGGCGCCCTTTTCATAGGCGGCCGAGGCGTCGATCAGCGCCTTCTGCTCGGCGACATAGGCGCCCTCGGCGTCAGAGGCGGCCAGATCAGCCAGGCGCGCCTTCACATCCGCGCCGCCCTGATTGAAGGCTTCGATGAAGACGGGGTCGCGGCTGGCGACATAGCCGCGCATGGCGTTCTGCTGCTCGACGGCGGCGGCCAGAAGGCGGTCGGACGCCTTCATGACTTCGCGCGAGGTCATGTCCGCCGCATCGGCCCGCTGAAGCGAGGCCACGCACCACAGCACGATCAGGGTCGCCGCCCCGCACGCCGCGATCACCGCCAGAAAGGACAGGATCAACTTCTTCGGGACAGACAGGTTCTGCAGCATGGCCAAGGCTCTGGAAGAGGGGTCTGCCTTCCTCCTAGCGCCACCTTCTTCGCCAAAGTGTTAGCGCCCGACCGAAGGCGCCGATTTATTCGTGATCACAGCGCCTTCAGCACCACCGTCGCCGCCGTGATCAGCAGATAGATAGCGAAAGCGCGGCGCAGCATCATGCGATCCAGCCGGTGCGCCAGCCGCGCGCCATAGGGCGCCGTCAGCGCTGTCAGCAGCCCCATGATCACCGCCGCCGGCACATTGACATAGCCCAGCGACAGCGGCGGCCGCCCCGGCGCGTCCCAGCCGAAGACGGCGAAACCCAGCGCCGCCGCCGCGCCGATGGCCAGACCGAACCCCGAGGCCGTCGCCACAGCCTGATGGATCGGCCGCCCGCACAGGGTCATGGTCATGCCGCCCAGACTGCCGCCGCCCACGCCCATCATGGCCGACAACAGGCCGATCCCCGTGCCGACGCCGCGCCGCCCCCAGCCCGTCGGCAGGTCTTTGCGCAGGGTGAACCGCTCGGGCATCAACCCCATCTGCGCCGCCACCAGCAACAGGCAGCCGCCATAGACCACGGCCAGTCCCTCCATCGAGGTGAAGCCCGCAACCGCCGCCCCGACCAGACCGCCGAACGCCACCCACGGTGTCCAGGTCTTCAAAACCTGTTCGTCCACCGCCCCATGCGCCCGGTGCGTGGCCAGCGACCGCAGCGAGGTGGCGACGATGGTCAGCAGGGACGTGCCGATGGCGACGTGCAGATTGCTCTCGCCTCCCACGCCCAGCACTGAAAAGGCATAGAAGAGGGCGGGCACCAGCACCGTCCCGCCGCCGACCCCGAACAGGCCGCCGATCACCCCGGCGATCGCCCCGGCCCCCGCAAGGGCGACAAGCATCAGGGCGAGTTCAGACAGGGGCAGATTCATCCCGACAGGCTTAACCGTCCTTCCGCCCCCCGTCAGCCTTTTCCTCCCCATGAAATGGGGAGAGGGACCACGAAGTGGTGGAGGGGACAGCCACAGCGCACCCGAATCCCGATCGCGTCAGACAGGACAGCGGAACCCCGCCCCTCCGTCCCGTCGGCTGCGCCGCCAATCCACCTCCTACCTGGAAAGGCGAAACCTTAAGCCGCCTTGCGCGCCTCTGCCTCGCGCACGGCCTCGACCGCGCGGTCCACGACCTCCAGCCCGGCGCCCGACTTGACGCCTTCGACGGTCAGGATGCGGCGGAAGGCGCGCGCCCCTGCCCGTCCGTGCATCAGGCCCAGCATGTGCCGGGTCATGCTGGCCAGATTGGCCCCCTCCTCCAGCCGCGCCGCCATATAGGGGCGGTAGCGCTCCAGCGCCTCGAACACGTCCACGTCCGGCGTCGCCTCGCCGAAGATGCGCCGATCCACCTGCCCCATCAGCGCAGGCTCATGATAGGCGGTGCGGCCCAGCATGACGCCGTCCAGCTGCACTCCGTCGTCGGCCCTCAGATGCGCCTCGGCCTGATCCAGATCGCCGATGCCGCCGTTGATGCAGATGGTCAGATGCGGCCGCTCGCGCTTCAACCGCCGCACCAGCGCATAGTCCAGCGGCGGCACATCCCGGTTCTCCTTGGGCGACAACCCCTTCAGCCAGGCCTTGCGCGCATGAACGACAAAGCTGTCGATCCCCACCGCGGCCGAGGCGTCGACCGTGGCGAACAGGCTGACCTCGGGGTCCTGATCATCGACCCCGATGCGGCATTTGACGGTCGCCGGAACACTGACCGCCTCCTTGATCGCCGCCATACAGTCGGCCACCAGCTCCGGCTCGCGCATCAGACAGGCGCCGAACCGGCCCGACTGCACCCGGTCCGACGGACAGCCCACATTCAGATTGATCTCATCATAGCCATAGGCCTCGCCGATCTTCGCCGCCTCGGCCAGCTGCGCCGGGTCCGAGCCGCCCAGTTGCAGCGCCACCGGATGCTCGACCGCATCAAAGCCCAGCAAGCGATCCCGATCGCCGTGGATCACCGCCGGGGCCGTCACCATCTCCGTATAGAGCAGGGCGCGCGTGCTCAGCGCGCGGTGAAACGCCCGACAATTGCGGTCGGTCCAGTCCATCATGGGAGCGACGGAAAACCGGTGCGGCGGATGCTGGCTCATGGCCCGCCCCTATAGAGAAAAGGGGGCCGATTGGCGACTGCGTGTCATCAGCCTGTCGCGCGGATGTCGCGACCGGCGGCTAATCAAGTCAGCGCAGGGCGTGTTCCCTCCCCCATGTCCGCACGATCCGGCAGCTCTGCAGGAGATGAACGCGTTGAGCATGATCGACCCCACATCCCCATGGTGGAATCGTCCTTCATTACGTCGCCAGTTCGGATGGGTCTGCTGGAGCGCGGCTGTTGTGACGGCCTTCATAACCGGTTGGTCAGGCGCACAGGGGGCGATTCCAGGCGATGTCGACTTCCTGAGTCTACAAGACGCATCAGGCATAGGACTCTCTATCGGCATCGGCCTGCTTCTGGCAGGCGGCCCGGCCTATGCGTCAGGCGTCTGGGCGGACGAAGGGCCTCCGATCCGGATCTTCTATGTGCCGCTGATCGCCTTCTTCATCAGCCTGGGGTTGGGCGGACTGAGTTCTGCCCTCATCCATGATCGCCCCGCCGAGCCGGAAGCCCTGATCGCTCTCTACAGCGCGGGCCTATGTCTGCTGATCACCGAAGGGGTCCATCGCCGCCGCCGCCGCATCGCCCTGCATATGTATGAGGTGATGCGCGACGGTGTCCGAACCGAAGGTCGTATCACAGGCGTCGATCGTTTCCGCATCAACGAAGAAGCCATGAGCCGCGTGACCGTCGCGTTCAACGATCAGTGCGGCCGCCAACGCCTAGCTCGCGATGTTATCAGCGGCCACCTGGTCATTGGCCAGAAGGTGGACATCCGCTATCTGCCGTCGCGGGTCGATCGCCCTCACGGCGTCATCATCGCCCGCCGCTACTGATCAGCCGCGCGCCACCTGAAAGCCCGCGAAGGACTGGCTGACCGGCATCAGCTCCAGCGCATTGATGTTCAGGTGCGCCGGCAGGGTTGCGACCCAGAACAGGGTCTCGGCGATGTCCTCGCCGGTCATCGGCGCCGCCCCGCCGTAGAGGGCGTCGGAGGCCGCCTGATCGCCGCCGGTTCGGACCAAGGTGAACTCCGTCTCGGCCATGCCCGGCTCGATGGAGGTGACGCGCACCCCCGTCCCGTGCAGGTCCGAGCGCAGGCCCAGCGAGAACTGGCGCACGAAGGCCTTGGTCCCGCCATAGGCGTTGCCGCCCTTGTAGGGATAGGTCGCAGCCACCGAACTGATGTTCAGGATCGCTCCCTTGCGCGCGATCAGGCGCGGCAGCAGGCGGTGGGTCAGCGTAACCAGACCGGTGATGTTGGTGTCGATCATCTGGCGCCACTGGGCCAGATCGGCCTCCTGCGCCGTCGCCGTGCCCAGCGCCAGACCGGCGTTGTTGATCAGCACGTCGATGTCGCGGAAACCTTCGGGCAAGGCGTCCAGCGCCGCGTCGATGGCGGCCTCGTCCCTCATGTCGAAGGGCGCGGCATGGACCCGATCCGCGCCCAGTTCGGCGACCAGTTCGTCCAGACGCTCCTGACGGCGGCCGGTGGCGATCACCTTCCAGCCCGCGCCTGCGAAACGGCGCGCCGCCGCCCGGCCGATGCCCGAGGTGGCTCCGGTGATCAGAATGACGCCGCTCATGATGTCCGTCCTTGAGGCTTTACTGCCCAGCCGACTTAATCCCGCACCAGCCCGCCGTCGACCACCAGATTCTGTCCCGTCACCGCCCGGCTCCACGGCGAGGCGAAGAAGAGGGCTGCATCAGCGAACTCTTCCGGCGTCGTCACCGACCGCAGCGGCGTCATGCTGGCGATCAGGTCGAACACCGCTTCGGGCGTCGCGGCGCTGGCGTCGGTCGTACGAAGCAGCCCGCCCGAGATCATGTTGACGGTGATGCCCGACGGCCCCAGATCGCCCGCCGCCGTCCGCGTCAGGCTGAGCAGAGCGGCCTTGGCGGCAGTGTAGTCGTGATAGGGCACGACCGGATTCTGGAACAGGTTCGTGCCGATGTTGACCACCCGGCCGAACTTCTGCGCCGTCATGCCCGGCACCGTCGCCTGAATGACGTTCAGAGCGCCGCGGATCACGGTCGAGAACTGGCGCTCCATGTCTTCCCACGGGATGTTCGCCATCTGGGCGCGGGCGTCGCCGTTGAAGCTGTAATCCAGCGCATTGTTGACCACGGTGCAGACCGCCCCGCCGAAATGGGCCTGAACCTTCGCGATCATGGCGTCAACGCCTGCGCGGTCCGTCACATCGGCTTGAACGGCGAGCGCCCGCTCGCCCAGTTCCGCCGCCAGCGCCTCAGCCTGTTCGCCGCTGTTGCGCCAGTTGATCGCCACCCGCGCGCCCTGTCCCGCAAAGGCCCGCGCCGCCGCTGCGCCTACGCCGCGCGCCCCGCCGGTGATGAGAACGATCTGATCGCGGATTTCCATGAGAACAACTCGCAACTTCTGAACCAACCTCTGCCATAGGCCTTGGCCGTGATGAAGGCCAGCCGGGCCTGAAGAACAGCGGTTGCATTTAGCGAACATCCTAATTAGCTTCCTGCCTATGAACAGCCTGTTCAAGGCCCTGTCCCATCCGGTGCGACGGCGCATCATCGCCATGCTGCGCAAGGGACCGCTAGCGTCCGGCGACATCGCCGCCGCCTTCGACATGAGCTGGCCGACCATCACCGGCCATCTGAATGCGCTGAAGGAGGCCGAACTGGTCAGCACCGAGCGCGACGGCCAGTCGATCCGCTATCGGCTGGAAATTTCGGCAGTCGAAGAAGCCCTCGCCTTCCTGATGGATCTGAGCGGGGCGGGCAAAACTGAGGAGGAGACCCTATGAAACGCCCTGCCCTGGCCGACACGGTCGCCATCGTCGTTTCTCTCCTAATCCTGACCGTCGCGGCGTGGATCGCAATCTATGGCCCCGAGACTCCGATCCCAGTGCATTTCGACGCCGCCGGACAGGCAAACCGGTACGGCAGCAAATACGAACTCTCAGCCACCCTGGCGGGCCTGGGGCTTTTGAATCTCCTGGTGAACTGGATAACCGGACGTCAGGCCGCAGCCACGCCGGAGCCGGTCCGCCGCAAGGGCTTGAGAGGGGGACAATGGTTGTCGAGCCTCATTCTGGGGATCGTCACCGTCTTCATCGTGTGGTCCAGCCTGGGTCCGGACGCTGCGTCCGGCTTCACTGCGCCCAGCGGAGCCATGGCCTTCCTCAGCCTGATTTTCCTGATCACGGGCGCGCTGTTGGGGCGCGTCAGCCCCAACCCCTTCATCGGAGTGAAAACGCCCTGGGCCTATAAGTCGCGACTGGCGTGGGATCGCTCTAATCGCCTTGCGGGCCGCCTGATGTTCTGGCTGGGCGCAGCCGGGCTGATCGCCAGCCCCTTCATCCTTCAGCCTTTCGGCGTGATCGCCCTGATCATCGGCGTGCTGATCGCGACCGCTTGGTCGGTGTTTGAAAGCTGGCGCGTGTGGCGCGCCGATCCCGACCGACAGCCCTTCTGACCCTTGCCCATCCAACGACGGAGACAAGCATGCTGACCTCGCCGCCGCCCTGCTGCTCTCACCGGTTTCGACGCCGGTCGAGCTGCCGTCCAGCCCCGCACCGCTGCACGGAACCCTGCTGTCGCCCGAAGGCCAGACGCGCGCCGCCGCCGTCATCCTGCCCGGCTCGGGACCGACCGATCGCGACGGGAACAGTCCCCAGTTCGGCATTCAGGCGGCGACCTATCGCCTGCTGGCCGAAGGGCTGGCCGAGCGCGGCGTCGCCACCATCCGTATCGACAAACGCGGCATCGGCGCGAGCGCCGCCGCAGGCGCCTCCGAAGCCGACCTGCGCTTTTCAGCCTATGCCGAGGACGCCCGCGCCTGGGCGGCCGAGACGGCGACGAAGACAGGCCGCCCAGGCGCCTGGCTGATCGGCCACAGCGAGGGCGCGCTGGTCGCCCTGGCTGCCGTTGCGAACGGTGACGACAAGGTCTGTGGTCTGGTTCTGCTGTCCGGCGCCGGGCGTCCTGCGGGCGTGGTTCTGCGCGAACAACTGGCCGCCCTGCCCGAACCGCTGAAGGGCGAGGCCTATGCCGCCGTCGACGAACTGGAAGCGGGCCGCACGGTCGCCGATCCGCCTGCATCGCTGGCGGCGCTGTTCCGGCCGTCGGTCCAGCCCTATCTGATCTCGTGGCTGGCGCTGGACCCGGCGAAGCTGGCGGCGGCCTATGACGGCCCGATGATGATCGGCCAGGGGACGACGGACATTCAGGTGACGCTCGCCGACGCCGAGACGCTGAAGGCCGCCCAGCCGCGCGCCGAACTGGCGATCTGGGACGGCGTGAACCACGTCCTGAAGGTCGCGCCCGCCGAACGCGCCGCCAATGTCACGACCTATATGGACCCCGCCCTGCCGTTGGCGCCCGGCGTGGTCGAGGCCGTGGCGGACTTCATGCTGAAGTAGATACAGCCGCCACGCCTCTCCCTCCCCATAAAGGGGAGGGAGAGGGCGGCGTCTAAGTCAGTCGTCCAGTTCCGCCCGCGCCTGTTCGGCCAGGTCAAAGAAGCGGCGGCGGACTTCGGCGGCGAAGGGGTTGTCGTGTTCGATGGCGCGGAACACCGCTGCGCTGTCGTGGCGGACCATGTCGACGCCCTGCATGACGCGCTCGAAGCTGGTCGTGGTCATGCGCGTGGGCAGGGGCTCCATCGCCAGCAGGACCTTGGCGATCAGATGGGTCAGGCCCTGAACCGTCGCCGCCTCGCGGTCGTGATCCTCGGGCGTGACGACGAAGACCTTCAGCCCCAGAGCCTTACGGCAGAAGGCGGCGACGCGCCACGCCGCCTTGTCGCCGCGCACCGGGCAGATGGCGATGCGCAGGCCGGTGATGCCGTCCTTGCCGCTTTGGGGGCCGAACAGAGGGTGGGAGCCGACGATGGCGACGCCCTCGGGCAGGCCGTCCAGCATGACCTGCGCCGGCTTCACCTTCACCGATCCGACGTCGAGGATCAGGGCGCCGGGCGTCACATGCGGCGCGATCGCTGCGACCGTTTCCGCCAGCACGCCGACCGGCACGGCCAGCACCACCGCCGGACAGGCTGCCGCCTCTTCCAGCGTGGTCATGCGCGCCAGCCCCTCGCCGTCGCTGACAGCCGGGTCATGGGCGACGATGTCGAACCATGGCGACAGATGTTTCGCCGTCAGCCGCCCGAAGGCGCCGAAACCGATCAGGCCGAGTTGAGGCTTGGCGCTGTTCACCCCGCCAGCGTCTCCTGGAACCGCACCGGGCGGCCGTGCGCCTGGCCGATCAGTTCGCCGTCCTTCATCACGACGCGACCGCGCACGATGGTGGCGACCGGCCAGCCCGTCGTCTCGAATCCGTCGAAGGGCGTCCAGCCGCAGCGCGTGGCCTGCTGGTCGTGGGTGATGGTCTTCTTCGCCTTCAGGTCCACGATGGTCAGGTCGGCGTCATAGCTGACGGCCATCCGCCCCTTGTTGGCCGTGCCGAACACGCGCTGCGCCCCGCCCGAGGTCAGGTCGATGAAGCGCTCCAGCGACAGGCGGCCGTTCGCCACGTGCGTCAGCATCAGCGGCACCAGCGTCTGCACCCCCGGCATCCCCGACGGCGAGGCCGGATAGGGCTTGGACTTTTCTTCCTTGGTGTGCGGCGCGTGGTCCGAGCCCAGCACGTCGGCCACGCCCTGCTGCATGCCCCACAGCCACAGGGCGTCGACATGCTCATGCGACCGGATCGGCGGGTTCATCTGGGCGTAGGCGCCGAGGCGCTCATAGGCTTCCGGCGCGACCAGCGTCAGGTGCTGGGGCGTGATCTCGACGGTGGCGACGTCCTTGTGGAAACGCAGGAACTCCATCTCGTCGCGCGTCGTGACGTGCAGGACGTGGATGCGGGCGCCGGTCTCTTTCGCCAGCCCGACCAGACGGCGGGTGGACATGATGGCGCTTTCGGCGTCGCGGACCTCGGGGTGGCTGGTCCAGTCGCCGGTGCGGGCCAGGTTGCGGCGCTCGACCAGACGGTATTCGTCTTCCGAGTGGAAGGTGGCGCGGCGGCGCACGTTCGACAGCACCTTGCGCACGCCCTCGTCGTCGGCGATCAGCAAGTCGCCGGTCGAGGCGCCCATGAAGACCTTGACCCCGCAGCAGCCGGGCAGGCGCTCCAGATCGGCCAGATGCTCGGCGTTCTCATGGGTGCCGCCGACGTAGAAGGCGTGGTCCGTCCACATCCGGTCCTTCGCCCGCGCCAGCTTGTCGGCCATGGTGTCGGGGTCGGTCGTATTGGGGTTGGTGTTCGGCATCTCGAACACGGCGACGACGCCGCCCAGAGCCGCCGCGCGGCTGCCGGTTTCGAGGTCTTCCTTCCACTCCAGCCCCGGCTCGCGGAAGTGGACCTGGGTGTCGATGACGCCCGGCAGGACGGTCAGGCCGGTGGCGTCGAACACCTCTCCGGCCGAGGCTTGGCTCAGGTCGCCGATGAAGGCGATGCGGCCGTCGATGACGCCGACATCCGCCTTGCCCCGCCCAGCGTGGTTGGCCACCTCGCCGCCCCGAACGATCAGGTCATAGGTCTGGGTCATCGTGCGCATCTCCTGAAACTCCGGCGCTTATGCGCGCCGAAGGCACAGGGGCGCAACCCGAGGGGCGTTCAGGCCGTCCGTTCGGCCAGCAGTTTCTTCGCCGCCTTCAGCACCCGCTCATAGGGCAGGTCCATCATGTGCTGGATGTGCTGGTTCAGGCGCGGGTCCAGTTCGCGGAACTCGTCCAGCGTGCGCGGGCCGCGCACAGCGACGCCGGTCCACGGGCGTTTCAGCGTCTCGTCCGAGGGGCCGAACACCGCCACCGCCGGAACGCCCGCCGCCACGGCCAGCTGGGTCCACAGGGAGTCGCCGCCCAGATAAAGGTCGGCGTGGGTCAGGGCCGCCGCCGTCTGCAGCCGCGTCAGCCGCCCCTGCAGTTCGATCACCCGGTCGCGCTTCACCGCCGAGCGGATGGTGCGGGCCGCGTCGCGATCCGCCTCTTCGCCCACGATCATCAGCCGTCCGTCCGCCAGCGGCCCGCCTTCGCCCAGCAGGGAGATGGCGATCTTGGCGTAGCGGTCGGCGGGCCAGCGCTTGCCGATCCAGTCGGCGCCCGGCCCGATGGCCAGGATCGGCCCTTCGCCGGGCGGGATCAGGGCGTCGGCGGCTTCCTGGGTATCCCGCTCGATGAACAGTTTCGGCGCCGGAATCTCGTCCAGTTGCAGGGTCCGCGCCGCCTGTTCAACCAGATGCACGCCCGGCAGGGTCTTGCCTCGCACCGCGCGCCGCTGGCGCCGCAGCTTGCCCGACAGGGTCGAGCCGCGCATGTCGACCACCAGCCCCCAGTTCGTCTCGCGCACCTGATTCCACAGGGCGATCCAGTCCCAACGCCCGTCGCGATCCAGCGTGATCAGGCGCTGAAGGCGCGGCAGGTCGGCGAACAGCGGCGCGCTGGCCGGCGAGCCGACCACGGTGAAGGTCGCCTGCGGGATGGCCTCGACCAGCTGGGCTAGCGCCCCGGACGACAGGACGGCCTCCTCGGCGTCCGCCTCGGCGATGTAGAGGATCGGAAAGCGACCATGCATGGGGTGAGTCTAGCCGGATTCTCTTCTGAATTCAGCGGGAATGCAGGGCGACGGCCCCTGTTCCATGCGAACGGCCGCGGCTTCATCAGGCCGAGCGCGAGCGCCCCCTCTGCGGCCCCCTTCAAACGCCCTGACAGCGGGAAGAAACGCCTTTTCGGCGGCGTCGGAAAATCTTGTCTCCAAGAACGAAATTTGCAGCCCAGCCAACATTGCTTCATAATCGGCGGATTGAAATGACAATATGAGAGCGACTTGGCGAATATTTCTTCATATTCGTCTCAATGCAATTTGTTCTGATGTTGTCGATCAATCCAAGAATTAGAAAGATAATCATTCAAGCCAATAAGCATGAACTCTAAGATATTAGGACGATTTTATATTTTCGCGCGCCGATTCCATTGCCTCATTCCATATATTGGGAGTGCTGGCGGTCCGGCCCTTCGTTTGCCCCGTGTGATTTGCGGCCGTCGCGCCGCCCTGCGCCGGGGCTTCTGACCCATCAGCCCAGAGTGAATATGCCCAAGCAAAAACGTATCGCCATTATCGGCGCCGGCCCTTCGGGACTGGCCCTGCTCCGCGCCTTCCAGTCGGCCCGCGACAAGGGCGCGGACATCCCCCAGATCGTCTGTTACGAAAAGCAGAAGGACTGGGGCGGCATGTGGAATTACAGCTGGCGCACCGGCATCGATGAGAATGGCGAGCCCGTTCACGGCAGCATGTACCGCTATCTGTGGTCGAATGGTCCCAAGGAATGCCTTGAGTTCGCCGACTACACCTTCGACGAGCATTTCAAGAAGACGATCTCTTCGTATCCGCCGCGTGAAGTCCTGTGGGACTATATTCAGGGCCGGGTGAAGAAGGCGAACATCCGCCAGTACATCCGCTTCAACACCGCGGTGAGGGACGTGAGCTTCGACAAGGCGTCGGGCCAGTTCACCGTGACGGCCAAGGATTATTCGGGCGGGCGTCGCACCACCGAGACGTTCGACCACGTCATCGTCGCCACCGGCCACTTCTCGACGCCGAACGCGCCGTCCTATCCGGGCTTCGACCTGTTCCCGGGCCGGATCCTGCACGCCCACGACTTCCGCGACGCGGCCGAGTTCAAGGGCAAGGACGTGCTGCTGATCGGCTCCAGCTATTCGGCCGAGGACATCGGCTCACAGTGCTACAAATACGGCGCGAAGTCGGTCACGACCAGCTATCGCAGCCAGCCGATGGGCTATGAATGGCCCAAGGGCTGGGAGGAGAAACCCTGCCTGACGCGCGTGGACGGCAAGACCGCCCATTTCAGCGACGGCACGCGCCGCGACGTCGACGCCATTATCCTGTGCACCGGCTACAAGCACCACTTCCCCTTCCTGCCGGACGAACTGCGCCTGAAGACCAGCAACCGTCTATGGCCGCTGAACCTGTATGAAGGCGTGGCCTTCACGCCCAATCCCAAGCTGTTCTATCTGGGGATGCAGGACCTCTGGTACAGCTTCAACATGTTCGACGCCCAGGCTTGGCTGACGCGCGACATCATCATGGACCGCATCCAGCTGCCGTCCCGCGCGGACATGGAAGCCGCCAACGACCTGTGGCGCGAGAAGGAGGTCGAAATCCGCACGGATGCCCAGGCCTTTGAATATCAGGGCGAATACATCAAGCGCCTGATCGCCCAGACCGACTATCCGGATCTTGATATCGACAATATCAACCGGATCTTCCTGCAGTGGAAGAAGGACAAGAAGGCCGACATCATGGGCTATCGCGACAAATGCTATCGCTCGGTCCTGACCGGCACGCTGGCGGCGCGTCACCATGTGCCGTGGATGAAGGCGTTCGACGACTCGCTGGAAGCCTATCTGCGCCTGCCCTCGACCCGCACCCAGGCCGCGCGCGCCTGATGTGCTGCGCCCCTCCGGCCCGACGGGTCGGAGGGACGTCAGCCCTGACGCCGCCGCCGTGTGTCAAAGCCCGCGCATTTGCGACAGACCTGCGCTAGACGGCGGCCATGTCCCTGCCCCTTCTTCCTGATCGCACCTGCGGCGGCTGCGTCGAATGCTGCCGCGTGATCCCGCTGGACCTGCCTGAGCTGGCCAAGCCGACGGGCGAACTGTGCGGCTATTGCGTCGATGGCGCGGGTTGTTCCGTCCACGAAATCCGACCGCAGACCTGTCGCATCTGGTTCTGCCTGTGGCGGGCGGTCGAACTGTCAGAAGACTGGCGCCCCGACCGCAGCGGCGTGATCGTGCGACCCGACGGGGTCGAGGACGGGATCATCACCCTCTATGTCCTGCGCCGTTCGGACTTTCTGACCGGGATGGCGTTTTTCATCACCGTGGCGGGCTGGATCGCCGAAGGGATCGAGGTGGCGCTGAGCGTGCCCGGCCCGGTCGGAACCTATCCGGCGCGCGCCGTTGTCACAGACTGGCTGCGACCTGCTGTCGAAGAAGGCGACGCTGAAGACTTCGCCGCGCGCGTCTTCGCCTCGCTGGACAGGCTGGCGGCGCACGATTTCCAGCCAGACGGCATAACGGCGCGCTACGCCGTGGCCTGATCGTCCTCGACCACGGTGAGTTCGGGCCAGCGACTGCGGGCTTTGGCGATGACCCGGTCCCAACCGCCTGCGCGCGGGCGCGTCGGATTGGGCCGAATGACCATGTCGAACACATCCTCAAGCCCGAAGGGGGCGATGACGCTGAGGCTGTCGTCCGCCTCCAGCCGCACCCCGACGGCGAAGGCCGGGGCGACGAAACGGGCGGGCGCCTCGTCTGTGCTGTTCAGAGGCTCATAGGGCTCGCCGAACCGCTGGCCGAACCACAGATGCACCCGCGCCTGATTGCGAACCTCGACCTGATCGCGCAGCGGCGGCTCAAAGGCGGCGGCGACGCGCTTGATGACGGCGTCCTCAGCGTCCCAGGACGTGTCGGCGTCGAAATAACCGATGTCGTAGTCCTTGATCCCATAGCCAACTGGGCGGCTCGTCTGGACATTCCACACCGCCTGATAGACCGCGCCTGAAAACAGCCGCCAGTCCGGCAGATCGAGGCTGCGCATCACGGTCAGCACATGCATCAGCCCCGCATCGGCGCGGATGATGTCGGTCAGGCGATTTTCGAGAGTCATGCTATCCTGAGAGCGCGATTCCGGCGTCACGCCAAGCCGCCTATCGGCGCACCGGCCAGGCGTGATCCAGCGGACCATGCCCCTGGCCCAGTCCCGGCGCGCGACGGATGGCCTCTGCGACATAGGCCCAGCCTTCCGCGACCGCGATCGGCAGGGGCAGGCCCTTGGCGATGCCCGCCGCGCAGGCGCTGGCCAAGGTGCAGCCGGTGCCGTGGGTATGGCGCGACATGACCCGCTCGCTCTCCAGCACGGTCTCGCCGTCAGCCGTCAGCAGAAGGTCGATGACCATCGCACCCGGCACATGGCCGCCCTTCATCAGCACCGCGTGCGCGCCCATATTCAGCAGCGCCTCGCCCGCGCGGCGCTGGCCGTCCAGATCGGCGACCTCCAGCCCGGTCAGGGCCTCGGCCTCGGGCGCATTGGGGGTCAGCAGGAAGGCGCGCGGGATCATCAGGCTGCGCACCGCCTCAACCGCCGTTTCAGCCAGCAGGGGCGAGCCGCCCTTGGCGATCATGACCGGATCGACCACCGCCGGAATTCCGGCCGCATAGTCGATCAGCCCCGCCACCGTCTCGACCACCTCGACCGAGCCGAGCATTCCGGTTTTCAGGGCGTCGGCGCCGATGTCGTCCAGCACCACCCGCGCCTGCGCCTCGATGACCTCCAGCGGCACGGCGTGGACGCCATGAACCCCCAGCGTGTTCTGAATGGTGATGGCGGTGATGGCCGTGGCGGCGAAACCGCCCAGCATGGTCACCGCCTTGATATCGGCCTGAATGCCCGCTCCGCCGCCCGAGTCTGACCCCGCCAGGATGAGAACGCGGCCTTTTCTAATGTCCCTATCGCCGTCCGCGCGGCGGTCAGCGGCTTCAGGGAGGGTGTTCATGCCGAAACTCCGGAAAACAGCTTCAATCCGACAATGCCCGAAACGATCAGCAGAATGCAGACGGCCCGCACCGCCGTCGCCGGCTCCCCATAGACAGCGACGCCGATCACCGCCGCGCCCACGGCGCCGATGCCGGTCCAGATGGCGTAGGCCGTGCCGACCGGCAGGCGCTGCGTCGCCGCCCACAGGCCGATCATGCTGGCCGCCAACGCCACCGCCACGGCCAGGGAGATCAGCGGCCGCTGCACCCCGACATATTTGACGCCCGACGCCCAGCCGACTTCAAACAGCCCCGCAACGACAAGCACCAACCAGGGATTAAGAGACAACAGCCACGCCATGGCGGCTGAATGGCTGATCGAACCGCTGGAGACAAGAGCCGCACGTCTCATCGAAACGCGATGACCGCGCATAAGTTTTACAAACATGCAAAGATTAAAATAACAAAGATCTTCATTATTAACTGTAAAAAATAACGTTCATTATTTTAAGAAATGAATTTTTTGCGGTTTAGTTTCCATGTGTGCAACAATTCTGAGAAGATAAGCGTTGCCGCCTCGCTTCCCTTTGGAGATGGGACTGAATGCTGACCCCTCAGGTTCACACTGGAACGCTTATTCATCGCCCGGTTGATGAGGTTTATCAGGCCTTTACTGAACCAGGCGTAACATCATGGTTCTGGTTCACTCATGGTGATCGCCGTTTGTCGCCTGGGGCGCGGGTGAAATGGACCTGGGGTATGTACGGTGTCTCGACCCAGGTCGCTGTGAAGGACGTTCAGGTCAATCGGCGCATCCTGATCGACTGGAACCTCGAAGATCAGCCGACAGAAATTGAATGGCGTTTTGAAGAACGCGGCAAGTCGACCTGGATCGAAATCTTCAACCGCGGCTTCCCCGCCACCGACGAAGGGGTGAAAGCCGCCCTGGACGCCATGGAAGGCTTCACCCTGGTCCTTGCCGGGGCCAAGCTGTGGCTGGAGCGGGCGATCGAGCCAACCTTCATCGCCGACCGCTTTCCGGACAGGGTCCTGCCCGGCTGGAAGCGTTGATGATTCAGTGCGCGGCGCCCACCGCCGTCTGAAGCTTCAGCGCCTGAACCGTCTCGCGCACGTCGTGAACCCGCACCATGCGGGCGCCGCGCCGTGCGCCTTCCAGCGCCAGCGCCAGCGAGCCGCCCAGACGGTCGTCCGACTGCGTCGCCGTCTCATCCACGCCCTGGATGAGACGCTTGCGGCTGGCGGCGTAAAGGACCGGAAAGCCCAGATCGACTACGGCGTCCAATTGCGCCGTCAGCCTCAGATTATGCGCCGTCGTCTTGGCGAAGCCGATGCCGGGGTCCAGCCAGATCCGGCCGCGCGCAACACCCGCCGCCATCGCCGCTTCGGTCCGCGCATTCAGGAAGGCGGCGACCTCGGCCACGACATCGTCATAGCGGGGGTCGTCCTGCATCGTCTTGGGCGCACCCTTCATATGCATCAGCACCACTTCGCAGCCCAGTTCGGCGGCGGTCGACAGGCTGTCGGGCGCGTGGCGCAGCGCGGTGACGTCGTTCCACATCGTCGCGCCGGCCGCCACGGCGGCGCGGGCCACGGCGGGCTTCATGGTGTCGATGCTGATCGGACCACTCCACTGCGCGCGCAAGGCCGCAATCACAGGGACGACCCGTGCGATCTCACCGGCTTCATCCACGGGGTCCGAGCCCGGCCGCGTGCTCTCTCCGCCCACATCCAGCACGTCAGCCTCCTGTGCGATCAGCGTCAGGCCATGGGCGACGGCGGCCTCAACCGAAGCATGCCGTCCGCCGTCGGAAAAACTGTCGGGCGTCACATTGACGATGCCCATGACCAGCGGCGGCTTCACAAGGGATTGATGGGTCATGCGACATCGACTCCTGAAGGGGCGGTTTGACTTTCAGCGCGCCCGGGTCCAGCCTCTAAAGGCAATGAAACGCTTCGTCAGCCAGGCTCGACGCCTCACCCACGCGGGACGCCGCGTCGAAGGCATTTAACCCGTAGCGGTTCGCCGTGCGCCCTGCGCCGGGCGCCCGCTACGGGTCCCGGTTGTATAAGCTTTCCGTTTCCCTTTCTTCATTCTGCAGGACCGCGTCGGCCACGGGCCGTTCGCGAAGGTTTGCATCATGACACGCCGATCAGACACCCCAGACGACGGTCGCGCCGGCGAGGCGCCGCGCAGCGCCGACATCATTCCTTTTCGTCGGCCCGCCGCGCCCGAGGCGCCGCTGGAGCAGACCGACCCCGAACATCCCGACGACGACGGCCCCTCGGCCGCCTGACGTCGCCCGATTTTTCCAGAGAGTTTTACCCATGACCACCCCCCGCAAGAGCGCCCTGCCCGCCATCACGCTTCGCAGCGACGACTTCGACGCCCTGGACCGCCTGGTCGGCGACCTGCCCGGCGCCGGCCCCGCCGGGCTGCTGCAACAGGAACTGGACCGCGCCAAGGTGTGCGAACCCAAGGCCATGCCCAAAGGCATCGTCACCCTGAACCGCTGGCTTCAGTACGCCGACGATCACAGCCCCGACGTGCGCCGCGTCCAGTTGGTCCTGCCCAAGGACGCCGACATCGATGCCGGGCGCGTCTCCATACTGTCCTATGTCGGCGCCGGTCTGATCGGCCTAAAGGAAGGCCAGTCGATCAACTGGCCCGACACCTCGGGCGCCGCGCGCAAGCTGACGCTGGTCAAGGTCGAGGACGCCGAAACCGAAGCGACGAACTGAGCCACGGCGCGATTGCGCCGCGCCGCCTCCCCGTCAAATGGGGATGAAAGAAACAAAAAGGGGCGCGTCCGTCGGACGCGCCCCTTCTCGTTTACGCTTGCCGGATCGCCCTTAGACGCCGGACGCAGGCACGCTGGTCGCGGGCTGGGTCGCAGGCTCAGCCTGCGGCGTCGCCTCGTCTTCCGGCGTGGCCGGGACTGACAGCGACGGGCCGACGACAGTGTCGTTCTCATCGTCGCGCTTGGGCGGCTGGTCGTTCTCCAGCAGGTCCCGGATCTCGTCGCCCGACAGGGTTTCGTATTCCAGCAGGGCCTGAGACAGCTTCTCGTGATCGCCCGCCTTGTCGGTCAGGATACGGCGCGCCTCTTCCCAGCCTTCGGTGACGATGCGGCGGACCTCTTCGTCGATGATGCGGGCCGTCTCTTCCGAGACGTTCTGGCTGCGCGACACCGAGTGGCCCAGGAAGACCTCCTCCTGGTTCTCGCCATAGGCCACCGTGCCCAGCTTTTCGGAGAAGCCCCAGCGCGTGACCATGGCCCGCGCCAACTTGGTCGCCTGCTCGATATCCGAGCTGGCGCCCGAGGTGATGCTCTCCGGCCCGAAGATCAGCTCCTCGGCGACCCGGCCGCCCGCCATGATGGCGATCCGGTCGATCATCTGCTGGAACTTCATGGAATAGCGGTCGCCTTCCGGCAGTTGCATCACCATGCCCAGGGCGCGGCCGCGCGGAACGATGGTCGCCTTGTGCACCGGATCGGCCATCTTGACGTTGATGGCGACGATGGCGTGACCGGCCTCGTGATAGGCGGTCAGGCGGCGCTCTTCCTCGTTCATAGCCATGGACTTCCGTTCGGAGCCCATCATGACCTTGTCCTTGGCGTCCTCGAAGTCGCGGTGCGTGACCATCCGACGGTCCTTGCGGGCCGCCATCAGGGCCGCTTCGTTGACCAGGTTAGCCAGGTCCGCGCCCGAGAAGCCCGGCGTGCCGCGCGCCAGGGTCTTCACATTCACATCGGCGGCCAGCGGCACGTCCTTCATGTGAACGCGCAGGATGCGCTCGCGGCCCGAGACGTCGGGGTTCGGCACCACGACCTGACGGTCGAAGCGGCCCGGACGCAGCAGGGCCGGGTCCAGCACGTCGGGACGGTTGGTCGCGGCGATCAGGATGATGTTCTCAGACGCCTCGAAGCCGTCCATCTCGACCAGCAGCTGGTTCAGCGTCTGCTCGCGCTCGTCGTTGCCGCCGCCAAGGCCTGCGCCGCGATGACGGCCGACCGCGTCGATTTCATCGATGAAGATGATGCACGGCGCGTTCTTCTTGGCCTGTTCGAACATGTCGCGCACGCGGCTGGCGCCGACGCCGACGAACATCTCGACGAAGTCCGAACCCGAGATCGAGAAGAAGGGCACGCCCGCCTCGCCCGCCACCGCGCGCGCCAGCAGGGTTTTACCCGTACCCGGAGGGCCCACCAGCAGGGCGCCCTTGGGGATCTTGCCGCCCAGACGCTGGAACTTGGCCGGGTCCTTCAGGAAGTCGACGACCTCCTGCAGCTCGTCCTTGGCCTCGTCCACGCCGGCGACGTCGTCAAAGGTCTTGCGGCCCTTGTGCTCGGTCAGCAGCTTGGCCTTGGACTTGCCGAAGCCCATGGCGCCCTTCGCCCCGCCCTGCATCCGGTTCATGATGAAGAACCAGAAGGCGATGATCAGCGCCACCGGCAGCAGCAGGCCCAACAGGCCCGACCACCACGGCTGGCGCGTGCTCTTGGTCTCGACCTCGACGCCGGACTTGCGGATCTGCTCGACCAGCTCGGCGTTGGGCACCGGGGTCACGGCGGTGAATTTGCCGTCGTTCTTGAAGACGCCGGTGATCGTCTCGCCGCGCGCGACAATCGACTTGATCTCCTGACGCTCAACAGCGGTCATCAGTTGGGAATAGGTGATGGGGTCGGGGCGACCGGCGGCGGCCGCGCCCTTGGCGCCCGGCATGGCGGGCGCGCCGCCGTTCTGGCTGATCGCGGCGTAGACCGTCACCAGTCCCAGAAGGATGACGCCCCAGATGGCGAAATTGCGCAGGTTCATTCGGTCCTCGGTTCCTCGACAGGGCCGTGCCCGGCCTGTCGATCAGCAGTCTTCCCCTGAAAATAGGTCAGACGGCGGCATTTCGCCATGAAGGGTTTGAAAGAGTCCGTCTTCCTGCGTCGTTTCGTCCCCGAAAGCCGCCAGAGCCAGCGCCAGACGGCGCGGCGCCAGCGCCCGGACACCGGCCGCGCGCCAGGCCAAAACGGGGCGCCCCGCCGGGTCGACCAGCACAGGCGCGGCCGCGCGCGCGGCGGGCGGAAGCGGGGCCAAAACGGCGCGCTCAGCCTCGGAGAGTTGCGCCAGACGCCCGGCGGCGGCCTCGACGCGCAGGTCCGGCTGATCGGTCACGATCTCGAACCGCCCGTCCCAGACGGCGGGCCGTCCCGGCGCCAGAGCCAGAGACGCAGGCGGGCGGCGTTTCCACTCTCCCGGTTCGCGCATGGCCTGAATGCGGACGCCGGACGCCTCGACGCGAGCGCCGCACAGGACGGCGGTGAAGTCTTCTCCCGCCGCCAGCCGCGACTGAAGGGCCGCCAACCGCTCGCCCCTCGGCGGCGTCGCGCCTCCGCCCGCGCACAACAAGTTCGCCGCTAATGTCGAAGCAGGCACGTCGCGCGACAGCGGCAGAACCCCTGCCCATGAAAGATCGCCCTCCCTTCCCCCTCGATGGGGGAAGGGTCGGGGATGGGGG
>NZ_JBDJMK010000001.1:0-409494 GCF_039673845.1 Brevundimonas diminuta | reverse complement strand
GGTGCTCGGAACGAAGACCCTGATGAACGCGATCCGAGCCTGAGGCCATCGCGCCTCGTCGCCACCTCGGCCTCATCGTGGATCAGCACGTTTTTACACGGCCTCGGTCGAAAGTGGACAATCTGGAGTGCCCTGAAATCAGACGTTGGCGGCATCCGCCGCAGTCACCTCACCATGTCGGAAGCACGTCGTCTGGTGGTCGTTGACCATGCCGACCGCCTGCATGAAGGCGTAGGTGATGACCGGGCCGCAGAACTTGAAACCCCGCGCCTTCAGGGCCTTGGCCATGGCGAGGCTTTCGGCGGTCTGGGTCGGGGCTTCGCGGAAATGGCTCCACTGGTTCGTCAGCGGCTGGCCGCCGACAAAGGACCACAGCCAGGCCGAGAAATCCTCGCCGTTGTCGCGCATGTCCAGCCAGATGCGCGCGCCGTTGATGGCCGCGTCGATCTTGGCGCCTGAGCGGATGATGCGCGGGTCGGCCAGCAGGCGGGCGCGGTCCGCCTCGCCATAGCGGGCGACGATTTCGGGGTCGAAGCCGTCGAAGGCGTCGCGCATCCCCTCGCGCTTTCTCAGGATGGTGATCCAGGCCAGTCCGGCCTGAAAGCCGTCCAGCACCAGCTTCTCCCACAGGGCGCGGGCGTCATACTCGGGCACGCCCCATTCGGTGTCGTGATAGGCGATGTAGAGCGGGTCCGTCGTCCCGCACCAGCCGCAGCGGCCTTCAGCTTTTTCGTCTTCGGTCATGGCGCGATGTTGCCGGAATGTTCCGGCCGTGCAAGCGAAAAGGCCCGGCGCGGAGGCCGGGCCTGCATGGGATGTTGCGGGGCGTCTTACAGTCGCTCGACCGTGAAACCGCGCGCGATCAGCATGTCGATGACGCTGTCCTGATCCATCAGGTGAGCGGCGCCGACGGCGACGAAGGCCGTGCCTGAACCTTTCATCATCGCCTCGATCTGGCGGGTCCAGTCGCTGTTGCGGTCGATCAGGGCGGCGCGGTGGATGTCTTCATGCACGTCGCGGGTGTTGGCGCGGTTCAGACGGCCCGTTTCCGCGATGTCGCCTTTCAGCCAGGCGGCGACGGTTTCATCCAGGTTGGCGACGATGCGGTCGGTGTTGCGGACAAAGTGGTTCAGATAGGCGACCTGCGCCTCTTCGCTCATGCCCGCGATCAGGCGCACCTGGATGTCGGCCGTCTCGAAGCCGTGCAGCGCCTTGCCTTCAGATCGGGCGCGATCCATCAGCGTCTTGTCGACGCCCGCGTCGGGGCGATAGCCGGCCTCGGTTGGGCCGGACATGGAGATCATGAAGGCGGCCAGCCAGGGGCGGTAGGGATCAAGGGCGGCCGCGCTGGCGCCGTTCGCCTGAGCGACCTTGTCGAACGCGGCGAAGTCCTCGGCCGACAGGACCGACGACAGGGGGCGGGACGGATCGACGCCGTGCTGCTGGATCACCGGCATGACCACGGCCTGATCGTCCTGATCGGCGATCTCGACCCAGATGTCCGAGGCGCTGGCGAAGGCGGCGTCCACCTTGTCCGAGCCCCAGGCCGTGCCGGGACGCAGCAGATGGATCGTGCCGAACAGATAGACAGTGGAGTCCGCGTCCCTGATCACCCACAGCGGCGGACCGGCGCCCTCGGCGCGGGGGATGGGGGCGACGGCCGGGGCGGGCGCCGCCTGTTCGGCGCGGGCGGCGTCGGGCGCGGCGCTCAGGGCGGCTGAGGCGGCCAGAGCGGCCAGAAGACCGGCGGCGAAGCGCGAGACACGGTTGGCCGACTGGCCCATGCGGTGTGCGAGGGTCATTGCGATATCCTTGGATTGTATGGGGTTCAGGCGTCTTTGGGCGTCAGGGGCGAGCGTTGGGCGCCGATGACGAAGGGCTCAGGCGATGAAGATGGTTTCGATCGGCTGGCCGAAAAGGCGGGCGATGCGGAAGGCGAGGGGCAGGGAGGGGTCGTAGCGGCCCTTCTCCAGCGCCTGAATGGTCTGGCGCGAGACGCCGAGGCGGGCGGCCAGATCGGCCTGGGTCCAGTCGCGTTCTGCGCGGCAGACCTTGAGGCGGTTGATGAAGGCGCTGGTCATCGGCGGGCGATCCACCATCCGCACCAGGCGACGCCATATCCGACGGCCTGGGCGGTGAAGACGGCGATGACGCCAAGCGCGATCAGGGCCGCATCGGTATGGGGCAGGGCTGCGGGCAGCAACTCCACGCCCGAGGCGGCGGCGATGATCACGCCCGCGCCGCCGCCGACCAGGCCCAGGTTTCCGCCCCACCACCAGGCCCATTTGTGCGCCTCCTTCGCCGCCTCATCCAGGGCGCGCCACCAGTAGAGGGTATGCAGGGCGATGAAGACCGCCAGACCGGCGGCCAGCAGGGCGACGCCGATCGACGGGGCGCGGCCCCATGCGTCAGGCCAGAACGGCATGGCGGCGGTCGCGCTGACGCCGACCACGGTCAGGGCGCACAGGCCCACGGTCATATCGTCCATTTGCTTCTTGTTGCGGGCGGCGGATGCGGCTGCGGTGGTGATCTCGGTGTTCATGACTAACCTCCCTGTCGTTTTGACAAGTTTGCTTTACCGCTGAGGTCGAGATGAAGTCAAGTGACATTTACATGGAGGCAGGCGAGTTTTCCGCTTTGTCGCGGGGGGGACGCCGTTCAATCACGCCGCTCATGCAAGCGGATGCCGAGAGTTAATGCTTGGGCTTCAGCGCGCTCGGCTCATCGGGCAGGCTCCCGCTTGGCTTACTCACTGGGTCCCGGCGTCCGCCGGGATGAGCGGAGCAGGCAGGGGCTTACGGACTGCGGGACGTGTCTTCTGATCCGACCGGGGCGTTTATGAATCCCCGGGACAGGCCCGGGGATGACGTTTGCTTGGGGCAGGCAGGTTGGGCGGCGCGGCAGGTTTAGGGGCGTCGCCGGTTCAGCGCCGCAAAGGAAGGCGGCGGAAGGGCAGGGTCGCGCGCCGCCGCTGCTGTTTCAGCCCTGCAGGTCCGGAATCCAGTCGGGCTTTTCGACCTGAACGGGGCGGCCGTCGACGGTCAGGTCGCCGTCCATGCGGTCCAGCCGCATCAGGGCGATGGCGCGGCCCTCGGCGCCGGTCATGACCTCGCCCGCGCGCAGTTCGCCCTTCAGCACCTCGGCGCCGCGTTCCGGGGCGGGGCCGTCGAAGGCGATGGCCATCATGCGGTTCTTGATCGTGCCGCGGCGCTTCATGCGCGAGGTCGTTTCCTGGCCGATGAAGCAGCCCTTGTGAAAGTCGATGCCGTTCAGCAGGTCGAAGTCCGCCTCGATCGGATAGGTCTTGTCCATCAGGGCGTCCTGCGTCGGATCCGGCACGCTCAGGGCCAGTCGGTGCGCCTGCCAGTCGGCCTCGGTCGCGTCCGTCTCGCCCTGATCGCCCCAGCGGCGGGCGCCCAGCGCAGGCAGGCGAGGGTCGGCGACGAAGCCCTGCGGTACATCGGCGCCCCAGGCGACGAAGACGGCGTCGGGAACCGGCATGACCTCGACCTGGGCTCGCAGTTTATACAGGGTCAGGCGCTGGATCAGGGCGTCGCGCCGCTCGGCCGCGACATCCAGCACGACGCCGTCCTCTTCGCCCCAGATGAACAGGTCGAACAGCAGCCGCCCCGGCGGCGACAGCAGCGCGCCGAAGCGAAGCTCTCCCGGTTGGATCGTCTCCACATCCTGCGTCAGCAGATTGTGCAGGAAGGGGCGGGCGTCGGGGCCGCTGATGCGGATCAGGGCGCGACTGTCGAGGCGGGCGATGGACATGAGGTCAAGATAGGCAGGCCGGACCGCTTCCTCCAGTGCGGCGCCGGGCCTCAGCGCGGCTGTTTTATGCAAAACCGCCTGCCTTCGCGCGAAAGCGCGACGGAGTTTGCGGGCGGCGGCGTTTCTCTTTCGACTGAACGCCGATAGACTGCGCGTTCAGCCGCTGTTCAGAGGATCTGGTTTAAACGGCGACCCATGATGCGTATTCAAGCCCTTCTTCTGGCAGGCCTGATCGCCCTCGTCCCTCTGACGGACGCGGCGGCGCAGTCGCGCGGCCGTGATCAGGATGATAACGAATCCCGTATGCAGCAGGACCGTCGGGGGCCGCCGCCCTCCTATCCGGGGCAGGGGCTGCGCGCGCCGCCGCGCGCCGACAGCGGGCCGCGCGCCAATCCGGGCGACATCGCCCGCCGCGTCCAGTCGGGCCGCCCCGGCCGGATGCTGGGCGTTCAGGAACGCGGCGGCGACTATGTGGTGCGGTGGGAATATCCGGGCGGTCGCGTCTCGGATATCCAGGTTGACGGCCGTTCGGGCCGGGTGCGTGGGGACGACTGAATGCGGGTTCTGCTTGTCGAGGACGACGTTGATCTGTCGCGTCAGCTGAAAAGCGCCCTGACCGACGCCGGTTACGCCGTCGACCATGCGCCGGATGGCGAGGAAGCCTGGTTCCTGGGCGACACCGAACCCTATGACGTGGTGGTGCTGGACCTGGGCCTGCCCAAGATCGACGGCGTCTCGGTGTTGGAACGCTGGCGCCGTGAGGGCAAGGCCACGCCGGTGCTGATCCTGACGGCGCGCGGTGCCTGGTCGGACAAGGTGGCGGGCTTTGACGCCGGGGCCGACGACTATCTCACCAAGCCCTTCCATACTGAGGAACTGCTGGCCCGCCTGCGCGCCCTGCTGCGCCGCTCGGCCGGTCACGCGGCGGCGACCCTGACCTGCGGCGGTCTGCGGCTGGACCCGCGCGCGGCCCGCGCCACGGTCAATGGCGAGCCGCTGCGTCTGACCAGTCTGGAATACCGGCTGCTGCACTATCTGATGATGCATCAGGGCCGGGTCATCAGCCGCACCGAACTGGTCGAACACCTGTACGATCAGGATTTCGACCGCGATTCCAACACCATCGAAGTCTTCGTCGGCCGCCTGCGCAAGAAGATCGGCGCCGACCGCATCGAGACGGTGCGCGGCCTGGGCTATCGCCTGTCGCCCCTGCCGGGCGAGAGCGACGCGGCCTGAGCGCCGCATGACGACCTCCACAGCGCCTGACGCGCCAGCGCCAGACAAGCCAGAACCCGGCGCGGCCCCGGCCAAGCGCTGGTTCGGTCGGCCCGGCCGCTCGCTGACGCGGCGGCTGATCTGGCTGGCGGCGGCGTGGATCCTGATCGCCCTGGCGGCGGCGGCGCTGGTGCTGACGGCCGTGTTCCAGGAATCGGCCCTGCGCCGTCTGGGCAACACCCTCGGCGACATGATCGATGAGGCGGTGGTCGCCGCCTACATCACCCCCGAGGGAGAGGTCTTCATCGGCGATATCCAGGACGCCCGCACCCAGCGCCTGCTGTCGGGCAAATACTGGATGGTGGGCGAGCAGACGCAGAACGGCGACCTGTTGATCCTGGCGCATTCGGCCTCTCTGGGACCGGCGGAGCTGGAATATGCGCCGGACCTGCTGAACTGTCTGCGCGACGCCTTCGGCCAGACCCTCAGCTACAACGCCGAGGACGGCCCCAAGGGCGAGCCCCTGCGCATTGCCGCCAGCATGAAGCAACTGCCCGGCCGCGACCGGCCGGTGGTCTTCTTCGCCGGGATCGACCGCTCGGACGTCGACGCGGACACCCGCCAGTTCGCCACCGTCACCTGGATCGCCATGCTGCTGCTGGGGGCGGGGCTGGTGACGGCGGTCTTCATTCAGGTGCAGGTGGGCCTGCGCCCGCTCTATGATCTGCGGGACGAGATCGCCGATGTGCGACAGGGCCGCTCGCACCGGGTCGGCGGCGTCTATCCGGTCGAAATCCAGCCGCTGGCCGAACAGGTCAACCGCCTGCTGGCCCATAATCAGGAGACGGTGGAGCGTCAGCGCACCCACGTCGGCAATCTGGCCCACGCCCTGAAGACGCCTCTGGCCGTCATGCTGGCCGAGGCCGGGACGCAGGAAGGCCAGCTGCCGGACCTGATCCGCCGCCAGACGCGGGTGATGCAGGATCAGGTCGACCACCACCTGCGCCGCGCCCGCGCCGCCGCCCGCGCCGCCCACGGTCTGGGCGAACGCACCGAGGTCAGCGCCGTTCTGGACGAACTGGCCGTCATGCTGGAGCGGGTTTTCGAGGACAAGGGCGTCGAGATCGACTGGCGCGCCCCCGACGGCCTGGCCTTTCTGGGCGAGCGTCAGGACCTGCAGGAAATCTTCGGCAATCTGATCGAGAACGCCGCCAAATGGTGTCGCCGCCGGGTCCGCATCTCGGCGGGACCATCCACGCCCGGCCAGATGATCGCCGTGGTCGAGGATGACGGCCCCGGCCTGCCCGCCGACCAGCGCGACACGGCCCTGAAGCGCGGCACCCGCATGGACGAAGACACGCCGGGGACCGGGCTGGGCCTGTCGATCGTCGACGAACTGACCCGCGCCTACGGCGGCCGCGTCACCCTGAGCGGCAGCGCCATGGGCGGCCTGAAAGTGGTGCTGGAGCTGCCTGCCGCCGAGGGGTGAGGGCGAACGGTCATTGGACGGATGGCCGTTAAGGATCGTCAGCGATCACCGCCAAACATCGTTTTCTAAGCCTTGACTGCTCATTCTCAGCCCCATCTGATGGGTGTTCTGGGGAGAATGTCATGATCCACGGGTCAGTGGACGCTTTGGCGACTTGAGGACGCAGAGTGCGTCGATGAGTTGAGGGCTTCGGTAGGCCTTGGGCCGGTCGCGGAATATGTCGACAGCTTCAAGACGGGGGCTCCGCCAACCTCCTGAGGCGACTCAGATCGCCGGATAAAATATTTGCAACGACTTGTGATCCTAAGTTCACTTTAGAGTCGAGAGGCGAAGTTCGCTTAGGGGGGTAGTGCTCATCGCGTAACGAGCAAGCCGCGTTGGTCTAACTGCTCATAAATGCAGTCTTCTTTGGTCTTATGTTCGGGAAAACTCTCGGGAACATGGGCGGCCCATGCATTCCCGATCTGCTGGGGCCGAAACTGCGGAAGACCGCACCTCTCGGCTGCCTCAACTATCTGAGCGCGAGTAGCCCACTCTTCATCAGGGCCGATAAAGCAACCCGAAATGGATATGGAGTTTGCCCCTAAAATCGTGAGGGCAAGTATCCGATTTTGGTTTGGGCGCTTCATCAACGGAACGCTTTATCGATAGCCCTAGGGTCGCAATGGGCCGAACGTCGCCCTGAAACTATTGCCGCGACCATTCCATCATATCAGCATCGCCAACGACCGTCAGGTCGACGCATACCCGCCGTTGATGGCGTAGGAGAAGCCGATCGGCAGGGCGGCGCGGACCTGGGTGAAGAAGGCGGCCAGTTCGCCCAGGGTCGAGCGCGGCACGAAGATGATGTCCCCACGACGCAGCGACTGAATCTCGGCGCGCGGCGCCTTCAGGTCGATGACCTTCATCATGCGCATGTCGCCCGGTCCTCGGCGGATCAGGGCGGCGCGCGAAGTCCGCGACGTGGGCAGGGCGCCGCCCGCCATGATGACGGCCTGATAGGCGTCGATGTCGCCCGGCATGTCGAACACGCCCGGATTGCGCACCTCGCCGTCGACCCAGATCTTCAGCGGCCCGGCCTGGCGCAGCGTCACTTCCACCTCGGGGCGCAGCAGGTGAGGGGCGTAGGCCAGCGAAACGTCCGCCTCCAGTTGCGACAGGCTGCGGTCCGCCGCGGTGACGTGGCCCAGCAGGGGAAGGGAGACGCGGCCGTCCGGCCCGATCTTCAGCTGGCGCGTCAGTTCCGAGGCCGTCGGCAGGGCGATCTCGATCTCGTCGCCGGGATAGAGGCGGTATTCCGGTTCGACCTCGGTCCACGGGGCGAAGGGCAGGCCGGGCGGGAAGTCGTCGACGACGGTCGGGCGCGGGCGTGCGCCGCCTGCCGGAGCGCCGCTGGCGCATCCGGCCAGTCCGGCGGCCAGCGCCATGAGAATGAGGCGGCGATCAATATCCATGGTCGGAGGCGGTCCAGGCGCGAAATTTCGTCTGTGGTGAAGCTGACGGCTTATAGGTAACGCACGGTTAACGCGTGGGCCTCAGTGTGCGCTCAACAGTCACTTGAGCGGGTTTTCCGATCTCCATGCGCGCCTCCCTCGCAACAGCTCGTCCCCGCTATGGCGTCACCGACGTCGTGGCCCTGCTGTTTCGTGAGCTGTTGCTGATGATCGTGATCTTTGTGGTCATCCTGGCCATCGGCGCCGCCGCCGTCATGATGATGAAGAAGACCTATACGGCGGGCGCCAGCCTGTTCGTCGGGGTGGGTCAGGAATACGTCTATCAGCCGCGCGTCGGCATGGGCGAGCGCGCCATGCCGCCTTCTGCCGCCGAGGTGGCCCAGTCCGAGGCCGCCATCCTGAACAGCCTTGAGGTCAAGCGCCGGGTCGTGCGCGCCCTGGGCGTCGAAAGCTTCCAGGGCAACAAGCCCTCGACCGAAAACCCTGCGCGTCAGGAAGCCGCCGCCATCCGCGCCGTTTCCACCGGCCTGGGGGTCGAGGTCACGCCCCTCAGCCCCGTGGTCGGCCTGACCTACAAGAGCGGCGATCCGGCCAAGTCCGCGCGCATTCTGAACACGGTCATCGACCAGTATCTGACCTATCGCCGCGAGGTCTTTCAGGACCGCGCCACGGCCGCCATCCGCACCCAGCGCCAGACCTTCGAGCAGGAACTGAGCGACGCGGACCGCGCCTATGAAGAGTTTCTGCGCACCAACGCCATCGGCGACTTCGCCACGGCGCGCGCCACGGTGGCCAGCAGCTATCAGTCCGTCTTCACCGAGCGCATGGGCGTTCAGGCCCAGCTTCAGCAGGCGTCCCAGCGTCTGGCGACCCTGACGGCCCAACTGGCGCGCACCCCGCGCGAAGTGGCCCTGTATCAGGACCTGAACGTCTCGGCGCAGGACCTGGTCCTGCAACTGCGGACGGAGCGCGAGAGCCTGCTGGCCCGCTATCAGCCCGACGCCCAGCCGGTGCGCGAGATCGATTCCAAGATCGCCCAGCTGCAATCCTATGTCGGCACGGGCACGGCGGTCGGCGCCAAGGAAGTCCGCACCGGCCCGAACCAGGTCTGGGTCGAACTGGAGACCACCCGCATCAATGCTCAGGCCGAGCGCGATTCTCTGGCGGCCCGTCTGGCCGTGCTGGACCGCCAGCTGGGCGACCTGCGCACGCGTCAGGCGCGTCTGACCGAGCTGGAATCGCGCAACTCGACGCTGGCGGGCAACCGCGAGGTGCTGACCGCCTCGATCCGCGAATTCCAGCAGCGCGAGACACAGAGCCGCGCCGACAATGAACTGGTCAAGGCCGGCGCCGACAACGTCACCGTTATCGAGCGGGCCCAGCCGCCGTCGAAGGGCAAGAGCCTGCGCTTCCCGCTGATGGTGGCGGTGCTGGGCTTCGCCGGGTTCACGGCCCTGTGCGTCGGCCTGCTGCGGGTCTTCCTGCGCCGCGGCTTCACCATGCCCAGCACCCTCAGCCGCACTCTGCAGGCGCCGGTGCTGGTGGTGGCGCCGGCCAAGGGCGCCTGAGCCGCACCCGTGCTAAACTGAGACACATCTAAGGCGCACGTAACGATTCGCATGGTCGACCTGACGACGGAAATGGCGGGACTGTGGGCGGCGCTGGGGCCAGCGCCGGCTCATCGCGGCCGCGTGATCCTGTTCGCCGCCGCCCAGACGGGCGAGGGCGTCTCCACCGTCGCGCGTGAGTTCTCGCGTATGGCCGCCGTGCGCGGTCGTCGCCCGGTCTGGCTGATCGACGGCGACCTCAGCCAGCAGTCGCAACTGGAACAGGTGGGCGCTGAGCCTGAGCGTTTCGGCCGTCTTGGCCCGTCGGTTCAGGCCTCGCCGGACGGTTCCGCCTTCTATGCGGTGACGCCGCCGATGCGCGGTCGCGACGGCAAGCCCGTGGCGCCCGGTCAACTGATGACGGCCAAGGCCTGTCTGGGCGGCCGCCTCTACGTCACCCATTTCCACAATGAAGTGCTGCGCGCGGGTCAGAGGGTCGAGGCGGTCAATGATCCGCGCTACTGGACCCGGCTGCGCGCCCACGCCGACACCATCATCATCGACGCCCCGGCGGCGGACCGCAGCGACATGATCCTGACGCTGGCGCCGCTGGTGGACACGACCGTTCTGGTGGTGGCGGCCGAGACGACGGACGCCTCCGGCCCCGTGACCCTGCGCGAAGAGATCGACGCCCAGGGCGGCCGCATCGCGGGCGTGGTGATGAACCGCTCGAAATGGCAACCGCCCGCCTTGCTGAAGCGGTTTATCGGCTGAGTCTGAATACCGTGGATGCGTGGCCTTCGCCTTTGTCCGCGGACAGCGCGCTTCAACTTGAAAAGCCCAGTCCAGCCTCTCCGCGCAGGATCGCTTCGGCCTGTGTGCTGTGTTTGGCCCCCTCGCGGTCGTGCAGGATCAGCGGCGGCAGCAGGCGCAGCGGCGCCTTGCCGGTCTTGATGGCCTGGACCAGGACGCGTTTGGCCGGTTGATCGGCGTAGGGGTGGATCGGGCGGATGGCGAAGGAGCCGGCCTTGGGCGACAGCAGGCTCAGGATGTCGGCCAATCGGTCGGCGCGGTGGATGATGACGATGCGACCGCCTTCGCGTACGGCCTTCAGTAGAAAACCGGCCCATGCGGCCAGTCCGTCGTCGGCCATCCAGGCGCCGAGTTTGCCTTCGGCGGGCGCGCGCAGGGCGGCGGGGTCGTCGAAGAAAGGCGGGTTGCTGACGGCCCAGTCGCAGGGTGATAGGTTCAGGGCGCGAAAACCGCTCGCCACATCCCCGTCCACGATCGTCGTGTCGGCGGCAATGCCGTTCAGGGCCGCGTTCTGACGAGCGAGGGCGGCGGCGGCGGCGTCGCGCTCCAGCCCGATCAGTTGCATGCCGGGTCGGCGCGCGGCGATCTGCATCAGGACGGCGCCCGCGCCGCAGCCCGCTTCGATCAGTCGTTCGCCGGGGCGCGCCTCGACGGCGGCGGCCAAAAGGGCGGCGTCCATGCCTGCGCGGTAGCCTTTTGTCGGTTGGCGCAGGCGGATGCGTCCGCCCAGAAAGGCGGATTCGGCCACATCTGCGGCGACAGTAGGGAATGACTCGGCTTGACCCATCATGGCGCCGCCACCATTGTGCGCCGCATCGCGTCCGGGCAAGCGGATGCGTGTGAATTTCGGGCGAATCTCCCCCTTCGCCCCTGTGCTGAAAGAGATTTCCGTGGACGCAGCTCTCGCCGTCGCCGCCCGTCCCAAGGGCGATGTGGACGCCCTGGTTCATCTGGCCAAGGACGACATGGCGGAGGTCGACTCCCTGATCATCGCGCGGATGCAGTCCGATGTGCCGGTGATCCCCCTGCTGGCCGAGCATCTGGTCTCGGCGGGCGGCAAGCGTCTGCGCCCCCTGCTGACCGTGGCCGCCGCCCGCGCCGCGGGCCAGACCGGCGACATCGCAGGGCCACGCAAGCTGGCCGCCTCGGTCGAGTTCATCCACACCGCCACCCTGCTGCATGACGACATCGTCGACGGGTCGGAAATGCGCCGGGGCAAGGTCGCGGCGCATCTGATCTGGGGTGCGGCCTCGTCGGTGCTGGTCGGGGACTTCCTGTTCGCGCGCGCGTTTGAACTGATGGTCGAGACGGATTCCCTGCGTGCGCTGGGTATTCTGGCGCGGGCCTCGGCGGTGATCGCCGAAGGCGAGGTGTTGCAGCTGACGCGCGCCCACGACCTGAATCTGGATCTGGACACTTATCTGCAGATCATCCGCGCCAAGACGGCTGAACTGTTCGCCGCCGCCGCCGAATCCGGCGCGGTCGGCGCGGGCGCGACGGATGAGCAGGTCGCGGCCCTGCGTGACTATGGCATGGGGCTGGGCATCGCCTTCCAGCTGGCGGACGACGCTCTGGATTACGGCGGCGCGACCGAGACGCTGGGCAAGAACGCGGGCGACGACTTCAACGAGGGCAAGGCGACCCTGCCGCTGCTGCTGGCCGTTCAGCGCACCAAGGGGACCGAGGACCTGTTCTGGGACCGCGTCATCACCAAGGGCGACCGCCAGCCCGAGGATTTCGAGCGGGCGCGCCAGTTGATCGTCAGCAGCGGCGCCGTCGAGGCCACGCTCGATACAGCGGCGGAATATGCGGACCGGGCCAAGGCGGCCTTGCAGGTCCTGCCCGCCGGGCCGTGGCGCGCGGCGCTTGAGGCGCTGGCCGACTTCGCCGTCAGCCGGGCGACCTGATGCTGGCGGCGCTTCTCGTCGCCGGGCATATGGCCGCGCAGGAGCCGCCGCGCTTCACCCTGACGCCGGAACCCGGCGACGCCC
Organism: Brevundimonas diminuta; assembly: GCF_039673845.1. GTDB lineage: Bacteria > Pseudomonadota > Alphaproteobacteria > Caulobacterales > Caulobacteraceae > Brevundimonas > Brevundimonas diminuta_E. The sequence goes on along the minus strand of NZ_JBDJMK010000001.1, from coordinate 397,211 downwards.
TGAAGGCTGAACTGTTTCGTCTGGAGCCCGGCGATCCAGGGCGTCAGGCGCGCGCCCTGCTGGGCGAGGACATGATGCGGGACGACGCCGAACTGGCCGTGCGTTCCGTGCCGCCGATCATCATGCTGTATCGTGAGGGCAGTCTGCCGGACGGGCCGATCGTGCTCTACGCCGGACCGGGCGTGGACGGAGAGCCGGACGCCGCCTGTCGCCTGTCGCGCATACCGGACGGCGTGGTCGATAACTCGCACCGGGCATTCGAGTGGTGCAGCGGCTTCATCCTGAAAACGGCGCCGACGTTGAACATTCCGCCGGCGCCGGTTCACTGAGGTCTTACTTCAGGCTGGCGCAGAAGCGCTGGATGCGGGTGCAGCCTTCTTCCAGCACGGCTTCCGAGGTGGCGTAGCTGATGCGGAAATAGGGGCTGAGGCCGAAGGCGGCGCCCTGGACCACGGCCACGCCCTCGGCGTTCAGCAGTTCGGCGGTGAAGGTCTCGTCGTCGGTGATGACCGCGCCCGACGGGGCCGTCTTGCCGATCAGGCCCTCGATCGACGGATAGACGTAGAAGGCGCCTTCCGGCTTCGGACAGCGGATGCCGTCGGCCTGATTCAGCATGGAGACGACCAGATCGCGGCGCTTCTCGAAGGCGGCGGCGCGCGGGGCCAGGAAGTCCTGCGGGCCGTTCAGGGCCTCGACCGCCGCCCACTGGCTGATGGACGAGGGGTTGGAGGTGGTCTGGCTGGCTACCTTGCGCATCAGGTCGATCAGCGGCTTGGGGCCGCCCGCATAGCCGATGCGCCAGCCGGTCATGGCGTAGGCCTTGGACACGCCGTTGCAGGTCAGGGTGCGGTCGTACAGGTCCGGCGCGACCTGGGCCATGGTGACGTAGTCGAAGTCGCCATAGACGAGGTGCTCATACATGTCGTCGGTCAGGATCCACACCTGCGGGTGCTTGCGAAGCACCACGGCCAGCGCTTCCAGTTCGGCGCGGGTATAGGCGGCGCCGGTCGGGTTCGACGGCGAGTTGAGGATGATCCACTTGGTCTTGGGCGTAATGGCGGCGTCCAGCGCCTCGGGGCGCAGTTTGAAGCCGTCGGCTTCGTGGCCGATCACGCTGACGGGCTCGCCACCAGCCAGCAGCACCATGTCCGGATAGGACACCCAATAGGGCGCCGGGACGATCACTTCGTCGCCGGGGTTCAGCGTGGCCACCAGGGCGTTGTAGATCACCGGCTTGCCGCCCGAGGCGACGTGGATCTGGTTGGCCTCGTAGGTCAGGCTGTTCTCACGGGCGAACTTGGCGACGATGGCGGCCTTCAGTTCGGGCATGCCGTCGGCGTCGGTGTATTTCGTCTCGCCGCGATTGATGGCCTCGATGGCCGCCGCCTTGATGTTGTCGGGGGTGTCGAAGTCCGGCTCGCCTGCGCCCAGGCCGATGACGTCACGACCCTGACGTTTCAGCTCGCGCGCCTGGGCGGTCACGGCCAGGGTGGCCGAAGGCTTGACGCGGGCGAGGGAGGCGGACTGAAGGCTGGACATGGCTATCCTGTCTGGAGGATGTGAAGAAAGCCGGGGAGGCGAAGGCTTGATACGCAACCCCGCAGGGCCGCACAATGTTTGTGCGCGTCCCGGACGATCAAAAGGCGATTTGGGCGAAATTTATGCGGCGGGTCGTCGATTTTCTGCTGAACATGGAGGCCAGACGGTGGCGCACCCTGGCCGTGACCCTGCTGTTGCTGGCGGGAATCATCGCCCTGTTCGCCGTGGGCAAGACGCAACTGGCGCTGGGGGCCGAAGACCGGCTGGAGCACTGGCTGGCGGGCTATCGCGCCGGGCCGTGGGGGCTGGTCGCCGCGATCGTGGTTTTCACCCTGGCGGCCTTCATCGGCGTGCCGCAGTTCCTGTTGATCGCCGCCTGCGTCGTGGCCTTCGGGCCGTGGTTCGGGTTTCTCTACAGCTGGATCGCCACCATCGCCTCGGCGGCCGTGACCTATTGGCTGGGGCGCGGGCCGACCGCGCGGACGCTGGAGCGATACGGCGGCGGGACGGTTGAGCGCATCCGCAGGTTCGTCGGCCGCAACGCCTTTTCGGCCAGCTTCATCATCCGCAATGTCCCGTCGGCGCCCTTCATCGTCGTGAACATGGCCTTCGGCGCCGTGCGCGCCTCGTTCCCGGCCTATCTGGCGGGGTGCGCACTGGGGGTCCTGCCCAAGACGGCGCTGGTCGCCTTCTTCGGCGGCTCCTTTATGGCGGCGGTCAGCGGCGACGGCGTCTGGACCTCGGTGATCCTTGCGGCGGTCGCCGCCGTCTGGCTTGTATTGATGCTGGCGGTGCGCGAGTGGGTGAAGCGCCGTGAGGCCGCCCGCAACCTGTCCGTCGATTGATCGGAGAACGACCATGCTGAAGCTGTATTACTCCCCCGGCGCCTGCGCCATCGCCTCGCACATCGGTCTGGAAGAGGCGGGCGCGGATTATGAGATCGAGAAGATCGACCTGCGCGCCGGTCAGCAGCGGACGCCGGAATATCTGGCGATCAATCCGGCGGGCGTGACCCCGGCGCTGGCGACGGCGCAGGGCGTGATCACCCAGAATTCGGCCATTCTGGCCTATGTGGCGCAGACGCATCCGCAGGCCGGGCTGGCCGATCTGGATGACCCGTTCGCCTTTGCGCGCCTTCAGGCCTTCAACGGCTGGCTGGCGTCGTCGCTGCACCCCGCCATCGGCAAGGCTCTGTTCTCCAAGCCGCCGCTGGAAGGCGAGGCCAAGGATGAGGCCGTGAAGATCGCGCTGGAAAAATACGACCTGGCCGAGAATCACTATCTCGCCGGGCCGTGGGTCATGGGCGAAGATTATTCGATGGCGGACGGCTATCTGATGGTGTTCACGCGGTGGGCGCGTCAGGCCGGTCTGCTGGACGCAGCGCGCTTCCCCAAGCTGAACGCGCACCTCGACCGTGTCCAGGCCCGGCCTGCCGTGCAACGTGCGCTTGAGGCCGAAGGCATAGCCGCCGTCTGAGCGTGTCGGCTTCAAGCGGGGCCGGAAATCCTTAACAGCAAGGCTTTCAAGCCTTGCTGTGACAAGCCTGTGATCGAGAAGCCATAGGCGCTTGCAATCCCTGCGGCATGAGGGCAAACGGGCCTGTAGTCGGCTCGGCGAAGACGGTCAGGACGGCTTTGCGGTCACGCGAAGCGGGGGTAGGGCGTCGCCATAGCGGACGAATGAAATTCACGCCCTTGCAGGCCCGAACTAAAGCGGTAACCGACGCCCATGCTTTCACCCCTCTTCGGCATGATTTCCAATGACATCGCTATGGATCTGGGGACGGCCAACACCCTGATCTACATGCGCGGCAAGGGGATCGTCCTGAACGAGCCTTCGGTTGTCGCCCTGCGTAACGTCGGCGGTCGCAAGATCGTCCACGCCGTCGGTCTGGAAGCCAAGCAGATGCTGGGCCGCACCCCGGGCCACATGGAAGCCATCCGCCCGATGCGCGACGGCGTCATCGCCGACTTCGAAGTCGCCGAAGAGATGATCAAGCACTTCATCCGCAAGGTTCATAACCGCAAGGGCTTTGTGAACCCGAAGATGATCGTCTGCGTCCCCTCGGGCGCCACGGCGGTTGAGCGCCGCGCCATTCACGACAGCTGCCTGAACGCCTCGGCGCGTCGCGTCGGCTTGCTGCCCGAGCCGATGGCCGCCGCGATCGGCGCCGGTCTGCCGATCCATGAGCCGACCGGCTCGATGGTCGTCGATATCGGCGGCGGCACGACCGAGGTGGCGGTGCTGTCGCTGTCGGGCGTGGTCTATTCGCGCTCGGTGCGCGTCGGCGGCGACATGATGGACGACGCCATCATCGCCTATATGCGCCGCAACCATAATCTGCTCATCGGCGAGACGACCGCCGAGCGCATCAAGAAGGACATCGGCACCGCCCGCGTCCCCGCCGACGGCGAAGGCCTGTCGATCGAGGTCAAGGGCCGCGACCTGATGCAGGGCGTGCCGCGCGAAGTGAAGATGAGCGAGCGTCAGGCGGCGGAAGCCCTGGCCGAGCCGGTGGCCCAGATCGTCGAGGCTGTGAAGGTCGCGCTGGAAGCCACGCCGCCGGAACTGGCCGCTGATATCGCCGACAAGGGCATCATGCTGACGGGCGGCGGTGCGCTGCTGCGCGGGCTGGACACCGAAATCCGCGACCACACGGGCCTGCCGGTCCAGGTGGCGGACGATCCGCTGTCGTGCGTCGCCATCGGCTGCGGCAAGGTGCTGGAGCACCCGTCGTGGATGAAGGGCGTCCTCGAAGCGTCGCTCTGAGGCTGACTGGTCTGGCGCAGGCGCCGCTGTCCTGAAAAGGGGCGGATTCCTGCGGCAGGTTTAAATCATCGGCGGGCTGGCGCCCGCCGGTTCCTACGCTCTAGCAGGAAGGCTGGCCGTGGCGTTTCGCGACGGACCGTTCGAGAATCTGAAGGTGCCGCTGATTTGGACAGCGGCCATCATGGTCGTGGGCGGGATTATCGCCGCGATCATGCTTCTGCTTGTCGACAAGCCGCAACCGGCGATGGACGAACTGGATCCGCCCCGCGCCGGGTTCGACCGCGTCGCCGGGGCCGGGACCGGGGTTCTGGCCGCGCCCGTGCGCTGGTCGGGCGATGCGGTCGATTACGTCAAGGGCTACTTCTTCGCCGTGTCTGAAAACCGCCGCCTGCGCGCGGAGCTGGCCGAAATGAGCGGCTGGCGCGACGAAGCCCTGGCGCTGAAGAACATCAATGGCCGCTATGAGCGGTTGCTGGGCGTCCAGACCGAACCGCCGATACCCATGACGGCAGGCCGCGCCATCAGCGATGCGCGGGGGCCTTTCGCCCGTTCGCGCCTGCTGAACGTCGGCGCGGACAAGGGCGTTCGCGTGGGCAATCCGGTTCTGGGCGAGCATGGTCTGGTGGGCCGTATCGCCGGGGCTTCGGGCGCACACAGCCGCATGATCCTGCTGACGGATGTCGCCTCGCGCATTCCTGTGCTGGTCGAGCGCACGGACGCTCGCGCCGTGCTGACCGGCGACGGCAGCCGCAGCCCGCGTCTCGACTATGTGCGAGGGCAGGGTTCGGTGCAGGAAGGCGACCGTATCCTGACATCAGGCGACGGCGGCGGTTTCCCGCGCGGCCTGCCTGTCGGCGTGGTGGCCAAGGGCGTGGACGGCACATGGCGGATCAAGCTGTACAGCGACCGCACAGCCATCGACTATGTGCGCGTCCTGTTGTTCCAGGACTTCGGCCAACTGGCGGATCAGGACGCGCTGAACGCGCCGCCGCTGCTCAGCCTCGCCACAGCGCCGCCGCCTGACGCCGCACAGGCTGTCGCTATTCAGGACGTGGCCACGCGCCGCGCCGCCGCCGCCGAAGCCGCCGCCGAACGGGTTCGCGCCGCCAACGCCGCGCCGCCTCCCGACACCACTGTCGCCGCCGCGCCAGCGCCTGCGCCTGCGCCCGCCGCCCGCGCGCCGGTCCGTCGCGCGGCGACGCCGGCCTCGGCTCCGGTCCAGCCCGCGCCGCAGGCGCCGGCGGCGCCTGATGGAGGCGGGGAGTGAGACGCACGATCACGGTGCGGATGGTTGGTCCGATGCAGTGGATCGGCTACCCGGCGCTGATCGCCGCAGCCGCCACCATCCTGTTCGCCATTCCGCTGCGCCTGTTCGGCATGACCCTGCCTGAACCGGTCTGGCCCATGGTTCTGGCCTTCGCCTGGCCGCTGATCCGCCCGTCGATGCTGGCGCCTCTGGTGCTGTTCGGACTGGGCGTGTTCCTGGACTTCTTCTGGGGCGGTCAGACGGGATTGTGGGCGCTGAGCCTGCTGCTGATCTATGGCGCTATTCTTCTGGCGTCGAAATATCTGGCGGGGCAGGCGACGATCGTCCTGTTCGCCCTCTATGTGGCCTCAACCGGCATGGCCTTCGCCGTGGCGTGGTTCGTCACCCTGATGGAGTTAGGCGCCGCCCCTCATTTCCTGGCGATTCTGGGACAGATGATCCCGACGCTGCTGCTGTTCCCTCTGGCTCATCTGTTGATCGAGCGGTTTGACGACGCGGACGTCCGATTCCTGTGAGCAGCGAACCGAACATCTTCTTTTCGGACGTGAACGAGCGGCAGGGCTCCTTCCTGCGGCGCACCATGATTCTGGGCGCGGGCACGGTCATCGGCGGGCTGGCGCTGGTGGGCCGTCTGGCACATCTGCAGATCGTCAAGTCGGAAGAGTTCGCCACCCTGGCGACGCGCAACCAGTTCAACTTCCGCCAGGTGCCGCCGCCGCGCGGCCTGATCAAGGACCGCAACGGCGTGGTCATCGCCGGCAACCGGCCCAGCTTCCGCGTTCTTGTCGTGCGCGACGAGACGAAGGATCTGGATCAGACGCTGGACCTGCTGGGCCAACTGCTGCCCGACACTCTGGACCGTCGCCGCACCATCATCCGCGAGGTGAACGCCGCGCCGCGCTTCTCGCCCGTTCCGGTCAAGAGCGACCTGACGTGGGAAGAGTTCTCCAAGGTCAATCTGCACGCGGCTGAACTCCCCGGCGTCATGGCCGACATGAACGAGGCCCGCTATTATCCGCACGGCGGCGCCTACGCCCATGTGGTCGGCTATGTGGCCAAGGTGTCGGACCGCGACGTTCAGGCGATCCGCGACAAGGGCGAACAGCCGCCCGCCATCCTGTTCAACCCCGGTTTCCGTATCGGCCGTCAGGGCATCGAGCGCTCGCTGGACCTTGATCTGCGCGGCGTCGAGGGCGGCAAGCGGGTCGAGGTGAACGCACGCGGCCGCGTTGTGGCTGAGGATATCGCAGGGTCGCGTCCGGCGGTTCAGGGGGCCGAGGTCGTCCTGACGCTGGACAACGATGTCCAGCAGCGCGCGCTGGAAGTCTTCGGCGAAGAGGCGGGCAGCATCGTCGTGATGGACGTCCGCAACGGCGACATCCTGGCCATGGTGTCGTCGCCGTCGTTTGATCCCAACCTGTTTGTTTCAGGCGTCCCGACCAAGGTCTATCGCGCCCTGGCCGACTATGAACGTCGTCCGCTGCTGGACAAGGCGCTGAGCGGCACCTTCGCGCCCGGTTCGACCTTCAAGCCGGTCGTGGGTCTGGCGGCGATGAGGCGCGGTCTGGACCCCAGCCGCCGCATCTTCTGCAACGGCAGCTTCTATCTGGGGCGGCGGTTCGCCTGTCTGGGGCGTCACGGTGCGGTTGATCTGCGCGGCGCCATCAAGGCGTCCTGCAACGTCTACTTCATGACCCTGGCCAGCGAGATGGGGCCGGACGCCATCGCCGAGACCTCGCGCGATATGGGATTCGGTCAGACCTTCGATATCGGCATTCCGGGCCAGAAGGCCGGGCTGGTGCCCGATCGTGAATGGCGCCGCAAGAACCCGGTGCGGGGCGATCCGAACTGGTATCCGGGCGAGAACCCCAGCTATGGCATCGGTCAGGGCGCCCTGACGGTGAACGCCCTTCAGCTGGCGGTCTATACGGCGCGGATCGCCAATGGCCGCAAGGCGGTCGTACCTCGCCTGATCAAGTCGATCGGCGGCGTGGAGCAGACCAAGGGCACGGCGTTCGCCGATCTGCCCTTCACGCCGGAAATGCTGAAAGTCCTGCGCGACGGCATGGAGGCGGTGACGGCGGCGGGCGGCACCGGCTTCCGCAACAGTCAGCTGGGCCTCGGCACGGTGAAGATGGCGGGCAAGACCGGCACGGCGCAGGCGCGCAACTATGGCGCGGGTTCTCGCAAGGGAGCCGGGCGGCCGTGGTCCCAGAAGGATCACAACCTGTTCGTCGCCTATGCGCCGACGGATAATCCGCGTTACGCTGTTTCGGTCATCGTCCAGCACGGCGGTCTGGGCGGCGGCACGGCCGGGGCGCCGCGCGCGCGCGAAGTCATGAAGGTCGCCCTTTTGAAGGACCCCGAAATCCGCGCCCGCATCGAATCCGCCGGCTTTGAAGCTCAGGAAGACGAGGGCGCGCGTGAAGCCGAGGCGCGGGGCGAACCCGACAACGGGGCTGAAACCACGGCTGCTCCGCCTCCGCTGACGGAGCCAGGACAATGACTGCATCCGCCCTGACGCGCCCCGGCGAGCGGGACCGCCTGTCGACCAAGTTCGCGGAACTGGATTGGCGCATCATCGGCCTGCTGTGCATCCTGGCCGGGATCGGCACGGCCATGCTCTATTCGATTGCGGGCGGTCACTGGCAGCCGTGGGCGGCCAAGCACCTGATCCGTTTCGGCATCTTGCTGGCGGGCATGATCGCCCTGGCCATGGTTCACCCCAAGTGGTGGTTCCACGCGGCCTATCCGGTTTACGGCGTCCTGCTGTTCATGGTGATGCTGGTTGAGTTCACCCCGCTGGGCTATGTGGCGGGCGGCGCCAAGAACTGGCTGCATCTGGGCTTTATCCGCATCCAGCCCGCCGAGTTTGTCAAGATCGGCCTCGTTCTGGCGCTGGCGCGCTGGTACCATGGAGCTTCGGCGCAGGACGCGCGCTGGTCGTGGAAGCTGTTGATTCCGGCCGGGATTATCGGCGTTCCCTTCATCCTTGTCGCCAAACAGCCGGACCTGGGCTCGGCCATGATCATCGGCATGACCGGTGCGGCGATGATGTTTATGGCCGGTCTGAGCTGGCGCGTGATCGCCGCAGGACTGGCGGCGGCGGTGGCGGTCGTTCCGCCCTTCGTCATGTTCGGTATGCATGACTATCAGCGCAACCGGGTCCTGACCTTCCTGGATCCGGAGGCTGATCCGTCCGGCACCGGCTACAACATCATCCAGTCCAAGATCGCCCTGGGCTCGGGCGGACTGATGGGCAAGGGCTATGGTCTGGGCAGCCAGAGCCAGCTGGAATTCCTGCCTGAACGCCACACGGACTTCATCTTCTCGACCGTGTCGGAAGAGTTTGGCTTCATCGGCTCCTTCACCGTCCTGGCCTGTTATGTGGCGCTGATCCTGATTTCGCTGCGGATCGCGGCCCTGTCGCACAGCCATTTCGGTCGGATGGCGACCGCGGGCATGACGTCCTTTGTGGCGCTGTTCGTCCTGATCAATGGGGCGATGGTGATGGGGTTGGCGCCGGTCGTGGGCGTGCCCATGCCCATGCTGTCCTATGGGGGATCGTCGATGATGACGGTGATGGTGGGTTTCGGACTGGTGCTGTCGACGCGGGTTCACCGCTATGCCGAACTGCCAAAGGGGCAGGGCCTGTTCTGATCGCGGGTGCGCGGCGTTAGGTTGAGATCATGACTGTTCAGACGCCTGAGACTCAAGCCGCCGATATTCCCAAGGCTGACCCCGCCATGTTCTCGGACTGTGGCGCGACGCCCTGTCCCCAGCCGGTTCTGGCCGACCCTAGAAACGAAGCGGCGGTCCAGGCCGAGGGCATGCGGATGCGCGACAATCCGGCGGAATGGGCCTTTGTCCGCCTGTCCAAGCTGATCGAGGAATTCGAGGCCAACCTCGATAAGGACGAAGAGATCGGCGCCCGCATGGTCGGGCTGCCCGGCGACGGCGCCATGCAGATCATGGACGTCGGCTTCTGGGGGCCGGACCTGATCATGTTCTTCGGCAGCAACGCCGACGGCAAGCCGGTGCGCCTGATCCAGCACTATAGCCAGATCAATGTGGTCCTCAGCGCCATGAAGAAGCCGGAGGAGCGCGAGGCCCGCCGCATCGGCTTCCAACTCAGCGAAATGGTCGAAAAGACCAACCCGAAATAGCGCGGCTCAAACCGCCGCCCGGCAGGAAAACCGGGCGACGGCCGAGACCTGTTTCTAGAGCGAGGCGGCCCAGTCGGTGGCGCGGATCAGGCTGTCGATGATGCCCGGTTCGGACGAGGCGTGTCCGGCGTCGCCGACGATGTCGAGCTTCGCCTCGGGCCAGGCGCGATGCAGGGACCAGGCGCCGGAAATCGGCGTCACCACGTCGAACCGCCCCTGCGCGATCCAGCAGGGGAGGTGGCGGATGGTTTCGATGTTCTCGAGAATCCAGTTCTCGCTGTCGAAGAAGCCGCCGTTGGTGAAATACCAGTTCTCGATCCGGGCGAAGGCCACGGCGAACTCGGGGTCGGCGAACTTGTCCGGCTTGCCGGACGGGCCCTGGATGCTGACAGTATTGCCTTCCCAGGTGGCCCAGGCGACGGCGCAGCGGTTGCGCTCTTCGACATCATCGCCGGTCAGTCGCTTGTAATAAGCGGCCATCAGATCGCCGCGCTCGGCCTCGGGGATGGGGGCCAGGAAGTCTTCCCACGCGTCGGGGAAGATCATCGAGGCGCCGTCCTGATAGAACCAGTGCAGTTCCTTCTTCGTCAGCAGGAAGATGCCGCGCAGCACCAGCGACAGACAGCGGTCCGGGTGTTTGATGGCGTAGGTCATCGACAGGGTCGAACCCCACGAACCGCCGAAGACCACCCATTTGTCGATGCCCAGTTTCTCGCGCAGGCGCTCGATGTCCGCGACCAGATCCCAGGTCGTGTTGTTCTCCAGCGAGGCGTTGGGCCGCGACAGGCCGCACCCGCGCTGATCGAACATGACGATGCGATATTTGGCCGGGTCGAAGTAGCGGCGCATCCCCGGATTGACCGCGCCGCCGGGACCGCCGTGCAGGACGATGACCGGCACGCCATGCGGATTGCCGCTTTCCTCGTAATAGATCTCGTGGATGCTGTCGGTCTGCATCCAGCCCGAGGCGTAGGCTTCGATTTCAGGATAGAGGTCGCGGCGCACGGTATCGGTCACGGGGGCGGTGTCCTTCTGTGTAAAGGGGGGCGCGTCAAGGCGCTTAAGCAGTCAGGCCTTGGCGGTTCCTGACGAGAAGGCGGCGAAGATCATCAGCACCCATGCCGCGATCATCAGCAGGCCGCCGATCGGCGCCACGGCGCCCATGATCGGCATGGCCAGCAGTCCGACCATGGTCAGGGACAGGCAGAAGATCAGCCCGCCAGCGCCGGCCAGCCATCCGGCCAGCCGCAGCAGGCGCCCGGCGCCGAACAGGGCCAGCGCAGCGGTGAGGGCGGCGTGGACCATCTGATAATGGCCGCCGGTCGCCAACAGGTCCCTGATTTCGGGGGCGACGCCATGGGCGGCGAAGGAGCCGACGATCACGGCCATGGCGCCGTTGAAACCGGCGAATGCGAGGAGTTTGCGGTCAGGATTCATATCAGGGTGTCTAGACTACAAAAACGGTGAAGTCTGCTATCGGGCGCCGATGAAATCCGCATCGCGCATGGCGCTGCAATATATTCTGCTGTTCAGCGCCAGCGGCGTGACCCTGCCGTTCGCCGGACTGTGGTTCCGCGATCAGGGCATGAGCGGCGCACAGATCGGCGCCCTGCTGGCGATTCCCATGCTGGCGCGGGCCGTGACGGGACCGCTTCTGGCGGTCTGGGCGGATGGTTTCGCGCTGCGACGCACACCGATCGCCCTGTTGGGACTGGTCATGGCGATCGGCTATGGCGGCGCGGGTCTGGTCGAGGGATTCGCTGCGTGGGCCTTCTTTTGGCTGTTGGGGGCGACGGCGGCGGCGGCCCTGATTCCGCTCAGCGATGTGATGACGCTGCGGGTGTCGGCGCGTGAGGGGTTTGCCTTTTCCCTGCCGCGCGGGTGCGGCTCGGCAGCCTTCGTCTTCGCCAATCTGGCCATGGGGGCGCTGCTGACGCGGGTGTCGTCCGATGCGGTCATCGTCTGGGCGGTGGCGGCGTCCCTGTTGATCGCGATCACGGCGTGGCGCGTCCTGCCGGACGAACCGGTGTCGCAGGGCGGTCCCGTCTCAGGGCTGGAGCGGTTCCGCGGACTGGGGCGGCTGTTGCGCCAGCCGGTCTTCATGGCGGCCATCTACGCCGTCGGCGCGGTTCAGGCGGCGCACGCCTTCTACTACGGCTTTTCGGCCATCGCCTGGCGCGCGCAGGGGCTGGCCGAGAGCGTTACGGGGATGCTGTGGGCCTTTTCCGTGGTGGTCGAGATCGGCTTCATGTGGTGGGTCGAACCGTGGCGTCGCCGGATCGGCGTCGGCCCGTGGACGCTGCTGTTCATCGGAGCGGGGGCGGCGGTCCTGCGCTGGAGCCTGATGGCCTTTGCGCCGCCGCTATGGATGCTGATCCCGTTGCAGATGCTGCACGCCCTCACTTTCGCCGCCACCTATCTGGCGGGGGTGCAGATCGTCGAGAGGCTGTGCCCGCCGGACAGCCACACCGCCGCCCAGACGCTGTCGTCGGCCCTGTCGGCTGGGGTGCTGATCGGGCTGGCGACGCTGGCCAGCGGGCCGCTGTATGACGCCGTGGGGCTGAAAGCCTATTTGGCCATGGCGGTGTTGGCCCTGAGCGGGGCTCTGGTCGGCCTGTGGGCGCGATCAAAAGGGACGGCGTCAGGCCACGCTTGAGCGAGGCAGGGGCGCCAGACGCCGCGCCATGGCCGAGGCGGCCGTCTTGACCGCCGTGCGCACCATCGCCTCGCTCTGACCGTCGGGAATCCGCAGCAGGCCGATGGACGGCGAGTTCAGATTGTCCGGCAGTTCCGCCAGAATGCGATAGAGGACATGGCTTCCGGCGTCCTCTTCGGCGTCGGATGTGGCTATGGCGGAAACGCCCGCCTCCAGCAGATCGCGCAGGATGTCGGCGACCGGCGCCGTGACGCGGGCGATGCCGGGATCGGTTTCATCCGGGCGGTTCCGGGCGTCCGGGCGGCGATGCTCGACCCGCATCTGCACCCGCACGGGGCCGCTGTGGATCGTGCGACCCAGCAGCAGCAGGGCGGAACACTCGCCGCGCGTCAGCAGGCCGGTCAGGGTATCGGCTAACTGATCGGCCGAGGCGTCGCCGGGAATGGCCAGGGTGCGGGCGCCGGGCGGGCACCACGGCTCGCCCGACAGGTCTTCGACCGGATCCCAGGCGGTCCAGGACGGCGACCAGGCGCAGATGGCGATGCCCGGGCGACGGTCAGCAGACGCCGGGGGACGTGCGTTGGAAGCCTGGTCCATCAAGGGAAGAAGACCTCAATGAGCGCCCCTGGGGCGCGCCGCTGGGCGGACGGTGCGGTAAAAAGCGCCGACAGGTCAAGTGTGTCGGCAATCAGGCGGCCTGACCGCGCGGTCATGGCGGTCAGCCCAGATCGCCCACGGCGGCGTCCAGAAGCATAAAGGCGCGGCCTTCATCCGTGGCCAGCCGCATCTGCACATCCTCGGCGTTTCCGCGCTCGGCCTGAATCTTCAGGCCTTGGGCGAAGGCGCGGACATAGGTTTCGGCGTCCATGCGCAGTCCGTCGTCGGCCAGCACCCGGCGCGAGACGCTGCGCACGGCGGCGGGCGCCACGCGACGGACGATCTGGCGCGCGCGGGCGGGGTCATGCCCGGCGAAGGCCTGTGCCGCCTCTTCCACGCGCGGGCGCGGCAGCAGGGCGTTGGGATCAACTCCCATGCGCCGTATGGCCGAGGTCACACGGCCGGCCAAAGCGTCGATTTCCTCGGGCGTGCCGATGGCGGCGTTCAATTCCAGCGGAGCCGCCGCCGGGGCCGTCGCCTGTTCAGGCGGCGCCAGATCACGCCAGCTCAGAGCGTCGCCGATGCGTTCAGGCGCAGGCGCTTCAACCGGCGCCGGAGAGGGCTGGGCGGCAGGTGCCGGGGCGGGGTCCGCTTCCGGTGCGGCTTCGGGGCGGATGCGGCCGCGCAGGCCCAGACCTGAGGCGATGCCCGACACCAGGCCGGACGCCGCGGGGGCCGGACGCACCGGCTCTGGTTCCGGGGCAGGCGCAGGCGCAGCGGCTGGGCGGCGGCGGGCGCCGCCCTCGGCGGACACCACGCCCATCAGGCGCACGGCCTCGGTCAGCATTTCGTAGTTGCGGCGCACGCGATCCTGGAACCCGGCGTCCAGCGCCTCGGTGTCCTCGGCCGCCTTGCGCGAGGCGGCGGTCAGGGCGCTGAGTCCTTCTTCGACGGCGGTGCGCACGGAATCGACGCGGGCGCGGGCTTCGTCAGGCAGGCGTGCAGCGCGCTGATCCATTTCGGCGACCGCCTGTTCGACCGAGGTCAGGGCGTCGGTGACCTGAGCCAGCGTCGCCTGCAGGCTGTCGACCAGCTTCTGGCCGGTCAGGTCGACCATGTCGGCGGTCTGGGCGACGATGCGGCGGGCGCCGTCGATGCGGGCCTCGGCGGCTTCATCCGCCTTCTGGGCGGCGTCGAACAGGGATTCGCCCAGACGGTCGGCGCGGATCTGGGCCTGTTCGATCGCGGTCTGGGCGGCGGCGCGCTGTTCATCGGCCGTGGCCTGCAGGGCGGCCAGCGACCGGCGCGTCTCCTCGACCAGCAGGTCGCGGGATTCAGCGGCCAGACTTTCAAACCGGTCCAGCGACAGCTTGGTGGCGTGGTCGAAGCCGTCGGCCTCACGCTGGGACATTTCGACCAGCGCCTTGAACTGGTCGAGCACGGCGTCGACCTGAGACTTGATGGCGGCGGCGGCGTCATCGCCGCGTTGGTTGATGTCCTCGGCGGCCGTGCGGGTCTGGGACAGGTGATCCAGAAGCTGGGCGCGCTGGCTCTCGATCTGGGCCGAGAAGTCTTCCTGATCGGTGCGCAGAGCATAGGCGGCCGTGACCAGTGCGGCGCGCTGCTGGCCCAGGCCTTCCTCGACCGACTGAATCTGTTCGGCGACGCCGGAACCGGCCGTCTCCAGCCGCAGGGTCTGACGCGCCAGGTCGTCGGCGGCGGCGCGGGCGGCTTCTTGCGCCTCATTGGCGGCGGCGGCCAGATCGGCGGCGCGGGCGGCCAGCGCGGCCTCGGCTTCGCGCAACTGGGTCTGGGCTAGATCGGAGGCGTCGGCCACCATGCGCGACTGGCGCTCGACCGTCTCGACGACGGCGGAGGCCTGCCCCTCAAGCTTTCCGCCCAGCAGGCCCATCTGTTCGCGCTCCTGCGACAGTTGTTCGGCCAGACGGCGGGCCGTGCCGCCCGCCAGTTCGGCGGCGTCGTTCAGCAGGCCGGATTCCTTGACCAGAGCTTCGCGCAGGGCGGCCAGATCATTGCGCGCGCGTTCGGCGGATTGGGCGGCGCGGTCGATGTCTTCGCGCAGGGTGTTCAGCACCTGTCCGGCCTGATCGGCGGCCAGCGCCGTCGGCCCGACCATGGCGTCGGCCATTTCACGCGCGCGCCGCGTCTCCTGCGCCAGCCCGGCGCCCTGACGGATGGCGTGGGCCAGCAGGACGAACAGACCCACCGGCGCCAACAGGATCAGGACGTAGACAGCGATCCGCAGCGGATCCAGCTCCATCATCCCCGAGCCCAGCTCATAGGCGAACCATGACGCCAGCCCGCCGATCCACAGGGCCGAGGCCAGCCCGGCCATCAGATAGGCGTTGCCGCCGCTCGCGGCTTTGCCCGCCCGTTTCGCGCTGCGCTTTGCAGGAGGCGCGGCGGGCGTGACCGTGGTGGGCGGGGCGTCGGCGGATTCGGCGAACGGAGACAGGGCGCGCCCGGCCTTCTCGGCCTCGGCGGCGCGCTGTTCGGCCAATGCCTGCTGCTCGGCCAGACGGCGGCGCTGGCGTTCGGACATGGGGCGCGACGGCGCCTCGGGCAGGGGATCGAGCGTCGCGCCGGTCGCCGACAGGGCGTCATCAGCGGCATCGACGGCTTCGGGCGCGGCGAGGGGATCCGCTTCCGTTTCGGCGGACTCGGGGTCGGTCAGGTTGAGCGGCGGCCGATGGCTGGATTTCATGGGCGTCGATCCCGATCACTGATCGCCGCCAACGGCGACGAAGGGCGCAAGGCTGTGACCCTAACGGCTGGAGCGTGAGGCGAAAAGGCTGGAGCGCGGATTAGATCGCCGTTTGACGACGCAGATCAATGTGATCTGTGGATCAGCAGCTCGGCGGCGTGCTGACCTGAACCGTCGTGACGGCCGCAGCCGGGCGGGTTTCGCCGCAATCGCGCACGCGCTGAACCTCACGATCGGACTTGTGCGCCGGGTTCAGATCGACGCCGAATTGCGACAGCGCCGCTGCGGCGAGCAGGGCGATCAAACCGGCCAGCATCTCGATCAGAGCTTGCATCCTCTGATTGTGCCAGAAATCGGGCGCTTCCACAATGTGACGATGAGGGCGCGGACCCTCATTGCCGGGGCGCGCCGAAAATGAAACGATCCGTCCCGGCTGGCGCCTGAAGAGATCGTGACCGCATCCCGTCGTCACGCGAATCAGCCATTGCGGGGGGTATGCGAGCAGACCAGTTCTATGACGGCAGCCTGCTGGAGACCCCCAACGGCGTTTGGCGGTCCGCGACGGCGCATCGTTTCGCGCCGTTGATGGAGAACAAGACCTATTTCGACGCCTTGGCCTCGGCGTTGCAGAAGGCCGAGCGCTCCATCCTGATTCTGGGCTGGCAGTTCGATCCGCGCACCCGTCTGGACCCTGAAAGCCCGCTGTTGGATCGTCGCGGCGAGATCGGCCACCAGCTGAAGGCGCTGGTGCGGCGCAAGCCAGAACTTGAGGTCCGGCTGCTGATCTGGCGCTCGCCGCTGCTGATCGCCGCCTCGCAGGGCTTTTATCCGCACAAGGCCCAGCGCTGGTTCCGCGGCCGGATCGTCGAGTTCCGGCTGGATGGGCCGGGCCTGCTGGGCGCCTGCCATCACCAGAAGGTGGTGGTGATCGACAATCAGATCGCCTTCTGCGGCGGCGGCGACATCTCGACCGACCGCTGGGATTCCGAGGCGCACCTGTCCGGCGATCCGCGCCGCTGCGAGCCGACGGGCGTGATCCCGTCGCCCCGGCATGAGGTCATGTGCGTGGTGGACGGCCCGGCGGCGCACACCCTGGGCGATCTGGCGCGCGAACGCTGGCGCCGGGCCACGGGCGAGGTGCTGGATACGACCGTCTGGCGCAATCGCGACGCCTGGCCGGACGGGGTTCAGCCGACCCTGCACGACATTCCTATGGGCCTGTCGCGCACCGAGCCGCAGGTGCGCCGACGGGCCGAGGTGCGCGAGAATGAGATCTTGCACCTTGAAGCCATTAAGCGCGCGAAGTCTCTGATCTATATGGAAAACCAGTATTTCACCTCGCCCCAGCTGGCGGCGGCGCTGGCCGAGCGGCTGGCCGAGCCGGACGGGCCGGAGGTGGTGCTGGTGTCGACCGGGCGCAGCCCCAGCTGGTTCGACGGCCTGACGATGGACACGGCGCGGGCCGAGGTGCTGTACCGGCTGGAGCAGGCCGATATCCACGACCGCTTCACCGCCTTCTATCCGGTGACGAAACAGGGCGAGCGGATCATCGTCCACGCCAAGATGACCATCATCGACGACAAGCTTCTGCGGATCGGCTCCAGCAATCTGAACAACCGCTCGATGGGACTGGACACGGAATGCGACGCCTCGTTCGAGGCGGGCGATGAGGCCCAGCGTGAGGTGATCCGCCGCTTCCGCCACCACTCGCTGGGCCATTTCATCGGCGTGACGGGGGATGCGTTCGCCCAGGCGGAAAGCCTGATGGGCTCCATCGGTCAGGCGATCCAGACCTTTGGCCATGGGCGGATGAAGCTGTTGGGCACGGCCAGGCCGACGCGGGTCGAGCGGATGTTCGCCGAGTGGCAGTTCGGCGATCCGGTCTCGGCGACGGACGCGTGGCGGCCGTGGAAGCGGCTGAACCGCTCACAGCGCACCCGGCCGAAATCCGAGGGCGGTCAGGCGCCGGGCTGAGCGCCGGGCAGGTCGATCTCGAAATCGAGAATGAGCGGCAGGTGATCCGACGCCGTGCGCGCCATCAACGACGACGGCGCCTGAACGCCTGTCACGCGGATCTCCGGGCTGACGAAGCAGTGGTCGATGCGGATGGCCGGAAAGTTCGACGGAAAGGTCTTGATCGAGGGCTTCAGTCCCAGACGGCGCTGGGCGTCGTCCAGCCGCCGCGCCAGAGTCTGATAGGGGCGGGTGATCGAGGTCGCGTTGAAGTCGCCGGTCAGTATGGTCGGGCCGGTGCAGGCCGGATCGCCCAGCCAGTCCTCGCCCATCAGGGCCTCGGTCTGCAGACGCTGCTCGCGCGGGATCAGGCCCAGGTGGGTGTTCATGACGTTGACTGTGACGCCGTCGAAATCGATCGCCAACCACAGGGCGCCGCGCGGCTCCAGTCCCTTGAGGCCGGGCATGGTGGGCAGGGCGGCGGCGCGCACCAGCCGCTCGGGACGGCTGGTCAGGATGGCGTCGCCGTAAAGCTCGGCCTCGACGGTCATGGCGGGGTGGAACTGCACGCTCATGGCCAGACGTTGGGCGATGACGCCGGCCTGATCGACGTGGCCCGTGCGGGCGCGGCCGACGTCCAGTTCCTGCAGGCAGACGATGTCCGGCGCATATTCAGCGATGACGTCGGCGATGCGGCCTACGTCCAGCCTGCGGTCGACGCCGACGCAGCGGTGGACGTTATAGGTCAGTAGTCTCGGCATGAATTCCCTGCCTGCGGTCCTGCACGACTTTCGCGCGGCAATGCGGCGGTCGCGAGGCCCTGATTAACCGGACTAGATGACAACCAGTTTGTCGGGGATTTCGTTCACATCGGTCGGGCTGGGCGGGAAACGTTCGGCCAGCACCTGACCGCACAGGGCGACGGCCTTTTCAAAGCCCTCGACCGGCTGTTCGCGGCGCAGGGCGCCGGTCAGGGCCGCCACGGCGTCGGCCCAGACTTCAGGGCTGACGCAGGCGTGGATGGCTTCATCGGCCACCACCTCGACCTGATGATCGGCCAGGGCGGCGAAGATCAGGACGCCCGTGCGCGCCTCGGTGACGTGCAGGCCGTGGGCCAGGAACTGCTGCATGGCGGCGCGCCGGACGCGCGTGCGGCGCAGGGCGCGCGGGGTCAGCAGACGCCGCACGGGCGGGATCAGGCTGAGGAAGAAGACCATCAGAAACACGACGGCCTGCACCAGGGCATAGGCGCCTAGCGCCCGGCCGATGTCCGACGCGCGCTCGGCGTCATGGGCCGCCTCCCAGCCGCTGCCGAAGCTCAGCCAGTCGCCGTTGAAGCCGAACGGGATCAGCGCCAGCGGCGCCAGCAAGGCCGCCGCCGCCGCCCAGCCGACGCTGACATCGCGATAAGAGGACACCTGACGCGCGACGACGCAGAAGATCTCGCCCGCCGTATGGGTTTCGGCCGCAGCGATGGCGCGGGCGACCCGCGCGTGGTCGTCTTTCGTGAACTGCATCACCATCCCCCCGAGGCGCCCCCGCCGCCGAAGCCGCCGCCGCCTCCGCCAAATCCACCGCCGCCGAAACCACCGCCTCCGCCCCAACCGCCGCCGCGTCCGCCGCGGTCACGGTCTTTCAGCGCCTCGCTGGCGGCCCAGATCAGGATGGGCGACAGGCCGTCGCCGCGTCCGCCGCGCCGCTTGCGCCCGCCCGACGCCGCGCCGACCATGCTGAAAAAGATGAAGGCGAAGACCATCAGGATGACGATGGCGGGGATGACCGGCTTTTCGGTCTGACCGGCTGCGCTTTTCGCCGCCTCGGCGCGGGCCTGCGCCTCGGCCGGATCGGCGGTCAGCTGGGCGATGATGGCGTCGGTTCCGGCCAGTATGCCGGCCGCATAGTCGCCCTGACGGAAGGCGGGCAGGATGTCGTTGCGGATGATCAGGGACGAATAGGCGTCGGTCATGACGCCCTCCAGCCCATAGCCGACCTCGATACGCACCTTGCGCTCGTTCGGCGCGACGATCAGCAGGGCGCCGCCGTCGTTTTCCTTCTGCCCGATGCCCCAGTGGCGGCCCAGTTGATAGCCGAAGTCCTCGATCTCCTGATCCTGAAGCGAGGGCAGGGTGACGACGACCAGCTGGTCGCCGGTCTGCTGTTCCAGCAGGGCCAGCTTGCCGGTCAGAGCCTGTTCCTGCGCAGGCGTCAGCAGTTGAGCGTCATCGACCACCCGTCCGGTCAGGGCCGGAAAGCGGATTTCGGCGGCCAGACTGACGCCGGGCAGGGCGGTCAGCCACAGCACAAGGCCCAGCAAAAGCGCGGGGAGCAGCCCCCGCGCCGCGCGCTCGCCCGCCGTCAGGGCCGAAGGGACCATGTCGGCCTTACCGCGCCGCCGGGGCGGGCGGCGTCGACCCCGGCGCGGCGCCGGGCGTGGTCGCAGGCGCGCCGCCGCCGGGCTGGGCGCCCAGATCGAAGTTGACGGTGGGCGCCGATTGGGCCTCGGCCGTGGCGGTGAACAGCTGCATCGGCTTGGAGCCGCCGTGCAGGGTCTTGGCCCAGATCACGCTGGGGAAGGTGCGCAGCTCGGTGTTGTAGTCGCGCACGGCCTCATTGTAGTCGCGGCGCGCCACGGCGATGCGGTTCTCGGTGCCTTCCAGCTGCGATTGCAGGGTCAGGAAGTTTTGGTTGGCCTGAAGCTGGGGATAGGCCTCGACCGTCACCAGCAGCCGCGACAGGGCGCTGGAAAGCTCTCCTTGCGCCTGTTGATACTGCTGGAAGGCGGCGGCGTTATCGAGGTTGGAGGCGTCGATGTTGACGCTGGTGGCCTTGGCGCGCGCCTCGATCACCTGGGTCAGGGTGGTGCGTTCCTGAATGGCCGCGCCCTGAACGGTGGCGACCAGGTTCGGCACCAGGTCGGCGCGGCGCTGATACTGGCTCTGGACATCGGCCCAGGCGGCCTGGGCGCGTTCCTGCTTGGTCGGAATGGTGTTGTAGCCGCAGGCGCCCACGGCGGGGGCCAGGACGACGACAGCGGCGACGGCCGCGATGCGAGGCGAAAATCCAGCCATGAAGAAGCTCCTGCGCGGCGGCCCTCATGACCGCTGACCGCTAATGACTATCGGGGCCGAAAGGCTCCGCTTCAAGGCTGGATTTTTGACGCAGGCCTCAGCCGTTCAGGTCTTCCGGCGCCACGCCCGCCGCACGGCAGGCGGCGGTGTAGGTGTTGGCCAGCAGGCAGGCGATGGTCATCGGGCCGACGCCGCCCGGAACCGGGGTGATGCGCCCGGCGACCTCGACCGCTTCGTTGAAGTCCACGTCGCCGACGACGCGGGTCTTGCCCTCCGCCGCCTTGACCGGATCGCGCGAGGGGACGCGGTTGATGCCCACGTCGATGACGGTCGCGCCCGGCTTGATCCAGTCGCCCTTGATCATCTCCGGGCGGCCGACGGCGGCCACCAGAATGTCGGCGGTGCGGCACAGGGCGGGCAGGTCGCGCGTGCGCGAATGGGCCACGGTGACGGTGCAGCTTTCGCCCAGCAACAGTTGCGCCATCGGCTTGCCGACGATGTTGGAGCGACCGACGATCACGGCGTTCAGGCCGGACAGATCGCCCAACTGATCCTTCAGCAGCATCAGACTGCCCAGCGGCGTGCACGGAATCATGCCCGGCAGGCCGACGGCCAGACGCCCGGCGTTGACGACATGGAAGCCGTCCACGTCCTTGTCCGGCGAAATGGCGTCCAGCACGGCGGCCGAATCGATGTGCTTGGGCAGGGGCAGCTGCACCAGCACGCCGTGGATGCCCGCATCGGCGTTCAGCGTCGCGATCAGGGCCAGAAGGTCGGCTTGAGTCGTTTCGACCGGCAGACGATGGGTGTCCGACCGCATTCCGGCCTTCAGCGTCGTCTCGCCTTTATTGCGGACATAAAGCTGGCTGGCGGGGTCTTCACCGACGATGACGACGGCCAGTCCGGGCTTGACGCTGTGGGCGGATTCCAGCCGCGCAGAGGCCGCTGCGACGCGCTCCACCAGGGTCTGTGAGAAGGCCTTGCCGTCGATCAAAGAGGCGCGTGCGGGATCTACAGCCATAAATTGGCTCCATCTGCCGGGAACTGGAAAGCGTGGCCGCGATTTACAGGCGCTGCGGTTCGGCGTCTATGCTGACGCCAGCAAAGAGGTCTTTATGCGTTATTCCCTGTTCGCGGCGGTCAGTGCGGCCGCTCTTCTGTCCACCACCGCTGTATGGGCGCAATCGGCGACCGACGCCCGGCTGGGCGATGACATCCGCGGACGGCTGGAAGAAGGCGCCTCGCGTTCACGCGGCGGCGATTCCTACCGCTATGCCGACTACCGCGTCAGTCTGGCCGCCGGACAGCGTCTGGAAGCCGAGATGACCTCGGACGATTTCGACACCTATCTGGAAGTCTACGCCGAGGGCGCCATGCGGCAGTCGCTGGCCAGCGACGACGACAGCGCGGGCGATCTGAACGCACGTCTGCGCTTCACCGCGCCGGAAGCCGGGGTCTACATCGTGCGCGCCCGCAACTTCTCGGGCATGGCGACCGGCGACTATCATCTGACGCTGAAGGAGCGCGTGGCGCCGCGCCTGCCGCGACCGGGCAGCATCTCCGTCGGCCGCAACGCCAACGGCCGTCTGGGGTCGAACAGCGCCGAGGATGACGACGGCAAGCGCTATGACGCCTACGCCTTCCGCGCCACGGCGGGCGAGCGGGTCAAGATCGATCTGGAGTCGGATGACTTTGACGCCTTCCTGCGCGTCGGCCGCATCGCCAACGGCGCCTTCATCCAGATGGCCGAGAACGACGACGGCGGCGACGGCCTGAACGCCCGTCTGGTGTTCACGGCGCCGCAGGCCGGGGAATATCTGGTCCGCGCCACCTCCTACAGCGGCTCGGCCGATGGCAACTATCGCCTGTCGATGGAGCAGGGGCCGCCTGCGCCGACCGCGGCGGCCATCGCCATCGGCGACGAAAAGCGCGGCCGTCTGTCGTCCGACAGCCCCACCAGCGATTCCGGCGCCAAGGCCGACCTTTACCGTTTCAGCGGTCGCGCCGGGCAGCGTCTGGCCATCACTATGAAGGCGGATGGTTTCGACACCTACCTCGAACTGTTCGACGCCAACCGCAACAGCCTGGGCACGGACGACGACAGCGCGGGCGACCTGAACGCGCGACTGACCTACACCCTGACCGAGGACGGCGATTATCTGATCGAGGCGCGCGCCTTCTCCAGCGGAGAAGGCCCCTACACCCTCAAGATCGAAGAGATCGCGCCGCCGCCGCCGCCGACCCCCATCGCCTTCGGACAGACGGTCGAGGGCGAGCTGAAGAGCAACGCTGCCACCGACGACGACGGCCGCGCCTATGACGCCTATGTCTTCACCGGAGCTGAAGGGCAGCGCATTCAGGCCGTCATGCGGTCGGGCGATTTCGACGCCTATCTGCAACTGGGCCAGGGCGGCGAAGATTTCGATGAGATCGCCAGCGACGACGACGGTCTGGGGCAGGGCACCGACGCTCGCCTGATCTTCACCCTGCCGGAAAGCGGCGAATATGTGCTGCGCGCCCGCGCCTGGTCGCGCGAGTCCAAGGGTCTCTATTCGCTGGAGTTTCTTGATCTGGGCGGCGAACCCGCGCCGGGCAGCCTGATGATCGGCTCGACCGTGCGCAGCCGTTTGACCGAACGGGCCAGCATCACCGAGGACGGCGTCTATTACGACGCCTATCACTTCAAGGCCAAGGCGGACGAAAAGCTGCGCTTCACCCTGATCGCCAGCAGTTTCGATGCGGTGGTCGAGGTCGGTGAAGAAAAGGACGGCGACTACTTCAAGCTGGATGAGGACGACGACAGCCTGTCCGACACCCACGCCCGCCTGAACTGGACCGCGCCGCGCGACGGGACCTATGTGCTGCGCGCCCGCAGCTATGGCTCCAACGCGACCGGCGACTATGTCCTGATCACGGAGCGCCAACCCTGAACGAGGTCGCAGACGACGCCGCTGCGGCCCTGATCCTGGGCCGCAAGGACCAGCACCTTGACGTGGTGCTGGCGGGCGGCGGGCGTCATGCCCTTTCGGCGGGCTTCGATGACTGGCGCTTTGTTCACGAAGCCCTGCCGGATCTGGATCATGCGCGCATCGATCTGGGCGTCGACCTGCTGGGGCGACGTCTGCGCGCGCCGTTCCTGATCAGCGCCATGACCGGCGGTCCGGCGCGCGCCGGGGCCATCAACGCCCGTCTGGCCGAGGCGGCCCAGCATCTGGGCATCGCCTTGGCCGTCGGCTCGCAGCGCGCGGCGCTGGAAGGCGGGGCGGCGGATGGTCTGGATTTTTCGCTGCGGCTGAAGGCGCCGGACACGCCGATCCTGGCCAACATCGGCGCGGCCCAGCTGACGCGCGGCTTCGGCCGGGACGAGGCGCGCCGCGCGCTGGACATGATCGGCGCCGACGCCCTGGTTGTGCATCTGAACCCGCTTCAGGAGGCCTGCCAGCCGGAAGGCGACCGCGACTGGTGGGGCGTGGGCGCGGCGCTTCAGGCCCTGATCCGCGATCTGGATGCGCCGGTTATCGTCAAGGAGACGGGCGCAGGCATCTCCGCCGTCACGGCCCAGCGGCTGATCGCCATGGGCGCGGCGGGCGTGGATGTGGCGGGGGCGGGCGGCGCCAACTGGGGCCTGATCGAAGGCGAGCGGGCGACCGATCCGGCCGACAAGGCCCATGCCCTGGCCTTCGCCGACTGGGGCATACCCACCGCGCGCTCGCTGGCCGAGACCCGCAACGCTCTGCCGGACGCCCTGTTGATCGGGTCAGGCGGGGTGCGCGATGGCGTCGATGTGGCCAAGGCGATCCGGCTGGGCGCCGATGTGGTCGGCATGGCTTCAGGCGTCATTCAGGCTGCGACTGTATCAACGGAAGCGGTCATTGAGCGTTTCCAGCTGGCCATCCGACAACTGCGTACCGCCTGTTTTTGCGTAAACGCTTCAAATTTAGCGGCGCTGAAACGAGTTCCATTG
The DNA here is from genome assembly GCF_039673845.1 of Brevundimonas diminuta. Lineage (GTDB taxonomy): Bacteria > Pseudomonadota > Alphaproteobacteria > Caulobacterales > Caulobacteraceae > Brevundimonas > Brevundimonas diminuta_E. The sequence goes on along the minus strand of NZ_JBDJMK010000001.1, from coordinate 372,507 downwards.
CTTCCTGTCAAATAAGTCGGGCATTTCCGCCCCCTGAGTTTTTGCGTCGCACCCAAGGAGATTCCCATGCGCGCCCTGCTGATGACGTCGATCCTGACGTCCTCCCTGCTTCTGGCCGGCGCCGCCGCCGCCCAAAGCACCATCCGTCCCGGTCAGACGGTGACGTCCAGCTTCAGCAGCAAGGACGCCCGCATGGACGACGATTCGCACTACCGCTGCTATATCGTCCAGACCCAGCCTGAGATGGTCTACACCGTCACCATGCGTTCGGATGATTTCGACGCCTACCTGATGGCGGGCATGGGCAGTGACTGCGATGAGACCAGCATCAGCAACGACGACGGCCCTGACATGGGCACGGACGCTCAGCTGCGTTTCCGTGCAAGCGGGGGTCCGTGGGTGATCCGCGCCAATACTCTGAGCGGCGATCAGACGGGCTCGTTCCGTCTGTCGGTGTCTGAAGGTCAGCGCCTGCGTCCGACGACCCAGATCGTACCGATCACGGTTGGCGAAAGCCATCAGGGCCGCCTGGAATTCAGCGATCGTCAGGCTGACGACGGCTCCTATTACGACTGCTACGCCCTGACGATCAGCCGTGCGGGCAAGGTGGCGATCCGCATGGATTCGTCGGAGTTCGACTCCTATCTGGCCCTGCACGAAGGGCCTCAGTGCGACGGCGACAATATCGCCTCGGACGACGACAGCGGCGGCGGTCTCAGCGCCATGATCGTTCAGGAGCTGCGCCCGGGCTCCTATTCCTTCCGCGCCAACAGCCTGCGCGACAGCCAGGAAGGCGATTATACGGTGACGGTCACCACCATGCGGTGATCAGAAAAAGGCCCCGGCGAAACCGGGGCCTTTTTTATGGGCTGGGCGACCTTGAAACATGGTCACGACCGTTCAATCCCGCTCATCCCGGCGGCCGCCGGGATGAGCGGAAACCAGGCAGCGGCGCCAAACACCGATGTGAACGCGGCCTATTGGACAGGATCTTGGGCGGCTGGGCCATCCAGCGCGGAAATGCGCGCCTCGCGCTCGGCCTGATAATCGGGCCGGGGCGCATCAAAGCCGAAGCCGTAGTCATCCTGTCCCAGTTCCGGCCGTGGCGGCGTCGCCATGGTGATGACCGGCGGAACAGGCGCTGCAACCGCTTCATGGGCCAGGGCGGGCATCAACTCCACCCAGGCGCTTTCGAGGGCGCTCTCGTCAGGATCGCCCAGCGGCGCCAGGCGCTCGGGATCATGCTCATAACCGTCGCGCAACTCGCCCACCGTCAGGATGGAGCCCTGCGGCAGGTCGGGTTCGACCGGCGGCACGACTTCGACGGTCACGCCGTAACCTGAGGCCCGCCCGCCATGCGCGGCTGATGTCGAGTTCCACATGGCCCAGCCCGCTGCGCCCGATCCCGTCAGGATCAGGGCGGCGGTAGCCAGAATGGCGGTGCGCTTGTTCACGGCGGCGTCCCTGCGTTCGTCGCCGCTACGAAAGCGCTCAACCGCCTTGAGTTCAAGCCGACGGCAACAGATTTCCGGCGAAGGCGCGATAGCGGCCTGCGCGGACGCCTTCGGTCGCACGGGCGATGTCCGGTGCGAAATAGCGGTCTTCGGTGTAGGGACCGCAGGCCTCGCGCACGATGGCGTAGGTCTGCTCCAGCTCCGACGACGAGGTCAGCGGACGGCGGAACTCGATGCCCTGCGCGGCGGCCAGCAGTTCGATGCCCACAACGGTCGCCGTATTGGCGGCCATGTCCAGCAGGCGGCGGGCGCCGTGGGTGGCCATCGAAACGTGGTCTTCCTGATTGGCGCTGGTCGGCACGGTGTCGATGACGCAGGGGTGGGCGACCATGCGGTTCTCGGCCACCAGCGCCGCAGCCGTCACCTGAGCGATCATGAAGCCCGAGTTCACGCCGCTGTCCTTGACCAGGAAGGCGGGCAGGTCGGTCATCTTGGGGTCGACCAGGATGGAGGTGCGGCGCTCGCTGATGTTGCCGATCTCGCACAGGACCATGGCGATCTGATCTGCTGCATAAGCAACGGGTTCCGCGTGGAAGTTGCCGCCCGAGATGACGTCGCCGTCCTCGATGAAGACCAGCGGATTGTCGGTCACGGCGTTGGCTTCGCGCTCCAGCATGGCGGCGGCGTTGCGCAGCACGTCCAGCGTCGCGCCCATCACCTGCGGCTGGCAGCGCAGGGAGTAGGGGTCCTGCACCTTGGCGCAGTCGTGGCGATGGCTGTCGCGGATGGCGCTGCCGCTCAGCAGTTCGCGCAGGCGACGGGCCACGTCGATCTGACCCGGCTGGCCGCGCAGGGCGTGGATGCGCGGGTCGAACGGCGCGTCCGAACCCAGCAGGGCGTCGACCGACAGACCGCCTGCAGCGATGGCGGCGGCGAACACATCTTCGGCAGCGAACAGGCCGGTCAGGGCCAGCGCCGTCGAGCACTGGGTGCCGTTCAGCAGGGCCAGGCCTTCCTTGGGGCCGAGTACGACTGGCTTCAGCCCGGCTTTGGCCAGCGCTGAAACGGCGTCCAGCACCTGACCCTGATAGCGGGCCTCGCTGACGCCGATCAGGACGCACGACATATGGGCCAGCGGCGCCAGATCGCCCGAGGCGCCGACCGAGCCCTTGGACGGGATCAGCGGCAGAATCTCGGCGTTGACCATGCCGATCAGGGTCTCCAGCGTGTGACGACGTACGCCCGAGGCGCCCTTCGACAGGCTGGCGATCTTCAGCACCATCAGCAGGCGGGTGGTGTCCGCGGTCAGCGGCTCGCCGACGCCGCAGGCGTGGCTGAGCACCAGGTTCTTCTGAAGGGTTTCAAGGTCTTCCGCCGCAATGCTGGTGTTGGCCAGCAGGCCGAAGCCGGTGTTGATGCCATAGACCGTGCGGCCTTCGTCCAGGATGGCGGCGACGGTCGCCGCGCCCTTTTCGACATTGGCCCAGGCGGCGTCGGTCAGGCTGACCGTGACCGGGCCGTTCAGGGCGGCGCGGAGCTGGGCGAGGGTGAGCGGCGAGGCGCCGATTTCAATCGTCGTGGTCATAATCTTACAGGTCCAGCGAGGGCAGGTTCAGGTCATGTTCGCGCGCGGCGTCCCTGGCGATGTCGTATCCGGCGTCGGCGTGACGCATGACGCCGGTGGCCGGGTCGTTCCACAGCACGCGCTCCAGACGCCTGGCGGCTTCATCCGTTCCGTCGGCGACGATGACGACGCCCGAGTGCTGGCTATAGCCCATGCCGACCCCGCCGCCGTGGTGCAGCGACACCCACGAAGCGCCCGACGCCGTGTTCAGCAGGGCGTTCAGCAGGGGCCAGTCGCTGACGGCGTCCGAGCCATCCATCATGGCCTCGGTCTCGCGGTTCGGGCTGGCGACGGAGCCGCTGTCCAGATGGTCGCGGCCGATGACGATGGGGGCGCTCAGTTCGCCCGAAGCGACCATCTCGTTGAACATCAGGCCCGCACGGTGACGGTCGCCCAAACCGATCCAGCAGATGCGCGCGGGCAGGCCCTGGAAGGCGATGCGCTCGCCCGCCATGTCCAGCCAGCGGTGCAGACCGGCGTTGTCGGGGAAGAGCTTCTTCATCGCTTCATCCGTCTTGCGGATGTCCTCGGGATCACCCGACAGGGCGGCCCAGCGGAACGGGCCGATCCCACGGCAGAACAGCGGGCGGATATAGGCGGGCACGAAGCCGGGGAAATCGAAGGCGTTCTCGACGCCCTCATCGAAGGCGACCTGACGGATGTTGTTGCCGTAGTCGGTCGTGGGGACTCCCATCTTCTGGAAGTCCAGCATGGCCCTGACGTGGGTCGCCATCGACGCGCGGGCGGCGGTCTCGACCGCGGCCGGGTCGCTGACGCGCTTTTCTTCCCACTCGGCGACGGTCCAGCCGGAGGGCAGGTAGCCGTTGACCGGGTCGTGGGCGCTGGTCTGATCGGTCACCAGATCGGGGCGGACGCCGCGCTTGACCATTTCAGGCAGAAGATCAGCCGCATTGCCCAACAGGCCGATCGACAAGGCTTTCTTGTCCTTGAACGATTGCTCCAACAGGGCCAGAGCCTCGTCCAGCGTTTCGGCCATGACGTCGACGTAGCGGGTGCGAAGGCGGAACTCGATGCGGCTGCGCTGGCACTCGATGGTGATGCAGGAGGCGCCGGCCATGGTCGCAGCCAGCGGCTGGGCGCCGCCCATGCCGCCCAGACCCGCCGTCAGGATCCACTTGCCCGACCAGTCGCCGCCATAGTGCTGACGACCCGCTTCCATGAAGGTCTCATAGGTGCCCTGAACGATGCCCTGGGTGCCGATGTAGATCCACGACCCGGCGGTCATCTGGCCGTACATGGCCAGACCCTTCTTATCGAGCTCGTTGAAGTGATCCCAGGTCGCCCATTTGGGCACCAGGTTGGAGTTGGCGATCAGCACGCGCGGCGCGTCGGCATGGGTGCGGAACACGCCGACCGGCTTGCCCGACTGGACCATCAGCGTCTCGTCGGCCTCCAGCTTCTGCAACTGGTCGACGATGGCGTCGAACGCCTGCCAGTTGCGCGCCGCCTTGCCGATGCCGCCATAGACGACCAGATCCTCGGGACGCTCGGCCACCTCGGGGTCGAGGTTGTTCATCAGCATCCGCATGGCGGCTTCGGCCGCCCAGGTTTTTGCAGTCTTTTCCGGCCCGCGCGGGCTACGGATAATGCGAGTGTTGGGCGTGGACATCGAATCCTCCATGCGGCTTCGGCCGTCGAATGTTGGGCTCAGTGTTATGTCTAGACATTAATGCGCGCAAGGGGCAGTTTCGCATGATGGATCAGGAGCCGCTTCATCGTCGCATCGCGGGCGACATCGAGCGCCGCATCGCCTCTGGCGAGTGGCGGCCGGGTTTCCGCATCCCGACCGAGGCCGAACTGACGACGGAGTACGGTTGCGCCCGCATGACGGTGTCGCGCGCCATGTCCGACCTCTCGGCGCGCGGGCTGGTGGTGCGCCGCCGCCGCGCCGGAACCGTTGTGGCCCATCCGCCGGTGCATTCCTCGGCCCTCGTTTCCATTCCCGACATCCAGTCCGAGGTCGAGGGCAGGGGGCTGGCCTATTCCCACCGCCTGCTGGGCCGGATCGTGCGCCCGGCCGGTGAGGACGAAGAAGGTCTGGGCGAACGGGTGATCGAACTTCAGACCCTGCATCTGGCGGACGATCTGCCGTTCGTGTTCGAGCGCCGCCTGATCTGCCTGTCCGCAGCGCCAGAGGCGGAGGCCGCCGACTTCACGACGCAGCCGCCTGGCGGTTGGCTGTTGGCCCACATGCCCTGGACTGAGGCCGAGCATCGCATCTCGGCCGTCGGCGCTGATCATGAGACGGCGGCGGGGCTGGGTCTGGCCGATGGCGCGCCCTGCCTGCGGCTGGAGCGCCGCACCTGGCGCGACGGTCAGGGCGTGACCTGGGCCTCACAGATTTTCCCCGGCGCGGCCTATGATCTGGTCGCGCGCTTTTCCCCGACTAAAGGATGATCCCCATGAGCGAACCGTCTGAGGCACTCGGCTGGCGCTCTGTCGGCGATCTGGTGGGCAACCATCCTGACGCCCGCGTCGCCCTGATCGGCGCGCCGCTGAACGAGCGTTCGCTGACGCCGGGCCGTTGTGACCTGGGCCCCAAGACTCTGCGCGCCGTGCTGCCGCGCCTGTCGACCTATGATGTAGAGACGGGGCTCGAGCTTGAGATCACGGTCCACGACGCCGGGGACGTGGCGTTGAAGGCCGTCTCGCCTTTCGACGCCTTTGAGCCGGTGCGCGATGCGGTGGCGGCGCAGGCTCACCGAGACCTGACCATCTTGGTCGGCGGTAACAACGCCATCACCCGGCCGGGCGCCCATGCTCTGGGACTGGACCGCGTCGGCGTGCTGACGCTGGACGCCCACTTCGACCTGCGCGACACGGATCAGGGCCTGACTAATGGCAACCCGATCCAGGCCCTGCTGGACGACGGTATGGACGGGCGCCGCATCAGCCAGGTCGGCCTCGCGCCCTTCGCCAACACCCGCCGCGCCCATGAAAAGGCTGAGGCGGCGGGTATCAGCGTCCGCACCGCCCGCGAGTGCCGCCAGCGCGGTCTGGCCAACGTCGTGGTCGAGGAACTGGAGCGTCTGTCATCCCTGTGCGAGGTCATCTACGTCGACTTCGACATAGACGTGATCGACCGCAGCCAGTGGCCCGCCAGCCCCGGCGCGCGGCCGGGCGGAGTGTCGGTGCACGACTTCTTCGATGCTGCCCGCGCTATCGGCGCTCATGCCAAGGTGCGCGCCGTCGACCTGACGGAATACGACCCCTCGCTTGAAGTCGGCGACCTCGGCTCCCTGACGGCGGGGCGCTGGTTCTGTGAAATCCTGGCTGGAGTAGCCGCACGATGATCGACGCCGATCTGCTGATTACCGACTGCCACGTCGCCGCCATGACCGAGGGCGGCGCCCCCTATGGCGCGATCGAGGACGCCGCCATCCTGATCAAGGACGGGCGCATGGCCTGGATCGGGCCGCGCGCGGACCTGCCTGTGCACAAGGCTGTGGAAACCGACCGTCTGGGCGGGCGCTGGGTCACGCCGGGGTTGGTCGACTGCCACACCCATCTGGTCTTCGGCGGCGACCGCTCGGGCGAGTTCGAGCGGCGGCTGGAGGGCGCGACCTATGAAGAGATCGCGCGTGCCGGGGGCGGCATCGTCTCGTCCGTGCGCGCCACGCGCGAGGAGAGCGAGGATCAGCTCTACGCCTCGGCCCTGGCGCGGCTGGAGGGGCTGAAGGCCACCGGCGTCACCACCGTCGAGATCAAGTCCGGATACGGTCTGGATCACGACAGCGAGCTGAAAATGCTGCGCGTCGCCCGCCGCATCGGGCGCGAGGCGGGGGTGCGGGTGCGCACATCCTATCTGGGCCTGCACGCTGTCCCGCCGGAGCATAAGGCCGACCGCGCCGTATATGTGGACAAGGCTGTGGATGAGATTCTGCCCTCCGCTCACGCCGAGGGGCTGGTCGATGCGGTGGACGCCTATTGCGAGCCCATCGCCTTCTCGGTCGAGGAGGTCAGCCGCCTGTTCGACAAGGCCGAGGAACTAGGCCTGCCGGTCAAGCTGCACGCCGACCAGTTGTCGGACGGCGGCGGGGCGGCGCTGGCCGCGCGCTATCAGGCGTTGTCGGCCGACCATATCGAGCACACGACCGAGGCGGGCGTGAAGGCGATGGCCGAGGCGGGCGTGGTGGCCGTGTTGCTGCCCGGCGCCTTCCTGATGCTGCGCGAGACGCAGGCGCCGCCGATCGCCCTGCTGCGCCAGCATGGCGCGCGCATGGCGGTGGCGACGGACTGCAACCCCGGCACCTCGCCGGTCGCCTCGATGACGGCTGCGATCAACCTGGCCTGCGTCCAGTTCCGCCTGACGCCGGAAGAGGCCTTGGCGGGCGCCACACGCAATGCGTCCCGCGCGCTAGGGTTGCACGATGAGATCGGCACGGTGGAGGCGGGCAAGGCCGCCGACCTGGCCGTCTGGGACATCAGCCGCCCGGCGGAACTGGCCTATTGGCTGGGCAAGCCGTTGCTGCATCGCCGCTATCTGGCGGGACGCGCGACCCAAGGCTGAATGGTCTGATTGTGTATGACGCCCCCGGCTTTCTGAAAGAGCCGGCGTGAAGCTGTCGCGTCTCTTGCGCGGCGGTTCAGGTTGTGTGTTCGTCGAACACAAGTAATAGTTGAAACATTTTACATATTTCCGTTATGGGTGAGTTCTTCGCGGGAGGGACCACCTATGGACGTCGAGACTTTTATTGCGCGCTGGAGCGAGGCGACGATCAGCGAAAGGGCGAACTGTCAGAGCTTCATCATCCAGCTATGCGCTGTCCTGGGCGTCGCGGCGCCGGGGCAGCAGGCGGTCGGGGACCGCGATTACTGTTTCGAGCGCGCGGCGAAATTTCGGACACGGAGCGGCGCTGACCACAGCGGCTTCATCGACTGCTCCAAGCGCGGCGCTTTCGTGATGGAGATGAAACAGTCGCCCAAACGCGCGCCGGGCGGTGATCTGGATGTGCGTCAACTGGCGACACTTCTGAACGGTCGCGGGCGAAAGGCGCCGCAGGCAGGCAAGCAGGCCCTGGACCGCCTGATGAGCCGGGCTCGGGTTCAGGCTGAACACTATGCTGCGGCCCTGCCTGAACGCCCGCCGTTCCTGATGATGGTCGATGTCGGCGTCGCCATTCACCTGTGGGCCGATTTCGAGCGGGAGGGTAAGGGCTATGCGCCTTTTCCGGATGTGGACAACAGCCGCATTGATTTGACAGATCTGCGCGATCCGAAGATCAGGGAGCGTCTGCGTCGGGTGTGGGACGACCCACGCAGTCTTGATCCGCAACGCTCGATCACTGAGGCGACACAGGAAGTCGCAGGCCTGCTCGGGCAACTGGTCCGCTCCATGCGGGCGCGGGCGCTGCATGATCCGATGCACACATTTCAACCGGTTACGGATCGCCGCATCTTCATGTTCGTGATGCAGTGCATCCTGGCGATGTACGCCGACAGCGTGGGCCTGATCCGTAACCGGGGATTCCTGACGCTGCTTGAAAGCTATCGCGGTCATGCTGCCCGCTTTCATCTCAGCGCCACGACCGTATTTCGCAGCATGGCGCAAGGCGGGCACTGCGCCGCCCTGCGACAGGACGTGCCTGCGTTCGGCGGCGGCCTGTTCCGCGAAGAGGCGGCCCTGCCGCTTAGCGAGGTGGATCTTGAGGTGTTGATCTGCGCGGCCGATTGCGACTGGTCGGCGGTCGAGCCGGATGTCTTCGGAACCTTTCTGGAGCAGGCGCTGGAACCCGGCGACCGCGTGGAGCTCGGCGCCCACTACACGCCCAAAGCCTATGTGCAACGGCTGGTCGAGGCGACCGTCATTGAGCCATTACGTACCGACTGGGAGGCGATCGAGGCATGCGCTTTGGCGGACTTCAGCCGGGGCGATGCGACGACCGCCCGAAAGGCCGTGCGTCGTTTCCATCAGCAATTGTGCAAGGTCAGGGTTCTCGATCCGGCCTGCGGCGCCGGCAACTTTCTCTATGTCGCCATGACCATGATGAAGGATCTGGAGCGCCAGATCCTCGGCGCCCTGAAGGAACTGGGAGGCGACGCATCTGACGCGGCGGTATCACGCAGGGTCGGGCCGGATCAGTTCTGGGGCATTGAGAAATCCGATCACGCCGCCTCTATCGCCGAAGTTGTGATGTGGATCGGCTACCTGCAATGGCGCATCCGCAACGGAGAGGCGCCGTCGCAGTTGGCCTGTGCCGGCGACCTGGCCCCAAGGCGCGGACGCGAGCGGATCATCAGGGCAGACGCCCTGCTGGTGTCGGCGGGTGAAGACCTGCGCCGCGATGCGCGCGGGCGGCCGATCAGCCTGTGGCGGTTCAATCAGGAAACAGAGGTCGTCCATTATCGCGATCCCCAGCCGACTCAATGGCCCGTGGCGCACTTCATCATCGGCAACCCGCCCTTCATCGCAGGCAAGAATCTGCGTCGCGATCTGGGCGACGGTTATGTCGAGGCCCTGTGGCATATCCGGCAAGGGCGTTTCCGCTCGGCCGATCTGGTCATGGCGTGGTGGGATCGCGCGGCTGAAATCCTGACGGCGCGCAAGAGCCCGTTGCGCCGGTTCGGCTTCATCACCACCAACTCCATCACCCAGACCTTCTCGCGTCGGGTGCTGGAACATCATCTGAACGGCGAGCCGCCCATGCGGCTGGTCTTCGCCATTCCCGACCATCCGTGGAGCAAGGGCGCAGCACGGGGCGCCGAGGTTCGCATCGCCATGACGGTGGCCGAGCGCGGGGCGCCCAACGGGCAGGGGCGCCTGCTGACCGTCCGCGAAGAGCAACTGGATGCGAGCGGGATGATTGTCCCTCAGTTTGATGAACAGCGCGGCGACATCGGCGCTGATCTGACCATCGGCCGCGCTTTGTCCAGTGCACAGCCGCTGAGGGCGAACGCCCTGCTGTGTTCGCCGGGCATGAAACTGCACGGCGCGGGCTTCATCGTTTCTGCACGCGAGGCGGCAGGACTGACGGAGGATGCGACCGACGCGCCGCCGATCCGCGCCTATCGCAACGGGCGCGATCTGGCGGCCTGCCCCCGAGGCGCGAAGGTGATTGACCTGTTCGGCCTTGATGAAGCGGAGGTCCGGCGTCGCTGGCCACGGGTCTTCCAACATCTAGCAGACACGGTGAAGCTCGAACGCGACCGGAATATCGCGACAACTGGTGGGTGTTCGGCGAGCCTCGGGGCGCCTTTCGCGAGGCTCTCAGCGGGCTGCCCCGCTACATCGCCACGGTAGAGAAATCCAAGCACCGCTGGTTCCGCTTTCTCAATGCGGATGTCCTGCCTGACAATACGGTGGTGACGATCGCCTCGGACGATCCGCGCGTTCTGGGGGTGCTGTCGTCGCGGGCGCACGGCGTCTGGGCGCTGGCGCAGGGCGGGCGTCTGGAAGATCGGCCCGTTTACAACAAGAAGGTCTGCTTCGACGCCTTTCCCTTCCCTCCGCTGGATGCCTATGCGGGGCATGAGATCGGCGTCATAGCCGAGCAAATCGACACGCTGCGCAATGAGATCATTTCCCGGGACCGCTCCGTGACGATGACGGCGCTCTATAATCAGCGAGATTCAGATCAGTTCGGGCTACTGGGGCACCTGCACCGGCGTCTGGACGGCGTGGTTCATCGCGCTTACGGCTGGCGCGCTGACATGACGGATGAGGATACGCTGGCGGCTCTGCTGGAGTTGAACGGGGTCCGCGCAGGGCAGGAGGCGAGGGGGGAGGTCCTCTTTCTGCGTCCCGACTATCAGCAGGATCGTGTGAAACCGGCGCGTCGTTCCCGAGTCGTGTCGTCGCCGTCCCCATCTGCGGTCGAGCTTCGCCCCTTGCCGGAGACGGCGGAAGAATTGGCCGCAGACGTTCTGGATATTCTGCGGTTGGAGGGCGGGCCGCTGTCGCTGCGGGAACTGTCGAGCCGTTTTTCCGGACCCAATGGTCGCCGCAAGACAGACCGCGTTGAGCAGATGCTGGCGATTCTGGCTGTTGTGGGATCGGTCCAGCGGGCGGGGCAGGAATGGTTCTCGCCGCGCGGCTTCTGATTTGACCTAGCCGTAGGCTGCGGCGATCATTAAGTCCTATGAGGGCGGTTCCGGCGGGGCCGCCCTTTGCTTTACCGAAGAATTCCAGCCCCGATCGACGGCGCGCCGCGTCGGTCGCCGGGGAAACGAGATGACCATGCTTGAGAAGACGTTCGAACCCAAGGCCGCCGAGCCGCGCATCTACGCCCAGTGGGAGGACAGCGGCCTGTTCGCCCCGCGCGCGGCCAAGCCGACCGACGGCGCCGCCGATGCCTATTCGATCGTCATTCCGCCGCCGAACGTAACGGGCAGCCTGCATATCGGCCACGCTCTGAACAACACGCTTCAGGACATTCTGGCCCGCTATCACCGCATGAAGGGCAAGGCGGTCCTGTGGTTGCCGGGCACCGACCACGCGGGCATCGCCACCCAGATGGTGGTCGAGCGCAAGCTGGCGGCGGAGGGCAACATCGGCCGCCGCGACATGGGCCGCGACGCCTTCATCGAAAAGGTGTGGGAGTGGAAGGCCGAATCCGGCGGGACCATCGTGCGCCAGTTGCGCCGTCTGGGCTCGTCCTGCGACTGGTCGCGCGAACGCTTTACGCTGGATGAGGGGCTGAACGCCGCCGTCCGTAAGGTCTTCGTGCAACTGCACAAGGACGGCCTGATCTATCGCGACAAGCGTCTGGTGAACTGGGACCCGCATTTCCAGACCGCCATCAGCGACCTTGAGGTCGAGCAGAAAGAGGTCGACGGGGCCTATTGGCATTTCGCTTATCGCCTGTCGGACGGCGTGACCTATGAGCATCCGATCGCCTTCGACGAGGACGGCAAGGCGACCGAGTTCGAGACGCGCGACTTCATCGTCGTCGCCACGACCCGGCCGGAGACCATGCTGGGCGACACCGGCGTGGCCGTTCACCCCGAGGACGAGCGTTACAAGGGCCTGGTGGGCCGGTTCGTCACCCTGCCGATCACCGGCCGCCGTATTCCGATTGTCGCCGACGACTATGCCGACCCGACCAAGGGCTCGGGCGCAGTGAAGATTACGCCTGCCCATGATTTCAATGACTTTGGCGTTGGAAAGCGTGCAGGACTTGAAGCCCTGAACATCATGGACGCCTTCGGCCGCATCACCGCCGCCGACACGCCCGACGTGCCCGCTGAATACGAGGGCATGGACCGCTTCGCGGCGCGCAAAGCCATCGTCGCCCGCGCTGAAGAAGAAGGCTGGCTGCGCGAGATCGAGAAGACCAAGCACATGGTCCCGCACGGCGACCGCTCGGGCGTCGTCATCGAGCCGTGGATGACGGACCAGTGGTACGTCGACGCCAAAGTCATGGCCCAGCCTGCCCTGAAGGCGGTCGAGGACGGCGCCACCGTCTTCGAGCCGAAGTCCTATGAGAAGATCTATTTCGAGTGGCTGCGCAACATCGAACCGTGGTGCATTTCGCGCCAGCTGTGGTGGGGCCACCGCATCCCCGCCTGGTACGGCCCGAACGGCGAGATCTACGTCGCCGAAACGGAAGAGGACGCCCGCGAACAGGCATTGTCGGACTATGATTCCGAGGTGGTGCTGACCCAGGACGAGGACGTTCTGGACACCTGGTTCAGTTCCGCCCTGTGGCCATTCTCGACCATGGGCTGGCCGGAAAAGACCGAGGATCTGGAGCGCTTCTATCCGACCAGCGATCTGGTGACGGCGGCGGACATCATCTTCTTCTGGGTCGCCCGGATGATGATGATGGGCCTGCACTTCATGGACGGCGAAGTTCCCTTCAAGCGCGTCATCATCAACGGTCTGGTCTGCGACGGGAAGGGCCAGAAGATGTCGAAGTCCAAGGGCAACGTCATCGACCCGTTGAACATTATCGACGAACTGGGCGCCGACCCCCTGCGCTTCACCATGGCCATCCTGTCGGGTACGCGCGACATCAAACTGTCGAAACAGCGCATTGAAGGTTATCGCAATTTCGGCACCAAGCTGTGGAACGCCGCCCGCTTCAGCCAGATGAACGAGGCGCGCCGTGTCGAGGGTTTCGACCCCGCAGGCGTGCAGCAGACGATCAACCGCTGGATTCGCGGCGAACTGACCAAGGCCGAGCGGCAGGTGTCGGACGCCATCGAAGGCGGCCGTTTCGACGATGCGGCGGGCGCGCTTTACCGCTTCATCTGGAACGTCTTCTGCGACTGGTATCTGGAGCTGGCCAAGCCGGTGTTCAACGGCGCCGATGAAGCCGCCAAGGCCGAGACCCGCGCCATGACCGCCTGGACCATCGACCAGACGTTGAAGCTGCTGCACCCGGTCATGCCCTACATTACCGAGGAGCTGTGGGCCGAGTTGGGCAAGGAGGGCCCGGCTCGCGACGGTCTACTGATGGGCGAAACCTGGCCTGTGCTGCCGGATGCCTTCGTCGATGCTTCGGCCGAGGCTGAGATCGGCTGGCTGGTCGATTTGATCGGTGAAATCCGCGCTCTGCGGGCTGAGATGAACGTGCCGCCATCGGCCAAGCCGCCGCTGGCCTTCGTCTCGCCGGACGCCGCCACGGCTGAACGCATCGCGCGCCATCGCGACTTGATCCTGACCCTGGGACGGGTGTCCGAGGTCGCCGTTGCCGAGGCCGCGCCCGCCGGGGCCGTGACCTTCGTCTCGGGCGGGGCGACGGTCGCGCTGTCGCTGGCCGGGATCATCGATCTGGCGGCCGAACGCGCGCGTCTGGAGAAGGAGATCGCCGCCTTCGACGCCGACATCGGCCATGTGAACAAGAAGCTGGGCAACCCCAACTTCGTCGCCCGCGCCGCCGCCGAGGTGGTCGAGGAACAGCGCGCCAAACTGGCCGAGGCGGAGGAGGGCAAGGCCCGCCTTCAGGGCGCGCTCAAGCGGCTGGAAGCCCTGTAAGGACTCTCAGGCCGTGAGGATCGACCAGCTTCTCGTCGCGCGGGGCGTCTTCGACAGTCGCGCCCGCGCCCGCGCCGCCATTGAGGCGGGGCTGGTGACGGCGGATGGCCGCACGGTCGCCAAGCCGTCGGAAAAAGTCGCCGAGGACGCCCTCATCGAGGCTGAGGCCGCCCATCGCTGGGTCGGGCGCGGCGCGCTGAAGCTGGAGCGGGCGCTGGACCTGTGGCCGGTTGCGGTCAAGGGGCGCGCGGTGCTGGATGTCGGCGCCTCGACCGGAGGCTTCACCGAGGTCTGTCTGGATCGCGGGGCGGCGCAGGTCTTCGCCGTCGACGTCGGCACGGGCCAGCTTCACCCGACAGTCGCCGTCGATCCCCGCGTGATGAATCTGGAAAAGACGGACGCCCGCGACCTGACGCCCGCCATCATCACCGAGGCGCCGTCGCTGATTGTCTGCGACGCCAGCTTCATCAGTCTGGCGAAGGTGCTGCCCGCCGCGCTTGATCTGGTGGCGCCGGGAGCGGATCTGATCACTCTGGTGAAACCTCAGTTCGAGGCGGACGGCCCCAAATCGGTCGGCAAGAAGGGGGTGGTCAAGGACCCTGAAGCTCATGCCGCAGCCGTGGCGCGGGTGCGGGAATGGCTGGTGCTGAGCGGCTGGACCGTACGCGAGGTCGCCGACAGTCCGATCACCGGCGGCGACGGCAATGTCGAGTTCCTGCTCTGGGCGCAAAAGGCCTGAGCCTGAAAGATTAGAGGGCCGCCGGTGATCCGGCGGCCCTCTTCACATCGTCGATTGACAGGGGGGCTGAAACTTAATCGACGACGCGATAACGGCCCGATTGGTCCATGCAGGTGCGCACATAGCGCGTCTCCATGCGACCGTCGGGAAGACGGATGTTGCTCTCGGCCAGGCGGCACTGATCGGCGTCGCGCGGCGCGGAAGCGCGGGTGTCGGAATAGTCCCGGTAATAGTCGTAACCATCGCGGCGGTCGTCGTAGCGACGGTCGTAGTCATAGTTGCGGTTATCGTATCCGCGATTGTCATAGCCGCGGTTGTCGTAGCCATAGGCCGGCGGGACATAGGTTCCGGAATAGGCCGAGGTCGGATAGCGCGCGTCGCGGCGATAGTTGCTGTCGCAGGCGGCCGAGCTGTTGCCCACGCCCGCGCCGATCGCGGCGCCCAGCACGCCGCCCAGGGCGCTGCCCTCGGTGCGGCGACCACGCGCGGCCATCTGTGAGCCGGCCACGGCGCCGATCGCGGCGCCCAGCAGGCCGCCGGTCGTGGCGCGCTGACGCTGATCGCGGGCGCAGGGATCGTAATAGGTCCCCTGGCTGTAACCGCCGTTTCCATAGCCATAGGCGGGCGGATAGTCATAGCCATAGCTCTGGGCCGAGGCGACGCCGGGCAGGGCGACAGCGGAGGCGCAGGCCAGAACGGCGATGGCGGCGGCCGAAGCTTTTTTCGAGATGAGAGCGATCATCGTGTTTTATCCTTCGACAGAAGATGTTCCTGAACGGGTCAGGCCGCTGTCTGTTGCAGCCATGAATAGGGGTGTGAAGCTGAACGGCTTTTGATCGGCCCGTTCATCTTCGTTCATGTTTCGGTTTTTATGCCGAAACGGCTAGAAGCCGCCCATGATGCAGACGCTGACCATATCCCGCATGGGCCATCAGGGCGATGGAATCGCCGACACCGCAGACGGCTCCGTCTTCGTGCCGGGCGCCCTGCCGGGCGAGGTGGTCGCCGCAGAGGTCCACGACGGCCGCGCCGGGCCTTTCGACCTGATTGAGGCCAGCCCCGACCGGCGCCCAATCCATTCGCAGACCTATGCCGAATGCGGCGTCGCGCCGCTGCAGCACTGGGCCGAGGAACCCTATCTGGCGTGGAAGCGCGAGGTGGTGATCCAGACCCTGTCACGCGAAGGGCTGGAGACCGAAGTCGAGGCGACCGTGGCCACGCCGCTGGCTGCCAGACGCCGACTGGCGCTGCACGCCCGCAAGGGGCCGGACGGCCGCGTCATTCTGGGCTTCAAGGCGCGCAAGTCGTGGCGGGTGGTCGAACTGACGGATTGCCCGCTGTCCGACCCGCGCCTGACGGCGGCGCTGCCTGCGCTGGCAAGGGTTGCAGAGCCTTTTCTGGGGCATCCCAAATCAGCGCCGACCCTGCACGTCACGGCGACCGACGCGGGGCTGGATGTCGATGTGACAGGCGTGGAGAAGCGTTCGGGCGGGCTGAACGGCGATCAACTGGCCATGGCCATTGCGGCGGCGGCCGAGGCGGATCTGGCGCGGCTCAGTCTGGATGGCGATACGCTGGTCATGGCGCGCCAGCCGCGCGTGCGGTTCGGGCGCGCGTCTGTGCCGCTTCCCCCTGGCGGTTTCCTTCAGGCGTCGCCCGTCGCCGAGGCGGCCATGGTCGAGCGTGCGGTGCAGGCGGTGCGGGGCGCCAAGAAGGTCGCCGACCTGTTCTGCGGCGGAGGCACATTCACCTTTCCTCTGGCCGAGGTCGCAAGCGTGACGGCCGCTGATTCCGCCGCGTCCTCCATCGCCGCCCTGAAGGCAGGCCTCGGCACGGCGCAGGGGCTGAAGGGAATCGAGGCTCAGGCGCGCGATCTTTTCCGGCGTCCGCTGTCGCCCTTCGACCTGAAGGGATGCGAGGCCATCGTCATGGACCCGCCGCGCGCGGGCGCGCTGGAGCAGACGCAGCAGCTGCCGGGCACGAAGGCATCAATCATTGTCGGCGTATCGTGCAATCCCCAGACCTTCGCCCGCGACGCGCGCGTTCTGGTCAACGCCGGTTTCCGGCTGGAGCAGGTCACGCCGATTGACCAGTTCATCTGGTCGACGCACATCGAACTGGTCGGCGTATTCAGGCGTTGATCAGCAGGCCAGGTCGAATAGTTCCAGTTGCGGCCGGGCGTCGGCGGGAACGCGGAAGCGGCTGACGTCCAGCGCCGGACGCGGCGCATCCAGACCATAGCGTTTGATCGCCGCCTTGAAGCGCGTGGCGATCAGTTCGGCCACCGGGCCGGTTCCCTTCATGCGCTGTGACCAGTCGGGGTCGTAATCCTTGCCGCCCCGCGTCTGGCGGATCAGGGACATGACCCGCGCCGCGCGCTCGGGGCGGGCGTCGGCCAGCCATTCGCGGAAGAGATCCTTGATCTCCAGCGGCAGCCGTAGCGTCACATACATGGCCGAGGTCGCGCCCGCCTTCTGCGCCGCTTCAAGCACAGCCTCCAGCTCATGATCGTTCAGGCCCGGAATGACCGGCGCGAAGCCGACGCCGACCGGGCATCCGGCCTCGGCCAGACGGCTGATCGCCTCAAGCCGCTTGGCGGGTGTTGAGGCGCGCGGCTCCATCGCCCGCGCCAGCCTGCGGTCCAGGGTGGTGATGGAGACATAGGCCGAGGCCAACCCCTGTCGTCCCATGTCGCCCAGAATGTCGGCGTCACGCGCGATCAGCACCGACTTGGTGATGATGCTGAACGGCTGATTGAAACGCTGCATGACCTCAAGGATCGAGCGGGTCGAACGGGTGTTGCGTTCAACCGGCTGATAGGGGTCGGTGTTGCCGCCTATGTGGATGCGCCGGCAGACGTATCGCGGTTTTGAGAGCTCCCGTTCCAGCAGACGCGCGGCGTCCGGCTTGAAGAAGATCCGGCTCTCGAAATCCAGGCCCGGGGATAGGCCCATCCAGGCATGGGACGGACGGGCGTAACAGTAGATGCAGCCATGTTCGCAGCCCTTGTAGGGGTTGATGGAGCGATCGAAGCCGACGTCGGGACTTGTATTACGGGCGATGATGGTGCGGGCGTGTTCCGGGGACAGGGTGGTGCGAAGCGGGGCGGCCGCCTCGTCCTGATCTGTCCAGCCGTCGTCCCAGTCCTCGCGCTGGTCGGCTTCATACCGGCCCGAGGCGTTGGAACGGGCGCCGCGTCCATTGATCGCCTTGTTCATGGCCGCATGATGCGGAACGGTCTAGAACAAAGCAAGAACAAAATGGGCGAAAAACAACCCGGCGATCAGGCCGGGTTGTCTGTTCTAGCGTCGCGCGGAGGCGTTGGGCCTGCGGTCACGTCGGTCGCCGCCCGGGCGGGGGCCTTCGCGACGCCAGCGGACCGACAGGGCGGTGTCGCCTTCGCCGCCGAACTGGGAGGTGACGGCCAGGTTGCGGCGGACCTGCCACTCGACCTTGACCGCCGCGCTGCGCTCGGCGCCGCCGATGACCTCAAGATAGATGTCGTCGGTGATGTAGCGGCCGCCGGCGACGGTCAGGCTGGACGCCTCGCCGCTGAATGATAGTCGGTCCAGCCCGGCCAGCTCGCGCAGGTTGCCGACCACGTCGAAGCCGCCGCCGCCCGCCAGGGACGCCACGGCCGAGGCCAGTTGCGCCGCCTCGAACGGCGACAGCTGCGCCGCCGACCGGCCGAACAGCACCCGCGACAGGATTTCATCCTGCGGCAGTTCCGGCTTGGACGTCAGCTCGATCTTCGGCGAGGCGGCCGTGCCCGTGACCTTGATGACGGCGGTCAGGGCGGGGTCCTCGCGCACGGCCTCCAGATTCAGGCGGATCCGCGCCGGATCGGTCGACAGGGTGACCGATCCACGGTCGTCAAACACGAAACGCTTGCCCGAGAACTCATAGTCGCCGCGCACCACATTGGCCGTGCCGCTCAGCTCGGGCTGGGCGATGGTTCCGCGCACGCGGGCGTCGGCGCGCAGTTCGACGTTCAGCCCGCGTCCGCGTAGATAGATTTCGCGGCCGGTCAGGTTGATGTTGAGGCCGATCTGCGGGCCGCCCTTGGCCTTCTTCTCGACCTCGACCGGGTCGCCGCCGGGACGGTTGATCTCGACCACGTCCATTTTGACGATGCCGGTTGAGCCGGGCATGTCGGGCGAGATCTGGGCTTCGTCGATGTTCACGTCGCCGGTCAGCTGGATGTTGCCGTCCGCGCCGCGCACGGCGGTCAGGCGGCCGTTGGCGCGGGCCTTGGCCAGATCATTGTCGATGACCCGGAACCGCGTCAGCTCCAGCCGCAGGGTCGAGGGCGAACCCTCGCGCAGGCCCAGATCGCCGCTGCCCGACACCTCGCCCTTCTGGCCGTCGGTGGCCTGGAAGCGTTCGATGACGGCCTGACTGTCGTTGAAGCGGCTGGCCAGGGTCACGTTTTCGAGGCGCAGGCCGGTCATGCTGTCGCGGAAAGCGCCCTCGTTCAGGTCCAGACGGCCGTTGAGGCGCGGCGCGTTCAGGGTGCCGGCGATGCTCGCCTGACCATTGACCTGACCCGACAGCGACTGGGCGCCGCCCAGGAACAGGTCCCAGATCGGCTGGACCTGACCGCGGATGGACACCTGACCCGACAGGTCGCGGGTCCGGGCGATGGCCAGACGCAAGGGGGCGGCCGAAGTCTCGACCGGCAGGGTGACGTCCGCCGAGGCCTGAACCGTCGTGCCGTTCCGCGCCTGAGCCTGCAGGCGCAGGGTGTCGCCGCTGAGGTCGGCGTTCAGCGCGCCGTCGACCGCCAGACCGCTGGGCGCGTCCAGACTGCGCAGTCGCCTCAGATCGACATTGGCCGATCCGCTCAGGCTGTCGCCCTGACCCTGCAGGGACAGGCGGCCCGTCACCTGACCGCGCAGGTCGGGGACGAGTGAGCCCATTTCGACATTGTTCAGGTCGGCCTGGATGACGCTGCCCTTGCTGTCCTGCTTCAGTTCGCCGGTCAGGAAGCCGCCGCCGACGCCCAGATCCACACGGGCCACGCGGCCGTCGCCGTTCAGAGCGAAGACAGCAGGCGCGCGGGTGGTGAAGGCGATGTCGCGCACACGACCGCCGCCGCGCAGGGTCAGGCTGTGCGCCTCGTTCTGGCGGGCGTATTCGCCCGAGCCGTTGAACTGCACCGGATTTTCGCCGCCCACATCGGCGGCCAGGGTGAAGGGCAGGCGGTCCAGCGTGCCCTGACCCTTCAGCGACAGGTTGCGCAGGGTCCAGTCCTGACCGGTCAGGCGTATGTTGCGGCCTGTGACGTCCAGCACGGCGGTCTGATCGCCCGCGCCTTCAGTCAGGCGCACGCGGCCGTTGGCCTCGCCCGTGGCCAGGAAGGCGCCCTGACGCGCCGTGAAGGTCAGATCGGCGCTGGAGGGGAAGTTGTTCGACAGGGCGACGTCGCCCTGGGCCGTGATCCCGCCCGCGTTCACGTCCACGTCCGAAAGGCGCAGACGCGGCCCGCCCAGGAAGAAGTTCCCCGAGGCGCGCGCCGGTCCATAGTTGGAGCCGGAGTTCAGCACCACCCGCCCGTCAGAGGCGTCGGCGCCCTTGCGGAAGCTGAGGATCAGATCGGCCTTGGTCAGGATCAGTCCGCCCGCCTCGACCTTGTCGAAGGCGGCGCGCAGGTCGGCGCGCGGCTGGGCCAGGGTGCCGGTCAGGGCGCCGTCGCCCGACATGGCGCCGTCGATGGCGACGGGGCCGACGCCGAATGGCCCGTGGGCGTTCCAGTTCAGGGCCAGCCGCATCTTGGCGCCCTCGATCAGGCCCTTGGCGCCGGCGCGTCCGGCCGCGCCTGTCAGCTCGCCGCGATCAATGGAGATGACGTTGTTGTTCAGCGACCCGGCCAACTGAAGGCGCGGGGCGGCGCCCAGCAGGCGGTCCAGCTCTTCCATGCCGATGGCCATGCGCGAGCCGCGACCGTCGAAGCTGAGGGTCCAGGGCGCGCCCGTTTTGGCCGATGCGGCGCGGATCGGGCCGCCGAAGGCGCCGCGCGCGCCCGGCTGGATGCGCGACAGGTCGGTCAGGTCGGCGCGGCCGTTGAAGTTCAGCCCGCCGTTCAGCGTGCGTCCGCCCGATCCGGTCAGGGTCAGGCCCTGTCCGCGCGCGTCGATCTTCTTCAGCAGCATGGCGCCGTCGGCCATGCGGGTGCCTTCCAACTGGATGCGCGGGGCGGCGCCCAGCAGGCCGCCGATGATGCCCGCAGATGAGCCTCCGGCCGCCTGAACGTCCGTCGTCACATCGATGCGGCCCTTGTTGGCGGCGATGTTCACCGGGCCTGAGATTCGCGTCGCGCGATAGGAGGCGATGTCGGCCTGTTGCAGGCTGGCCGACCCCTGCAGGGTCCAGACATTGGCGTCGCCCTTGAACACGCCCGTATAGGCGGCGGGACCGGCGATGGGGCTGCCTACCAGACGGCTGAGCGAGGGGGTCTTCACCTCCAGGCTGACGCCTTCAGGAGCGGTGTTGTCCGTTGTGCGGATCAGGCCGCGCGCGCTGGATTCGATATTGTCGGCATACAGGCGCCAGGCCACGCCCTGATAGTCTTCACGCCTGGCGTCCGGCGTCATGGCGAAGCCGAAGCGCGCCGTGCGGCCGATGCGCTCGATAAAGGGCTCCAGCAGGTCCGAGCCCGAGAAGTCGGCATAGCCCGACACGCGGGCGCCCTTGTCGCCATAGGTCCCCTTGACCAGCAGGGGACGGAACTGGCCGGTCTGGACCGCCACGTCCACGACCTCGCCATTGACCACAGCGACGGCCGAGAACGGCTGGTTCGGCGAATAGCCCAGGGCCCCGGCGATGGGGCCGCCCTGGGCTTCATTGGCGCGCAGGTTGACGCGCAGGTCGGCGGGCTTGTCGCCGAAAGCGGCGGCGAGGCGCAGATAGTCGCCCTTGCGGTTCAGGCTGTAGGCGTTGACGTTGGCCTGTTTGACGCCCTTGCGCGGAATGGCGGCGTCGCCGCTGAGGGTCCAGCGGCCGTATTCCTTGGAGAAGTCCTCCATCAGCTCGATATTGGCGCTGAAGCGGTCGACATTGATGTCGATGGGCTGCGGCCCGCCCGGTTCGCCCGGCGGCTCCAGTTCCGGGCGGCGCAGGACGCGGATCTGGCCCGCGCTGATGTCCTTGGCGTGGAAACGGCGGCCCAGCAGCGGCCAGTAGGACCAGTCGACGTGGATGTCGCTGGCTTCCAGCCAGACGCCCTTTTCATCGGTCACGGTGACGCGCTTCAGGCGGAAATCGCTGAACAGGTCGCCCTGAAGCCCCTCGACATTGATGCGGCCGTAACGGCTGATCTTCTTTCCGGCGACAAAGCTGGTGACCAGGTTGCGCCCGGAATCGGACAGCAGATACATCCGCCCGCCCACCGTCAGCACGATCACCAGCGCCAGCAGGCCCGCGACGATCATTCCGCCGATGAAGGCGGCCATCTGCAGGCGCGTGCGTTTGCGCTTCGCCTTTTTGGCTGGCGTTTCGGCGGCGTCTGCGCCCGTTTCGTGAGGCGGAGGTGTGTCGGTCAAAACGCCTGGCCGATGCTGAGATAGAGCTGGAATTCGGAGTCGCCCTCACGCTTGTTCAGCGGGAAGGCGATGTCGGCGCGCACGGGGCCGAACGGCAGTTTGTAACGCACGCCGACGCCCGCGCCATAGCGCATGTTGTTCAGGTTCGGCGTCGCCTGAAAGCCCACGGCGCCGCCGTCGACAAAGGCTACGGCCTGGAATTTCTCACCGATGTCGCGCCGCACTTCAAACGACGACTCGAACAGCGACAGACCGCCGCGCGGGCGGTTGTTGGGCAGGCGCGGGTTGATGCTCTGATAGGAATAGCCGCGCACTGAGCCGCCGCCGCCGGAATAGAACAGACGATCCGACGGCACCGTCAGTTCCTCGCCGCCGATGATGGAGCCGATGCGCACCCGACCGGCCAGCACCGTCTTGGCGTCTGCGCCGACCGGGCGATAGGTCGTCGCCATGCCGTCTGTGCGCAGGAACACCACCGTGTCCTCGCCCGTCACCGCCGTCGGCTGGGTCGACAGCGACAGTCGATAGCCGTGCGTCGGGTTCAGCGGATCATTGGTGCGATCCATGAAGGCGCTGCCGCGCAGGGTGACGATGGCCAGATCGCGGTCAAAGGTGATCGGCGCCTGGCTGACCGGATCATAGCGGTGCTCTTTATAACGGCCCGCATCGACGCCGACGCCATAGCTGAACCAGGACGTCTTGCCCAAGCGTTGTGACAGGTCCGCCGCCAGGGTCAGGGCGTTGCGGTCATAGGCGTCGGTCTGTTCGTTGACGATATAGGACGACAGCTTCAGCGTGCGGCCCGGCTTGCGCCAGTGAGGCTGGGACCACTCGCCGCCGATACGGCTGTCGATGCTGGCGATCCGCGCGCCGTAACGCAGGGTGTCGGCGCGCCCGAACCGGTTGTAGCGCGTGCGGAAGATATCGACGCCGATGCCTTCATAGGTCGAATAGGAGGCACCGGCCTCCAGCAGGCTGACCGGACGATCGGCCAGGCTGACCACGACCGGACGCAGCCCGTCCGGGCGCGTGTCGTCCAGCGGCGACAGGGAGACGCTGACCGAGTCATAGACGCCGGTGTCCTGAAGCCGCCGCTCCAGTTCGGCGACATCCTCGGGATCATAGCGGTCGCCTTCCTTCCAAGGGACCAGACCCATGACCCAGTTCTCGCGGCTGGGCCCGCGTGTGCGCAACTGGATGCCGTTCAGTCGGACCAGTTCGCCCGAGGCGATGTTGAAGCCCGGCTCCACCAGATATGTGGCGTGATCGACGACGACCCGGCGGGGCAGGGCGACTGCGTCCGCATAGCCGCGACGGCTCAGATCGGCGACGATCCGACCTTCGGCCTCCAGTATGTTGGCGGCGCGGCCGGGTTCGCCGGGCTCCAGGCGGATATCTTCTATGACGGCGCTGCTGGTCTCGGCGTCCGGCGCGGGCGCGCTCCAGTTAACTGAGGTTTCCCCCAGCAGGAAGCGGCGGCCGGGCGTGATCTGAACGGCGGCAACGGGCTTGTCGTCGCCCTCGACCAGTTCCTCGACCTCGGCCTGATAATAGCCTTCGGACCGCAACAGGGCCTGAGCCGAGGTCAGCGCCGCATGGGCGCGGCGCCGCGCTTCGAACCGGTTGGACGGCGCGCCGTCCACATCACCGATCGCCTGCTGGAGCTGACGTTTCAGATCGCCGTCTACTTCACCGCGAATCTGCGCACGGGGTTCAGCGGCGGCCTGGCTTGCAAGAGCGCATAAGGCTGCGCCAGCAAGAAGGAGGGGAAGCCTCGACGTCAAATCCGGACCCTGGTTGCGTGACGATCTCGGGCGCTTAGTCCCGTTCGCCGGAGGAATCAGTAAAACAGCGTATCGCTTTCGGGCTGGACTGTCTGTTCTGATGAGCGCTGGTCGGGCGGCAGGGCCTCGACGGGCGTGACAGGCGCGGGCGCGGCCGGGGTTTCGGCGACGACCGGCGCGGCGGCGTCTTCGGCGGCAGGCGCCTCGACGGGGGCGGGGGCCTCTACCGGCTCGGGCTCGCTGTAGGGCTGTTCGCAGGCGGCCAGAAAGCCGGTGGCGCACAGGGCGGCGCCGATCAGGATTCGATTCAACATGGGTCGGTTCATGATGTGGCCCCCTCTTGAGGGCTGGAAACGTCGGGAAGACACGCCGGTTCCCCCATTGCGGGCATTTAACTGATCGATGTGAACCCGGAGTGAATCGACAGGGTGAAGGCGCTTTGCAGAGGCTTTTCCGTCTGGCGAGAGTGTTGTTTTCACGCTGGAAAATTTACTGAAATTTCCTCTTGCCCGCCGCGGAACCCATCCGTATGTTCCGCGCCTCTTCGCAAACGCGATGTGCGCCCCTAGCTCAGTTGGTTAGAGCATCTGACTTTTAATCAGAGGGTCCCCGGTTCGAGCCCGGGGGGGCGTACCACTTCCTTTCAACGGGTTAGCAGGAAGACCTGCTGAAACCGGCGAAGCCATATCACAGCTCATATGACATTTCGCGTTTATGGCGGTGCTGGTCTGCTGCGCGACAGGTCTGCGACCGGCGACGGCATTTGCGTCCTGCGTTTTTTGCAGCTGTATCCTGCGAATTCCTTCTGCCCTGTGGATTCCGCCTAGCGTAACTGTTCTTATCGTCAGAGCTGCGGCGCGCGCCGCGTGATGGATGAGGATGGGCCTGTGAAAACCTGGTTCGGTGGAGTCTCACGGACGCGCAGTCTGCATCATGGTGCGACTTGCGCCTGTCACAGTCCGCAGGCGCAGAAACTACTGGCGCGTATGGAAGGAATGTCGCGGCGCGCGGTTCTGGCGGGCGCGACGGCGGGGTTCGCTGCGGCCGGGCTGCCAGCCTTTGCGCAGGACGCCGCCAAACCGCGTCTGCTGACCAATGTCCGGATTTTCGACGGCGCCAGCACCCGCCTGATCGAGGGGCGCAATGTCTTGATCGTCGGCGACCGCATTCAGGCGCTTGTTCCAGCGGGCGAGGCGGTGGCGGACGCCGATGTGGTCGATTGCGGCGGGCGCGTTCTGATGCCGGGCATGATCGATGCGCACTGGCACACCATGCTGGTCGGCATTTCCCAGATGGCGGCGATGACCGCCGACATTCCCTATCTGCATCTGGTCGCCGCTCAGGAAGCCGAGCGGACTCTGATGCGCGGGTTTACGACCGTGCGCGACATGGGCGGGCCCAGCTTTGCGTTGAAGCGGGCGATTGACGAGGGGCGTTTCGCCGGGCCGCGCATCTATCCTTCGGGCGCGATGATTTCCCAGACGTCGGGTCATGGCGATTTCCGCATGCGGACGGATCTGCCGCGCACCGCGCAGAGCCCTCTCAGTGTCGGCGAGCAGGCGGGCATCGCCGCCATTGCAGACGGCGAGGCCGAGGTGCTGCGCCGGGTGCGCGAGCAACTGATGCTGGGCGCCAGCCAGATCAAGATTCATGCGGGCGGCGGCGTCGCCTCGACCTATGATCCGGTCGATGCGCTGCAGTATTCCGAAGCGGAAATGAAGGCGGCCGTGTCGGCGGCGACGGACTGGGGCGTCTATGTCTGCGCTCACACCTATACGCCGGGGGGCATCCAGCGAGCCCTCGCCGCGGGCGTGAAGTCCATCGAGCACGGCCAGTTGGCGGACGAGGAAACGGTGCGCCGCATGGCCGACGCCGGGGCCTGGTGGAGCATTCAGCCCTTCCTGGCCGATGAAGACGCCAATGTTTACGCCTCGGCCGAGCAGCGCGCCCAGCAGCAGGCGATTGCTCAGGGCACGGCCATGGCGGTCGAGTGGGGCCGCAAGCACAAGGTGAAGATGGCGCTGGGCACCGATATCCTGTTCAGCCCCAAGGGGGCGACGACGCAGGGACGGCAACTGGCCAAGTTCGCGCGCTGGTATGGCGACGCCGAGGTGCTTCGTCTGCTGACGGGCGGCAACGCCGGTATCCTGAACCTGTCCGGGCCGCGCAATCCCTATCCGGCCGGGCTGGGGCGGATCGCGCCTAGCGCCTATGCGGACCTTCTGGTGGTCGAGGGCGATCCGCTGACCGATATCTCGATCATCGCTGACCCGGATCGCAACATGAGGCTGATCATGAAGGGCGGGCGGGTTCACAAGAATACGCTGTAACGGCGGGCAGGGGCGGGACCGCTGAGGCCTGTCCCTGCATGGTTTTTCAAAAAAGCGGCGGCGTGTGTCTTTTGTGCCGATACACTTTTCGCGTGTCGATCAATAGCTTATGGATTCCATCCGTCAGGTTGATCGGCGGGCCTGTATTCCAACCTGTCGGTTGCATTGACAGCAATAGTCGGATGAGGCGTATATGAATCTGGCCTCATATTTAATTCTAACGATAGTCAGAGGCGTTTTAGGGGAAGAAGCGTGAACAAGACCAGCCTGTTCGGAGCCGTATGCACTGTGGCGATCGCCTTTGCCGCGAATGCCCAGGCACAGACCGCCCAAGTTCAGCCGGACGCCGCCTCTGATGTCGCAACAGTTGGCGACATTGTCGTGACGGCGCGTCACCGCGCACAGAATCTGCAGGACGTGCCGATCTCCATTACAGCCTATTCGGGCGAAAATCTCGACCGGATGAATGTGAATAACGTTTTGGAATTAAGCGGTCTGGCGCCGGGTCTTCAGGTCCACGGCGGCGATTCGTCCGTTGCGCCCAAGGTCTATATCCGCGGCGTCGGTTCGAACGACTTCAACCCCACCAACCCCAGCCCGACCGCCGTCTATGTGGATGGGGTGATCCGCGGCTCGTCGATCATGCAGCTGGATTCCTTCTTCGACCTGTCGCAGGTCGAGGTGCTGCGCGGGCCGCAGGGCACGCTGTTCGGCCGCAACACCACGGGCGGCGCCCTGAACATCACCAGCCGTCGTCCGACCGACTATTACACGGCTGACCTGACCGCCCGTTATGGCTCGCGCGAGCGGCTGGAGCTGGAAGGCGGCGTCGGCGGCCCGGTGATCGAGGACGTTCTGGCCTTCCGCGCGGCGGCCAACTACGTCCGCGACGACGGCTATACGAAGAACCGCCTGACCGGCCACAACGTCAACGACGCCGACCGCTGGGCCGCGCGGATGTCGCTGCTCTATACGCCCAACGACCGGGTCGAGGTTCTGGCCCACGTCGGCGGCGGCAACAGCCGCAACGGCGCCCTGCAGGGGCAGGCGAGGGGGCTGATCCCCCATACGGCCGAGGCGACGGGGGCTGACGGCTGGTGCCTGCCGGCCTTCTACGGCACCTCGGCCTGCACTGATGCGTTGGGCTATGTCGACACGGACGGCGATCCCTATGCGGGCGACTATTCGATGGAAGGCCGCGACCGGCTGAAGCTGTTCAACGCCGACGTCACCACCACGGTCGATCTGGGCCAGCTGTCGCTGGTGTCGGTCACCGGCTTCGTCAGCGCCCGTCACCGCGACGACGAGAATACGGATTCAGGCCCGAATAATCTGATCAAGGGCTTCTACCGCGTCGATCAGGACCAGTTCACCCAGGAGTTCCGCCTGCAGTCCAACAGCGGCGGCCGCTTCGACTGGGTCGCAGGCGTCTTCTACATGAACGACAGCCTGAAGTCGGACAACACCTTCGAGATCGGGCTTGATCTGCTGAACACCCTGCCGGACCCGATGACCGGCGTCGCGATGGGCGTGGGCAGCGTCTATTATCCGCACGATCTGAAGACCGAGAGCTACGCTGTCTTCGGTGAGGTCGACTACAAGCTGACCGACCGTCTGTCGCTGGTCGCGGGCCTGCGCTGGTCGCGCGACGACAAGACCATGGACTATCACAGCCGCTTCACCGAGGCGGGCGTGACCCTGGTCGATTTCCACGGCTCCAAGTCGTTCGAGAGCATCTCGGGTCGCGCCGTCTTGAACTATGACATCAGCGACAACTCGCGCGCCTATGTCAGCTACAACCGCGGCTACAAGAGCGGCGGCTTTGCGGGCGGCATGATCACGGACGTGCAGGATCTGGGTCCGTATGACGATGAAGTGCTGAACGCCTATGAGATTGGCTTCAAGAGCGAGCTGTTCGGGCGTCGCGCGCGCCTGAACGCGGCGGCCTTCTACTACGACTATCAGGATCTGCAGGTTTACAGCTACGTCGTGCGCGGCCCGACCAGCGTGCCGATCCTCGACAACGCCTCGGACGCCGTCATCAAGGGCGCCGAAATCGAGCTGACCGTCGCGCCGATGAAGGGGCTGGACATCTCGCTGGGCGCCGCCGTTCTGGACAGCGAATACAAGAACTACATCTCGGTCGGAGAGGACTTCTCGGGCAACCGCCTGCCGACTGCGCCTGAGTTCACCTTCAACGGGGCTGTGTCGTATCAGCACAGCCTGGCGGACAAGGGCGACCTGCTGATGACCCTGTCGGGGTCGTATCGCTCTAAGTTCTACTTCAGCTCGGGCAACGTCGAGCGGCTCAGCCAGGACGGCTACTGGACCGTCAACGGCGAGCTGGGCTGGGCGCTGCCGGACGGCAAGACCGAGGTCGGCCTGTGGGCGCGCAACCTGACGGACGAAGTCTATCAGCGCGGCATCGTCAATCTGGAGGCCCTGGGCATGGACCGGGTGTCGATGGGCGAGCCCCGCTCCGCTGGCGTCTATCTTCGTTTGCGTTACTAAGGGGGCTGGCGGCGCCGGATGCTATCCGGCGTCGCCCCTACTTGATCGAAACGGCGGGCTGGGGCGTGATCCGACCTCGTCGAAGACGGGGCGTTGATGGAACTGCAGAGCTACTCCTCCTATCTGGCAGCCGAACTGCGGGACAATCCGCCCCGGCTCAAGGGACAGCGCACGCGTGCGCGTCTTCTGCTGTCAGCGGCGCAGGTGCTGGAAGAGCGCGGCTATCACGCCATGCGCGTGGGCGACATCACCGCCCAGGCCGAGGTGGCCGAAGGCTCCTTCTACGTCTACTTCAAGGATAAGGTCGAGATTTCGGGAGAGGCGCTGAACCGCTTCTTCGACGACTATGTGGCCAAGGCGATGACGCTGGCCACGGGCGATACGCCCTTTGCGCGGATCCGCTCGACCAACCGTCTGTGGTTCCGCGTCTGCCGCGAGAACCCGGGCCTGATGAAGTGCGTCTTCCAGGTCGGCGACTATGTTCCCGAGTTCCTGCAGATCACCCAGAAGATCAACCGCCGCTGGGCCGAGGCCGTGGCCGAAAGCATCCAGCGGCGCCGCGCCGATGACGACCCGGACGCCGTGCGTCTGGCGGGCTATATGCTGGTCGCCATGGCCGATGAGATCGCCCGCAAGATGATCGTTCTGCCCGACGAATCCTTCATCGAGGTGCTGGCGCGCATCGGCGCTGACGCCGATGACATCCTGGCCGACGCCGTGACCGTGGTCTGGCACCAGCTGGCCTATGGCGACGCGCCGATCAACGACTATACCGGGGGCGAGGCCCTGCCCGAGGCGGCCCTTCGGCTGGCGGGCTTCCTGTCGCGTTCCTCGCGCCCGGCGGCCGGAAGCGCCGCCTGAGGCGGCGGCCGCCCTACAGCGGTCGGCCCTGACGGCGACGCAGCCGGTCCAGCATCAGCATCAGCGGCGCGCTGCACGCCAGCATCAGGGCCGGCCCCGCCGCGAACAGCAGGGGAATGGCCTTCAGCGCCGACTCAGGCTGTGCCTGCCCGCCGGACACATAGCCCGCCAGTCCCAGCAGGACGCCCGCCGCAGCGCCGCCCAGCGCCAGCCCCAGCTTCTCGCCAGACACCCACACCGCCGTCAGCAGGCCCAGATTGGCCTCGGCCTCGTTCTGATCGCGAGCGGCGACGACGCTGGGCATCAGGGCGAAGGGCAGGACGTAGCACCCTGCCTGACCCAGTCCCGCCAGCGCGGCCACGACCGTCGCCAGCGCCACATCGCCCGGTCCGCACAGCACATAGCCCAGCGTGGCCAGTGCATAGGCTCCGGCGGCGCCGATGGCGGCGCGCGTCGCACCCCAGCGGTCGGCGATCTTGACCCACAGGGGCATGGCCGCGACCTGAACGATCGCTCCAGCCACGAACAGCTGGGCCAGCACGCCGGATGACGCCTGAATCTGATAGGTGACGGCATAGGGCATCATCGCCGACTGGGCGCCCATGGCGACCGTCTGGAAGGCGTAGCCGATCCACAGGAAGCGATAGGCCGGATTGCCCAGCGTCGCGCGCACCCCGGCGGCCAGCGCCTTGACCGGCTTCAGCGGCGTGCCGAAATCCCGGCTGCGGTCCTGCAGTTTCCACACCGCGCGCAGCGATCCCAGCAGGGCGCCGCCCGCCATCAGCGCCAGCAACAGGCCCATGACGGCATAGCCGGGCCTTCCGCCGCCCGCCATGTCGACCAGCAGGGGCGAGACGCCGCCCGCGATCATCAGGCCGACGGCCAGAAAGCCCACGCGCCAGGCGACGACGCGGGTTCGGTCCTGCTGGCGCCGGGAAATCTCGCCGGGCATGGCGGCATAGGGAATCGAGAAAAGGGCATAGGCCGTCGTCGCCGCCATATAGGCCGCCATCACCCAGACCACGGCCCCGAACCCGGTCAGATGCGTCGGCGGGGCGAACATGGCCGCAAAGCCCAGCGGAAACAGGGCCGCGCCCGCCGCCATCAGGGGCCAGCGCCGTCCCATCCGGCCGCGCAGCCGATCCGACATCAGGCCGACGACAGGGTCGAACACCACCTCCCAGATCTTGGGCAGCATCAGCACCAGACCCGCCGTCGCCGCCGGCACCGCCAGGGTATCGGTCAGGAAGTAGAGCAGCAGCAACTGCGGCGTGATCAGGAAACAGGCCAGCCCGATATTGGCCAGTCCATATCCGGCCAGCAGGCGCGGGCGCAGGGGCTTGTCCCGCCCCATGGCGTTCGTCGTCTCGACAGCGGCGTCCATCAGTCCTCCAGCGCCAGACGGCGCAGGGCCATCTTGTCTGCCTTGCCGACCGGCAGGCGCGGCAGGTCCGGCGCGATCACGAAGCGTTTGGGAATTTTATAGTTGGCCAGACGATGGCGGCAATGGGCCTGAAGCTGCGCCTCGTCAACGGTGCCGCGGGCGATGACGAAGGCGACGCCGACCTCGCCCCAGACCGGATCGGCGATCCCCACCACGGCGGCCTCGGTGATGGCGGGATGCGCTTCAAGGGCCATCTCGATCTCGCGCGGATACACATTATAGCCGCCGGACTTGTACATCTCCTTCAGGCGGCCGGTGATGCGCAGGCGGCCGTCCTCCAGCCAGGCCCCGACGTCGCCGGTGCGGAACCAGCCGTCCTTGGTGAAGGCTTCGGCCGTCGCGTCGGGCCGGTTCCAGTAGCCGAGGAACAGCGACGGTCCCCTGGCTTCGATCTCGCCGTCCACGCCGGGGTTCTGCACCAGCGCCCCGTTTTCGGCGCGCAGCCGGACCTCATAATGGCGCGTCGGAAGGCCGACCGAGGCCGTGGCGAAGGCGATGTCGTTCTCGCCCTGCACGGTCATGTCGCCGGTGGCGGTGATGGGGCCGCAGGATTCCGTCAGCCCATAGTTGGTGCCCATGCAGGTCGCGACGGGCATCAGCGCCTTGATTGTCGACGCAGGCATGGCGGCGCCGCCCCAGAACACCCGCCGCACCGCCGACAGGTCCGCCTGGGCAAAGGCCGGGTGAGCCACCGTCATTTCAAACACGGACGGCACCGTGCCCCACAGGGTCACGCCCTCGGCTGTCATGGCGTTCAGGCCCGCCTCGACGTCGAACTGCTCCATGAAGGCCAGCTTGCCGCCGTTGACCAGCACCAGGGCGCTGATGTCCCCGACACAGCCGATGTGATTGATCGGCAGATAGTTCAGCATGCACAGCGGTTCGCCGCGCATGGTTTCGCCCTGTTCGAGCGCGGGCAGGATCAGCCCTTCATGATGCAGGACGGCGCCCTTCGGCTTGCCCGTGCTGCCCGAGGTATAGACGATCAGGCAGGGATCGCGCGTCGTGACCGACGCCCTGCGCTCCGCCAGCATTTCATCCGTGACGGCCGCGCCCTGGGCTACATAGGCGCCGAGCGGCAGGTGGGCGCGGGCGTCCAGTTCGTCTTCGCCGATCAGCACCAGGTCGGCCGAGGATTCGGCGGCCAGCGCTTCCAGCTCCTTGACGTAATCCCGCTCCGCCACCCGGCGGCGGCCGATGATCAGCGACGGCGAACAGTCGCGCACCACATAGGCCAGTTCTTCATGACGATAGCGCGGGTTCAGTCCGACCCAGATCGCGCCGATCGACGCCGTCGCCAGGAAGACGGTCAGAAAGTCGGGGGAGGGGGGCGCCAGCATGGCGACCCGGTCGCCCCTGTTGATGCCCGCCTCGATCATGGCGCGGGCCAGGGCGTCGACATTCTCCGCCAGTTCAGCCCAGGTCAGGACCTGCCCGTCCAGGCTTGCCGCCGGAGCATCGGGCGTCCGTTCGGCATACCAGGCGGGATAGTCGGAAATCAGCGTCAGCAGCGGGGCTTCTCCTGCCGCCGACGTCTTCATGGAAGGCATCAACCGCTGCTGGACGCTGGACATCAGGCCCTCTCTTCCATCGCGCTGTCAGGCACCCAGACGCTGAGCCAGGTAGCCACCAGGGCAGGCCGCTCGCGACCCTCGATCTCGACAACGGCGTCCATCGAGCGGCGCACGCGCCCGGCTTCGTCCGTATGCTCCGGTCCCTTGACGAAACGGCCGCGCACGCGGCTGCCCGTCGGCACCGGCGCCACCAGACGCATACGGTCAAATCCGTAGTTCAGGAAGTAGCCGCCGGCAGGTTTGAAGTTCCCGCCTGCGCCCTCGATGGCGTTGGCGGCCAGATGGGTCAGCAACGACACCGTCAGGAATCCGAACGCGATCGTTCCGCGATAGGGCGTGTTTTCCTTCGCCCACGCCGGATCATTGTGGAACGGGTCGTTGTCCAGCGTCGCACGACCGAAGTCGTCGATCATGGTCTGCGTCACCTCGACCCAGTCCGAAACCAATTCCTGAGTCTGATCGACCGGCTGAACCATTACTGAACTCCCCCAAAAATTGAAGATGATCTCATATTCACACATTATACGGGCGGCGCAAGGCTTGGTTTGCCCCTGTATGAAGCCGGGTTGGGCGCGGGAGGCCAGCCCTGTGAACCGTAATGAGGCGGCTGATTGCGAAAGCGTCGTTGGATTTCAGGATCTTCTTGTGAGGATCGCCCATTTGGGCTTGCGTGGGTCGAAGGGCCACGCTATGTCCCCGCCTCCCGACGGCGCAGTCACTGACCGCCCCGTTCCAGAGCGGACGCGTAGCTCAGCGGGAGAGCACCTCGTTCACACCGAGGGGGTCACAGGTTCAATCCCTGTCGCGTCCACCATTTCTTTCACTATCGAATGTCGGAAAGCCTTTTGCGGCCTGCGCTGTGCGTTGGGTCAATAGGCGACGGTCGCTATGATTGTGTCTGTATAGGCGCCGGGAGGCACATTCTGGCCGGTGGGAATGCGACCGTAGACGGTGAATGCTCTGTGATGATTGAGGACGCCGATAACCCGTCCGGTCGTCGTTTGGCTCTGGCCTGAGCCGTCGCCCCAAATCTGGTTTAGAGCGGATGAGTTGTAGAGGTTGTACGTCAGGCTTGAAGCGCCGTGTGACATTCGGCGTTCTGAGAAACTGCCGCTGTCACCGGGGCTGAGGCTAATCTCATAGGTGGTGGTGACCGTGATTGTGAAGGTGCAGTTGACGGTCACTGTTCCAGTGGCCTCATTCGGCGCAGCGGAAAAAGGATCATAGGTTCCGAAGGCGACGCCTGTCGCCGACACGCTGCATGTGCAGAACGCCAGCGGGGGACATGCGGCCTCAGCCTCTTTTCCGAAGGCGAGTGTGCAGCAGGCTGCCACCAGCAGCATCAGGATCCAAAGACGCGTCATGGCCGCTCTCCTTTTGGATGGCAGGTAACTGGGCCCGCCTGCGGCAGGATTTCCGCTGATGGAAGGGCGGGGACCACTGCAATGCAGACGCCGTGAGGGCGATGGACTTCCAGCATCAGGCCCTCGCGTATGGGGGCCAGGAAGACTTCGCCGTCATAGCCGACAAAGGTGGATGCGTTTTGCGTCTGAACGGTTGATCCCGCTTCGACGGCGCGCCCATCGGGCAGGCGCAGAAGCACGCTCCCGCTCCTGTCGCGGGCAAGGTCGAAGCGCGCCAGAACGCCGCCTCTGTATGGCGGCGTGACGACCAGGGCGTCACTCTGCATCCTTATGTCAACCGGCAGGTCGCTGATCGCCAGGCTGATGCGGTTGTTGTCAAAGGCGCGCAATCCGGTGACGATCATTCGCCCTGCGGTGTTGGTGCGGCCGACAGGGCGGTTGTCCTGATAGATGCGCACGCCGGAATGGCCCGGCGTTTCTACGATTGCGAAGCCTTCATCGATCCGGCGTGACAGGTGCACGCCATCCCGTGTCAGAATCAGGCCGCCGCTGCCCCACAGTCTGGCGCCCGTCTTATCGTCATCCAGATGCACGGCCTGGGCGACGATCTGGCCGGGCCTGCCGACCCATGTCGCTTCGATCTCTTGCCGTTTCAGGTCGCCGGTGCTGACGGATGTTCGATAGCCCCAGCCCTGATCTGTTGGCGGGTTACGTCTGTATTCGGCCATGGCGACCCGATGGTCGACGCGGGCATAGGCGCTGCTGCGATCGCCCAGCGCGACGGTCAGGCCGACGCCCGCCAGGGTCTCTGACCTGTCTCCCGCCTCGCTATACAGGGTGAAGACGTTCACAAAGGCGCGTGCGCCAAGCGGAATGGCGTAGTTGGCGGATGTGACCTTGGTGGGCTGTCTGTCGCCTCGCTCCAGCGCGATGAAGGCTATGCCCAGGGAGCCATGCCGACCCACGGAAAAGCTCGTTGAAATCGAGACCTGTTCCAGGATCTGCTCTGCCTTTGTGCGCACGCCGATTTGAGCAAAGGATGAACCGGCGTGCATATAAGAGGCCGATACGTTCCAGTTCGGCGAGATGTGGCTGAAATAGGCGCGCGCCATTGCGCCGCCGCCGTGATTTCCGTTCGACGCCGCCGCAGCAAGGCCGAACTCGCCCAATGCAGGCCATACGGCGCTGAACCCCGCACCGAAGTTCTGGACGTCGCCACTGACTTCGCCGCGCGTTTCCAGGGTCAATCGTTCAGTCAGACCGCGCCTGTAGGAGCCGGCGAAGAACGCTGTGCCGTAGTTGAAGCTTTCGATCGCATACTGTCGACGTTCTGCGCCGATCTCGATGGAATAGTCGCTTAACCCCGGTCTCAGCAGGCGCGAGCTGACATAGTAGGGCGTTGTTACGCGATGCTCATTGCCCAGGGCGTCACCTACGACCAGCGTCACTTCCCCGGCGCCTGTGATCAGAGGAAGGTGGCTCAGGGTGAACGGGCCGGGGTTCACGTCAGACCGGAACCGCAAGGCGTTGTTCATGTACAGTTCGACGTTTGACGGCAACGCGGTCCGTCCTTCGAAAACAGGCGACGGAAAGGTCGCCAGTCCCGGTTGAAGCCCGAAATCCGTGCCGTATCTTATGCCGCCGAAACGGATCGGTCGGCTCCACTCCGTCGCGCGGGTCACGGTGTCGCCCAGCACGAGGCGCGTAAGATGGGCCGGATCGTCCCGTATGTAATAGGTGTCCAGCCGTCGCGCCCGTGCCGGTCGATCGCCTGAATCGCCCACGGTCATCGTATTGACGAACAGGCCCGCCCTGCTTGACGCGCCCATTTCCAGAAAAGCAGAAGCCTTTCCCGCGCCTGGCATCGTTCCCAGCGCCACATCATAGTTGATGAAGGCTGCCGTCGCCGACGGCGACAGAGAGCGCACACGCCCGGTCTGCGCGTCGAGAAACGTCGGCTCGAACAGTTCTGCAGGCGCGGTCAACCGCAGTAATTGAGCGGCATCGTCGATAGAGACGCTCAGCCCAGGCAGGGCGGCCAGTGAGACCAGTCCGTGCCCCTCCAGGGTCAGGGCGACGTCCGGTCGGGTTCGGATGCGCCATTCCTCAAGATCGGTCACCCGCGCATAGAGGAGGCCGTCGCGGCGCAGGAAGACATAGGGTCTGGACCGTGGCTGCCCGTTCAACACGACGCCGAGCAGCAGCATTTCGTCCGCGGGGGCGAGGCTGTCTGACGGTCGTGGCGGCGGCTTTTCCTCAGCGGCTGCAGCCGAGCCGATGGAGAGAAACGCAAGCACGATATTGGCGTACGTTCCCCTCATGATTCTTCACCTCTGGTCGGCCACGGTGGCGAAGGCTTCCATTGGGATCAGGTCTGTTTCCGCACTCAGTTTCAGCCTGTCGCCTGCACGGACAGGCGTCAGGGTTTCCAGCCTTACACGGCGCCATGCGCCCGGCAGCACATAGACGGACATGGGCTTTGTGCTGATCTGACGGCCGTCTGCTGCACTGATGGACAAGGACGTGATCTGGATGTGAGCGTCGCCATCATTGCGGATCTCGACTTCCAGTTCACCGTCGCTGGTCGGGCGCAGGGTCCAGCTCACGTGGGGTCTTGCGTCGGCGGGGGAGGAAAAGATGGGCACGCTGATCCGTAACAGCGTCATGATCTCGCCTGCATGGGATGGGCGCGCCGGCACCTCCTGAATGAAAATGCGATAAAAACCGGGTCGCGCCGTCTGGCGCGCCTGAAGTCCGAAGCGAGCGATCTGATCGGCGCCGGGCTTGAGCTCGAATAGGCCTGGGTTGACCAGCACCTCGCGGGTGGGTTCGAAAATATCTTCGCCGTTTTCCTGACGCCAGACCATGACGCGCAACTGGAAGACCGCGCTCTGGGCGCCGTCATTCTGCAAGGTCATGGCTGATACCGGCTCGTCTGGCGTCAGGGTCAGCCGGACCGGACGTATCTTCAACTCACCTGCATGGGCCGCACCCGCAGCAATCAGGAATGCTGCGGGGAGGAGGGCGTATCGATTCCGACATCCCGTCATGGCCATTCTGCATCAATAGTTGACGCTTACGGTGATAGTGTCGGTGTAGGCGCCTGCCGGAACGATCTGGCCCGCTGGAATGCGACCGTAGACGGTGTGCTGTCTTGCCGTTGTTCCTGCCGATGTTGCAGGGGGCGTATTCGTGCCTGGCGTATCGCCCCAGTTGTTCGTGCGGGCGGCTTCCTGAAACAGTTCGTAGTTCAGGGTGTTCTCGCCATTGATCATCTTGCGGGATGTCACAGTGGCGCCTGCGCTCGTCCCGGGGCTCAGTCCGATAGTGTAGGATGTCCCGACCGTGCACAGGACCCTGAGG
Organism: Brevundimonas diminuta; assembly: GCF_039673845.1. Classification (GTDB taxonomy): domain Bacteria; phylum Pseudomonadota; class Alphaproteobacteria; order Caulobacterales; family Caulobacteraceae; genus Brevundimonas; species Brevundimonas diminuta_E. Next base: position 334,979 of record NZ_JBDJMK010000001.1, on the reverse strand, counting down.
TTCGTCATGCCTTCAAGGCCCGCAGCCGCAGTTGGATCATAACTGCCGAAGTTGAGTGCGCTGGCTGTGACCGAGCAGGCCTTCAGGACGGTGGCGCTGACGGGAAATGTGGTTGTCGCCTGCTGGGCGATGGCGGCTGCAGGCGCGGCTGTAATGGTCAAGGCAACGCCGACAAGCAACATGTATCGAGATTTCATTCATCTGATCCTTGTTAACTTAGGCTGAGGGTATGATTTTGTGCAGTTTGAAGTGACCACTTTGCTATTTTTCTTTCTATATGAACAGAGAAGGAATTGATTAATAGAATTAATTGTCACAAACTCATGATTTATGAAAAACTAGTCAGATATATCTGTGTTATATTATATTTGAGTATGTATCTAAGAATTTCGGTTTATATATTTTATTTATATTGCTCGTGTAAGGGATGATCGTCTCCTGTTCTGAAAAAGAAAGCCGCCCTTTTGGGGCGGCCTTTGAGTTTGGGGGGAGTTTGGTTTGGCTACCACTTCATACGGAATCCGATCTGGGCTTTGACGGCGTAGGTGTCGCCGAAATCTTTGAGGTTGGACCCGAGGGTTGAGGCGCCGAAGACGGCGTATCGGTCGTCGTTCCAGTTGTAGGATCCGCCCAGGCCGATCTCGGCGGCGGTGCGGCCGTGGCGGGAGGCGAGATAGGCGTGGTCGACGTCGACGCGGCTGTCGCCCATGGCGTCGTAGGAGAGGTTGGCGATGCCGTAGACGTGGCTGCGGCTGAGGGTTCCGTCGGCGGCGTTGCGGCGGCTGGCCTCGCGTGAGAGGGCCAGGCCGACGCGGGTCTGCAGGCTTTCGCCGCGGTCCTGTCTGACGCGGGCGTCGAACACGTCGGTGAAGGTGTCGAAGCTGACGCTGGAGTAGGCCAACTGGGCCTGCGGGGTGAGCGACCAGTCGGTGTTGAGGGCGAAGCGTTTGCCGCCTTCCACGGAGACGCCGTAGCCGAAGCCGTGGTTGCGGTCGCTGAGGGCCTGCTGGACGAGGCGGGACTTCAGGTCGCTCTTGTACCAGGTGGTCTGGGCCTGACCGTCCAGATAGACGCCGTTGGCGCCGTACCAGGTCAGGGCGCCGGCCAGGCCGAAGCCCTCGGTGCGGATGTCGCCGTCGCCGTAGACGGAGCGGACGTTGGTCTTGCCGTGGACGTAGTGGACGCTGGCCCCGGCGACGAGGGCTCCGTCGGTGCTTTCGCTCATGATTTCATCAACGCCGGCGTGGGCCTTGAAGAAGGTCTGGTCGAAGGCGCTGTCCGTGGTCGAGCTGCGCGGCGAGACATCGCGATAGGCGCCTTCGACGCGGCTCCAGACGCCGCGGCGTTCGGTGACGGCGCCGGTTCCGGCGGCGCTGTCGTCGTCCCAGGTGCGGTTGCCGATACGCTGCTGCAGGGTGGGCAGGCTGTTCAGACCCAGCAGGGCCTGGGGGTAGTTTTCATAGATCGGCGTCCCGGGCTGATAGAGGGGCTTGGGCTTTTCGATCAGGCTGGAGCGCAGATACCAGTGGCCGTCGGCGGGCTGGCTGGGGCTGTGCTGGAACAGGCGATAGGCGTAGGCCCCGCCGACGACCGCCTGATCGCCCTGGAAGACATAGTCGCCCTGCAGGGTGAAGACGCCGTTGGAGGCGCCGCTGACGCTGATGATGCGGATGCCGTCCTGGGTCTGGGCGCCGGCGCCGCCGAGGTTGACGACCTTGACGTTGGTCGCGCCCGACGTGGGGCCGGTGATGGCCAGCAGGTCGGTGGCGGAGGCGTCGTCGCCCAGGACGGTTTCGATCTGCAGCAGGCCGCCGTTGCCGACATAGCCGCCGTTGATGGTCAGCGTGCCGATGGAATTGCCCGGCGCGATGACGCCGCCGGCTTCCAGGGTGGTGGCGCCGACCGTGCCCGTGCCCTGCAGACGGCCGCTGACGACGCGCATGGTCCCGCCCAGGACGCCGTTGACGGCCAGGACGCCGTTCTGGACCTGGGACAGTCCGGTCAGGTTGCGGCTGTCGGCGCTCAGGGTGGTCGTGCCGGAGCCTACCTGCTGGACGCCGCCGGTTCCGGACAGGACGCCGTCAAAGGCGAAGGCGTCAGAGCGGTTGAAGTACAGCTGGCCGTTGTTGACGACATCGCCCTTGATCGAGCCGGCGGCGCCGCCGTCGCCCAGTTGCAGGATCCCGGCGTTGATCGTCGTGCCGCCGGCGTAGGCGTTGTCGGCGCTGAGGATCAGCCCGGCCGCGCCCTGTTTGGTCAGAGCGCCCGGGCCGGAGATGACGGAGGAGACCTTCAGGTCGGCCTGGGTGTCGAACACGCCGCCGGGGGCGTTGAGGGTGATCTTGCGCTGGGTCTCGAAGGCGGCGGTGTTGCGCAGGGTCCCGCCGTCAAAGGTCAGCAGGCCGTCCTTTGCGCCCAGATTGCCGTCGGCGGCGACCTGAAGCACGCCCTCGCGCAGGAGGGTGCCGCCCGCATAGGTGTTCTGACCCTCCAGCACCAGCACGCCTTCGCTCAGCTTCTCGACTACGCCGCTGCCGGAGATGGCGCCGGTGAAGTTCAGGGTGTTGGTGCGGTTGAAGACCAGGCGGCTGTTGTTGACGATATCGCCCCGGATGGAGCCCATTTCACCGCCTTCGCCCAGCTGCAGGGTTCCGGCCTCGATGATGACGCCGCCGTCATGGAAGTTCTCCATGGTCAGGGTCAGGGTGGCGTCGCCCAGCTTGCGCATGACACCCGGCCCGGAGATCAGGCCGCGCAGGGTCAGGTCGGCCTGGGTGTCATACCCGCCGCCGCCTTCGAAGAAGGCCGTGTCGCGCCGGTTCTCCAACGCAGCGGTGTTGCGCAGCAGGCCGCCGTTAAAGCCGATGCGGGCCTGCCAATCGCCCAGATTGCCGTCCGATGAGATCTCGACCACGCCATTGTTGATCCAGGTGCCCATCGCATAGGTGTTCTGCGCTTCCAGCTTCAGCACGCCAGAGCCCAGTTTCTCCACGGAGCCGCTGCCCGAGATCACCTGATCGAAGGCGACGTCGTCAGAGCGGTTGAACGACAGGCTGTCATTGTTGACGACGCTGCCCTTGATCCAGCCAGTCGTGCCGCCAGCGCCCAGTTGCAGGACGCCCTGGTCGATCACCGTGCCGCCCTCATAGGTGTTGTAGGCGGTCATGATCAGGCGGGCGGCGCCCTCCTTGTGCAGGGCGCCCGGTCCGGCGACGACACCCGCCAGGGTCAGATCGGCGTCAGTGACAAACGTTCCGCCCTTGGTGCTGAGGCCGACGGTGCGCTGCGTCTCGAAGGCGGCGGTGTTCTTCAGCGCGCCGCCATGCAGGCCCAGGGCGGCGCCGCGCGCGCCCAGATTGCCGTCGGACGACACCTGGATCGTGCCGCCGTGAATGGCCGTTCCGCCGGCATAGGTGTTCTGGCCTTCCAGGATCAGCGTCCCCAGATCGGTCTTCACCAGGGCGCCCGCGCCCGCCAGCACCGAGGCGATCGTCGCCTTTGTGCCCGCCCGGTCGTTTTGGGAGCCGGAACCGACGCGGATCAGGCTTTGGGCCTCGGTCAGGGTGATGGCGTCGCCCTGGATGCGATAGCCGTCGACGACGAACTGCATGCCTTCTGCTTTGATCGGGCCCAGGCTGGCGTCGACCTGAACTGTGCCGGGTGCGCTCTGGAAGACTGCGAAACTCTGGCTCCACGTGCCGTTCAATACGCCGTCGGCGGCCGTCCAATTGCCGCTGGCAGCGTTCCAGACGCCGGACCCGCCGTTGACCACGCCGTCGCCTGTGGTGTTCGGGCCGTCCCAGAAGTTCAACTTGACGCCGGTGGCGTTGATGAGATTGACCTGATTGGGGTCCAGTTGAATTTTAATATCGGCTGCGTTGGCGCCAACCGGCAGGACGCCAAGCTTCAGGCCATTGTCGGTCAGAGCGCCGGCATAGTCGATGAGGCGATAGACGCCGGGGCTAAAGCCGCCGATATCCTCAATGTTCAGGATGCCGTCCAGCACAAGATCGCCCGTGACGTTGAACAGGCTTCGTGTATCGGGATCACCCAGGGCGGCATGAATCTGCGCGTTGGCGTCCAGAACAAGATCGCCGACGATATTCAGCGTGTCTCCTTTGTACCCGATCAAGACGCCGCCATCGCGGATTCTTGTCGAGCCGACCTGTCCGATGCCGCCTAGGGAGCCGCCTGACAGAACGTCGACTGAGCCGCCCAACTTGCCGTTCACCAAAAGGGCGCCGTTTCTGACGTTGGTCATGCCGGTGAAGGCGCTGCTGTCGCCATTCAGGACCGTGGCGCCCGTTCCGATCTGCTCGATCACGCCCTCGCCCAGAATCGCGCCGCTGTACTTCCACGTGTTGGAACGATTGAAAGCCAGAACGCTGCCGTTGACGATGTCGCCGTATAGGCCTCCCGTCGTCCCCCCATTGCCCAGCTGCAGCGTACCGTTCGATATAACCGTGCCGCCATCGTACATGTTGTTTGCAGTCAGGGTCAGACGCGAGGCGCCTATCTTGTACAAGGCCCCAGAGCCGGAAATCAGGCCTGCCAGAGTCAAGTCGGCTTGTGTATCGAATCTACCGCCGCCCATGAGTAGAGAGGTCGAGCGTTCAGTTGAGATTGCGGCCGTGTTGCGTAACGTTCCGTTCGAAAAGCTGAGCGCGCCATACTGTGCGCCCAAATTGGCGTTGGAGGCCACTTGCACTACGCCATTCTGAATCAGCGTGCCGCCTGTGTAGGTGTTGGCGCCTCCCAGCACCACGACGCCGGAGCCATGCTGTTCGACCGCGCCGCTGCCCGAGATGGAGCCGTTGAAATTCAAGTTGTCCGACCGATTAAAGATCAGACGACGGTCGTTGATCACATCACCAACAATGGACCCCGTTGTTCCTCCATCGCCTAGCTGCAAGGCGCCGCCCGATATTATTGTTCCTCCAGTGTATGAATTATCGGAGGTGAGAATAGTCATTCCTCCTTCTTGATATAGTTTAATGTTTCCAGATATATTTGTTAAAAATAAATAGTCTTTTGCGTTGTGTCTAAAGTGTAAATTCCCACCATTTCCTTTTCCGATGATGTTATTTACACCAAAATGGCCGGGTGTTACGCTATGATTGCTGTCAACACCAACATATACGTGAGAGTTTTTTCCGTATAAATTTATTGTTTCAGCAAGAACTGATCCGCCGTTAAATACGACTAACTCAGATCTTGCCTCCCCCGATGTTGTTCCGCCAAGTGTTATTTCTTTGGCGTCATAAAGAGAGGAATCTGCATCATAAATGCTAACACGACCGCGCCCTGTTTCATGTCTACCAATAACGGTTCCTTGATTATAAACCTTTCCTCCCATGAATATATCAAGTGTACCGTCTCCCGTGGAGCCAATTTCAGAAACTCCACCTGTGGACATTAAAATTGAACCTGTAGATACTGAAACTGTGCCTACAGATTTTGATCCGTAATTGTTTTGGCTGTCTGTTGATGCAATCATATAGTATTTTGTAATAATTTTTGACAACTTATCGTTGGTAATTGAAGCTCTACCTTCATTTCCAACTATTAATTCTCCATCTACTTCTAATAATGATTTGTATAAATATACACTTGTATCTCTGCTTCTGCTCTCAAAAGAATTTCCTAGTATAAGTGGGTTATTTTTTATTTTTAAACTCGATCCATTTGATAATTGTATTCTTCCCTCTCCTTTATCTCCGACAATAATTTTGCTATCTATAACTATTTCTGAGTTATTATTGCTATATAAAAAACCAGAAGATCCAGTTTCTGTGCCAAAAAGAGTAGTTTTATTTGCAAATAATCTTGCACCATGATCCATTTCAATGCTGCCGTTGCCTAGGACGCCTATTATAAATATACTATTATTAGTTTTTTGCACATTCTCTAAGTATGAACCGGCTCCATTTATTAAGATTCTACCATTTGATGAAGCTCTATTGTGGCCAACATAAAGTTCATGGCTATTTAAATATCCATTTTCTTTTATGTATAAATCTGCTCTTCCCCAGTCACCTACAATAATTTTATATTTAAAATTATTCCAAGGTTCTATCTCTTCATTAGTGATTTCCATCACGGGATTAAAATTGTTCCATACATCATCAAGGATTATGTCTTGTGAATAGGAAATTCCTGATATTGCACTTGATAGTGCAATTATAGACGACGATAGGGCATATTTTCTTAATCTTTTACTTGATAAGAGAGTCATCATCGGAAGTTCTTTCTTTAATTGAATTGTCGTCGATAAGATGAGGTAATTGGCCGCGCTCTTCGGGAGATTATTGTTTTTTATTATTTTTATGGAAATCAGTGTTATATCCGTTATCGTTTCTGGTTAAAATTTGCTCAAAGTGTCTGACCGCGTGAGGGTCTGGGGCGCTGCCCGTTCAATGAGAAATTATCGCCACTGTGCGGACCAAGAGCTGGGACTAGGAAGACTGGTCGAGGAGCGCTCTCCGCTGCGCCAGGGCCGTCAAGCGTCGAGTCTTGCAGCTTTCATCTGCTGATGAGGGGGCGCGCCAGGTTGAAGTGGTTGTGGAAGGCCGCATGGACGGGGCTGAATTGCTGCAAATTCTGCGTTTGGAGAAAATGCTGCATGGCTCGCTCCAGTCGCCGAAAGAACAAGTGTGAATCCTCGATACGACTATTCAACCAGCGTCCTGTTTCATGTCGGGCAGGATTACTGATCTCATTCAGTGCGGCCTTGTGGAATCGCAATCCATCGGTGATGGGGCTTCAAGGATCTCGCCATCGTCAATGGGGGGAGGGACCGCCAGGCCTCAACGCGCTTGCAGCGGGTTTCGTTGGCGAACATGAGGGCGAGCCTGTTCCACCAGAGCCGCGCCGTCTTGTGGAGAATGTCTATGTTGCGTTCAGCTAAAAGGTCCTCGACCTGACGCAAAGACATCGGGAGCCTGAACTTACTTCATCGCGCTCGTTCGGATCACCTCAGGCGGGTTGCTGAGCCATCGAAAATTTCTACCCGGCCACGCTATCCAACCCGATCGGGGCGCAAGGCGTTTGGAGTAACAATATCTCACGATGCATGTGTGCGCCGCGTCAGCGAGGCTGAGATCAAGCCGTTCATATAGCTAACCTTGCCTAGGAATAGCTTGTCGGCGAATAAGGCTCGCAGCCGCCATTTGGCCAGTTGTCAAAATTTCTTGCCAGAAGCTCTCAATTTCTAAGCTTGTGGTAGGTGACGTCAAGGCAGAAAACCTTCGCAATTGGTTCTCTGCCTTGATGCACTGAAGTAATGTGGCCGGCACTGTATGTGGGCCGTTGTTTCATTGAAATGTCTAGAATTTTAGACTGAAGCTGGCCGTGAAGGCATGATCCTGGGCGCCATTTGAAACCTGTCCAGCGTAACCTAGACTCATAGTCGTGGCCGGCGTGAAGGAGAGGTCGAGGCCGCCTTCGAGCATGGCGCTGTCTTTTGAGATCGGCGCGCCGATGATCGTGAAGGCGTCGCCGGCGTTGAGGGCATGGACGCTTTGCGGCGAGGTGTCGCCGAAGGCGCGCCTCCACCCGACCGTTCCACGAAGGGCTGCTTTCGTTTGCCCCAGATCGAACGCCTGTTTTGAGCGAAGGCCCAGAGTGGCGAAGGTGGTGGCGGCGTCTGACTGTTCGCTGATCAGCGCCGCATCGCCGCCGCTTTCAGAGAAGCCGTCTGACTGCAGGCGGACGTGCGCCAGATTGGCGAAAGGCTCCAGCCGTGCGCCGTCGCCAGTGCTCAGGCCATAGGCGGCTTCGACGAACGCCTGGAAGGCTTCCGCGCGATAGTCGGCTCGGGCGTGGTCACTCAGACCGGGCATGACGATGCTGCGGCGCACGTCCAGTTCGTGCCAGCTCTGGGCGAGGCCGGTGCGGAAGGCGAGGGCGCCGTGCTGCGTCCCGGCATAGAGGCCCAGGTGGTAGTTGTCGGACGCGACCGAGGATGCTCTGTCACGCGGCTTGATGTTGGACCGGCTGTAGCCCCCGGTCACGCCCACGCGCCAACGGCTCAGCAGCGCGTCGCCGCCCAGCAGGACGCCGCCGGTATCGCGATCCAGCGTCTTGCCGCCGTCATCGCCTTCGAATGCGCCCCACGATCCGAAGCCCTGCGCCCAGAACGCCAGACCGGCGTGGTCGGCGCCGACCGCAATCGGCGTTCCGCTTGAGGCATAAGCGACGACGGGGGCGCTCGAGGCTGCGGTCTGGCCGAAGGCGGCGCGCAGGCGGTCGTTGGCCGCGTTGCGGATCAGGCGGCTGTCCTCGATCATGGCCGTCTGGGCTGAGACATGAAGTTCTCCCGATAACTGATCGAAACTGGCGCGGATCTGGTCGCCTTCATTCGCCAGTTGAACGATGGCGTCATAGACGGCGTGACCGGCGTTGAAGCCTATGCTCTCGATGGCGTGGGCCGTGGCCGCCTGATTGCGGGTCTTCGCGGCCGAAGCGAACTCGATGTCGTTACGCAGCAGCTCCATCTGCACCGTTCCAGCCCCGTAATCGTAATGCAGCTTGGGATTCAGGAAGGCGAAGTCCGAAGTGACGTCGTCGAATGCGCCCGTCAGACTGGCCGCAGACAGGATGGTGTAGGTCGAGCGCGGATCGTAGCGACCGTTCGCCCCGATGTGGGCGACCGTCCCGCCGTTCAGGGTGGCGGCGCCGGTGACGCGCACCATGTCGCTGTCGGCGCCCAGTGGATTGACCTCGACCTCGAAACGCGCGCCCGATGCGAACGTGAGGTCGCCATTAATGGTCAGGGTTCCGATGGAGTTGCCGGGCGACAGGACGCCGCCCGCCGCGATGTTGACGTGCGAGCCTGCGCCTGAACCGATTACGCCCGATCCGCCCAGGGTCGCGCCGCTCAGCACGTCCAGCGATCCGCCCAGTCGGCCGCCGCCTGTGGCGCTTCCGACCAGCAGCGTCCCCGCGTTCAGCGTGGTCACGCCGCTGAAGCCCGAGCTGTCGCCCGTCAGCAGCACGGTTCCGGGGCCGTCAAGCGAGACGCGCCCGACGCCGGACAAGGCGCCTGCGAAAACACCGGCATTGGCGTTCACGAGGCTCAGTCGGCTTGATGCGGAGATCAGGGCGATGTCGCCGGAGAGGGAGGAGGTCGTGCCGGTCAGGCCGCCGTCCTCGATGCGCGCGCCGCCGAAGGCGTTGTCGCCGGACAGGACCAGCGTCCCTTCGCCGCGCTTGATCAGGGCGCCCGCGCCGTTGATGTCGGCGCTGACCTCGAAGCGGTTGGCGGCGTCAGCGATGTCGAATGCCCCGCCCGCTGCGCTCCAGCCGATTGCGCGGTTCGTGCCGCTGAACCCGGCTCCGGTCACGCGCAGCGCGCCGCCGTCAAAGCGCAGCGCACCCTCGGCATGGCCCAGATTGGCGTCCTGAGAAACGGCGACCACGCCGCCGCGCAGGGTCGTTCCGCCCGCATAGCTGTTGGCGCCGGACAGGGTCAGAACGCCGCCCTGGGTCACGGTCAGGCCGCCCGAGCCGGTGATCGTGGCGTCGATGCGGGCGCCGTTGGCCAACACGCGGATTTCAGACCCGTCTGCGTCTGTGACCAGCGAGCCGGGGCCTTCCAGACGATAGCTGTCATCAACGAACTGCAGCCCCTTGAACGTCTGGGCGCCCTCGACCGTGATGACGCCGCCGGTGTAGCCTCCCGGCTGATGGCGGAAGACGGCGTGCTGGCCGCTCCAGTTGGCGGCAACCGTCCCGTTCTTGTTCAGCCACTGCGGGCTGGAGGCGCTCCAGACGCCGTCGCCGCCCTGCCAGTGCTGCAGGGTGTCGTCGCCGATCGCGGCGATGAAGAGATCGACGTTGCCGTTTCCAGTCACGATCTGGAAAACGGCTGGATCGTTGAAGGTCGGGGTTTGGCCTATCGTCAGGCCGTCTCCGCTCAGGGCGCCGCCATAGGTCATCAGGCGATAATAACCCAACCCGGCCGCGCCATCGGCGGCGTTCAGGCTCTGGCTCAGGTTGAGCGCGCCGTCCAGCGACAGGTCGCCACTGACGTTGATGCGGTCGCTGAAGCCGGGCGCCCCCAGTTCCATATTGACCGTAGAACCTGCCGCCAGCGTCAGGTCGCCGTCGATGGTCAGGGTTCCGATGGAGTTTCCGGGCGACAGGACGCCGCCTGCCGCGATGCTGACGTGCGAGGCGGCGCCTGACCCGACCACGCCCGACCCGCCCAGGGTCGCGCCGTTCAGCACATCCAGCGACCCGCCCAGCTTGCCGAGGCCTGAGGCGTCGCCGACCAGCAACTTGCCGGTGTTAAGCGTCGTCAGGCCCCCAAAGGTGGAGCTGTCGCCGGTCAGCAGGGTCGCGCCGTCACGGTCCAGAACGAAGCGCCCGGCGCCCGACACGGCGCCTGCATAGGTCTGGTTTCCGGCATCTGTGAAGCTGAATGCGGCGGGGGAGGCGATATCCACATCACCGCTGAAGCGGTCGATGGCGGCGGTCAACTCTCCCTCGGCGACAGACCAGTCCAGATGAGACGCGCCGCTCAGGCTAAGCCTGCCGACGCCTTGCTTTTTCATCGTGCCGAAGACGCCGTTCAGACCCGTAAGACTGCCCGCGAAGACGCTATCTGTCGCCTGATCGAACACGACGGTCGCGGCGTTTTCGATCCGGCGGGACAGGGACCCGGCATGGCCGATCAACGTCCCGGTCTCAACCAGAGTCCGCTGGACGGCGGCGGCCTGATCGAGACGCAGCGTTCCTGCGCCGCGTTTGTGAAGGGCGCCGGCGCCCGAAACGGCGCCGGTCAGGTGCAACTGCGTGCCCGCAGCCGTGTCGAACACGCCCTCCTGCGCCAGTTGGATCTCGCGGTTGGTGGCGAAGCTGTCCGTTGTTTCCAGCACGCCGCCGTTGAACGTCAGGGCGCCTGACGCATCACCCAGATTGGCGTCTGACTCCACGCGCAGCGCACCTTGCGTCAGGGTCACGCCGCCGGTGAAGCTGTTGGCGCGGCTCAGGGTCAGGGTTCCCGTCCCGTTCTTGATCAGACCGCCAGAGCCCGAAACGATGCCGTCGAAGTCGAAGTCGTCGGAGCGCTGGAAGGCCAGGGTCCCGTGATTGACGATGTCGCCCAGGACCGAGCCGGTCGTGCCGTCGTTGCCGATCTGAAGCACGCCGCTCTGAATGGTCGTGCCGCCGGTATAGATGCTGTCGCCGGTCAGGATCAGGGTTCCCTGTCCAGCCTTGGTCAGGCTGCGCCCGTCCCAGCCGAGCGCCGCATTGGGCGACTGATCGCGCAACGTCACGCCCAGGGTGAAGTTATCCGAGGCGTCGGTCAGGGTGAAAGCGCCGTGGGACAGGTTGTTGCCGCCTGTCCAGCTCAGTCCATAGGTCGCCTGATAATTAAGCCCGTCAGCCGACTTGCCCGTGTGCGCGGTCATATAGTCGACGGATCCGGCGAAGCCGCCGATGTTCACGCTCGCGAAATCGCCGCTGATGCCGTTGGCGGTCGAGATCAGCACCTTCGGCAACTGGCCTTCGTCATCGATGCCGCTCAGGTTGAAGGCGACGCCAGCGCTGATGTTCAGGCGGTCAGCGGTCAATGACGGCCCGGTCGCACCTGCGCCGATGTTCAGGCGGGTCTGAGCGGCCAGATCAACCGTATTCGTGACCGACAGGGCCGCTGGTCCGGTGACGGCTAGCGTCGCGCCGACCCCGCTGACGTTCAGATCGCCGCTCAGGCGGCTGGCGGCGCCGGTCGTTCCATTGCCGAACTGCAGCACGCCGCCCGTAACGGCGGCCGAACCCGCCAGGGGGCCCTGAACGATCAGCTTGCCGCCTGACACGGTCGTCTTGCCCTTGAAATCGGCGTTGTCAGCCGTCAGCACGGTCGTCCCGGCGATCTGATTGATGCTGCCCGTCCCGCCGCCCTTCAGGCGCGTATCGAACAGATAGGCGTTGTCGGTATGGTTGAACCGCAGGGTCGCTGCGCCCTTGCCGAACTCAATCAGCCCGGCCTGCAGGGTTCCTGCCCCCACCGCGTCGGCGGCGTTGTCGCTGGCTGCGCCAATGCTGAGCGTGCCGGTGGAGCCGACGCCGGGGAGCAAGCCTTCCTTCGCCAGATTGACTGTGCCGGTTCCGGTCGCGCCGACCGTGACGACGGCCCCGTCCGCGATGGAGACTGCGCCTGCGCCATAGTTAAAGAGGGTCCCGAAGCCGACATTCAGGGCGCCGGTATTATTCCAGCGCGACCCTGCGCCTGCGACGCTGACCGTGCCGACGCCGCCGCCCATGCTGCCGATATAGCTGGTCGTGTTGGATACGACGCCGCCGTCGGCGATGCGCAGGGTTCCCTGGGCGTTCATGTTCCCGACTTTAAGTTCGCCGTCATTCGTCCACGTGGACCCGGCGCCGGAGACTTCGACCAGGCCTTCTCCGGGGCCGTTCGAGCCGGCGCCGATATGGCCGTCGACGCTGGTTATGACGGCGCCGTCCAGAGCGTAAATCTCGCCCCGCCCACGGTTGACGCCCGCCAGTAGGGCGAAGCCGTTGTCCCATCTGGAGCCTTGCCCCGACACGGTCACGCTGGCCGCAGAGCCGGAACTGGACGCCACGTCGGCGAAAATGTTGGATACGGTCGCGCCGTCAAGAATGCGCAGAGCGCCCTGGCCGATTCCCCCGACCGTCAGATTGTAATCCATCGCCCAGCCCGCGTTCGGGCCTGTGACTTCGATACTTGCCGGGTCGCTGCCTGCGCCTTCGATATGACCGGCGTCGCCGCCCAGTCTGCCGGTGATCTTCAGCGCGCCGTTCGTCACGCGCGTGTCGCCCGTGAAGGCGGAGCTGTCGCCGCTCAGCGTCATCGTGCCGGCGCCCTGTTTGATGATGTCGCCGGCGCCGTCGAACTGACCTGCAAACACCGTATTGGCGGCCGTGCCGAATGTCAGAGAGTTGGCGCCCAGAAGGACTTTCGTTCCGGCAACGCCGGACAGGGCGCCTATGGTCTGTCCGCTGGACAGGCCTGAGATGTCGAACGTCGCGTTCGCCGCTGTCAGGCTCACATCGTTTCCAGACATCAGGGCGCCTGAATGGGTCAGGGCCAGGGTTCCTCCCGCGACCATAACGCCGCCGGTGAAGCTGTTCGCGCCGCTCAGCGTCATGACGCCTGAGCCCTGTTTGACGATGGCGCCTGTGCCGCTGATCGATCCTGCAAACGCCGTGCTGGCGGTCGAGCCGAAGGTTAAAATGTTTCCGCCCAGCAGAACATTTGTTCCTGTGTCGCCGACCAGAGAGCCGATCGTCTGGGTGGAGGATGCAGCGGATATGTCGAACGTCGACCCGTTGTTCAGAGACATGGCGGTCGTCGGGGCGAGCGTTCCTGAACCGCTCAGGGCCAGGGTCCCTGCCGCGATGTCAACGCCGCCGGTGAAGCTGTTAGCTCCGCCCAGCGTCGTTGTGCCTGAGCCCTGTTTGATGATGCGGCCTGCGCCAGTGATTGAACCGTTGAATGTCGTGCTGCTGGCGTCGCCGAGGGTCAGGTTTCGGGAGCCGAGTAGAATCTGGGCTCCGGCTACGCTGGATAAGGCGCCGATTGTTTGAGAGGAATATGCGCCAGAAATATCGAGCACAGCGTTCGCAGAAGACAGGGAGACTTCGCCTGACGACCTAAGCTGACCTCTATCGGTAAGGAACAAACTTCCCCATTTGATCGTTGTGCCGCCAGTGTAGGTGTTGTTCCCGTATAGATACAAAGATCCCCTGCCAATTTTTATCAGAGATCCTTGTCCGGAGATACTTCCTGCTATTCTAAGTTCGTCGTCAATGTCGCTTGTATCAATTGATAGATTTGAATTAAGTATAACGTTCACATCAGGTTGAATGTCATAGGCATAATTGTCCCCAAATGCTTTTATTATTGCCGCGCTTGGAGAATTTGAATCAAAAATAAGTGTTCCATTTCGCAACATAAATCCATTCGCATACAATCTATTTAAATACAAAGCGCCTATCGTATAGTTTTTTCCATTAAGGTTTATGTTGTATCCGGGTTTGTTTTGAGCGTTTATAATTCCAACTATTGTTCCTGGGCTGTCCGGGACTTGTGAAGTGCTCCAGTTGGAAGGGGAATCCCAGTTCCCGTCAGCAGGGAACCATTGTGATATTGTCGCCTGCGCACATGTGGGTTGAGGCGCGACGCTTACGCACAGGAAGACGGCCAGCGCAGCCGGGACAAGCGGGCGCTGCGTCGTTGCGCGGCCCGCTACGGCGACCAGGGCGGTCGAACTGCGCAGCAACGAACGCATCGCGTGCAAAGTGGTTTTGGACATGTCGATCCCCGATCTGTTGCGATCGTTTCGCGGGACTGGGCCGTGCGCGATAACGATCATCCGCCAAGAGGACGGCCGCCCGATCTGAAGAGCGGCGCATCCGAATTTGGCGTTCGATGGGGCGCTCAGACGACATTGTCAACGGAGGCAAAACGACAAAAGTGCTTGATAATTAATGCACTATATCGAGCGTCTCAGGATGTGGTGTTTTCGTTTTCTCTCCGTCTCACGTCGCTGCATGGGAGTGAAAATCGAATGATTTTTATCGCATCGCTGACAGCCAGCGGCTCCAGTCAAGTTCGGATGCCGAATGGGTCGCGCCCAATTCCTGACCGAAGGCCATCTGCCGATAGTCACGCGGCGGCAGGCCGAAGGTTCTTGAAAAAAAGGCGCTGAAGGCCGCCGCGTTGTGAAATCCCCACCAGGCGGCGATATCGGCGATCGGGCGGTGGCGCTGGGCGCGGTCCGCCAGGTCTTCACGACAGCGATACAGCCGACGCAGGCGCACATAGGCCGAAAAGCCGTGGACCGGCTCCATGATCCGATAAAGGGTCGCGCGTGAAAAACCGAAGTGCCGGGCGACGCGCTCGGCGCTGAGTTCGGGGTCCGACAGACGGTCTTCCAGATGCCGTCGGACCGCCAGCCAGGCGGCGGTTCGCACCGGTTGGGCCTTTTCCTCTGTAACCGCTCCGTTCGGGGCTGCCGCAGCCAGCGCCAGGGTGGGCCCCTGCATGGCGATGGCCTGATCCTGCGTCATGTCCGGCCCGGCCTTGTAGAGCGCCAGAAGGTGGCTGCGGAGCAGGGCGACCAGCGGCTGCTGCGACGCGAACAGGGCGCCGCCGAACGCATCCGGATCGCCCAGCAGGGGGTCGAACAACCGTCGGGGCAGAACCAGATCGAAGCTCTGATACTCGGTTGATCGCGTCTGAAGCTGCTGGGTCATGTCGACGACCAGCAGATCGCCATTCTGCGCCAGCACCTCGTGCCCGCGTGCGTTCGCGCTGCGCTGCCCGCGCACATAGAACTGCAGCATATAGTAGTCGAGGCTGTCCGAGGCGATGCGCACGCGCGTCCGTTCGGTCGCCTGACCTGAGCTTTTGACCGTGCCGAACATCAGGTCGCCCGCCTGAAAGGCGTCGACATAGGCGTAGAACCCGTCGTCGGTGATGCGCTCCACATCCCAGACCGACGTCGCGCTGTCCCGCCACAGCGGCGCCCGCTGCCGCTGTGGCAACTGATTGGTGTCGAGCACGGATCGTGGAAGGTGCTGTCGCGCGGCGGCCATGCCTGCACTTTACATTGCTTTTAATTTTAGAGGGCGATGAGCGTCGTTTAATCGCAAGGCGAGTGAATAACTCGTTAGATGCGAGGATTCAGCTCTTCGCTGAATATGGCGTTAGGGGCAGGGCGCTCCCGTCGCGAACAGAATGATGAGGCATCCGTTTGTCGGTGGTGGCGGAGCTTGGTGTTCATGCCGCCGTCAGTCCGTCCAGTCAGTCGCTCGAGATTCTTTTCACCCGCCGGATCTAGGGCGTGCAGTCACGCCTGTGGATAGGCCATGTAGATTGTGACGGTGCTGATGGCGGACGGACGCTCCTTCATTGGAACGCCGACTCCCATTGCTCGCATCCAGAATCGTTGGGAATTTGAATTCAGGTTGCACGCACCGATCAATGATTTCTGCTCCTAAACCAAGTTGCGGTGTTGATGTGAATGGTCCAATGCGGAACCTCATTATGTTGAGGGAAAACGATGCGCCTTTATGTTCTGTGCGTCCTGGCTGGCTCAGGTTTTCTGACTGCATGTGGCGGCGGAGGCGGAGCAGGCGGTGCATCTCCAATCACACCGGTAATTCCTGAGCCAACGAATGACATAGCCAAGTTAACGGCTAATCATTCTTTCAGTGCGCTGGGGAACGAGCAGAAGGCTGTATTTGATCTACGAAATGGAACGGTCGCTTCCACTAGCAGTCGCGCAGCTAACCTGCATGTGACCTATGATGCCGCCTCAAAGAGTTACACAGTTTCGCTTAACAGTGAGAGCGCGACTTTCGGCCCGTCAGACTTGAAGCAGGAGATTTATGGCGAGGCGCGGTACGAGTGTCGCACGGCGGATGGTTCGCAACTATTGACGCTCGTCACCACGCCCTATTCTGGGAAGATCAGCAATCGATACGTCGGTATGGGCTTCTGGCAGCGCTATGCTGTAGAGAATTCCCGTCAGAATGACCGGTTCAGCACCTTCGTCTATGGTTTTGAGACGCCAGCGTCAGCCAATCCGCGTACAGGAACCGCACGATATGGCATTGATGTCATGGGGGTCACGGACGCTCCCGGTTATGAGCCGTTGGTTTTTCAGGGGGCTGGAGACTTCGACGTCGATTTCATGGGGGGTGAATTTGGCGCTCATGCTTATCTCGAAGAAAGGGGACTGCTGACCGGAAGCGGCGTCGTGGGTGGCGGTATTGAACTCGTGGCGAGCGGTCGCGTGGCTAGTGGCGACGGCTCTTTTGCGGGGCATGTTACGGTCGGTTCTTCGCGCGCGACCACTGTTGGTGATCTGTCGGGTCGTTTCTTTGGACCAGCAGCAGAAGAGGTCGGCGCCAGCTTCAACGCATCCAACACCGATGGAGTGACCTCAATTGGCAGCTTCACTGGGCAACGGGTGAGTGCATCCGGTGTCAATTTGAGAATGACAGATGTGCATACGCCACAGCTGTTTTTCGCCAACGGACGCGCTTTGCTCGTCGACAGGGTCACCGCTACAGGCGCAGTAAGGAATGTTTCCCAAATTGCTCTTGTCGGTCAGTTGGATGACCGGACCAATGGCAATTTCAGCTTCGGTCCTGGCTTGTCGTCTATGGCTGGAGGGGCTTTCACCAACAGCGATATCGTTCAGGGAGTAGACGATAATTTTGTCGATTATAAAAAGACATTCGTCGAAACTGATGTTCGTATGCAGCTTTATAAAATCGGCTCGGCTAATACAGAGCTGGCTCTGACCTATGTCACTTTAGGGCGCTGGGAATCTCGTATCGCGCAAGGCGCGATGACGGAATTTCAGAACCATCACTTTGTCTATGGCCTGCCCACACGCGATAGCATGCTTACGCGCCGTACCGGTAACGCACGCTATGAAGGCGTCGTGTATGGTGCGGGCGCCAATCAAAGCACAGGTGCGATCTATGATGTACGCGGAACGTCGGGATTTGATGTCGATTTTTCTGGTCAAACCTACACCGGCTCTCTGGTCTTGAATGGTAGTGCTGACGGTCAGAAGCTGAATTTTGGACGCTATGATTTCAACGGATATCTTTACTGGAATGGTAATTCTACTTCCATAATGGATGGTGACGCGCAGATCGGTCAGGTGAACACACGATTCTATGGCCCTACGGGTGAAGAGCTCGCTGGTGACTTCCATGTCTATGCGCCGGAGCGCGTGCAGGCGGGCGGCCTTGTGATCAATGGTGTAACCGTCGCGAGACGTCGATGAGCGTGATTTGCGGTAGGCGTCGTCAATCTGTGCTTGCCGCGGGCGTCTTGATGGCGATCACATGCGTTACCGCCCCTTTCCCAGCATCGGCTCAGGACAGCATAGCTGTGGTGAGCGCGCCGCAACTCTTCGCCCTAGCCCATGCCCGTCGCGAAGTCGGTCAGCTAGCCGATACAATGACCATATATGAAGCGCTGGCGAAGGATGCCGACCCTGATGTACGCGCCGAAGCACGCTATCGGCACGGGTTATTGCTGGCGGATGAGCAGCAGTACGCACAGGCCGCAGTGCTTTTTCGTGCTCTTTTAGACGAGAAGCCGGAGGTCCTTGTGGCGCGCCTTGAACTGGCGCGGATGTTGGCGGCTATGGGCAAGGAGAACGAGGCGCGCCGGGAGCTTCGGCAGGCGCAGGCTGTCGGTATCCCGGAAGAGGCGGCCGCTATGGTCGATCGGTTTACGCGCGCGCTGCGGAGCGACAGACGCTTCGGCGGTGCAGTTGAGTTGGCCTTTGTGCCGGACAGCAATATCAACCGCGCGACGGAAGCCCGAACGCTGGATACGGTGATCGCTCCCTTGACGCTTTCTGATGATGCAAGGGCACGTTCCGGTACCGGAATACGGACCATGGCCCAGGTTTACGGCCGATTTCCCTTGAGTGGCGACTGGTCTGTGGTGCCCAGGGGGGGCGCTCAGGGCGTGACCTACAGACAAGGTCAATTTAATGACGTTTCTGCATCGGCGCTTGTCGGACTTGAGCGGCGTGGACAACGAAACAGCTTTACTGTTTCCGTCGGTCATGGCTGGAGATGGTTTGGCAATGAACTCTATGCCGAAACCTCTAACGTGGGGCTTGACTGGATACGCCCGCTTGGCACGCGCTCTCAGTTTGTGACATCAGTGAGTGCTAGCGATGTGCGCTACAGCGTCAACGATCTGCAGAACGGAGGTTTGTACGACCTCTCTGTTTCGCTCGAGAAAGCGCTGAACGCTCGTTCAGGGATTTCGCTTGCCGGGTCTGTTACACGCCAGACCGCGCAGGATTCAGGCTATGCGACGTGGGCTGGTGGATTGTCGAGCGGCTATTGGCGTGAAACGCGCTGGGGAACCGCATTTGTCTCCGGCAGCATGCGGCGGACCAAAGGTGATGAGCGGCTGTTTCTATTTCCCGACAAGCGCCGGGAATGGCTGGGCGCCGCTCGGGTGGGCATGACCTTGCGATCTCTTGAGATGTATGGGTTTGCTCCAACTGTACGTTTGGGTTTTGAACGAAATTCTTCAACGGTCGGGATATATGAATACCGACGAGTTTCAGTTGATGTCGGTGTCGCGCGAGCATTTTGAGCTTGGTAAAAAACTAACGGCGGTTTTTGAAGGCTGCTTCTGGACGACGTGCCTCCGGCTTTAAAGTGGTGATTTGCAGCTAAGGTGGCGGCCTTGGGACTAAAACGATTACACCAAGCGTGAATCGTCTCGCGATCAATACGAGACGGGTATCTGACGCCGGTGCGTCAGCGGGGAGTTGAGTGAGCCATGAGTATGACACCATCCAGACGCCTGTGCCTGCGGGCCGGGGCGACCGCCACGTTTGTCGCGGCGTGGATCGGCCTTGGGGGCTGGACTGCTCCGCAGGGTGAGCCGCCGCTGCTGATTTCCGGGGCTGAGATTTTCGACGGGACGGGTGCGGCGCCCTATCGCAGCAATGTACTGGTGATCGACGGGCGGATCGTGGAGATCGCCGAGCGGGTGCGGGCGCCGCGTGGCGCGCGGGTGATCGACGGGCGGGGCAAGGCCTTGCTGCCCGGCTTTTGGGACGTTCATACGCACTGGACGCCGAACGGCGCCCCTGCGATCGCGCCCGAGATCGCCACGGCCTACATTCAGTCCGGCGTCACGACCGTCAATGATTTCCACCAGCCGCCCGAGGCGTTCGAGCCTCGCCGTCGCTGGCTGCAGACGCTGGTGACGCCGCACGTCAACCTGACCGCTCGCATGAGCACGCCGGGCGGCCATGGCGCGGACTGGGGCGACCAGACCACGACGCGCTGGGTCACGACGCCAGAGGCGGGCCGGGCAGGGGTTGAGGCTATCGCCCCGTATGGCCCGGACGTCATCAAGGCCTTTGCCGATGGCTGGCGCTATGGGCAGTCGGCCGACAACACCAGCATGGACGAGGACACTCTGGCGGCGATCGTGACCGCAGCCCATGCCCGCGACATCAAGGTGGTGACGCACACGGTCACGGTGGCGCGTGGCGGTCAGGCCGCGCGCGCGGGCGTCGACATCATCGTCCACAGCCTTCAGGATCGCGACGTCGACCCTGAGACCATCGCCGAAATGCGGGCGAACAATGTGGCCTATGCGCCGACGCTGGCCGTCTATGAGCCGGTCAAGCCGGGCCAGACGCCGCCTGCGGACATGAACTCGCCGCGCATGCGCCAGTCGGTGCGCAAGTTCCAGTTCGCGCTGGATAACGTCAAGCGCATGCAGGATGCGGGCGTGCTGGTCGCGCTGGGTACGGATGCGGGCATGCCCGGCACGCCGCATGGCGCGGCGACCCTGCACGAAATGGAACTGCTGGTTCGGGCGGGGCTGACGCCGACGCAGGCTCTGATGGCGGGCACGGCCAACAGCGCGCAGGCCATGGGCCTTCTGGCCGACCGCGGCACGATCACCGTGGGCAAGCGCGCCGATCTGGTTCTGGTTGAAGGGCAGCCGTGGCGCGACATCACCGATGTCCGCCGGGTTCACAGCGTCATCATCGACGGTCGTCCGGTCTATGGGCCGGGGATCGCCTTGCCCGCCGCCAATGGACAGCCCCTGATGCCCGCCATCACGGTGGGGACGCTGGTCGACGACTTCGAGCGCGCCGATCAGCGCACCGCCCTGGACACGCTGAGGGTGGATGATTTCGACGGCGGTCAGGACCGCTCGGTCATGCTGAGCCAGATCGTGCCGGACGAGACGGGAAACCACATCCTGCGTCTCAGCGCCAGGATGTCTACCAAGGCATTGCCCTATGCGGCGGTGATCCTGCCGCTGAGCCGGGGCAGCGTCGAGCCGGTCGATCTGACCGCGCGCCATGGTGTCCGGTTCGACGTCCGCGGCGATGGTCAGGACTATGAACTGAGCCTGCGCGGCCACAGCGGCCAATGGCGTAAGACCATCGTCGCCGGTTCCGAGTGGCGGACGGTCGAGGTTCCTTTCTCAGCCCTTGAGCCGGTTACGCTGCGCAACGGCGTGGCCAGCGCGGCATGGAGCGGGACAGATTTGTTCGATATCCGCATCGGCGGCACGCGAGGCGCAGGCGAGGCCTTGTGGTTGGAACTGGACAATATCGCCTTCTATTGAGGCGTCTGGTCTGATGTTTGATCTGGGGCGTGGGGGTGATCTCCACGCCCCTTTTTTCGTGGTCGCCATCAGGCCTTGGCGTTTCCCGGCAGGCAAAGTTAAGCTTTGCCCGAAATCGGGGGAGGATGTTCACCAATGATGTTCCAACTGGAGCGACGCCATATCCAGTGGCTGGGTTTGGCGGCCATTGTCATCAGTCTGGGGGCGTGGGCGCTGGACTGGACCGGAGCGGTCTATGTCTGTCCCTATTGCCGCGTGCAGCGCACGGTGATTGGTATTCTGGGGCTGGGGATGCTCAGTCCGGTCAGCCTGGGGTGGATCGGGCGCTATCTGGCGAGCGTCATCGGCGCGCTGGGCGTTGTTGTCGCCTCGACCCAGCATTTCCGCGGCTGGGCGAAAATCAGCAGCGGAGAGTTCGCCTTCCGGGACCCGATCTATCTGGATCCGTTTCTGCTTTCGGGCTGCGCCCTGTTCATCATCGTGGGGCAGATGATGTTGTATTATTACTCGACGACCCTGGGCCGTCGCTTCTGATTTATGAGACAGGCCTGAAACAGAACAGGGCGGAAGGCGGCGACGCCTCCCGCCCTGATTTTCTGGAGCCGATCAGAAGGTCTTGCGGATGCTGGCGTACCAATAGCGCCCGTAGGGCTGATAGACCGTGCCGACATAGCCCGCCCCCGACAGCGGCGGCTCCTCATCGGTGACGTTGCGCACGCCGACGCGCACAGCGGTGTCGGCCAGCATCCCCTGACCGAACTCATATTCGGCATACAGGTTGGCGGTGATGGTCGAGTCCACCGTCCAGAAGTCTCCGGCTGAGTTGACCAGACTGGTATCGTTCAGGGACGAAATATACTGGGTGAAGGCGCCCAGCGTCAGGTTCTGATAGCGCCAGCTGCCTGACAGCGACCACTTCCATTCAGGACGTCCCAGATCGGCGATCATGTCGCCCATGCGGCCGCCGAAGGTGATGGCGGGGTCGATGGCGCCGGACTCGCGCGCGGCGTTCAGGTCGATCATCCCGGGCGACATTTCCAGGTAGTATTTCAGCAGGTGCGAGACGTTCAGATTCAGGCTGAAGTCGCCATGGCTTGCGGTGCGCAGATTCCATATGGCGCCCAGATCCAGGCCCTCGACCGTCTGAGGCTGCTGGTTGGTATAGGCGTCGGTGATGTACTGGACCTCGCCCGCCGCGGCCAGGCCGGTGCCGGCGAAGATGGCCTGGTCGGCCGCCGTCGGATCGGCGCGGATGACATTGGGATTGAAGCTGCCGTTCTTGCGCATCAGATAGTCCAGGATCAGGGCGTTCTGACCGCGGAACAGTCCGACCATGCCGGTCTGCTCGACCTTCCACCAGTCGGCGGTGAAGGTGAAGTCGCCCAGTTGTTGCGGCAGGAAGCGCGGCTGGACGACCAGGCCGACCGAGACGGTTTCCGACTCTTCAGGTTTCAGGTCAGGATTGCCTGAACGGCGCTCGGCGGTCGTTTTGCGCACATGGGTTGTGCTGATGTTGGCGAAGTCGGCGGCCGTCTGGGCTGTCGGGCTATAGCTGGTTCCGCACTGGTTCATGGAGGACATGGCGGTGGCCGCCGCGCCGCGCCGGATCAGGGCTTCGCAATAGATATAGTCGTTTGATCCGTTCGAGCGGGTGATCACCGTAGCGTTGATCTGCTCCAGGTTGGGAGCGCGGAATCCCTGCGCCCAGGAGGCGCGGACCCGGAAGCCGTCGACAATGTCCCAGGCGCCGGCGATCTTGGGCTTTGCCACATCGCCGAAGTCGGAATAGTTCTCGAAGCGGCCCGCGATCTGGATTTCCAGATTATGCACCAGCGGCACGTTCATTTCCGGCGATACCAGCGGGGCGGCGAACTCCAGATAGGCAGAGAAGACGTCGCGTTCGCCGTAGGTGTCGGGGTTCTCGGCCGAGTTGATCAGGTCGCTGTAGATGGCGCCCGACTTGTCCGTATAGCGGATCGTGCCGTCGATGCGGCTGTCGCGATCGTCCAGCTGCGTCTCGGTGCGGAACTCGATCCCGGCGGCCATGCCGACAGATCCGGCAGGCAGCTGGAACAGGTCAGGGCGAGACACCTTGAAGTCCCACAGGCCCAGCTCGGTCTTGGTCTTGCGCACCATGTCGACGCGCGCGGCGTCCAGCGCGGCCTGGTTCGACGGCGTGCCTCCGCCGAACTGCGGATGCTCGCGATTGCCGCCGCCGAAGAAGTTATAGGCGTCGGGCGTCGATTTCGCCGCCCATTCGGCCAGGCGGGTGGTCGAGAGGTTGTCCGACACGTCCTTGGCCGAGGCCTCCGACCACAGCAGGGCGGACTCCCAGTGCCAGCCGCGCCAGTCGCCGCGCAGGCCGCCCAGGATGCGGTACTGCTGATTGGTGACATCGACGTTGATCGGTCCCATGTCGCCGAAGCGATAGCCGGTCAGGCGGATGTCCTTGCCGAACGGGTTGTAATAGTTCGAGCCGGGAATGGTCATCAGGACCGCCGACAGGGTGTTGATCGGCTCCTGCCGGGCATGGGATTTGGCGTAATAGGCGCCCAGTTCGCCAAAGGCCTCGACGGCGTCATTGATCTGATAGCGGCCGGTCAGGAACAGGTTGAATCGGTCGACTTCTGGAATGACCGTCAGGTCTTCCTTGGCCGTGTCGCCGCGCAGGGCGGGATCCACCGTTGTCGTTTTCTTCAGGCACAGGCCGTTGCCCAGACCTGCGGCGCACCCGGCCATTGAATCCGGCTGGATGGTGAAGGCTGTGAAGGATTCGCCCCCATAGACGGCGGGGTTGGTCAGGGTGAACTGGCCCCACGGCGTCAGGGACGTCAGGCCGTTGAGCGAGGCGTGGTTCTCAAAGCCTGTTCCCGCGAACAGGGGCCGCTTGTCGTTCGAGGCGGTGTAGTTCTGCTCCAGCGTCGTCAGTTCATCACGATGATCATAGTTGAAGAACAGGGAGACATTGCCCCGCCCGTCGGCCACGTCCTTGCCGCCATAGAGCGAGAAGTTGAACTCTCGCATGCCTGTGCCCTCGGCGCCGCCATACTGGCTGGAAACAGTCCAGCGGTTCATGTCATCGCGCAGGACGGTATTGACCACGCCGGCCACGGCGTCGGCGCCATAGATGGCGGCGGCGCCGTCGCGCAGCACCTCCAGACGCTTCAGGCCCGACACCGGAATGGCGTTGGTGTTGTAGGTCAGGACCGGCACCAGATGCTCATTGGCTTGGCTGGTAGGGTGACCCACGACGCGGCGGCCGTTCAGCAGAACCAGCGTATTGCCAATGCCCAGATTGCGCAGGTTCACCGACCCTGTATCTCCGCGCGCCGAGTTCGAGGTGGCGGGCAGATAGGCGGAGTTGAAGGTGACGTCGCCCATCTGAGGAATCGAGCGCAGCAGTTCGTCGCCCGAGGTGGCGGCTGTCGCCTGGATCAGTTCTTCGCCGACAACGGTGACGGGCAGAGCGGCCGTGACCTTGGCCCCCCGGATCTGAGAGCCGACGACGACGATGTCTTCGACCTGGGTCGCTTCAGGCGTGTTCTGCGCCGCAGCGGCGGTGGCGGTAAACAGCGCCGTCGAGGCCAGCATCGCGGCCTTGGCGTGACGGCGGGCATGATGTGCAGACATAAAAGAGAGACCCTTCAATGAACTTCATCCGACGTTTTTGATCCGACCTTTTCATAAGAAGGTCGCTGATCGGCGATCCCTGTACGCCGCCATATGTGGCGACATGGCGGAATGACGCCGCAATTCAAACTAGATGCCGACAGATTTGAGGCGTCAATCAGTTTTGTGCAATCCAGGCGATAATTGCTGAAAATTCGATCCAGACGAGAGAATGTTTTCGAATGCGAGCTTTTGGTTGTGTTTTGTGCAGTTCTGTTGCGCCGTGAAGCGCAGGCAGACGCGGGGCGCTGGATGCGGCTGCTGAACTGGATGAGCTTCATGTGGCGCGAAGGCGTTTTGGCGTGAGCATGCTGGCCCGGGCGCAATCCAGTCGCCATAGTTTCGGGAACTCACGATGCAGCGGGACATTCGTGACGTTCGCGAAAAGGGGCTTTGGAAACGTGCGGCTAAATCAATATTCGGCTTTCGCTCTCTGCATTCTCGTTTTCATCGTCGGCGTCGGGCTGGCCTTGCATTATCCGTGGCTGTGGTTCGTGCCGACGATCGCAGGGGCTCTGGTCGTGCTGGGCGTGGTCGACCTGATCCAGCCGTATCACTCGATCCGCCGCAACTATCCGGTGCTGGGCCACGTCCGCTGGCTGGCCGAGATGATCCGCCCCGAGATACGGCAGTATCTGATCGAGTCCGATCAGGAGGCGGCGCCCTTTTCCCGGAACCAGCGCTCGCTGGTCTATGCCCGCGCCAAGAAGGAGGGTTCGGAGCGCTCCTTCGGCACTCAGGTGGACGTCTACAGCGTCGGTTACGACTTCATGGGCCATTCGATCCGCCCGGCGCCGGCGGCGGACCCCACGACCTTCCGCATTCTGATCGGCGGGGATCAGTGCGCCCAGCCCTATTCCTGCTCGGTGTTCAACATCTCGGCGATGAGCTTCGGCTCGCTCAGCGCCAACGCCATTCGTGCGCTGAACAAGGGCGCCGCCATGGGCGGTTTCGCGCATGACACCGGGGAGGGCGGCTACAGCCCCTATCACCGTGAATATGGCGGCGACATCATCTGGGAGCTGGGCAGCGGCTATTTCGGTTGCCGCACGGAAACGGGCGCTTTCGACCCGGACCGGTTCGCCCAGCAGGCGGCCAACCCTCAGATCAAGATGATCGAGATCAAGCTGAGTCAGGGCGCCAAGCCGGGGCACGGCGGCATCCTGCCCGGCGAGAAGGTCAGCGCCGAGATCGCGGCCACGCGCGGCGTGCCGATGGGGCAGGACTGTATCTCTCCCGCCAGCCACAGCGCCTTTTCGACCCCGCTGCAGATGATGGAGTTCATCGCCCGTCTGCGTGAACTGTCGGGCGGCAAGCCGGTCGGCTTCAAGCTGTGCATCGGCCAGCCGTGGGAGTTCATGGGCATCGTCAAGGCCATGCTGGAGACCGGCATCCGCCCCGACTTCATCGTCGTCGACGGGGGCGAGGGCGGCACCGGCGCCGCGCCGGTCGAGTTCACCGACCACCTGGGCGCGCCGATGCGCGAGGGTCTGCTGTTCGTTCACAATACTCTGGTCGGGGCCGGTCTGCGCGATCAGATTCGCATCGGCGCGGCGGGCAAGATCACCAGCGCCTTCGATATCGCCAGCGTCCTGGCCATCGGCGCGGACTGGGCCAATGCGGCGCGCGGCTTCATGTTCGCCCTCGGCTGCGTCCAGTCTCTGAGCTGCGGCACCAACCGTTGCCCGACCGGCGTTGCGACGCAGGATCCGCTGCGCCAGCGCGCCCTTGTCGTGCCGGACAAGGCCGAGCGGGTGCATCAGTTCCACCGCTCTACCCTGAAGGGACTGTCGGAAATGCTGGCGGCGGCGGGCATCCATCACCCCGGCGACCTGGGCCCCCACCATCTGGCGCGTCGTATCAGCCAGACCGAGATCAAGCTGTTCTCACAGCTGCACGTCTTCCTACGTCCTGGCGAACTCCTGACCGGCGAAGAAGGCCGCAGCTTCTATTCCGAAAGCTGGCGTATGGCCCGCGCCGATCGCTTTGACCTCGAAGAGCCTGCGCAGATCTGACCACTCCAAGTGTACGTTTATACGCTCTGAGTAACGGTGCCTCGTCGTAATAGATTTTATCATCTGATTGCCGGTATCCATCGCTGGGTAATGGTAGGGTGTCGTGCGTGTTGCGGTATTATTTGCCTAACGCTAACGTATCTCCAGTCGGTCGGATAGGTCGGGTGGCGCGATGGCTCGGATCAGTTTAGGCGGTATCGGTTTTTGCTTCCGATCATATCGCAGGCGGTGCTCCGGTGTATCAGTTTGCGCTCGCTATACACGACGTCGAGGGAGTGATCGCCGAGCGAGTGAGCTATTTAATCTCTCCGTTTCAGGCGCGTCCTCTGACGGGCGTCAATGCGCCGGTTACGGCTGAAGCTGCGTCACTGGCGAAGAACAGCATGACGGCCGCCAGTTCGGTTGGCTGAACCCAGGTGGAAAAATCCGCATCAGGCATGTCTGTGCGGTTGGCTGGGGTGTCTATGACAGAGGGCAGAACGGCGTTGACTGTGAGGGCTGATGTCCTTGTCTCGGCGGCGAGAGCTTCGGTAAGCCTGTGGACGCTGGCTTTGGATGCGGCATAGGCGCCCATGCCCGGCTCGGCCTGCAGCGCCGCCAGAGCGCCCACATTGACAATGCGGCCAGCAGGAGACGACTTCAGCCATGGCAGGCTGGCGTGGCAGGCGTTCAGAACGGTCGTCAGATTTATCCGCTGCATACGGTCCCATGTTTCCAGCGGACCGTCTGTCGTTTGCCACATGAAGCCGCCCACGGCGTTGAGCAGATTGTCGATGCGGCCGAAGCGGGCCGCCACGGCTTCGATGGCCTTCCGAGCCTGAGCCGGATCGGCCAGGTCGACGCCGCCAATCGCTTTCCAGCGATCGTCGTCTTCACGCGCCACAATGCCGAAATCGATGGCGGCTACCGTGTCGCCGCGCTCCAGAGCGGCTTGTGCAAGCGCCTGGCCAAGTGCGCCTGATGCGCCTGTAATGACTGTGACGGGCCTGCCCATTGTTTGCTCCTGAAATGCCTTTGATCCAGCTTTGGGCTGCGAAAAGATCCGGTCAAGGAGGAGGTGAGGCTGAGACGCATTTGAAAACATCTCCTGCGTAAACAGTGATTTTCCTGAGCTTCCCCCTACCGCCTGACCGTTGTCGAACGGGAGGTTTGCCGCCTTAAATGTTTTCCAATTCCGGCGCAGCGGGCCGGTGCGGACGGGGCGGCTACATGTCTCTGGTTCAGGTCGAGATCGACGGCCGCATGGCGATCGTGACGTTGAACCGTCCCGAGAAGCACAATGCGCTGAACGCTGAAATGATGGTGCGGATGGCTGAAGCCTGGGACGGCCTTGCACAGGATGACAGCATCCGGGTTGTTCTGGTGACAGGAACGGGCGAGCGGGCCTTCTGCACGGGCGCAGACCTTGGTTCGCTGGCGCCGCTGGCGACGGGCGCCAAGACGGCGCAGACCCGCTTTGAAAAGCAGTGGGTCGACGGACATCAGGATCTGGTGGATCGGGCGTTGTTGAGACATACGCGCTTCCACAAACCTGTGGTGGCCGCCGTGAATGGTCTGGCGGTGGCCGCCGGTTTCGAGTTGATGCTCGCGGCGGATATCCGCGTCGCCTCGACGGCCGCGACCTTCCAGCTCAGCGAAGTCCGGCGAGGGCTGATCCCCAGCGGCGGCGCCCTGGCGCGTTTGCCGCGGCAGGTCGGCTGGTCCCACGCGATGGAGATCATTTTGGCGGCGGACGTGATCGATGCCGAGCGGGCTCTTTCGATGGGATTGGTCAATCGCATTGTCGCGCCGTCAGAGGTGTACGCAACAGCAAAGGATATGTGCGGCAGGATATCTGAAGGCGCGCCGCTGGCGTTGAAGAAGGCCAAGGAAGCGATCGCGCGCTCAAGCGGCTGCGAGCTGGGTCGGGCCTTTGAGATTGAACAGGCCTGTCAGGCTGTGGTCTTGGCCAGCGAGGATGCGCGCGAAGGTCCGCGGGCCTTTATGGAGCGGCGTACTCCCCGCTTCACGGGGCGCTGAAGTGATGAAGGCGAGCGGCGTGCGCCGGGCGGGTTTCGCCACGTGGTTAATTGTCATGGCAGGGCGACTCTGTAGGGTGGATGTCATGATCTGTTGCTGGGCGTGGGGGCGCAGGGCGACAGATTGCGTAACGAGTGGCCGGGGGAGGCTGTGATTTCTATCTGGGACGGCATTGAGGAATATATTTCGGTTGTAGAGACGGGCAGTTTCACAGCCGCTGCCGATCAACTCGGCGCTTCCAAGTCATTCGTCAGCAAAAGGGTCAGCGAGCTTGAGTTGCGTCTCGGCGTCCAACTGCTGAAACGCACCACGCGTCAGGTCTCGATGACGGCCATCGGTGAGCGGTTTTATGCTTCATGCCGGGATATGCGGCGGGCTCTGGTTTCGGCCAGTCATGAAGCGGCGCAGATGCAGCAGACGCCGACCGGCAAGCTGAAGGTGTCGCTCAATGACACCTTCGACGTCAATTTCATCTCTGCGGTTATCGCCGACTTCGCCTGTCAGTACCCTGGGGTGGGGATCGAGGTGCATGCGGGCTCACGCGAAGTCGACCTGATCGGTGAGGATTTTGACGTCGCCATCCGCTACGGCGACCTGATCGATTCCAGCCTGCGGGCCGCCCGCATCGGCTATCTGTCTTTCTGCATGTGCGCCTCGCCCGCCTATCTGGCCGAGCATGGCGTGCCCAAAGGCATCGCAGATCTCAAGAACCATTCCTGTCTGTCGGACCTGGGCGGTCATTGGTGGTTCAACTCCAGCGACGGCGCCGAGAAGGTTCGCGTCAATGGGCGATGGAAAAGCAACAAGGGCGCGGCGTTGCGGGTGGCGGCCGCGCGCGGCATGGGCCTGGCTCAACTGCCGATCGCCTTTGTCCGCAGTGAACTGGCCTCTGGCGCTCTGGTCGCGGTCGAAGATGAGTGGAGCTATTACGACCGTGAGGCATGGGCGATTTTCGCCCCCGGAACGCCGGTTCCGGCGACGCTGCGGTTGCTGCTCGATTTTCTGTCCAGCCGCTTCGCTCGAACCCAGCTGCGGCCGTGGATGCAGACCTCTTTAGCTGAACTGGACGTTTTCCTGGCCGGCGGAAGCCCGGCCGAGACGGAGAAGATCGGCTAACGCGTCAAAGGCATGGAGGCGTGATTGTCCGCACGCGCGAACGCTCAGTCTGACTACAACGCCTTATCGCTGCGTCCGATCTTGATAACGTGCAGGCTCGGGCTGCGCCGTTGAACATGATGGAGCGGTCATCGCTGAATTTCAGACGTCGGATCAACCGGCGCTTCGGGAGGATTATCCATGGTCGATCGGTTCCCCATGCCGATTCCGTTCGGTTGGTTTTTTGTCTCCTATTCGAACGAGCTGGAGCCGGGCGATGTGAAGCCAGTCCGCTACTTTGGCGAAGACCTGGTTCTATACCGCACCGAAGGCGGCGCGGCCGGTCTGGCCGAGGCCTATTGTCCGCATCTCGGCGCCCATCTGGGACATGGCGGCGTGGTCGAAGGCGAGACGATCCGTTGTCCTTTTCACTCCTGGGCCTTTGATCTCACTGGGGCCTGCAAGGATATTCCCTATGCGCGCATCATTCCTCCGGCCGCGCGCAAACCCGGTTGCCTGAAGACATATCCGATCACCGAGACCAATGGCGTGGTCTGGGCATGGCATCACCCTCAGGGCGTGGCGCCGATGTTCGATGTGGAGGTGCTGGAAGAGGTGTCATCGCCCGACTGGGCCGATCCGGTTCGTTACGAATGGGCCTTTGACAGCAACCCCCAGGAGATCGCTGAAAACGGCGTCGATCTGGCGCACTTCAAATATGTGCACAAGATGGATGCCGTGCCGGAAGGCGAGACCCACTACGAAGGGCACGTCCGTCGCAGTCTGGCGGCGGGACAGCGGACGGTGGAGCTGCCGGACGGCGCGACCCGGACCCTGGATACTGAAGTGAGAACGCTGCAGACGGGCGCGGGACAGAAGTCGACGCGTTTCCGGGGGATGGCGGATCTTCTGCTTCAGGTGCTGGCCACGCCGGTCGAGCATGACAAGGTCGAACTGCGCTTTGAATTCCGCCATCCGAAATTCCCGGAAGGCGCGCCTGAGAATGAGATGATCCGTCGCTCGATCGCCGGCATCATCGGCCAGTCCGGCGTCGAGGGCGATATTCCGATCTGGCACACCAAGATCCACCGCGCACGGCCTCTGCTGTGCGACGGCGACGGTCCGGTGCTGCGCTTCCGTGAATACTTCCAGCAATTCTATCAGTTTGACGGTGATCCTGCCGCGCGGGTCGCCGCCGAATAGCTGTCGGCCGTATTCCCCTTTGAGCAGGCGGGCGTTTTGATGGGACTGGCGACGGAGACAGAGCGGCGTTCGCATGAGGCGGCGCCGTTGCTGATCCAGCAGTGCTCGATCCGGATCGACAAGGAGGACATCAAGTTCTCCGCTGGTCATTTCACCCTGTTCGCTGATGGTGAACGCGAGCGTCTGCACGGGCACAATTTCAAGGTCTCTGCAGTCGTGTCCACGCGTGTTTCGGCGCACGGCATGGCCTTTGACTACAACATCATAAAGCGAGCTCTGCGCGCGCTGTGTCAGGAACTGGATGAATATGTCCTGATCCCGACCCAGGCGCCGCTTCTTACGGTCAGGACGGCCGGGCGCAGCGTGGTGATCCTGTTTGGCGAGGATGAGTTTCGTCTGCCTGCGGGGGACGTGCGCCTGCTTCCGATCCGGAACACGACCGTCGAGGAACTGGCGGCGTATCTTCTGAACCGTCTGGTGGCGATTGAACCCTGGTCGGCGCGATGGGGGGTGAATGAAATCGCGCTGGAGGTTTCATCCGGGCCTGGACAGTCAGCGCAGTGCCGCTGGCGGAGCGTAGGCGCATGAGGCGTGGTGTCGTGATCACGGGCGGCAGCCGCGGCATCGGTCTGGCGACGGCCAGACTGTTTCAAAGCGCCGGGTACGAGGTGGTCAGCCTGTCGCGCTCGCCGCCGCCTCTGGATGAGGTCGATCATCTGGTCTGCGACATCGGGGATCCTGTTTCCGTTGCGCAGGCCGGGGAGCTTGCAGCCGAACGCGTGCAGGACTGGGACCAGACGGTGCTGATCCACAACGCGGCCGTCCATCGTCAGGACACGGTCGCCGATCTGGCCGCGGATGATCTGTTGGCGGTTCTGTGCGCCAATCTGGTGACGCCGCAGGCGTTGAATCGGCGGCTACTGCCCCTGATGAGGCCCGGCTCTTCCGTTCTCTATGTCGGTTCGACGCTGGCGGAGAAGGCGGTGGCGGGGGCTGCTTCCTATGTCGTCAGCAAACATGGCCTGATCGGCCTGATGCGCGCAACGTGCCAGGATCTGGCGGGGAGGGGGGTGCATACGGCCTGTGTTTGCCCTGGTTTCACCGATACCGACATGCTGCGCGCCCATGCGGGCGACGCTGTAGAAGCGATCACCGCCATGGTGACGGCCGGCCGGTTGCTGGCCCCTGCTGAAATCGCTGACCTCTTACGGGTTTGCGCCGACAGCCCGGCGCTGAACGGCGCCGTTCTGCACGCCAATCTGGGCCAGATCGAACGCTGACCCCAGTGTTCGCGGCAGGAAACAAAGCCGCCGCTCAGGCGACCTTATCCC
The DNA here is from genome assembly GCF_039673845.1 of Brevundimonas diminuta. Lineage (GTDB taxonomy): Bacteria > Pseudomonadota > Alphaproteobacteria > Caulobacterales > Caulobacteraceae > Brevundimonas > Brevundimonas diminuta_E. The sequence continues at coordinate 302,502 of NZ_JBDJMK010000001.1, read as the reverse complement.
GAAGTCGTCGCTGAATATAGTCGATCCTAGAAGCGTCTGTGTCGCTGTTTTCGCCATTGAGAAAGATCGTCGATGACTGTTCTGGATGATGCGCCAGTAACCCGTGTGGTTTCTGACGATGCGGTGGCGTCCGTGGGTAGAAAGGATGAGGGCGTGGCGCAGAATCCACCGTCTTTGTTCTACTCTTGGATGGTCGTGATCCTGCTTTTTGTCTGCTACACGATCTCTGCGATCGACTCGCGGGTCATGACGCTGATGGTGTCGGATATCCGCCAGGATCTGAAGCTGGACGATTTCCAGATCAGCCTTGTGCAGGGCTTCGCCACAGTGCTTCTGGTCGCGGTCGCCGCGGTTCCGATCGGACGTATCGTCGATAACGGGCGCCATCGCGGCAAGCTTCTGGCCGGTGGGATTGTGCTGTGGTGTCTGGCGACGGCGGCCAGCGGCCTGTCGCGGACCTTCGGTCACCTGTTCGGCGCTCGCGTGGCGGTCGGCATTGGTGAATCCACGTTGGGTCCGACGGCCTATTCGTTGATCAGCGATTACTTCGAGCCCAAGCGGCGCGCCTTTGCGATCAGCGTTTTCGCCTTGGGCTATCCGGTGGGCGGGGGGCTGGCTCTGGTCATCGGCGCCTATGTGTTGCAGGCGGCCAAGGCGCACGGTCCGGTGCTGGCGCCTGTCGTCGGCCTGATCCAGCCGTGGCAGATGGTCTTCTTTGTCGTTGGTCTGCCGGGCCTGCTGGTCGCCGCCCTGGTGGCCCTGATCCGTGAGCCCAAGCGGCATGCGGCGCCCACGGCCGTCATCGGTGTTGAGCGGTTGACCTTGCGGGAGACGGGCGCCTTTCTGGTTCGGCGCTGGAAAGTCTACTCAGCCCTGATCAGCTCGGTGTCCTTCCTTGGGATGTTGGCGATAGGGACGGCCATCTGGTACCCGACCTTCCTCATCCGCACCTATGGAATGAACGCCACCGAAGCGGGCTATTCCTTTGGCATCCTGATGATTGTCTGCGGCGGTCTGGGCAATCTGACCGGCGGCTGGTTCTCGGGCTTCTTCATGCGGCGGGGGCACCCGGGCGCCAATCTGAACATCATGATCTGGGTGACGCTGGTGAAGGTCGCGCCCCTGGCGATCGGTCCGTTGATGCCGACAGCGGGCGGGGCGCTTCTGCTGATGGGCATCGCGACCTTCATTGGTCAGGGCACCAACAGCGTCGCCCTGGCGTCGCTGCAGGATATCACGCCCAGCCGCCTGCGCGGTCAGATGACGGCCATCATGCTGATGTGCGTGACGACGATCGGCATGGCCCTTGGTTCCAGCGTCATCGCCGCCATGACGCAGTTCGTCTTCCGGGATGACAACGCCCTGCGTTACTCGCTGGCGATCCTGCCGGCGATTATCGGCCCGCTGGTGGCGCTGACATTCTTCCTGGCCCGCAGGCCGTATCGCAACGCCATGATTGAAATGGGCGAATGGCACGAGAAGAAAAAGGCATGAGCGTCTCGACTCTTCCTCAGGCCGTGATCGACGCCGCCGCGCGGTTCGATGACGCCATCGCCATTGTCGATGGAGATCAGAAACTGACCTTTGCCGGGTTGGAGCAGGATGTGCTGCGCGGCGCATCGGCCTTGATCGAAGCGGGTCTCAAGCCCGGCGACCGGGTCGCCATCTGGGCGCCGAACAGCGCGGAATGGATCGTGGCCTGTCTTTCGGTGCAGGCGGCGGGCGCTGTGGTGGTCACCATGAACACCCGGCTCAAGGGGCTTGAGGCGCAGTATATTCTGAACCGGACGCGCGCCCGGATTCTGCTGACGGTCGGTGACTTTCTGGGGCAGGATTATCGGCAGCTGCTGAAGGGGCTGGACCTGCCGCATCTGGAGCGCATCCTGACGCTGGACGCGGAATGGAAGGCATTCGCTGCAGAAGGCCATAACCTGGACGCCGCGCGCGCCGCCATGCGGGCGGTGCGGGGCGAAGACCCGGCGGACATCCTTTTCACGTCAGGCACGACGGGCCAGCCCAAGGGCGTGGTCAGCGGCCATGCCCAGAGTATTCAGGCGTTCACCAGTTGGGCCGATTGCGCCGGGTTGGCGGCGGGCGACCGCTATCTCATCGTCAATCCCTTTTTCCACACCTTTGGCTATAAGGCGGGCTGGCTGGCCTGCCTTCTGAAGGGGGCGACCGCCTATCCGGTGGCGACCTTTGATCCTGTGCAGGTGGTTGATCTGGTCGAGGCCGAGAGGATTACGGTCCTTCCGGGGCCGCCGACGATCTTCCAGCAGATGCTGGCCAGTTGCGCCGAGGCGGGCGTCGCCCTGTCCTCGATCCGCGTGGCTGTGACCGGCGCCGCATCGGTGCCGCCGTCTCTGGTGCAACGAATGCAGGACGAACTGGGCATCCGCAACGTCCTGACCGCCTATGGTCTGACAGAGAGCTCAGGCATGGTGACGATGAGCCAGATAGGGGACGGCGTCGAACGGATCGCCCATACCTGCGGCAAGCCCATTCCGGGCGTTGAGGTGAAGTGCGTCAACCGGCTGGGCGAGACGGTGGGCGCGGGCCGCGAGGGCGAGATCCGGGTGCGGGGCTTCAACGTCATGGCGGGCTATTTCGAAGACGCGGAGGCGACCGCTGAGGCGGTGGACGCGGAGGGCTGGCTTCACACCGGCGACATCGGCTGTTTCGACGCTGACGGATATCTGCGGGTCACGGACCGGATGAAGGACATGTTCATCAGCGGCGGATTCAACTGTTACCCGGCCGAGATTGAGCGCATCCTGTCCGCCCATCCCGCTATCGCCCAGGTGGCGGTTGTCGGGACGCCGGATGAACGCCTGGGCGAGATCGGCAAGGCCTATATCGTTCTGAGGCCCAGCGCTAAGACTGATGCGGATGAAATCCGGCAGTGGTGTCGGTCCAATATGGCCAACTACAAGGTCCCGCGCGCCTTTGCCTTTCTTGATGCGCTGCCGGTCAATCCGGCGGGCAAGGTGCAGAAGTTCCTGTTGTCTGACGCGTCGCGGGCTGAGGCGTTGCAACATGCCGGGTGAGGGCGCGGTTACGGTTGATCTTTCCGGGCAGGTCGCCCTTGTGACCGGCGGCGCCAAAGGCATCGGCCGGTCCATAGCCGAAGCCTTGTTGGAAGCCGGATGCCGGGTCGTGGTCTGCGGGCGAAACGAGCCGGAAGTCCTGCCGAGCCATGAGGGCCGGTTGGCTGAGTTCATCGTCTGCGACGTTCGTCAGGCCGATCAGGTGCGCGCCATGGTCGATGGCGTGGTCGCGCGGCATGGCCGCTTGGACATAGTGGTCAACAACGCCGGGGGCTCTCCGCCGGCCGAGGCTGCGATCGCGTCGCCCCGCTTCAGCGAGGCGATAGTGGCGCTCAACCTGATGGCGCCGCTGCATGTGTCCCAGGCGGCCTGGCGCCATATGCAGGCGCAGTCAGATGGCGGCTCCATCGTCAATATCTGCAGTGTTTCAGGCGTGCGGCCTTCACCGGGCACAGCCGTCTATGGCGCCGCCAAGGCGGGTCTGATCAACCTGACCCAGAGCCTGGCGATGGAGTGGGGGCCGAAGATCCGCGTCAACGCAGTGGTCGTCGGCCTGATCGCGACCGATGGCGCGGCGGATCATTATGGCGCGGGACAGGCCAGGATCGCCGAGGCCCTGCCGTTGAAGCGGATGGGCGTCGGGCGCGATATCGCCAATGCGGTTCTGTATTTTTCGTCGCCTCTGGCGTCTTACGTCAGCGGCGCCCGGCTGTCGGTGGACGGCGGCGGAGAGAGACCCTCTTTCCTCGACCTGGTCTGACCCCGGATCAGGACCTGAGAACTGGGCCTCTCCGTGATGGAGAGGCCCTTTTTTGTCTGTCAGGCGTGCAGACCGCCGCGCGCTTCGCGGGGCAGGCCCAGGGCGCGCTCGGCGATGATGTTGCGCTGGATCTGGTTGGTGCCGGCGTAGATGGTCTCTGCACGCGACATCAGATGCATGTGGGTCAGGGCGTTGAAGTCCGCTGCGCCCGATCCGATCTGACCGGATAGTCCTTGGACATCCATGGCCAGTTCGCCCAGCGCGCGATGCCACAGGGCCCAGTAGAGCTTGTATGTATAGACGCCGGACGTGGGCGTCTGCGGGTCCTGATTGGCCAGCATCCGCAGGGCGCTGGCGCGCATGATGGTGAGGCCCGCATGGGCCTTGGCCAGCCGCTGGCGGATCAGGGGGGAGCGGGCGGCGCCATTGGCCTTGGCCAGGGCGATCAACTCATCCAATTCATTTTTGAAGTGCATCTGCTGCCCCAGGGTCGACACCCCGCGTTCGAACGCCAAGGTCGCCATGGCGACTTTCCAGCCGTCGCCGGGCTGGCCGACAATGTTGTCAGCCGCCGTTTCAGCATTGTCGAAGAAGACCTCGTTGAACTCGGCTTCGCCGGTCATCTGGCGGATGGGGCGGATGGTGACGCCGGGCTGATCCATCGGCACCAGAAGATAGGCCAGGCCGCTGGCGCCGCGCGTGCCTGAATCGGCCCTGCAGATGACGAAGACCCAATCTGAAAACTGGGCCATCGAAGTCCAGACTTTCTGGCCGTTGATGATCCAGCGGCCGTCCTTCAGCCAGGCGGTGGTGCGGACGTTCGACAGGTCAGATCCGGCGTTGGGCTCGGAATAGCCCTGGCACCAGATGTCGGCGCCGGAGGCGATGCCCGGCAGAAACTGCTGCTTCTGCTTTTCCGTGCCGTGCAGCAACAGGGTCGGTCCTGCCAGTTCGACACCGATGTGCCCGATACGCGACGGGGCTTTGGCGCGGGCGTATTCCTCGGCGAAGATGACCTGTTCGGCGATGCTGGCGGCCCGTCCGCCCCATTCCTCCGGCCAGCCGACGCAGCCGTAGCGGGCTTCGCCCAAGGCCGCCTCCCACTTCCGGCGCTCGGGAATGGCGTCGACGTGATTGTTGAGGCCGCGCAGATGGGCGAAGGGGCCGGACAGCTGCTGGTCGAGCCAGTCGGCGACCTGACGGCGAAATCCTTCATGTTCGGGGGCGAAATTTCGGCTCATCCGGACCTCCTAGATGGCTTCGGCTATGGTCAGGGTCAGGCCGTCCAGCGCATCGGTGATCTGGATCTGGCAGGCCAGCCGTGAGCCGGGCCGAACTTCGATCACATCGCCGATCGCCTCGATCATCTCGCGTTCGTCGTCTTGCGCCGCGTCCAGTTTGCCGAGCCAGGCTTCATCGACATAGACGTGGCAGCTGCCGCACGAACAGGCTCCGCCACAGGTGCCTTCGACCGTCGTTCCGCCATCGCGCAGGGCCTCCATCAGACGGCGGCCGACAGGGACGTCCAGCGTCATGTCCTGACCATCCTGCTGGGTCACAAAAATCTGGGGCATCAGAACACCTCGAACAGGGCGGCGGCGCCCATGCCCCCGCCGACGCACATGGTCACCACGGCGTGTTTCACGCCGCGACGCTTGCCTTCAATCAGGGCATGAGCCGCCGTACGCACGCCGGTCATGCCGAAAGGGTGGCCCACAGCGATGGCCCCGCCATCGACATTGAACAGTTCAGGGTCGATTCCCAAAGTGTCACGGCAGTAGAGGGCCTGACAGGCGAAGGCCTCGTTCAGTTCCCACAGGCCGATGTCGGACACCTTGAGACCGTGACGATCCAGCAGTCTGGGCACGGCGAAGACCGGGCCTATGCCCATCTCGTCTGGGCGGCATCCGGCGACGCTCATGCCCAGACAGGCGCCCAGCGGCGACAGACCCGCGCGCTCGGCGGCGGCTGCTTCCATCAGCACGACGGCGGCGGCGCCGTCCGACAGCTGCGAGGCGTTGCCCGCCGTGATGTGGCGGCCCTGCTTGATGACGTCGCCGTCCTTGAACACCGGCTCCAGCGCCGCGAGATTTTCCAGCGTGGTCGAGGCGCGCGGACCTTCGTCGACGGTCAGGGTCACGGTCTCATGGCTGATCGCGCCGGTAGCCTTGTCGACGACCTGCCTGCGCGTGGTCAGGGGCGCCAGTTCGGCGGCGAAGCGACCGGCGGCGTGGGCGGCGGCGGTGCGCTGCTGGCTTTGCAGGCTGTACTGGTCCTGCGCTTCGCGGCTGACGCCATAGCGGTCGGCGACGATCTCGGCCGTCTCGATCATCGGCATGTACATGTGCGGCGAATGGGCGAGAACGCTCTCGTTACGCGCGCGATAGGCGTTCTTGTGTTTGTTCTGGGTCAGGCTGATGGACTCGACCCCGCCGGCGACCACGACCTCCATGCCGTCGTCGGCGATCTGCTTCGAGGCGGTGGCGATGGCCATCAGGCCCGAAGCGCACATCCGGTCCAGGGCCATGCCCGCGACGCTGTCGGGAAAGCCGGCGGCGGCGGCGGTCAGGCGGCCGATATTGTAGCCCTGCGTTCCCTGCTGGGCGGCGCAGCCGACGATGACGTCCTCGATACTGGCGGGATCGACGCCCGCCCGACGCACGGCCTCGGCGGCGACATGGCCGGATAGGGCCGTGGCTTCGGTGTCGTTAAAGGCGCCGCGATAGGCCTTGGCGATCGGGGTGCGGGCGGCGCTGACGATGACGGCTTGGCGCATGAAATCTCTTTACGGATAGTAGCGGCTGATGGCGTCGAGGACGCAGGCGGGCTTGGCCTCGCCCTCGATCTCGATGGTGATGCGGACGGCGGCCTGAACCGACCCGGCCTTGGCCTCCTCGGCGTGCAGCAGGACGCCAGAGCCACGCAGGCGCGAGCCGACTCTGACCGGGGCGAGAAAGCGGATGTTGTCGCAGCCGATATTCACGCCCATCGAAAAGCCGCGCACCTCGATGATCTGAGGCAAAAAGAGGTTGGCCAGGGACACGGTCAGATAGCCGTGGGCGATGGTGGCGCCGAAGGGGCCGCTCTTGGCGCGTTCGGGGTCGACGTGGATCCACTGATCGTCGCCGGTGACATGGGCGAAGCCGTCAATGCGGTCCTGATCGATCTGCACCCAGTCGCTGACGCCGAGGGCTTCGTCGCTGAGGCCCAGCATGGCCCGCGGGGTCTCAAAGACGCGCATGGCTCAGGCCCGCTGGCTGGAGACCGACAGCACTTCGCCGGTCATGTAGGACGACAGGTCCGAGGCCAGGAACAGCATGGCGTTGGCCACTTCCCAGACCTCGGCAGGACGGCCGAACGCCTCCTGCGCCGCCAGGGCTTCCAGCAGTTCCGGCGTCGTCACCTTGGCCAGGAAGGCGTGCATGGCGATGGAGGGGGCGACGGCGTTGACGCGAACCCCATGCTCGGCGGCTTCCAGCGCCGAGCAGCGGGTGAAGGCCATGACCCCGGCCTTGGCGGCGGCGTAGTGGGCCTGAAGCTTCTGCGCCCGCCAGCCCAGCACCGAGGCGTTGTTGACCACGGCGCCGGAGCCTTGTGCGTACATGATCGGCAGGAAGGCGCGGCTCATGCGGAAGACGCTGGTCAGGGTGACGTCCATGACGCGGCCCCATTCATCATCCGTCATGTCGACAACGGCGGTCGAGCCGCCCAGTCCTGCATTGTTGACCAGAATGTCGACGCGACCCAGCACCTCGACCGCATGGGCGGCCAGGGCCTGAACCTCGGTCTCGACGGTGACGTTGCACAGCAGCGTCGCAGGGCGTCGACCGACGGCGATCTCAATGGCGTCGGCGGCCTCATTGAGACGCCGCTCGTGCAGGTCGCTGATCAGAATCTGCGCGCCTTCCTCGGCGAAGCGTTTGGCGACGGAAAATCCGATGCCCGTGCCTGCAGCGGCCGTGATCACGGCGGTCTTGTCCTGCAACAGGTTGCGGGCGACCGGATAGGGCGGGGCAGAGGGGGTCATGCTGAGGCTTCCGGGCTGTCGTCCAGACCGATCAGGCGGGCGATGGTTTCGTAGTGATGGGCGGGACCGCCAAACAGGGCGGCGCTGGCGCGGGCGCGCTTGAAGTAGAGGTGGGCGTCGTGCTCCCAGGTGAAGCCGATGCCGCCGTGAATCTGGATGGCGTCGCCTGCACATTGCAAAAAGGCTTCGGAGCAGGCTGCGCTCGCCGTTGCGGCGGCCTCTTCCATGGCGTCAGGCGTATCCAGCAGGCGCACGGCGTAAGACAGCGCCGATCGGGCCGACTCGACCGCCAGCATCATGTCGGCCAGCTTGTGTTTGATGGCCTGGAAAGAGCCGATGACGCGCCCGAACTGAACGCGCTGCTTGGCGTAGTCGGTCGTGATTTCCAGCGAGCGTTCGGCTCCGCCCAATTGTTCGGCAGCCAGCATGACAGCGCCGATCGCCAGCATTCGGCGCACGGCGTCGGCGGCCTGACCGGGCGCGCCCAGAAGGGCGTCGTCGCTGACGCGGACCTGATCAAAACGCACACGACTGAACGGCCGGGTCAGGTCCAGGCTTGTAAGGCGCTCGACGATGATCCCGGGCGTGTCGGCCGCCATGGTCAGCAGGCTGAGCCCGTCCCAGCCCTTTGACCCCTCTGTCCGGGCGACGACAACCAGCAGATTGGCGGCATGTCCCATGAGAACGAATTCGGCCGCGCCATCGAGCCGCCAGCCTTTCTCGTCAGCTTCCAGACGGATAGCGACATCCGCCGGGACGGGCGCGCCTGACGCTCCGGTCAGGCAGACCGCGGCGCGGATATCGCCGTCGATCAGGCGCGGCAGATATTCCGCCTGACGCGCTTCGCAACCCGCCGACATCAGGGCGGGAAGAGCCAGGCCGAGCGTGGGAAACAGCAGGGGCGCCGTCAGGGTGCGCCCGACCTCTTCGTGCAGGATGGCCAGCTCCACCAAGCCGAGGTCGCTGCCGCCGAAGCGCTCGGGCGCGGCGACGCCCAGCCAACCCATCTCATGGGCCATGGCGCGCCACTGTCCGGCGTCCCAGCCTTCAGGAGATTCGATGGCGGCGCGCAGGCGGGCCGAGCTGCCGTGCTCGTCCAGAAAGGCGCGGGCGCTTTCGGCGATGGCCAGTTGTTCTTCGCTCAGGGTGATGTTCATGTGCGCCTCACTGTCAGCTCGCGCCATGGACGGCTTGCGCCGGCGTGCGACGGGACAGCAACTCGCGCACTACGGCGTCGACTTCGGACGGCCGCCAGCGCTTTTCCTGTTCAGCGCCGGGACCGTTCCGCCATCCTTCGGACAGCATGATGCGGCCGCCCTGCAGTTCGAAAACCTGTCCCGTCACGCCATGGGACAGGACGCTGGCCAGCCAGACGACGGTGGGGGCGACATTCGCCGGGTCGTTGGCGTCGAAACCGCTCTCGGGCGCCTGCATGGCCTCGGCGAAGGCGGTCTCGGTCATCCGCGTGCGCGCCGCCGGGGCAAGCGCGTTGGCAGTGATGCCATAGCGCCCGAGTTCGGCGGCCTGAACCAGGGTCAGGCTGGCGATGCCGCCTTTCGCCGCCGAATAGGCGCTCTGTCCAATCGAGCCCTGTAGTCCGGCGCCGGAAGAGGTGTTGATGATCCTGGCGTCGGGATTGCGTCCCTGTTTGTGTTTGGCGCGCCAGTGGTCGACGGCGGCGCGACTGACGCAGAAATGGCCGCGCAGATGGACGCGCAGCACGGCGTCCCACTCATCCGGCGTGCAGGACACGAACATCCGGTCGCGCACGAAACCGGCGTTATTGACCAGGGCGTGCAGGTCGCCGAATGCGTCGAGCGCCGTCTGGACGATACGGCGGCCGCCTTCGACATCGGCGACGTCATCGGTGTTGGCGACTGCCTTGCCGCCTGCAGCGACGATCTCATCCACTACAGCCTGAGCTGCGCCGACCGTCTGACCGGCCTCGCCGTGCGTGCCGACTCCCAGGTCATTCACCACGACCTTGGCGCCTTCCGCCGCCAGGGCCAGGGCGTAGGCGCGGCCCAGCCCTCCGCCAGCGCCGGTGACGATGACCACGCGGCCTTCACAGATCCCGAACATGGACGCTTTCCTCACAGACGTTCGATGATGGTGACGTTGGCCTGACCGCCGCCTTCGCACATGGTCTGCAGGGCGTAGCGGCCGCCACGGCGTTCCAGTTCGTTCAACAGCGTGGTCATGATGCGAGCGCCCGTGGCCCCAAGCGGGTGGCCTAGGGCGATAGCGCCGCCGTTGACGTTGACCCGATCACGCGGAATCCCGAGGTCCTGCATCCAGGCCAGTGCGACCGAGGCGAAGGCTTCATTGCACTCGAACAGGTCGATGTCCTCGACCTGAAGGCCGGTCTTCTTCAGGGCATGACGCGTGGCGGGGATCGGCGCCGTCAGCATCCATACGGGGTCATCGGCCCGTACGGACAGGTGATGAATGCGCGCGCGGGGCAGCAGGCCATGATCCTTGACCGCTTGAGGCGACGCCAGCAGCAGGGCGGCGGCGCCGTCAGCGGTTTGGCTGGCGACGGCGGCGGTGATCCGCCCCCCGGCCGTCAAGGGTTCGAGCGTCGCCATTTTTTCCAGCGAGGTCTGACGCGGTGTTTCGTCGTGCTTCACGCCTTCCAGGGCGACGATCTCATGATCGAACCGTCCGGCGGCGCCCGCTTCGAGGGCGCGCTGATGGCTTTCCAGTGCGAACTGCTCCATCTGCGCGCGGCTGATGTTCCATTTTTCGGCGATCATCTCAGCCGAGCGGAACTGGCTGACCTCCTGATCGCCATAGCGCGACTGCCAGCCGGTCGAGCCTGTGAAAGGGTCGTCGAAACCATAGGCCTGGCCGGCCAGCATGGCGGCTGAAATCGGGATGGCGTTCATGTTCTGCACGCCGCCGGCGATGACCAGATCCTGGGTTCCGCTCATCACGCCCTGTGCGGCGAAGTGCACCGCCTGCTGGGCGGATCCGCACTGGCGGTCGATGGTCACGCCAGGGACATGTTGGGGCAGTCCCGCCGCCAGCCAACAGGAGCGGGCGATATCGCCAGCCTGCGGGCCGATCGTGTCGCAACAGCCGAAGACGACATCCTCGACTGCAGCAGGGTCGATGCCTGTGCGGGCCATCAGGGCGAACAGGACGTGAGCGCCCAGATCGGCCGAATGGACGTGGGCCAGACCGCCCTTCTTGCGTCCGATCGGCGTGCGGACAGCGTCGATGATATAGGCCTCATGCGGCATGGGCGGCGTTTTCCTTCTGGGCGGCCCAGGCGAAGCTGTGGTCGGTATCGGGAGAGGAGAGGGCGCAGGCCTTGACCCGCGCTCGATGGAAGCTTTCGTCGCCCCAGGCCCCGGCCAGGGCGAGGCTGCGCTTCAGCAGGAAGTGGACGTCCACCTCCCACGAGTATCCCATGGCCCCATGCACCTGGATGGCGGTGCGGGCCGCCAGGGAGGCGGCCTCGGCGGCCGCCAGCTTGGCGTGCGAGGCGCGGGCGCGGGACAGGGCGTTGTCTGCGCTGCGTTCGGCGGCGGCGGCGAAGACGACCGGGCGGGCGAACTCGATCTTCACCTGGGCGGTCGACAACAGGTGTTTCACCGCTTGATTGACGCCGATGGGCTTGCCGAATTGGGTGCGCTCCTTGGCGTAGTCTACGGCTAGTTCGACGCTGCGCTCGGCCAGACCGATGCACTGTGCGGCGGCGAAGATCGCGCCGCGCTCGAAGGCGTTCGCCAGCAGAGGGGCGGCTGTAGCCGCGTCGGCGATCCGGGTGTCGGCGGATGGCGTCCAGATCACGCGGGAAAGGCGTCGGAAGGGGTCGATGCTGGGCTGGGCGATCAGTTCAACCGCCGACCGCTCGACCAGATGCAGGGCGTCGTCGTGGACCAGCAGCATGGCGTCGGCCGTGTCTGCGTCGGCGACGAAGGGTTGCGCCGGATGTGCGAACGCCATGGTCGCTTCGCCCGTCAACGCCTTGTCCAACCATTCGCTCGCGCGCGGATGGTCGACCGCCGCCAGCAGCGGCAGGATCACGCCAGCCAGTTCGACGAGAGGTTCCGGCAGGGCGGCGGCGCCGCAAGCCTGGGCGATCAGAACGAAGTCGGTCTCGTCCAGACCCAGGCCGCCTTTGGCTTCCTGGACCAGAACGCCGTTCAGACCCAGATCCACAATCTGACGCCAGCGCTTTTCATCGCGCGCGTCGCCGCTGGCCATCAAGCGGCGCAGATGAGCGCCGGTGCATTCGGCCCGCAGAAGGTTGCGGACGACTTCTGCGATGGCCTGTTGTTCTTCGGAGAAGGCGAAATCCATGATCAGCCCCTCGGCAGGCCGAGCAGGCGCTCGGCGATGATGTTGCGCTGGATCTCGTTCGACCCGGCGTAGATCGGTCCGGCCAGAGAGAAGAGGTAGCCGCCCAGCCAGTCGCCTGTTTCATGGCTCTCCAGCAGTTCGGCGCGGGGACCCAGGATGGCCAGCGCCGTCTGATGCAGGGCGATGTCCATCTCGGACCAGAAGATCTTGTTGCAACTGGCCTCGGCCCCGATCGAGCCGCCCGCCGTCAGGCGGCAGGCTGTCGAATAGATCGACAGGGCATAGGCCTGAGCGTTCATCCAGGCCTGAGCCACATCTCGCCCCAACGCCGGGTCGACTTCGGTTTCATGGCGGCGATAGAGGGCGGCCAACCGCCGGGCGGCCTCCTGATAGCGGGCCGGGCTGCGCAGCATCAGGCCGCGCTCGAACCCGGCGGTGGCCATGCAGACGTGCCAGCCCTGGCCCTCGTCGCCCAGGCGGTTGGCGACGGGCACGCGGGCGTTCTCCAGGAAGATTTCGGCGAAGCCCGCCTCACCGTCGATCTGCGGGATGGGCTGGACGCGGACGCCCGGCGTCTTCAGGTCCATCAGCAGCAGGGACAGGCCCTTGTGCCGCGACGACCCCGCCTCGGTGCGGACCAGGACGAAGGCCCAGTCAGCGAAGACGGCGCGCGACGACCAGATCTTGTGGCCGTTCAGCACATAGTCGTCGCCGTCGCGCACGGCGGTCGCGGCCACGGCGGCCAGATCGCTGCCCGCCTGTGGCTCTGACCAGGCCTGGGCCCAGATTTCATCCCCGGCGGCCATGGCGGGCAGAAAGCGCGCTTTCTGTTCGTGCGTGCCGAACTCCATCAGGGTGGGACCCAGCAGGAAGATGCCGTTCTGGTTGACCCGGCCGGGGGCGCCCGCGCGGTAGTATTCCTCCTCGAAGATCAGCCACTGGATCAGGTCCAGGCCACGGCCGCCGTAGGCCTGGGGCCAGGTGACCATGCCGAAATCGCCGCGGTGCAGGGTGCGCTCCCACTCGCGGTGAGCCTCGAAGCCTTCGGCGGTGTCAAACGAGGGCAGCGGCCGGGCGGGCACATGCGCGGCCATCCACGCGCGCACCTCATGCCGGAAGGCCGTCTGTTCGGGGGTGTAACTCAGGTTCACGGGCGGGCCTTCAGAACTGGGCGGTCTTGTTGTCGTGAACGAAGGCGTCGCGGGACGCCTGGCTGTCCGCGTGCATGTACATTTCCAGGGTGAAGCCCTGTTCGAAGCGGTAGCCGTGGTCGACGTCGCGCGGCTCCAGCCCGTTCAGCGCCTGCTTGGCCAGAACCAGGGCGGTGCGGCTCTTGGCGGCGATGACGGCGGCGAAGGCGCGGGCCTCGGCGTGCAGCTGATCGCGCGGAACCAGCTTCTCGACCCCGCCCAGACGCCAGGCGTCCTGGGCCGTGATCCTGCCGCCGGTGAAGAAGGCGGCGCGCACCACATGCAGCGGCAGCATCCGCGACAGGTGCGAGGCTCCCCCCATGGCGCCCCGGTCGATCTCGGGCAGGGAGAAATAGCAATCGTCCGAAGCGATGACGGTGTCAGCGGCGCCGCAGATGCCGATGCCGCCGCCGATGACGAAGCCGTGAGCGGCGACCACGACCGGGACCGGGCAGTCGCGCACGGCCTTGAAGGTCAGGTAGTTGCCCCGGTTCAGAACTACGATCCGCTCGGGGTGGGCCTGCATCTCCTTGATGTCGACGCCGCCGCAGAAGCCGCGTCCTTCGGCCCTGATCAGGACGCATCGCACGTCCTCGCGGTCGCCGACGTCGGAGATGATGCCGGGCAGGGCGTTCCACAGCGTGGAATCCAGCGCATTGACCGGCGGGTGGTCGAGGATGATCTCGCCGATGCGATCTGTGATGTCGGTGCGGATGGGCATCTCTTGTTCCCGTTAGGCAGCGTTCGTCAGCGGGCTGGCCACAGCCTCCAGCCGCGCGCGAGCCTGAATGACGATCTGTTTGATCAGGGCGTGGCAGGTCGGCAGGTTATCGAGGCGTCCAGCCACCTGGCCCGTAGCCATCAGGCCCTCATCGGGTTGGCCCTCGACGACGGCGCGTTGGATCAACATCGGCGCGCTGGCGGCCATCATGGCCTGGGCAAGCGTCAGGCCGCCGTGGCCTGTCATGGCGCGGGCTGCCGCCAGCAGCTCGGAGGCGGTGGCTCCTGTCGCGCGCTTCATCATCAGGGCGCTTTCCAGCGCACGTAGCCACATGGAGAGGGGGCCGGCGCTTTCGATGCGGGCCAGGCGGCGATTGCGGATCATGCGCTGGGGCAGGCCGTCGACCTTGGTCGAGACCAGAATGTCGTCAGGACCGGCCTTGACGTAGTGGGCCTTGGTGACGCCGGGCACAGGGCTTTCGGCGGTCATCAGGAAGCGGGTGCCCATGGCAATCCCGGCGGCGCCGTAGGCGAGGGCGGCGGCCAGGCCGCGCCCGTCGCTGAAGCCGCCCGCCGCTACGACGGGCACGTTCACGGCGTCCAGAACCTGAGGCAGCAGAACGGTGGTGGCGACCGATCCGGTATGGCCGCCGCCTTCGCCGCCCTGAACCGTGAGCATGTCGCAGCCCAGTTCGACCATCTTGCGGGCGTGCTTCAGCGCGCCGACGGTGGGGATGCAGACAATGCCCGCATCGCGGAAGCGGGCGATGATCGTCTTATCCGGGCCGCGCCCGAAGCTGACGGCGCGGACCTGATCGCGCTCGGCCAGGATGATCTCGACGATCTCGGCGGCGCCCGGCTGGAACATGTGGAAGTTCACGCCGAAGGGCTTGCTGGTCAGGGTCTTCAGCTGGCTGACGGCCTGACGCAGTTCATCGGGCCGCATCACCGCCGCGCCGAGGAAGCCGAAGGCCCCCGCCTCGCTGGCGGCGGCGACCAGTTTCGGTGTGGCGATCCAGCCCATGGCCGTCTGGATGATGGGATAACGGCAGCCGAGACGGGCGGTCAGTTCGGTGTCGAGGGTCATGTCTTGGCCTCGTCAGCACGCCTGTTGGCGGCCGCCATGGCCTTGCCGTCCAGCCCGCCCAGACTGTGCCCGCTGACGAGATCGTTCTGAGCGTGGGCGAAGTGGTGCATGTGGAAGACGGCGTCCATCGCCGAGCGCTTGCCGTTCAAATCCTCGACGTGGTTCACGGCCTGCTTGGTCAGCGACAGTCCCAGACGCGGCATAAGAGCGATCTTCTCGGCGATGGCGCGGGTCTGGTCCTCCAGTTGATCACGGGCGACCATGCGGTTGACCATGCCCAGCTCATAGGCGCGGGCGGCGGGCATCCGCTCGCCCAGGAACAGGAACTCCTTGGCGATGCGCGGGTGCATCTCGAAGGCGTGGGCGAAATACTCGACGCCGGGGATGCCCATCCGCACGACCGGGTCTTGGAAGTATGCGTCGTCTGAGGCCACGATCAGGTCGCAGACCCAGGCCAGCATCAGGCCGCCGGCGATGCAGGCGCCCTGAACCATGGCGATGGTCGGCTTGGGGATGTCGCGCCAGCGGCGGCACATGCCCAGATAGACCTCGTGCTCGCGGGCGTAGAGCAGCTCCGCGCCCGGCTTGTTGACGTGGTCATAGGTCAGGTGGCGACGCTCAAAACTCCTGTGCAGGTCGCGGCCCGGCGTGCCGATGTCGTGGCCCGCCGAGAAATGCTTGCCCGCCCCGCGCAGGACGATGACCTTGACCGCATCGTCGTCGACGGCGCGGCGGAAGGCGTCGTCCAGCGCATAGGTCATCTGCGAGTTCTGGGCGTTGTGGAACGCCGGGCGGTTCATGGTGATCCAGGCGACCGGCCCCTCGACCGCATAGGAGACGGGCGTCTCGGTTTCGTAGATGATTTCGACATCTTGCGGGGGGACGAGGTCGCTCATGATCAGGCGGCGTCCTGCAGGCGGCGATCGCCGGCCGGGTCGCCCTTGAACAGAGAGGCGCGCAGATTGTGCGGGTCCAGCCGATCGCGGATGATCGCCAACTGCTCTGCGGTCGGAGCTGCGGTTTCGGGGATGGCGTCAGGCCGTTCCAGGGCGAAGCCCGTATTGTCCTGAACCTCTTCGAAGGCGACGCCGGGGTGCAGGGAACGGATCCGCATCGCCTTGTCGGCGCCGTTGAAATCCAGCACGGCGAGGTTGGTGATCACCAGCCGAAGGTCCAGTCCGGCAGGCTTCCTTCCGTCGGGCCAGCGGGCGGGATTGTAACCAACGCCACAGACGTAATCGACTTCTCCCGCCACGAAGGCGCGGGTGTTGTGAACCGGCACGAAATAGCTGTTCGGGTGGCTGATCGAGTTACCCGGATAGCCGCGTGCGCCCAACAGGGCGGCCTTGGGCCGGGCATGGTCGCCGATGACTGAAATATTGGTCTGACCGAAACGGTCGATCTGGGTGGGCACGACCATGGCGTGACGCTTGCCGCCCCACAGATTGTCGAAGGTGCGGGCGAAGGGCATCCATCCTTCGACCTTGGGCGCATAGCCATTGCGGGGGCCGGCAGGCACGGGTTCCGAGACGAAGTGGTTTTCACCGTCGGTCAGCATCAGGGCCGGGTTGACCGTCAGCTTGGCCAACCCTGCCGCCAGACGCGGCATCAGGGTGATGCCGGTCGCCAGAACCTCGCCGTCATCGCGCCAGGCCTCGGCGCCGGCGGTGATGCAGAGCTCTGCCAGAGTATAGGGAAAGGGAGTCATGTCGGCAGGCCTCAATAGATCGGCGCGGGCAGGGCGCGGACATGGTCGGCGCCGCCGACGGCCGCGAGATAGGCGTCAGGCGCAGCCTCGATGAAACGGGTGCGGTAGTCGGCCCAGGCCTCAGGCGAAGTGGCGCCGACGTAGTTTTTGAGGTGATCCATATCGATGCCGTAATCCGGCGAAGCGCCGGTCGGGTGGGCGCCCAGCGGAGCCTCGATCACGCCGGTGACGACGCTGCGCTCGAACGGGTGGAAACGGGCGTTGGCAGGCAGGTCCAGAGCCTCCGTATCGACCAATTGCTCGGTGGAGACGAAGACCTGATTGGCGGCGCGCGCCATCAGGTCGTCGAAGAAGGGATCCGGGCTGAAGATCAGGGTGTTCCCCGCCTGATCCGCGCGATGGACGTGCATGAGGGCGGCGTCCAGCTTGATCGCCGGCATGGCCAGCAGGGTCTGACCGTCCTCATACGGCGAGCGGATCGTCTTGATCCCTTGTGCCGGGATGTCCGTGGCCAGACCGAAGTTCGCGGGCAGGAAGGGCAGGCGCATGGCGGCGGCGCGAAGCCCCCAATGCAGCAGCCCCTCGTCCAGTTCGAAAATCTCAAGGGCGCCCGCCTGACGGGCGGCGCGGAAATGAGGATCAAGGGGGAAATGGTCGAGAGAAACAAAGCCGAATATCAGCTTCTTCACCTTGCCGGACGCGACCAGCGTGCCGACATCCGGGCCGCCGTAGCCGACGACCGTCAAATCCTTCAGGCTCGAGCGGGCGATGGCGCGCACCAGGGCCATGGGCTTGCGTCGCGTCGCCCAGCCGCCGATTCCGATCGTCATTCCGTCGCGCAGGCTGGCGACGAAGCCATCCAGATCCAGCCGTTTGTCCAGCACGCCGTGACACTCCGTGAAACAGGGAAGATTGGTTCCTGTCACGACGCTATGAGACGGGCCGGAGAGGGTGAAGGGGCCCCGAAGGAACGGATTGTTTGTGTCCGAAGACAATCCTGACGGGTGCTTGAATAGGGCGGCAGACGAAACACTCTGGTCTCCATTCGCGCCTTATCGCGGGGACTCCCTTCGGCTCTATTTCCGTGACTGGCGGCCATGTCCGCCCGCGACACCCAAGCAGTCGCCGTACGGGAGATCCGTTTGTCCAAAAGACACGCTACGCCTTCGGCCGCCGCCCTGACGCAGAAAGGCGGTCTGCCCGGAATCGTGTTCGCCCTGATCTTCGTGGTGTCCATGGCCATGGCCGTAGGAAATCTGGGGCTGATCTCCGTCATGCCGGCGATCGGTCGGGCGATCGGTATTTCGGATCATCTGGTTGCGGCTGTTTTTTCGCTGTCAGCCCTGTTCTGGGCCATTACCGCCCCACACTGGGCCAGGGTGTCGGATGTGCGCGGCCGAAAGCCCATGATGATGTTGGGGCTGGGCGGCTTTGTCTTTTCAATGCTGGGCTGCGCCGTGGTGATCTGGGCGGGTTTGCAGGCGCTGCTGCCCCCGTTTGTGGTGTTTCTGGCCTTCGCCGCGATCCGTGGCGTTTTTGGTCTGTTGGGTTCGGCGACAGCGTCTTCCAGTCAGGCCTATGTGGCCGAGCGCACTTCAGAGAAAGACCGTACATCGGCGTTGTCAGCGCTGGCCGGAGCCCTGGGCATGGGCACGATCATCGGGCCGGCAGTGTCTCCGCTGCTTGTTTTCGGCTTTCTGGGTTTGGCCGGTCCGATGGTTGTTTTCGCCCTGATTGCTGCAGCGATATGGATTGCGGTGGCGGTGGTGATCCCCTCGGACCGCCCGTTGTGCGCCGAGCGTGAAGCCGCCTTACAGACCCAGGCGGCGGCCCGTCGCGGCAAGACCAACGATCCCGCCGCCAAGGCGGGCTTTTCGGTCTGGCGTGATCGGAATATCGGCCCCTACCTGTGGTTCGGCCTGTTGTCGGCCTGCGCGCAGGCGATCAACGTCTACACCCTTGGCTTTGTCATCATGGACTCTATGGCCCTGCCGGCGGCGCAGGCGCAGCGCTATATCGGGATCGGCATGGCTGCGGGGGCAGTCGCGGGCCTGGTCGGGCAGTGGATTCTTATTCCCCTGCTCAAAATGTCGCCGCGGCAGCTGTTACGGGCTGGAGCGGTCCTGGCGCTGGCAGGCAATCTCCTGACGGTTTTCGCCGGGGGCATCTGGCTGCTGACATTGGGTTATGTCGTGCTGACCCTGGGCTTCAGTTTTTGCAGGCCCGGATTTACGGCTGGCTCTTCATTAGCGGCCGGCGCCGAGCAGCAGGGCCTGGTGGCCGGAATGGTTTCGAGCCTTTCCGGCGCAGCGATCGTGGTCACGCCCGTTATCGGAGTGCTGTTGTACGAGTTCGCACCTGCGGCGCCATTCGTTCTGAACAGCGCAGTCATGGCTGGATTGACGGTTTACGCCTGGAAAAACGCTTCGCTGCGCCGCGGCGAACCTGACCTGGAGCGGGCGTCGATTGTTTCCTGATGCGGATAAACCGTCTGTGCCTGCGCGCTTGTTGTCGACGATCAGAGGGTAATAATCGATCTATCAAGATTTAAAAATCGGCACGCAGACAGATCTGTTTGTACCTGCCTAAAGAAAAGTGGGAGTGTTCCGTGGATCGGTATCTGGTAATTTCTTCTGATGGTCATGCTGGTTTGCCGCCGGAGCGGTACCGGGAGTATCTGGATCCTCAGTATCGGGCGGAATTCGATATCCGCGTAGCCAAGGAAATCGCTGCGCGGGAGCAGCATGAGAAGAACTTCCTGCTTGACGATTTTAACAATAAATGGCGCGCCGCTGCCGGTGAAGGCATGGAGGGCGCCTGGGACCCAGACATCCGCAATCGGATCTTGGATGAAGACGGGGTCGCTGCCGAGGTCTTGTATCCGGATGGCATTACCGAGCGGAACGCGCCGCCCTTCGGCGCTGATATCGGTCTGAGGCCCATCCTGAAAGAGGCGCATCTGCAGTGGGCCGGCGCCCGTGCGCATAACCGCTGGATGGCGGAATTCTGTCAGCTGGACCCGGTGCGTCGCATTGGCCTGGCCATCATTCCCGCCTTTTACGACATGGAAGAGAACCTCAAGGAAATCCGTTGGGCCAAGGAGAACGGTCTGAAGGGCGTGGTTCTGCCGACGTTGATGGAAGGCTTCGACTTCTACAATCATCCGAAATACCACCGGATGTGGGCCATGCTGCAAGAGTACAACATGCCCGTGAACTTCCACTCGGGCGCCGCCCCGGCCTATGACACGGCGCAGCCCGGCTGGATCGGCATTTATCTGTCGGAATACGCCTTCTACCTGACGCGACCGATGTCGGCGCTGATCTTCGGCGGGGTGTTCGAGCAGTTCCCCAATCTGAAGGTTACATTCACGGAAGCCGGAGGCGAGTTCTGGTTCCCATGGATGCTGGAACTGATGGATGTCCGTGCCTCGGTCAAGCATACCAGCGGAAAGCTGGGTGATCACCGTTCCAATCTGTCGATGAAGCCGAGCGAATACTTCAAACGCAATATCTGGGTCGGCTGTTCGGCCCTGCCGGATGAAGAGACGACCGAGTCCTATTACAACATCGGCATCGACCGGGTGCTGTGGGGCACCGACTATCCGCACCCTGAGGGCACCTGGCCGCACACCCTTCCCAAGATGATCGCCAGCCTGGGCGGCCTGCCGGAACACGACATCTCCAGGATGTTCGCGGGCAATGCGCTGGAAGTCTACGACCTGGATGAGAAGGCGCTGAACGCCATCGCGGCCCGCATCGGCCCGCAGAAGGCCAGCTTCATCAAGGCCGCCGCCTGATACCGGCCGGGAGGGGCTGCCTTGGCGCCGCTCCCGTCCACATCTCATAAAAACGACTGGGAGAGACGACGTTGGCCAAGCTTCGCTACGTTCAGGACGTGAATAAACTCAAGGCCGCGATGGAAGCACGGGCTTCTGGCGGAGGCCTGAACAACACCGTGCAGACCCTGCGCGCCTTTTATGAAACCGATCCCGAGATCGTGGCGGCCCTGCTGCCCAAGCCGCTGGAGCCGACCGCTGCCTCCAAGATACTGATTCAGTT
Source organism: Brevundimonas diminuta (assembly GCF_039673845.1). Taxonomy (GTDB): domain Bacteria; phylum Pseudomonadota; class Alphaproteobacteria; order Caulobacterales; family Caulobacteraceae; genus Brevundimonas; species Brevundimonas diminuta_E. The sequence continues at coordinate 281,591 of NZ_JBDJMK010000001.1, read as the reverse complement.
CTCCTATGTCGAAATGCGTCCGACGCCTGACAAGCTGGTCGTTTCCGCCGCCATGACGGTCGGCGTGGAGTCCACCTACAAGGGCAAGGTCGGCTGGTACGTCCTGGCCATGCCGATGGGCGGTGAGTTTGTCGTCATCGGCGGTCGTGAACGCTTCGGCGAACCCAAGAAGCTGGCGGATGTCCAGTTCACAAAGAACGGCGACAGCCTGCATGTCGCCTGCACCCGCAACGGCGTCGCCTTCGTTGAACTGGAAGGCAAGATCGGCGAGAGCCTGGGCGCCAAGAAATTCACAGAGAACCTGTTCTGTTACAAGGGGATGCCCGGAATCGACAACGGCTTCGGCTTCGATGGCGACGTCTTCCTGACCCAGCTGAACTGGGATCGCGACTGGGACATGCACCACGTCGTCGAGGGCGGCAAAGTCACCCTGCGCGAGTCCGCCGCCGATCCGCTGATCGACGTGCCGGTGCGAAAGCTGCTGAAGATGGAATACTCGGAAGGCCGGAGCGTCACCGGCGGCGAGGTCCTGGAAAAGGTGCCGGGCGAGTGGCTGCAACCCTTCTGGTTCGGCCGCTACGACGAAAACCCGACCGGCGGCATTGAGATCGCGCTGGCTTCCGAGGCAGCGCTTCAGGATGCGTGATCTGACGGGGAAGGTCGCTGTCGTCACGGGCGGCGCCAGCGGCGTGGGCCGCGCTCTGGGGGAAGCCTTGGTCGAGCGTGGCGCCAAGGTGGTGCTCAGCGACATCAACGCCGAGGCGTTGGAGACGACGGCGGCCGACCTGCGGGCCAAGGGCGGCGATGTCATCGGCGTTGTCGCCGATGTAATGAAGCAGGAGTCCGTCGAGGCTTTGGCCGATCAGGCCTATGCCCGTTACGGCGCCGTGCATCTGTTGTTCAACAACGCTGGCGTCGGCCTCGGAGACTTTCGCGAGCCGATCTGGAACCTGGCGCTCAAGGATTGGCAATGGGGTCACAACATCCATGTCATGGGCGTGGTGCACGGCATTCGCGCCTTTGTCCCCCGGATGCTGGCAGGCGGTGAAGACGGCTATGTCGTCAACACCACGTCGGGCAACGGCGGGCTCGTGCCGTCGGCGCGGACTCCGGTCTACGCGTCCACGAAGGCGGCGGTGACGAGCCTGACAGAAGTTCTGCACCATCAGCTCAAGGCGCAGGACGCCAGGGTCAAGGCGGCATTGCTGTTTCCCGGGCCGCATCTGGTCAACACGAACCTGATGCGCTCGGCGCGGCCTGCTGACTATGTGGATCCAGCCAGTCCGCAACCGGCCGGCAAGTCCATGACCGAACTGGCGCAGCAGAACGGCGGCGTTCCGGTGACGGAGCCTGAAGAAGTCGCCGCCTTTGCTCTGGACGGCGTCGCCAGAGGGTTGTTCTGGCTGCTGCCCGAGAGCGAACGGATCGATAACAACATCCGCCGTCGCACCGACAGTATCCTGGCGCGGGCCGAACCTGTGGGCTTCGGCGGCTAGGCGTTCAGACATGCCGTTGATGGCGGGAGGAGGGGAGGCCTCTCGCTGTCGATCCACGGCTACGCTTCATGAAAATGAATAAAAACAGCCGACTGTCCACAAAGGCCGCGGCGATCTGGGAGGGTTAGATGACGCGACGCATGAAACGCACCGCGACCGTATTGCTGGCGGGTACTGCGCTGGCCAGCGCCTGGCCTGTCATGGCCATGGCGCAGGAGGCGCCGGCGTCCGAACAGGCCACGGCTATCGCCGATGTGGTCGTTACGGCTCAACGCCGTGAAGAGCGGCTGATCGACGTGCCTCTGTCCGTTTCCAGTCTCGGCGGCGAGGCCTTGCAACGCGCCGGCGTGGCTGATGTGTCCGCTATTGGCGGCTATGTGCCCAATCTTCAGATCAACCAGACGGTGGGCGGCGCCTTCGGGCCGCTGATTTCGATGCGCGGCCTGGCGCCGTCCGCCGACACCAGTCTGGGCCGTGACCAGCCTGTCGGCATGTATATCGATGGCGTGCCGATCGCCAAATCGACTGGCGCCGCCTTCGATACTGTCGATCTGGAACGGATTGAAGTCCTGCGCGGGCCGCAGGGAACCCTGTATGGCAAGAACACTATCGGTGGTGCGGTCAATCTGGTGACACGACAGCCGTCGGGCGTGTTCGGCGGCAAATTCATGCTGGGCGTCGGCAGTGAGGACCTGTTCGAGCAGCGCCTGTCGCTGGACCTGCCGCGCATCGGCGAGATCGGTCAGGGCCTCGGCGCCTTTGATATCAAGGTCGCCTATGCAGGCCGTACCCGCGACGGTTTTTTTAACAATACGCACCCCGGCGCACGCTTCTCGACCTTTGGCGAGCAGAACCAGCAGGCCGGTCGCGTGGACGTCGTCTGGCGGCCGACGGACAGCATCAAGGTCGCCTATGGTTATGACGACACGTCCAGCCGCAGTTCGCCCGCCATGCTGGCGATCAGCGCGCCGGGAGCCATCGGGCCAGGTGGGGCCTATGCCTCTCTCTATCCTTACATTCAGAACGCGATTCACACGACGCGACCCGATGGCGTCGCGAACGACTACGCCAATCGAAGCGACTTCTTCGTCAAAGGTCATTCTCTGACGGCCGAGTACAACGCCGATGCTGTGCCCTTCCTCGGCGACATTACGATCAAGTCCATCTCGGCCTATCGGAACATGAAGTCCCGGAGTCAGACCGATTTCGACGGTACGGGCGTGGATCTGATGCACTTCACCCTGAACAACAACTACGAGCAGTGGTCGCAGGAACTGCAGTTGATCGGTTCCAAGGGGGCGCTGCGATATACTTTCGGATTGTTTGGCTTCAAGGAAGAGTACGGCGTCTTCAATCCGCGCTGGAATTTCCAGTTCGGCGGCAACAAATACGACCTGCAGGAGCGTTGGGCGGACAACACTTCGATCGCCGCATACGGTCAGTTGACCTGGACGCCGGAAGTTCTTGAACAGCGTTTGAGCCTGACGCTGGGGGGGCGGATCAACAAGGACAAGAAGAAGGCGACCTCGCTGAGCCAGTCCTATTCGGCTTACCTCGCCGATCCGGCGGCTCCGGGCTCGGGCGTGTTCCAGCGTGACGCCAACGGCAACCCTGTCACGCGAAGCGGCGGCCCGGCCCTCGGCGCCCTGCCGGGGCCGGGCAACATCGGTCCGTCGGACCTGATCCCCCTGACGGCGGACGGTTCATGGTCGGAGTTCACGCCCGAGTTCAACGTGTCGTGGAAGCTGGCGGACGACTGGAACCTGTATGGCCGTGTGGCGACGGGCTTCAAGAGCGGCGGCAACAATGATGTGGCCGCGACCAACGCCAGCTTCATGACGCCTTATGAGCCCGAGAAGCTGACGGCCTATGAGATCGGCACCAAGGGCCAGTGGTTCGACCGTCGACTGAACCTGTCCGCCGCTGTCTATTACAGCGACTATAAGGACTTCCAGGCGGGCGTTTTCGTTCCGGCGCTCGTGACGACGACGATCATCAATGCGGGCAAGGCCCATATGTCGGGCGTCGAATTGGAAGGTACGGTGCTGCCGATCGACAACCTGCGGATCAACTTCGGCTATGGCTACACCAAGGCAGAGTATGATGAGTTCATCCTGCCGTCAGGTCAGGACGTCACTGACAGCTATGTCTTCCCGCTGATCCCCAAACATAACTATACACTCGGGATCGACTACCGTTGGCCAGGGTTGGCCGGCGGGGATTTCGTCGCCAGCCTGAACTATAACTGGCGCGCCAAGCAGGCGGGCAGCATTACCGACGACCCGCTGGCCTATCGCAAGGCCTATGGCCTTCTGGATGGCCGCATCTCGCTCAGCGACATTGATATCGGAGACGGTCGGACCGCCGAGATCTCTTTATGGGGCAAGAACCTGCTGGATGAAGAGTACTGGGTTTCGGGCATCAACCTGACCCTGTTCACGCTGAGGCAGTGGGGCGATCCGCGTAGCCTGGGCCTTCAGGCCAGCGTGAAGTTCTGACGAGGCCGAAGTCGGGAGGCCGGCTTCGGCTGGCCCCCTGACGTTCCCTACAGGCAGTGTTGCGATAGCCAGAACCATGAGCGACAGCCCGCGTATCGTCATCGTTGGAGCCGGACATGCCGGCGGAACGGCGGCCGCACTTTTGCGTCAATACGGCCACCACGGGGCGATGACGCTGATCGGCGATGAGCCGTTGGAGCCGTACCAGCGCCCGCCTCTGTCCAAGGCGTGGCTCAAGGGCGAGGCGGATGGCGATAGCCTGCGATTGAAGGCGCCGGAATGGTACGGCGACAACGGCGTCGACGTGCGCCTGTCGCAATCGGTCAGGGCGATTGATCGGGCGACCAGGACTGTGAGCCTGGGGAGCGGCGATGTCGTGTCCTATGATGTCCTGATCCTGGCGACCGGTGCGCGGGCGCGGCGACTGGCGGTCGAGGGCGTCGGGCTGAACGGTGTCGTGACGCTGCGCACAGCCGCCGACGCTGAAGTATTGAAAGCGGTGTTGGCGCGCCAGCCTCATCGCATCAAACGACTGGTCGTCATCGGCGGGGGCTATGTCGGTCTGGAAGCGGCGGCATCGGCGCGGTCGCTAGGCGCCGAGGTCGTCGTTGTGGAGCGGGAAAGCCGCATCCTGGCCCGCGTCGCCTGCACAACGCTTTCTACTTTTTTTGCAGCCTACCATCGCCAGCAGGGGGTGGAGTTCATTCTGGACGCGGCAGTCGAGCGCCTGGTCGGTGAGAATGGGCAGGTTGCGGCCGTTCAGCTTGCCGATGGTTCAAGGTTGGACTGTGATGCCGTGCTGGTCGGCGTCGGCGCTGTTCCCAATGATGAACTGGCCCGTGACGCGGGGCTGAACTGTCAGGATGGCGTTCTGGTCGATCTGGCTGCACGGACCAGCGATCCGGCGGTGTACGCTATCGGTGATGTGACCCGGCGTCCAATGCCGCTTTATGAGACGCTCATGCGGCTTGAGAGCGTTCCTAATGCTCTGGAGCAGGCGCGGCAGGCGGCCGCCGCCATCACCGGACGGCCTGCGCCGGAGTCTGAGACGCCGTGGTTCTGGTCCGACCAATATGATCTCAAATTACAGATTGCGGGCGTGCCTGTCGGCTGCACCGATATTGTGGTGCGGGGGAGCGCGACTGCGCCCGGCTTCGCACTGTTTCATATGGCGGGCGATGTGATCCGGGCGGTTGAAGCCGTGAACGCGCCTGCGGAGTTTCTGGCCGGTCGTCAGTTGATCGGTCGTCGTGCGCCTGTTTGTCGCGAACGGTTGGCCGACCGTGCAACGCCGATGAGGGGCGTGGCATTGTGATCAAGTAATCCGCTAGCACCCTTCTGGAGGCGTCATGACCGACCATCTGAAATTCTACATCGACGGCGCCTGGGTCGATCCGGTCGCGCCGCGTGTGCTGGACGTCATCAACCCGGCGACCGAACAGCCGATCGCCCGTATCAGTCTGGGCGGCGCCGATGATGTCGACAGGGCGGTAACGGCCGCCCGCCGCGCCTTCACCAGTTTCAGCCGGACGACGCGGCAGGAAAGGATCGAACTGCTGGAAGCGATCCTGGCGGAATATGTCCGTCGTCAGGACGAGATGGCGCAGGCCATTACTGCGGAAATGGGCGCGCCTGCGGCTTTGGCCCGCAAGGCTCAGGCCTTTATGGGCGCTGCGCACCTCAGCACTTCGATCGAGGTGTTGAAGGGCTATGATTTTGCTGACGAGCCGCGCGGGTCAACCCTGATCAGTCGCGAACCGATTGGCGTCTGCGCCTTCATCACTCCCTGGAACTGGCCGTCGAACCAGATCGGCTGCAAGGTCGCGCCGGCGCTGGCCGTCGGCTGCACCATGGTGCTGAAGCCATCCGAAGTCGCGCCTCTCTCTGGACTGTTGTGGGCTGAGATCATCGATGCTGCGGGTGTTCCCGCGGGCGTCTTCAACATGATCAACGGCGATGGACCGGGCGTCGGCGCCGCCCTGTCGGCGCATCCGGGCGTGGACATGGTCAGCTTCACGGGGTCGACCCGGGCGGGCGTCGAGGTCGCGAAGAATGCGGCGCCCACCATCAAGCGCGTCCATCAGGAACTCGGCGGCAAGTCCGCCAACATCATACTGGATGACGCCGACATCGCCGCCGCCGTGTCGTCGGGCGTGGCCCGCATCATGAACAACAGCGGCCAGTCCTGTAATGCGCCTACGCGGATGCTGGTCCCTCGTCACCGCATGGGAGAAGCTCAGGCGGCGGCGAAGGCTGCGGCTGAAAGCCTGACGGTCGGTGACCCGAACGGGGATTTCGCCTTGGGCCCGGTGGTGTCCGATGTGCAATGGAACAAGATCCAGACGCTGATCGCCAAGGGCGTTGAAGAGGGCGCAACCCTGGTCACGGGCGGCGTCGGTCGCCCTGAAGGGCTGGAGGTCGGTTATTTCGTCAAGCCGACGATCTTCGCCGATGTGGCGCCGGACGCCACCATCGCGCGTGAAGAGATTTTCGGACCTGTGCTGTCAATCATCCCTTATGACAGCGAGGACGAAGCCATCCACATCGCCAATGACACGGTCTATGGCCTGGCGGCCTATGTGCAATCCGCCGACATCGACCGGGCGCGCAATGTCGCGCGTCAGTTGCGTGCGGGGCAGGTGATCATCAACAGCGCAGGGCCGGATCTGATGGCGCCCTTCGGCGGCTACAAGCAGTCGGGCAACGGAAGGGAGTGGGGCGATCACGCCTTCGCAGAGTTCCTGGAGGTCAAGGCCACGCTCGGATATGCCTGACGTCAGGTGAAGGCATATGAAAACGGCGCCGACCTGTGGGACGGCGCCGTTTTCTTTCAGGCCAGACGGCGCAGGTTGGATCGGTCGAAGGGTAGGGCGGGCTGTCCTGTACGAATCCGCTCGGGCCAGAACGGGTCGTTCAGAATCGCTCGGCCGACCCCCGCCAGATCGAATTCGCCGCACGCGATCCGTTCGCGCACCGCATCCAGGTTATCCAGCGGACGCGTCTCGCTGCTGCCGCTCAGGGTTTCGCCCAGGCCGTTGTCCAGACCGATGCCGCCGATGGCGACCGAAGGCTTGCCTGTCAGCTTGCGGGCCCAACCCGCCAACGTCAGAGGCGATCCAGCAAAAGCCGGATGCTGGAAGTGTCGCGCACTGGCGTCGAACAGATCGACCCCGGCGTGCGCCAGAGGCTGTAGCAGGTCGCCCAGTTCTTCAGGCGTATCGCCCAGACGCGCGCCGTAGTCCTGCTGTTTATGCTGCGAGAACCGGAACATGATGGGGGCGTCGCCGATTTCGTGTCTGACGGCGGCCACGATCTCCGCGCCGAATGCGGCGCGACCGGCCGCATCGCCGCCGTAGCGGTCCGTGCGCAGGTTGGTTCCGGGCCAGAGAAAGCTGTCGATCAGATAGCCGTGTCCGCCATGCAGGGCGATCCCGTCGAAGCCTATGTCCATGGCGTCGCGCGCGGCTGTTGCGAAGGCTTTGACTACGGCTCTGATTTCAGACGCTGTCATGGGAACGGTGAGCGTACGCATCGTCTCTACGTAGTCCGAGGCATAGGATGTATGGCCCGGCGGGCCCCAGCAGCCGGATGGCCGGGCGCCGATCAGGTCAGGCCTTGTCGATCGTAATGGCTCGCGCAGCGGCCCTTGATGCCACAACTGCGGAAAGATGCGGCCGCCGGCGGCATGGACCTCGGCGACGACATTCCGCCAGCCGGACAGCGCAGCCTTGCCGTGCATATGAGGAATGGAAAGGTCATCGACGGCGGATGGGTGCCCTACGCCGACGCCTTCCGTCACGATCAGTCCCGCTCCACCCTCGGCGCGCCGGCGATAATAGCTTGCCACGTCGGCGCCGGGCGTCCCCGCTGGAGAGAAGTAGCGGGTCATCGGCGACATGACGATACGGTTCGGCAGGGACAGGTTCCTGACCATCATCGGCGTGAACAGGATGTCCGATGGCGCCAGCTTGTCAGCTCGCATGACGGCTCAGATCATCAGCCAGTTCATAGAGGCCGTCGTCGTCCCACAGTTCTCCGACCTTCAGCCCGCGCTCAAAGGTGTCGCCGGTGTCGGCCTGTGGCTGGGTTTCCATGCGGGTGAGACGGTCTTCGATTTCGGACATGTCGGCTTCCTGTTCGACCTGTCCGCAGCATCCGACATTCGGTTCTGTTGATCAGCGGGGCAGTTGGAAACGCTGTGTTGAGCGTGGGCGTCTGGTGCGGTCGAACATGCCTCTGGATATTGGCGGGCATCTCGCCTGAACCGGAGCCGTCCATGACAAGCCTCAATCGTCAGTGGGTGCTGGCACGACGCCCTGTCGGTCAGGTGAGTCTTGAAGACTTCGCGCGCCGTGACGCGCTGGTTCCTGTTCCCAATCTCGCAGCGGGTGAAATCCTGGTTCGTGTGGTGATGATCGGTTTTGATCCCGCCCAGCGAGGATGGATGGATGATGGCGACAGCTATATGCCGCCCATGCCAGTCGGCGGCCCGGTGCGCGGCAGTGCTGCGGCGCGCGTAGAGGCATCGAACAACCCGGCCTATCCTGAAGGATCTCTGGTGCGGGGCCTCTTCGGCTGGCAGGACTATGCCGTGACGGCGCGCGTCGGAGAAACGCCGCCGGTTCTCATCCCGCTGGGTGTAACGCCGGAGGAGGCTTTAGGCGTTTTGGGCGCGGCCAGCCTCACGGCCCACATAGGTTTGAACAGGGTCGGAAGACTGCGCGCCGGTGATACGGTCCTTGTTTCAGGCGCAGCCGGGGCTGTCGGATCCGTCGCCGTGCAGATCGCCCGCCTGAAGGGCGCGCGCGTCATCGGCGCCGCGGGCGGTCCGGAAAAATGTCGATGGTTGACGAGCGATTACGGCGCCGACGCCGCCATCGATTATCGCAACGAGAATGTTTCTGAGCGATTGGCGATTCTCGCCCCGAAAGGGATCGATCTTTTTTTCGACAATGTAGGCGGTGCAATGCTTGAAGCGGGTATCGACCATGTCGCCCGCTTCGGCCGCATTGTCCTGTGCGGCGCGATATCAGGATACAATGATGTGGAGGCCGCGCCCGGCCCTCGTAACCTGATGCGGATGATCGCGCAGCGCGCTGAAATGCGGGGCTTTATCTTGCCCGATCATCTGGATCATGTCCCTGCTGCCAGACATGAACTTGAAGTCTGGTTGCGGGCTGGAAAAATTCGCTATCGCGTGGACATTCAAGAGGGATTTGAAAACATATCGAAAACTTTTTTGCGATTGTTTAGTGGTTTAAATCAAGGAAAGCAACTATTGAGATTATTGTAATGTCTTATTAAGTGCCATTTGTTCTTGTTTTCTTATGAGTATATTGTAAATATGTTGATTTAGTTTCTTGATTTTGGGCGGATTAAATTTTAATCATATGATGAAATTGCTTGGAATTTCGCACTTGGAGTGCGGCGTGGACAGAAACAGGCGCGATTCTGGACGCCACAAGCTTGATGGAGGCCGGAAGCTGCTATGGATCCAGCGGATTTAGATAGGAATGTCTTGAGATTATAGCCGCTTGTCGTCGCTTTTCAGAAGCAGAAACAAACTATGCAGTGTGTGGCGGACAGGGTGGGATTCGAACCCACGGTAGGCTTCCACCTACGGCGGTTTTCAAGACCGCTGCCTTAAACCACTCGGCCACCTGTCCTGCGCGAGTCGCGCTTGGCTGTGCATAGCGGCAAGACGGGCGCGACCCAAGCGGAAAGCGTTACCTTGTGGCGGCTTCTTGTGTCGCGCCAGGGCGGGTGACCAGCCAGATGCCGGCGCAGACCAGCAGAAGGGCGATCAGATAGCTCCATTGCATCAGGCTTTCGCCCAGAAACGCGGCTGACAGCGAGACGCCGAAGACCGGGATCAGGAAGTTGAACGCGGCGATCATGCCGACCGGATTATGCTTCAGCAGCAGGCTCCAGATCGCAAACGCCGCCGAAGAGAGCAGGGCGAGGTAAAGCAGCAAGGCGCCGGACGCCGGGCTCAGGCTCTCCAGGCGCCCGCCCGTCGCCTGACCCGCCGCCGTCAGAATCAGGCCGCCGATCAGCAATTGCCAGCCGGTCATCACCATCGGATCGAGATCGCGCGACAGCCGTTTGCCATAGATGGAGGCCGCCGCCAGCACGAAGGCGGCGATGACAATGAAGCCTTCGCCCTGCAGGGTGAAATCGAAGCCGACACCTGCGGCGCCGTTCAGATTGACCGCCACCACGCCCATGAAGCCGATCAGGCAGCCCAGCGCCTTGCGCCCGCTCAGCCGGTCGTCGGCATAGATGAAGTGGGCCAGAACGACGCTGAAAAAGACGCTGGTCGCATTCATGATCGAGGACTTCACGCCCGTCGCGTGCGCCAGTCCGATGTAGAAGAAGACATATTGTATGGCCGTCTGGGTCAGGCCCAGCAGGGCGATCTGGCCGAACTGGCGGCGGCTCATGGCCATGATCGGCCTTTTCATCGCCAGCGCCGTGATCAGCAGGATGGCTCCGGCCAGGGCGAACCGCCATCCCGCGAACAGGATCTGGCTGGCGGTGTCCGTCGGCGCGACATGCAGCAGGGCATAGCCGCTCTTGACCGCCGGAAAGGCGCTGCCCCACAGGGCGCAGCACAGCGTGGCCAGCAGGAAGACCCCGGTGCGGGTTCTGTAGGGGGAGGGGCTCAAGGCGACGGTTTCTGATGGCCGGAGAGGCGATGTCGTCACGCCATACGGCAAACGCCGCGTTAACCAAACCGGAAAACTCAGGCGCTAATTCAGGATAAAACCTGTGATTGTCCGGAGTAACATCATCATGTGGGCGAGACTGCTGAAAGGCGCCTTGATGGCCGTCGCCTTCTCGACCCTGGCGGCGTGCGCCAGCTTTGGCGGCAAGGGCGGAGCGCCTGTCGGCGCCCCGGTCGTGACCGATCCTGCGCCGATTGTTTCGGGCACCATGCGGCCCTATCAGATCCGCGGCCGCTGGTATCACCCGAAGGAACAGCCCAACTATGACGAGGTGGGGCAGGCGTCCTGGTATGGCGCCTATCATCAGGGGCGGCCGACTTCGACCGGCGAGCGGTTCGACATGAACGCCCTGACCGCCGCCCACAAGACCCTGCCTCTGCCCAGTCTGGTCGAGGTGACGAACCGGGCCAACGGGCGTCGCGCCATACTGCGCGTCAATGATCGCGGGCCGTTCGTTGATGGCCGCATCATCGATCTGTCGCGCGGCGCGGCTCAGGAACTGGGCCTGTTGCAGCAAGGGGTGGGCGAGGTTCGCGTTCGCTATGTCGGCCCAGCGCCGCGTCAGGGCGGCGGCGGCACGGCCCTGCGTCAGGCCGACGCCGGAACGAGCGCGCCGCCTGCGCGAAATCCGACGCCGGATCGCGCCTCGGGTCAGGGGCCGCGTCCCTATTATGATGTCGCTGCGACGCCTGCTGCGCCGGTTGCGCAACCGGCGGCGCCCGTTGTTCAGCCTGTCTATACGGCGGCGCCGGCGGCGACGGGCGGCTATTGGGTGCAGGCGGGCGCATATTCCGAACGGCGCGGCGCTGATCGGGTCGCGCGGCGTCTGGGCGACAAGGCCGTGGTCCAGAACATCGACCGCGACGGCCGTCCGCTGTTCCGCGTGGTGGTCGGCCCGTGGCCCGATGCGACGGCGGCGGAACGGGCCCGTCAGGCGGTCGTGGCGCGCGGCTTCAGCGATGCCCTGTTGATAGGCGGCTGAACGGGCTTGCTTCCCGCGTCCCGCTCGCCATTGTGCGCGGGTGCAGCGAGGCAGATTTATAACTTTCGAAGGCGGCGAGGGCGCCGGCAAGACGACACAGGCGCGTCTGCTGGTCGATCGCCTGCGCGCGCAGGGTCTGGACGTGCTTCAGACGCGCGAGCCCGGCGGCTCGCCGGGGGCGGAGGAAATCCGCAACATCGCCGTCTCGGGCGAGGCGGATCGCTGGTCCGCGCGCACGGAAACCCTGCTGATGTATGCGGCGCGCTCAGACCATCTGGAGCGGACCATTCTGCCTGCGCTGGACGCCGGGCGCTGGGTGGTCTGCGACCGTTTCGCCGATTCCAGCCGCGTCTATCAGGGCGCGGGCGGCGGCACGCCGGAAAGCCTGATCGAGGCGCTGGACGACGCCGTCGTCAACGGCGACCAGCCGGACCTGACCCTTGTGTTCGACCTGCCCGTCAAGGTCGGTCTGGACCGGGCGTTCGGGCGGGGCCTGTTCGAAACGCGATTTGAATCCAAGGGGTTGGCCTTCCATCAGAAGCTGCGCGACGGCTTTCTGGATGTCGCGCGCTGTCACCCTGACCGCTGCGTCGTCATCGACGCGACCGGCGAGGTCGAGGACGTCGCGGCCCGGCTGTGGGCCGTAGTGGAGGAGCGGCTGCTTTGAGCGAGCATCCGCGTGACCGTTTCGATCTGATCGCCGATGTTCAGGCTGAAGAGGCCTTTCTGGACGCCCTGAACCGCGGGCGTCTGCACCACGCATGGCTGCTGTGCGGGGTTGAGGGATCGGGCAAGGCCAGCTTCGCCTATCGCGCCGCGCGCCGTCTGCTGGGCGCCGTGCCGGACCCGTCGCGCGGACCGCTGGGCGCCGCGCCGCATGATCCGGTCAGCCGCCTGGTGTCGGCCCAGGCTCACCCCGATCTGCTGGTGCTGGAACGCGCCGTCGAGGGCGGCAAGCTGAAGCGCGCCATTTCGGTCGATCAGGCCCGCGACCTGCCGGAGTTCTTCGCCAAAAGCCCTTCCCAGGCCCGACACAGGGTGGCCATCATCGACGCCGCCGACGACCTGAATATCAACGCAGCCAACGCCTTGCTAAAGATTCTTGAGGAGCCGCCTGAAAGCGGCGTCCTGTTCCTTGTGACCCATGCGCCGGGTCGGTTGTTGGCCACCATCCGTTCGCGCTGTCGGCGGCTGACCTTCCCGATCTGGTCCGAAGGGCGGCTGGCCGATCTGGTCCAGCAGCGCACCGGCGTCAGCGCAGATGAGGCGCAGGCTGCGGCCGAAATGGCGGGCGGATCGCCCGGCGCGGCGCTGGATCTGGCGTCGGGCTCCATGGCCGAGGTAGACCGTCTGGCGCGCAACTGGATCGACGCCGCCGAGGTTGATCGTGCCGAGCAACTGGCCATCGCCGACGGTTTCCGGGGCGCCGAAGGGCAGGCGCGGTTCGAGGCCCTGATGGATCGCCTGATCGCAGCGGTGAAGCGCCGAGCCGTCGACAGCGGCGGCCGCGAGGGCGCGCGCTGGGCTGAACTGTGGGGGCGGCTGTCGGAACTGCCGGATCGCGCTGTGGGCTTAAATCTTGATAAGGCGGATGTTCTGGCCGGCGCCTTGGCCGACATCGCCCGCACGAAAGCCTCTCTCTGACATGCTCATCGACAGTCACGTCAATCTTCACGCCCCCCAGTTCGACGAGGATCGCGAGGCGGTGATCGACCGCGCCCGTCAGGCGGGCGTGCGGCTGATGGTCGAGATTTCAGACAAGCTGTCGACGTTCGAGGCGACGCACGCCCTGGCCATGAACAACGCCGACATCTGGTGCACGGTCGGCGTCCACCCGCATGAGGCCAAGGATTACGCCGATCTGACCGCCGAGCGTCTGGTCGAACTGGCGGATCGGCCGCGCGTCATCGGCATCGGCGAATGCGGCCTCGACTTCCACTATGATCTCAGCCCGCGCGATGTGCAGGCGACGGTCTTCCGCCAGCATATCGAGGCGGCGCGCCGCACCGGACTGCCGCTGGTCATTCACACGCGCGAAGCCGACGATCTGATGGGCGAGATTCTGCGGGAAGAACACGCCCGCGCGCCCTTCAAACTGTTGATGCACTGCTACACCAGCGGCATGGAACTAGCTGAAACAGCAATGGAACTGGGCGCCTGGTTCTCGGTGTCCGGCATCGCCACCTTCAAGGCGGCGGAAGAGGTGAGGGCGGTCATCCGCCGCATGCCCGAAGACCGCATCATAGTTGAAACCGACTGCCCCTATCTGGCGCCCATCCCGCACCGGGGCCGCCGCAACGAACCGGCCTATGTCGGTCTGGTGCTGGAGAAGCTGGCCGAAATCCGCGGCTGGAGCCCGGAACAGGCGGACCAGCGGACCACAGACGCCTTCTTCAACCTGTTCGACCGTATTCCGAGGCCTGCCGAATGAGCGCCAAGGGCGAACTGGAAGTCGTCATCCTTGGCTGCGGGTCGTCCGGCGGCGTGCCGCGCGGCGACGGCGACTGGGGCGACTGCGACCCGGCCGAGCCGCGCAACCGGCGCACCCGCTGCTCCATGCTGGCGCGCCTGCATGGGCCGGATGGCGTCACCAGCGTGGTGATCGACACCTCGCCCGACTTTCGCCAGCAGATGCTGGCCGCCGACGTGCGCCACATCGACGCCGTCCTCTACACCCACGACCATGCGGATCAGACCCACGGCATCGACGACCTGCGCGTCTTCGCCGCCCACGCCCGCCGCCGCATCCCGGCGTGGATGGACGCAGCGACCCACGACGCCCTGACCCGCCGCTTCGACTATATTTTCGAAAGCCAGCACGGCTATCCGGCCATCGTCGAGGCGCGCTCCATTCCGCCGCATGGCCAGCCTTGGCAGGTTGATGGTCCCGGCGGCGCCATTCCTGTCGTCACCTTCGATCAGGCGCATGGTCCGATTCGCTCGGTGGGCTATCGCCTCGGCCCGATCGCCTATTCCAGCGACGTATCCGGTCTGGATGAAGCGGCGCTGGAAGCCGTGCGCGGCGCCGACCTCTGGATCGTGGACGCCCTGCGCTACACGCCGCATCCCACCCACGCTCACGTCGACCTTGCCCTGGACTGGATCGCCCGCGCCGGTGTGAAGAAGGCTGTCCTGACCAATCTTCACATTGATCTGGATTATGACGCTCTGGCGCGATCCGTGCCGTCGAACGTCGAGGTGGCCTTCGATGGCTGGAGCGGCGTTTTCAGTTTGTAGCCACGCTTGGCATCAGGTTTCCGCGGCTGTCATGGCTGTGTCTGTGACGCTTCCACCCCCTAGATGTTGTGGTGTCAGGCGGCGCGGCCTAGAAGGGAGCGCCGTTTCAGCCTTCAGCCACCGGGATGCCTCCAGTGACCGCCTTCACGCACGATTCCTACTTCACCAAGAGCCTCGCCGACGCCGATCCGGCGATCTTCAAGGGCATCCAGGGCGAGCTTGGCCGCCAGAAGGAGCAGATCGAGCTGATCGCTTCGGAAAACATCGTCTCGCAGGCGGTGCTGGACGCGCAGGGCTCGGTCCTGACCAACAAATACGCAGAGGGCTATCCGGGCCGTCGCTATTACGGCGGTTGTGAATTCGTCGACGTCACCGAGGATCTGGCCCGCGAGCGCGCCAAGGAGCTGTTCGGCGCCGCCTTTGTGAACGTCCAGCCGCACTCGGGCGCACAGGCCAATCAGGCCGTCTTCTTCTCCCTGCTGCAGCCGGGCGACACCTTCCTGGGCATGGATCTGGCCGCCGGGGGCCACCTGACCCACGGCTCGCCCGCCAACCAGTCGGGCAAGTGGTTCCGTCCTGTCACCTATAAGGTGAAGGAAAGCGACCAACTGATTGATTACGATCACGTCGCTGAAATGGCTGAGAAGGAAAAGCCCAAGCTGATCCTGGCGGGCGGTTCGGCCTACAGCCGTCAGATCGATTTCAAGCGCTTCCGCGAGATCGCGGATTCGGTCGGCGCCTATCTGATGGTCGACATGGCCCACTATGCCGGTCTGATCGCGGGCGGCGCCTATCCGGACCCGGTTCCGCACGCCCACGTCGTCACCACCACGACGCACAAGACCCTGCGCGGTCCGCGCGGCGGCATGATCCTGACCAATGACGGCGACATCTCCAAGAAGATCAACTCGGCCGTCTTCCCCGGCCTGCAGGGCGGCCCGCTGGAGCACGTCATCGCCGCCAAGGCCGTGGCCTTCGGCGAGGCGCTGAAGCCCGAGTTCAAACTGTACGCCCAGCAGGTCGTGAAGAACGCCCAGGCCCTGGCCGCCGTTCTGGTCGACCGCGGTCTGGCCATCGTCTCGGGCGGCACCGACAGCCACCTGATGCTGGTCGACCTGCGTCCCAAGGGCGTGACCGGCAAGGCCACCGAGCATGAGCTCGAAAAGGCGCTGATGACCTGCAACAAGAACGGCGTGCCGTTCGACACCGCGCCCTTCACCGTCACCTCGGGCATCCGTCTGGGCACGCCGGCGGGCACCACGCGCGGCTTCGGCGTGGCCGAGTTCGAGCAGATCGGCCACTGGATCGCTGATGTCGTCTCGTCGATGAACGGCGGCGATGAGGCCGATCCGGCCGTCGTCGCGGGCGTGGCGGCTCAGGTGCGCGAACTGACCGCGCGCTTCCCGATCTATCGCTAAGAGGCCCATCGGATGAAGTGCCCGTTCTGCGGAAACGCCGATACTCAGGTGAAGGACAGCCGCCCGTCTGACGACGGCGCGGCCATCCGGCGCCGTCGGTCCTGCCCGCAGTGCAACGGGCGCTTCACCACCTTCGAGCGGGTGCAGCTGCGCGAACTGGTCATCCTGAAACGGAACGGCCGCCGCACCCCCTTTGACCGGGACAAGCTGGAACGCTCGCTGGGCATCGCCCTGCGCAAACGCCCGGTCCAGCCCGATCAGGTCGAGCTGCTGGTCAGCCGCATCGTGCGCCAGCTGGAAAGCCTGGGCGAGACGGAGATCCCGTCGCACATCGTCGGCGACTTCATCATGAAGGCGCTGAAGTCGGTCGATGAGGTCGCCTACGTTCGCTACGCCTCGGTCTACAAGGACTTCCGCCACACCAGCGATTTCGCCAAATTCCTCGGCGACGAGGGTTTCGACGAGACCAAGTCCGGCCAGGACTGATGCGCCCGCGCGTCACCCTGAAACTGGCCACCTCGCTGGACGGCCGTATCGCCACGGCGAGCGGCGAAAGCCAGTGGATCACAGGGCCGCAGGCGCGCCTGCAGGGCCACCGCCTGCGCGCGGCGCATGACGTCATTCTGGTCGGCGTCGAGACGGTGCTGGCCGACGATCCCGAACTGACGGTGCGCCTTCCTTCTAATCTTCTTCCTTCTCCCCTCGTGGGAGACGGCAGCTCGCGCAGCGAGACGGATGAGGGGGCGCTGTCCCCACGCAAAACGGCTGAAGTCGGGGGCGCATCCAGCGTCCCCCTCATCCGAGCGGCTTCGCCGCCCACCTTCTCCCACGAGGGGAGAAGGAATCCGTTGAGAGTCGTCCTTGATAGCCGTCTTCGCACGCCCGAAACGGCCAAGGTCGCCAGTGGCAACACCCTCATCCTGACGACCGCCGCGCCCCATCCCATCGGGCAAGCCGAAGTCCTCGCCGTCGTCGCCAGCGACGGCCGCCCGGCCATTCCCGCCGTTCTTGACGTCCTGTCCGACCGGGGCGTCGGCTCCGTCCTGATCGAGGGCGGGGGGCGCGTCGCGGCCGCCTTCATCCTCGCGGGCGCGGTCGATGCGATCGAGTGGTTCCGCGCGCCGATCCTGCTGGGCGGGGAGGGGCGGCCCTGCATCGCGTCTCTGGCGCTTGCAAAGCTGGCCGACGCCCCCAAGTTCCGTCGTCTGGGCGTCGAGCCTGTCGGAGACGACCTGTGGGAGCGTTACCAGTGCGCGTGACCCTCTTTCAGGCCCTCTGCGACGGCTGATTTCAGACGATTCAGACGAATTAGACTCTGTTTTTTGGGTCCGAAGGGACCGGAGCTTGCATGTTCACCGGCATCGTTACCGACATCGGACGCGTCCGCAGCGTTCGCGACACCAACCGCGACCGTCGCTATGAGATCGAGACCTCGTGGGACACCGCGACCATAGAGATCGGCGCCTCCATCAGCCATGCGGGCTGCTGCCTGACCGTGACGGAAACGGGCGAGGGCTGGTTCGCGGTCGAGGCGTCGGGCGAGACGCTGGGCCTGACCAAGCTGGGCGACTGGGCCGAGGGTTCGCGCGTCAATCTGGAGCGCGCGGCGCGGCTGGGCGACGAGTTGGGCGGCCACATCGTTTCGGGCCATGTCGATGGTCTGGGCGAGGTGATCTCCATCACGCCCGAGGGCGGTTCGCACCGCGTGGTGATCGCGGCGCCTGCGCCTCTGCACAGATTCATCGCGCCCAAGGGCTCAATCACCGTCGACGGGGTTTCCCTGACCGTGAATGGGGTGCATGAGCGTCAGTTCGACGTGAACATCATCCCGCATACGTGGGATGTCACGACCCTCGGCGCCCTCAAGGTCGGCGACAGGGTCAATCTGGAGATCGATATGCTGGCGCGCTACCTCGCGCGTTGGCAGGAGACAGCATGATGAAACTGGCCGTCTATAATACCGACAGCCCGGTCAGCCCGATCGAGGATATTCTGGAGGACGCCCGCAACGGCCGCCCCTACATCCTCGTCGACGCCGAAGACCGCGAGAACGAAGGCGACATCGTCATTCCGGCGCAGTTCGCCACGCCGGATCAGATCAACTTCATGATCCGCTATGCGCGCGGTCTGGTCTGTCTGGCCATGACGGCCGAGCGCGCGCGTCAGCTGCGCCTGCCGCCGATGGCTGCCGAGAACCGAACCCGCATGGGCACCGCCTTCACCGTCTCTATCGAGGCGAAGGAGGGCGTGTCGACCGGCATTTCCGCCGCCGACCGCGCGCGCACCATTCAGGTCGCCGTCGATCTGGACAAGGACGCCGACGACATCGTCTCGCCGGGCCACGTCTTCCCTCTGGTCGCGCGCGAGGGCGGCGTTCTGGTCCGCACCGGCCACACCGAGGCCGCCGTCGACATCAGCCGCATGGCCGGCCTGACCCCCGCCGGGGTGATCTGCGAGATCATCAAGGACGACGGGACGATGGCGCGGATGCCCGATCTGGTCGCCTTCGCCCAGCTGCACGGGCTGAAGATCGGCACCATCGCCGACCTGATCGCCTATCGCCGCCGCACCGAGCGCTTTGTCGAGCGCGTGATGGAGACGCCGTTCGAGAGCGTCCACGGCGGTGAGTTCAAGCTGATCCTGTACCGCAACACCATCGAGGGCGCCGAACATGTCGCCCTGGTGCGCGGCGACATCGACCCGGCCAAGCCGACCGTCGTGCGGATGCACCAGGTCGATTTCGCTTCTGACCTGCTGGGCCATGTCGAGGCGCGTCAGGACTATATTCCGAAGGCGATGCAGGCGCTGGCGGCCCAGGACGGGCCGGGCGTCGTCGTCTTCCTGCGCGATCCGGACCTGCATGGTCTGGCTGAACGGCTGGGCGGCGTGGCCAAGCCCGCCGCCGTGGATCGCTCGCTGAAAGCCTATGGCGTGGGGGCGCAGATTCTGCTCGACCTCGGCGTCAAGGACATGATCGTGATGAGTTCCACGCGACCCAATCCGACGGCGCTCGAAGGCTACGGCCTGCGCATCGTCGGCTGGCGCGACATGGACGGAGAAGACCAATCTTGAACGACCCCACACGCGTCCTCATCGTCGAGGCGCGCTTCTACGACGAACTGGCCGACGCCCTTCTGGAAGGGGCGAAGGACGCCCTGCGCGCGCAGGGCGTTCAATACGACGTCGTGACCGTGCCCGGCGCGCTGGAAGTGCCGACCGTGATCGCCATGGCCGAAGAGGCCGGTCGCTATCCGACCGCGCCGCGCTACGACGGCTATGTCGCCCTGGGCTGCGTGATCCGTGGCGAGACCTATCATTTCGAGATCGTCTCGGATCAGTCGGCCGCCGGAATCCGCAATCTGGGCCTGAAGGGTCTGGCCATCGGCAACGGCATCCTGACGACCGAGGACGAGGATCAGGCCTGGACCCGCGCCCGCCTCAGCGAGGGCGACAAGGGCGGCTTCGCAGCCCGCGCCTGTCTGGACCTGATCGCCATCCGCAAGCGCCTGCGCGGGGGTCTGGCTTCGTGACCGAACCGACCAGCGCCCCGGCGACCGTCGCCGAAGTCATGGCTCAACTGGCCGAGGCTGACAAAGCCCGCGCCGAACCCCAGCTGACCAGCCGTCAACGCCGCGCCCGCACGGTCGCGCGTCTGGCCGCCGTTCAGGCCCTGTATCAGATGGAGCTGGCGGGCGAGGGCGTCGACAGCGTCGTGCGCGAGTTCCGCAATCACCGTTTCGACGCCGACATCGACGGCGCCCCTCTGGCCGAGGCGGACGAAGACTGGTTCGCCGCCGTCGTTCACGGCGTGGTCGAGGACCAGCGCGCGGTGGATGAGGCGATCAAGGGCCGTCTGGCCTCCAACTGGCGGCTGGAACGTCTGGACGCCACCCTGCGCGCCCTGCTGCGCAGCGGCGCCTGGGAGCTGAAGCACAAGCCCGACGTGCCGCGTGAGATCGTGATCGACGAATATGTCGAGCTGGCCAAGGCCTTCTTCGACGATGCGGAGGCGAAGTTCGTGAACGCGGCGCTGGACGGCGTGGCGCGCGATGCCCGCGATTGACGTCGCAGGCGAATTCGAGACGATCCAGCGGCTGCTGAAGCCGCTGGCCCATCCGGAATGGGCGAGGGGGCTGGCCGAC
Source organism: Brevundimonas diminuta (assembly GCF_039673845.1). GTDB lineage: Bacteria > Pseudomonadota > Alphaproteobacteria > Caulobacterales > Caulobacteraceae > Brevundimonas > Brevundimonas diminuta_E. Next base: position 261,090 of record NZ_JBDJMK010000001.1, on the reverse strand, counting down.
GACGTGGCCGTGCTGCCCTCGCGGCCCGGATACGACCTCATCCTGACCAAGGACGCCATCATCGAAGGCGTCCACTTCCTGCCCGACGATCCGTTGGACACGGTGGCGCAGAAGCTGCTGCGCGTGAACCTGTCCGATCTGGCGGCCAAGGGGGCCGAGCCGTTCGGCTATCTGCTGGCCTGCCACTGGTCCGAACGCTGCGGCTGGCCCGAGCGTGAGGCCTTCGTCGCCGGACTGCGACGCGATCAGGCCATTTTCGACATTTCCCTGCTGGGCGGCGACACGGTGAAGACGCCGGGACCGGCCAGCTTTTCCGCCACCATGCTGGGCTGGGCGCCGACCGATGCGGCGGTCAGCCGGGCCGGGGCGCGACCGGGCGATCTGGTCTTCGTCACCGGAACCATCGGCGACGGCTGGCTGGGTCTTCAGGCCGTTCAGGCGACCCTGACGCTGGAGCCCGAGCGCATGGATGCGCTTGAGGCCGCCTATCGCACCCCCATGCCGCGTGTCGAATTCGCCCCGGTGATCCAGAGCCTCGCCACCGCCAGCGCCGATGTCTCGGACGGCCTGCTGGCCGACGCCGCCCATATCGCCGAGGCCAGCGGCGTCGGCCTTGAAATCGATCTGGAGCGCACGCCCCTGTCGGCGGCGGCCCACGCCTGGTTCGACGGCCGTGTCGACCCGCAGGCGGCGCTGGAGCAGCTGGCCAGCGGCGGCGACGACTATGAGATCCTGCTGACGGCCCCGCCCGGCGCCGAGGGCGCCCTGCGCCATGAGGCCGAGCGCCGCCATCTTCGCCTGACCTGCATCGGCCGCGTGACAGGGGGCAGGGGCCTGTCGCCCCGCTATCTCGGTCAGGCCATCACGCCCACGCGCACTGGATGGACCCACGCCTGAGCGCAACGGATTCCTAACGCCGCAGGCCCAGACTGCCGCCATGACCCGCCGCGCCCTGATCATCGCCGCCGCCCTGTCCGGTCTGGCCTTTTCCGGTCCGACCGCGGCTTCGCCCGCTGCCGAGGCCCCGGTCGCGCACGCCGGTTTCGACATGACCGGCGTGGGTCTGCCGGTCATCGTCAACGGCCGGGTCCGCAACCACGTCTTCGTGGTGCTGAAGCTGTATCCGGGCGAGGGCCAGGCGCCGGACGCCGTCCGGGCCAAGGAGCCCTATCTGCGCGACGCCCTTGTCCGCGCCGGGCACCGCACGCCCTTTGTTCTGGCCGATGACTGGAACCGGCTGGACGCCGAGGCCATGGGCGCCAGCCTGATCCGCGCGGCCGACGCCCTGATCGGCAAGGGCGCCATCGCCCGCGTCGAGGTCGTCAGCCAGACGCCCCGGCGTCGCACGGCGGCTCGGCCCCTCTGATCGGCGCCCTGAAAGAGCGCAGTTGCGCGAAGCCTTCGCATTTGGCACGATTTAGCCGCAATTCCCGAGGGGCGTGAACCTGCGTCCGTTAAGCGCACGGGGGGACCGGAAGGCGGCCGAGAGGCGAAAACGCCCGTAGCGCAGCCCATGGATCCGCGCGCCCAGTTGCATAGGGCTTGGAAACGCCATGACGTCATATCTTTGGCTGGTCATCGCGGCCGGCGCTTTGGGGGTGCTTTACGGCGCCGTCCAGACCGCCGTCCTGATGAAGGCCGACAGTGGTAATGAACGGATGCGTGAGATCGCCGGAGCGATCCAGGAAGGGGCATCCGCCTATCTGAAGCGTCAGTACACAACGATTGGCATTGTAGGGGTCGTGATCTTGGTCGCGGCCTTTTTTCTTATCGGGACCTGGGCGGCGCTCGGCTTTCTGATCGGCGCGGTCCTGTCGGGCGCGGCGGGCTATGCGGGGATGCTGATCTCCGTGCGCGCCAACGTCCGCACGGCGCAGGCCGCGTCGCAGAGCCTGTCCAAGGGCCTGGACCTGGCCTTCCGCTCGGGCGCCATCACCGGCATGTTCGTGGCGGGCGGCGCGCTTCTGGGCGTGTCGGGCTACTACGCCTTCATGACGCAGGGTCTGGGCCATGCCTCGACCAGCCGCGAGGTCATCGACGGACTGGTGGCGCTGGGCTTCGGCGCTTCGCTGATCTCCATCTTCGCGCGACTGGGCGGCGGCATCTTCACCAAGGGGGCCGACGTGGGCGGCGACATGGTGGGCAAGGTCGAGGCGGGCATCCCCGAGGACGACCCCCGCAACGCCGCCACCATCGCGGATAATGTGGGCGACAACGTCGGCGACTGCGCCGGCATGGCCGCCGACCTGTTCGAGACCTATGCCGTCACCACGGTGGCGACCATGGTGCTGGCGGCCATCTTCTTCCGCAATCAGCCCTATGTGGATGTGCTGATGCTGCTGCCGCTGGCGATCTGCGGCGTCTGCATCGTGACCTCGATCATCGGGACGTTCTTCGTCCGTCTGGGCAAGAGCGGCAACATCATGGGAGCCCTGTATCAGGGGCTGATCGTGACCGGCGTCCTGTCGCTGGCGGCGGTCTGGTGGGTGATCAATCAGCTTCTGCCGGGGGCGGTTGAAACCTCGGGCGGGCTGCTGATCCAGCCGATGAACCTGTTCTGGGCGGGCGTCGTCGGCCTGCTGGTCACGGCGGCCATCGTGGTCATCACAGAATACTATACCGGCACGGGCTTCCGGCCGGTGAAGTCGGTGGCCAACGCCTCGGTCTCGGGGCACGGCACCAACGTGATTCAGGGGTTGGCCATGTCGCTGGAGGCCACGGCGCTTCCGGCCCTGACCATCATCGTCGGCATCGTCGCAGCCTTCCAACTGGCGGGTCTGTTCGGCATCGCCATCGCCACCACCACCATGCTGGGCGTGGCGGGGATGATCGTGGCGCTGGACGCCTTCGGCCCGGTCACCGACAACGCAGGCGGCATCGCCGAGATGGCGGGCCTGCCGCCGGAAGTCCGCGTCTCGACCGACGCCCTGGACGCCGTGGGCAACACCACCAAGGCCGTGACCAAGGGCTACGCCATCGGTTCGGCGGGTCTGGGGGCGCTGGTCCTGTTCGCCGCCTATGTGGAGGATCTGAAGTTCTTCGCAGCCGAGGCGACGCCGGGCAGCTTCTTCCACGGTCTGGGCGCGGTCGCGTTTGATCTGTCCAACCCCTATGTCGTGGTCGGCCTGCTGTTCGGGGGGCTGCTGCCCTTCCTGTTCGGCGGTCTGTCGATGACGGCCGTGGGGCGCGCCGCTGAGGCTGTCGTGGCCGAGGTCCGGCGTCAGTTCCGCGAAAACCCCGGCATCATGACGTTCGAGACCAAGCCGGAATACGGACGGGCAGTCGACATCCTGACCAGCGCGGCCATCCGCGAGATGATCGTGCCGTCGCTGCTGCCGGTGCTGTCGCCGATCGTCCTGTTCGTCGTCATCCTGTTCATCCAGCCGGACAAGGCCAACGCCTTCGCTGCGCTGGGGGCCATGCTGATGGGGGTGATCGTAACGGGCCTGTTCGTCGCCATCTCCATGACGTCGGGCGGCGGCGCCTGGGACAACGCCAAGAAGCTGATCGAGGAAGGCTTCACCGACAAGAACGGCGTGGTTCACGGCAAGGGTTCCGAAGCGCACAAGGCCGCCGTCACCGGCGACACTGTGGGCGATCCTTACAAGGACACCTCCGGTCCGGCGGTGAATCCGATGATCAAGATCACCAACATCGTGGCGCTGTTGCTGCTGGCGGTGCTGGCCAGCGGCAAGATCGTCTGACCGCGCTTCGCTGAAACTGAAACGCCCCGGAGAGCGATCTCCGGGGCGTAATGTTTTTCTGGGCCTTCGCGATGTGGTCGCTCACCGCTTGAGGGCTCTTAAAGTCTGGCGTCTTAGTCCGGGCGGCGCTGGCCGGGGACGTTGTCTTCGGTGCGCGGCAGTTGGCCGCGGCCGACGTTGCCCAGCAGTTGTTCAAGGATGGTCAGCTGGCGACCGCGGGTGGGCGTCTCGCGGCGTTCCATGGCGATCTGGCGGCCGTCGTCCAGACCCAGATTGCGGATCGAGGCGACCTTGCCGTCGGCGTCGTTGAAGGTGATCTCGGTCACCGTGCGCTGCGACACCTGCGGCTTGTTGTAGGTATAGCGCTGCGTCGTCTGGGTCAGGTAATACCAGACGTTTTCCGACTCGAAGGTCGAGGTCGTCGACGGCGTGCCCAGCTTGCTCAGGACGGTTTCGCGCGTGTCGACCCCGGCTTCGATATCCTGGGGTTTGACGTCCACGGCCTGGAAGCCCTGGGTGGCGACAACCGGCGCGCAGGCGCCTGCGGCGGCGGCGAGCGAGGCGGCGATGATGAGCGACGTAAAACGGGGCATCGGCGATGGGCCTCAAGGAAGAAGGTCTTTGACCTAACCGTCGCTGCGTCCTAGTGCAACGGCGCGGCGGAAAAGGGGCCGTGAAATCCTATGTTCAAGACTCTCTTCAAACGACAACAGACGCAAGAGCGTCAGGCGCAGGCGCTATACGCTCTTGCTGTCGAACAGGCGCGCCAGCCCGACTTCTACGCTCAACTGGGGGTGCAGGACCGAATCGATGCGCGGTTCGAGCTTTACACCCTTCATGTCCTGCTGCTGTTCGTGCGGATGAAGGCCGAGGGCGAGCGCGGCGCTGATCTGGCCCAGAAGATGTTCGACACCTATGTCTCGGCGCTGGACAACGTCCTGCGCGAACTGGGCGTGGGCGATGTGTCGGTCGGCAAGAAGATGCGCAAACTGGGCGAGGCCCTGTACGGCCGCATGAGCGCCTATGAAAAGGCTCTGCGAGAAGGCGATCATGAAGGCTTTCAGGCCTCCATCGCCCGCAATGTGTTCGAGAGTGAAAACCCCGCAGATGGCGCGGCCTTGACCCGCTATGCGCTGGAATCGCACGAGCGCCTTTCGCGCCAGTCGCCGCCCGCCGTGGAAAAGACGCCGGACTGGGCCATGATCGTCGCATGACGATTCCCGCCCTGCCTTTCAGCGACCCCGTCCGCCTGCACCAGATCGGGGCGAGCCTGTCGCGCCGTCTTGAACTGGACGAGGCCGCGCGCGCCCGTGTCGCCCGCGCGTTGGACCTGAAGGCGCTGGATCTCTTCACCGCCGAACTGGATGTCGTGGCCACGGTGTCGGGCTGGCGCCTGACGGGGCGTGTCATCGCCGATGCGGTGCAGTCCTGCGTCCTGACGCTGGAGCCGCTGCCGGTCCACGTCGACGCCCGCTTTGAGGTCAATCTGATCGAGGCGGCCGAGGTCATGACCTCGGAAGACGGCGAAATCGATCTGGAGCTGGACGACGATTCGCCCGACGTGGCGGAAAACGGCCAGATCGATCTGGGTCAGTATGCAGTCGAGCAACTGGCCCTGCAGCTGGATCCCTATCCCCGCAAGGACGGGGCGGTGTTCGAACAGCCGCCCGAACCCGGCGAAATCTCGCCGTTCGGGGTTCTGCGGGCGCTGAAGCAGGGCGACTCCGACAAGAGTTGACCGCAAGAGTTGACCCGAGGGCAGCCGCATTGCATCCACACAGTGCGACATTTGCGCTCGCCCGCCCTAACATGACGCGCCGCGACAAGACGGCGACGGAGTCGATTTCCACTTGGCATCTTCCACACTGATTTCGCTCGACGCCATGGGGGGCGACCATGGCCCCGCCATCGTGGTCGGCGGCGTGAAGGCTTATTATTCCCTGTATGGCGGCGACGGCGTGCGCTTCCTGCTGCACGGCGACGAGGCGGCGATCCGCGCCGAGATGGCGCGCCTGCACGTCACGGACGACGTCTGCGAGGTCCGGCACACCGACAAGGTCGTCGCCATGGACGAAAAGCCCGCCCAGGCCATGCGCCGGGGCAAGGGCTCCAGCCTGTGGAACGCGATCGAGGCCGTGAAGACCGGGGAGGCGCAGGGGGCGGTTTCGGCCGGCAACACCGGCGCCCTGATGGCGATCTCCAAGCTGATCCTGCGCATGGCGGTCGACGGGCTGGAGCGCCCGGCCATCGTCGCCAGCTGGCCGACCAAGCGCGGCGTCACCGCCGTTCTGGACGTGGGCGCCAACATCGGCAGTGATGCACGCCAACTGGTTGAGTTCGCCATCATGGGCGAGGCCTTTCAGGCCGCCGTGCATGGCGTGGCGCGGCCGACGGTCGGCCTGCTGAACGTCGGTTCCGAAGAGATGAAGGGCCATGAGGAAGTGCGCGAGGCCCACGCCGTGCTGCGCACCGACGCCGTTCCTGTGAACTACACCGGCTTTGTCGAAGGCCATGACATCGCCGCCGGAGCGGTGGATGTGGTCGTGACCGACGGCTTCACCGGCAATATCGCCCTGAAGACGGCCGAGGGCACGGCGCGCTTCATCTCGGACCTGTTGAAGGAGGCGCTGACCTCTGGTCTGACGGCCAAGCTGGGCGCCCTGATCGCCATGCCTGCGCTGAAGAAGATGGCGCGCCGCATCGACCCCAGCAGCGTCAACGGCGGCCCCCTGCTGGGCCTGAACGGCATCGTGGTGAAAAGCCACGGCGGCGCCACAGCCGAGGGCTACGCCAACGCCATCCGCGTGGCTGTCGAACTGGCTCGCAGCGACTATCTGACCAAGGTCAGCGCCAATTTCGCGCGTCTGGCGGCCGCGATGGACGAGCCTGAGCCCGCCATCATGCCCGCCGTCATGGGAGAGACCGAACAGTGAGCGTCATCCGCAGCGTCGTCACCGGGGTCGGCTCCTTCCTGCCCGAACAGGTCGTCACCAACGCCGATCTGACCAGGATCGTCGACACCTCGGACGAGTGGATCATCGAGCGCACCGGCATCCGCCAGCGCCACAAGGCCCGCGACGACGAACCGACCAGCGATCTGGCGGTCAAGGCCGCCGAGCGCGCCCTGGCCGACGCGGGCAAGACGGCGGCCGACGTCGACCTGATCATCGTCGCCACCACCACGCCGGACCAGACCTTCCCCGCGACGGCCGCCATCGTCCAGCGCAAACTGGGCGCGCCGGTGGGCATCGCCTTCGACATTCAGGCGGTCTGCTCGGGTTTCGTCTATGCGATGAGCGTGGCGGACGGATTCGTCGCCCGTGGTCAGGCTAAATGCGCCTTGGTCATCGGCGCCGAGGAAATGACCCGGCTGATGGACTGGACCGACCGCACCACCTGCGTCCTGTTCGGCGACGGCGCCGGGGCATTCGTGCTGGAACCGGGCGAAGGGCAGGGGACCAAGGACGATCGCGGCGTGCTGGGCTTCGCCCTGCGCTGCGAGGGCGCCAAGGCGGACATGCTCTATGTCGACGGCGGCCCGTCCACGACCGGTACGGTCGGCCATCTGCGGATGCTGGGCAATCAGGTGTTCCGTCACGCCGTGGTGAACATCTCTGAGGCCATCACCGCCGCCGCCGAGGTCGCGGGCGTCGAAATCCCTGAGATCGACTGGTTCGTGCCGCACCAGGCCAATCAGCGCATCATCCGCGGCGTGGGCGACCGTCTGGGCCTGGACGAGGACAAGGTGATCTCGACGGTGGCCATGCACGCCAACACCTCGGCCGCCTCCATCCCTCTGGCGATGGACGTCGCCATCAAGGACGGGCGGATCAAGAAGGGCGATCTGGTGCTGGTCGAGGCCATGGGCGGCGGTCTGACGTGGGGCGCCTGCGCCTTCCGTTTCTAGATTCGCATTGAGGACTTTGATTTCCGGCCGTTTTGCCCTTCAATGCCCTGCCGATTGATTGCGGGAGATGCAGGTGACCGGACATCAGACCCTTACCCGTGCAGATTTGTGCGAAGCGGTCCATGAAGAAGTCGGGCTGTCCCGACAGGAATGCTCCGGACTGGTCGAGCGCACGCTGGACCTGATCGTCGATTCGCTGGAGCAGGGCGAGACGGTCAAGCTGTCGGGATTCGGCGTGTTTCAGGTGCGTGAGAAACGCGCCCGCATGGGCCGCAACCCCAAGACCGGCGAACCGGCCGCCATCAACCCCCGCCGCGTCATCAGCTTCCGCGCCTCGCAGATCATGAAGAGCCGGGTGCACGACGCCGTCGTCGAGACCTGAGATCCTTGGCCAAAAGCCCCAAAGCCTTCCGCACCATTTCCGAGGCGGCCGAAGAAGTCGGCGCTCCCCAGCACGTGCTGAGGTTCTGGGAGACGAAGTTCGACTTCATCGTCCCGGTGAAGCGCGCGGGCGGCCGCCGTTTCTATCGTCCTGACGACGTCATGGTGCTGAAGGCCGTGCGGCGCCTGCTGCACGATGAAGGGCTGACGATTCGCGGCGTTCAGCGTCTGGTGCAGGATCAGGGTCTGGCGCGTCTGACCGCCTATGCCGACCCGGCCGCGACGCTGGAGATTGATTCGGGCGAACGCGATGAAACCGCCGTTCAGATGGCCCCGGCGTCGGTCGCTTCGGGCCGTCTTGAGGTGCTGTTGAGCGAACTGGAAGCCGCTAGGGCGCGGTTGGAGACGGTTCTGCGACGATAAGGCGGAAGTTGTTGTCGATAGAGCGTTTTAGGGTTTGCGGAGCACCGAACCGCCGTCTATACGGAGCGCCTTCGGAGCGTGGCGCAGCCTGGTAGCGCACTTGACTGGGGGTCAAGGGGTCGCAGGTTCGAATCCTGTCGCTCCGACCATTTGCTGAGGGTTATCAGCAGGCTGAAACGGCCGGTGAGGGAAACCTCACCGGCCGTTCTGCTGTTCAGGCTTTCGTTTTGTCGACCGGCTCGCGCTCGGCCCAGCGCAGCATGGGAATGAGCGGCACGCCCCAGCCGATCCCCGCCACCGCGAAGAAGATCAGGTCGATCCACCAGGCCTTGGGCAGCAGGTTATGCAGGCTGACAGCCCCCCACACCCAGAAGGCCAGAAAGAAGACGACGCCCAGGGTGGCGATGAAGCGGCGCAGACGAGGAGACATCAGCGTTTTCTCCGGAACAGGAAGAAGGCGATCAGGCCCAGCACCACGGCGACGAACGCCCAGGGCAGCCATTTCCAGTCGGCCAGTTCCGCGACCGCGAACACCCGTATGGCCAGAAAGGCCCCGCAGGCGGCGCTGACCAGGGCGACCAGAATGGTCGGGCCCAGTTCACGACGGCTGGCCAGCAGATTGGCGATCCAGGCCAGGGCCACGGCGCCGACGGCGGCGATGACGATCTCGAGATATTGCACCGCTTGGCGCTCCCGTTGAGTGATGTGTGACGCTTTGGCTCAGAAACCGACTCGATCTTGCCACGCGGGAGGGGCATATCCCTCGGTTCCGCCGCCTGTAAATGAGGCGGCCAGCATATCGGGGCGAACGGCAGGCGTCGAATGAAGCGTATTGGTGAATTGGACCACAGCCGCGCAGTGGCGCTGTGGCTGTTTCTTTGCGCGGGCCTCGTGTTCGCCATGGTGGTCGTCGGGGGCGCAACGCGACTGACCGGCTCGGGCCTGTCGATCACGGAATGGAAGCCCATCATGGGCGCCCTGCCGCCGATGAACCATGCCGACTGGGTCGAGGCGTTCGACAAGTACAAGGCCATTCCCCAATACGTCGAAGTCAACGCCGGCATGAGCATGGCGGAGTTCCAGTACATCTTCTGGTGGGAATGGGCGCACCGTCTGCTGGGCCGTCTGATCGGCGTGGTTTTCGCCTTGCCCTTCATCGGCTTCCTGATTTTCCGCGCCATTCCGCGTCGCCTGATCGGACGTTGCGCCGTTCTGCTGGCGCTGGGCGGTCTGCAGGGGCTGATCGGCTGGTGGATGGTGTCCAGCGGTCTGGCCGAGCGCGTCGATGTGGCGCCGGAACGGCTGATGACCCACCTGGGGCTGGCCTTCCTGATCTTCGCGGGGCTGATCTGGACGGGGCTGGAGGCCTGGGCGGGGTCGGACTTCAACCGGGCGCCGCGCGGCTGGAGCTGGGGCGCCGGGCTGCTGCTGGGCGGCGTCTTCCTGCAGTGCCTGCTGGGCGGCCTTGTGGCGGGCGCCAAGGCGGGCATGATCTATACGGACTGGCCGCTGATGAACGGGGCGCTGTTCCCGCCGGTCGCCTGGGGGCAGGGGGCGCTGACCTTCCTGCACGATCAGGGACTGGTTCAGCTGAACCACCGCATCTGCGCCTATGTGCTGCTGTTCGCGGCGACCTTCTATGCAGTCCAGTCGCTGCGCGGGCGGCTGGAGCAAGGGCTGGGCGTGGCCGCCGTGGTGCTGGCGGGCGCGCTGTGGCTGCAGGCCGGGCTGGGCGTTCTGACGCTGATCCATGCGGTGCCGGTGACGCTGGGCGTCCTGCACCAGGCGATGGCGGCGCTGGTGCTGGGCGCGGCCACGGTGAACCTGTGGCTGGTGCGGCGTTCGCGGCCGCGGATGTTCGCCTCGGGCTTTCGCTGAGGCTTTCTGACAGCGATCAACAAAAAGGCCGCCCTCCGATCCGGGGGGCGGCCTTTTCATTGGGTGACAGGCAGCGGCCTTAGCCGACCTTCACGCGTGTAGCGGATTCCGGCAGATCCTCGCCAAAGGCGCGCTGATAGAATTCGGCGATGGTCGGCCGCTCCAGCTCGTCGCACTTGTTCAGGAAGGTCAGGCGGAAGCTCAGAGCCACGTCTCCGCCGAAGATGATGGCGTTCTGGGCCCAGGTGATGACGGTGCGAGGCGACATGACGGTCGAGATGTCGCCGTTCATGAAGGCGTTGCGGGTCATGTCGGCGACGCGGACCATGGCGGCGATGCGGCGCTTGCCCTCGGCGTCGCTCCATTCCGGCACCTTGGAGGCGACGATCTCGGCTTCCACGTCGTGGTCGAGATAGTTCAGCGTGGTGACGATGTTCCAGCGGTCCAGCTGCGCCTGATTGATCTGCTGGGCGCCGTGATACAGGCCCGTCGTATCGCCCAGGCCGACCGTGTTCGAGGTGGCGAACAGGCGGAACCACTTGTTCGGACGGATGACGCGGTTCTGGTCCAGCAGGGTCAGGCGCCCTTGCGCCTCCAGCACGCGCTGGATCACGAACATAACGTCCGGGCGGCCCGCGTCATATTCGTCGAACACCAGGGCCACCGGGCGCTGCAGCGACCACGGCAGGATGCCCTCGCGGAATTCGGTGATCTGCTTGCCGTCCTTCAGGACGATGGCGTCCTTGCCGACCAGATCGATCCGGCTGACGTGGGCGTCCAGGTTCACGCGCACCATCGGCCAGTTCAGGCGGGCGGCGACCTGTTCGATGTGGGTCGACTTGCCGGTGCCGTGATAGCCCTGAACCATCACGCGACGGTCGTAGGCGAAGCCCGCGCAGATCGCGATCGTCGTCTGCGGGTCGAAACGATAGGAGTCGTCGATCTCGGGCACATGGCTGTCGCGCGTCTCGAAAGCGGGCACGACCATGTCGGAGTCGATACCGAATGCTTCCTTCAGCGTGACCTTGCGATGCGGTTCCAGCGTGACGAGCGGGTCGGGGGAGGCGTCGAGCGGAGAGGTCATGGCATCCACCTAGCGCCCTCGCGCGCGCGGCTCAACACGCGCGAGGGGCCGGATGGATTATTCGTCATGGGCCGGTCGCGGGCCGGTCCGCCTATTCGGCCGAAAGGGCGACCTCGACATTGCCGCGCGTGGCGTTGGAATAGGGGCAGACCTGATGCGCCTTCTGGATCAGTTCATCGATGACTTCGCGGTCGAGGCCGTGGTCCGTCACCTTCAGCTCGACATCCAGATTGAAGCCTTCGCCGCGCGTATTCTTGCCGAAACCGACGCCAGCCGTGACCTTGGTTTCCGGGCCGACAGGCGTTCCAGCCTTGCCGGACACCATCCGCAGCGCGCCCAGATAGCAGGCGGCGTAGCCGGTGGCGAACAGCTGTTCGGGGTTGGTTCCGTCGCCGCCCTTGCCGCCCATCTCCGCAGGCGTGGACAGGCGCACGTCGATCTTGCCGTCGTCCGTGGCCGAGCGGCCTTCTTCACGACCTCCGCCCAAGGCTGTGGCGTGCGCGCGGTACAGGACTTCCATCTGTCGTCTCCTTTTCCCCAGGCTGGGGATGAAATGATCGGATGAACAGCCAACGCCCCGCGCGGCCAACGGTTCTGTGATTCGGGGAAACCGGGGCGGGATGTTAATAAATGAGGCATCGCTCCCGTTGGGGGAGGGGATCATGGAAACGCAGACGCAGTTCTTTTGCTACGTTTACGATGCGCCCGAGCGCACGCCGCAGATGTTTCCGCTGGAAGCCGACACCTTCGCTGACGCCGTCCATGAGACGCGGCGCGTCATGCGCGACGAGGGCGAGGCCGGGGCGTTCGCCGAGATATGGGATTCATGGGCCGGCGATCAGGTCATGACGCGCATCGAGGCGCCGCCCGCAAAGGGCGGCCTGTTGCGCGTCCTCAGGCGTAACCGGCCTTCTTCAGGGTCTTCCAGGCCTTGATGACGCTCTGAAGCTTGGCCTCGGCGCCGCGATCCCCGCCGTTGGTGTCGGGGTGAAAGCGCTTTAGCATCTCATGATAGCGCGCCTTGACGGCCGCCTTGTCGGCCCCCGGCTCAAGACCCAGATCGGCCAGCGCGCCCCGCTCAAGCCGCCCCATGCCGTGATGCGGGTCGTTCTGGACCGGAGCGTCGGCGTTCACCCGACGGCCGAACAGGCCGAAGCTGTCGCGCCATGAACCTGCGCCGGAATTATTGGCCGTGCCGACTTTGGCGGCGAAGGCGGCGGCCTCGCGCGTCTGCGGGCCGGCCTTCATCTGCCAGGTGGGGCGGCCGCCGGTCATCGCCTCGTTTTCCTGAGCGGCGCGAATCTGCCCCTCGTTCATACCGGCGTAGAAGTTCCAGCTCTTGTTGTACTGGGCCGCGTGCGTCTGACAGAAATCGTAGAATTCGTTCAGCTGCTCACGCGACTTGGGCGCGCGCGCGGTGGCGGGGCGCGAGCAGTCGGCCCATTCGCACGGTTTCTCGCCGGGCTTGAGGCGCAGCACATCCTCCGCCGCTTCCTTCTCGTCGTCGGAACGCGGCGGCTTCACCCGAATGTCGGTGAAGCGGGGCTTGTATTGAAAAGACGCAGACATCACCCGAAGTGTAGGGCCGATTTGGACAGCTTCAAGGAGTCCCCATGTCTGACGGCCCGATCGCGACAGTTATGCGCAGAAAACTGACCGAGGCCTTCGCCCCTGAGCGGTTGGAGCTGGAGGATGACAGCTGGAAACACGCGGGTCACCACCATGAAGGCGGCATCGACGCCAAGGACGGCGGCGAAAGCCATTTCCAGCTGACCATCATCTCCGAAGCCTTCGCCGGGCAGGGACGGGTGGCGCGACAGCGTGCGGTGAACGCCGTGCTGAAGGAGGAGCTGTCCGGCCCTGTCCACGCCCTGTCGATTCGCGCCCAGACGCCGCAGGAGGCGGCGCGCTGAAGATCATTCGGCGCTGACCGCTGAAAAATTCAGATTACGGGGTTATTTTTGTTCATATCCTTTTAGAACCTTTCGCATTAGGTTCTCCGCCCGAAGCATTTTTCAGCGGGCGGGGGCATCGCTATGGTGGGTTCGGACGGATTTACAAAAGAGACAGAGGCAGGTCAGTCGCCCGGCGACGCGGCGCAGGCTTTGGCCGCCATCCTGCAAACCCAGCATCTGCGCTATCTGATCATCTTCAGCTGGGCCGTCGGCCTGATGGCGGCCGTCGGCCTGACGCCCGGCCTGCTGTGGTTCGTCGCCACCCTGGCGGCGGGGCTGGTGCGCGGCATCGTCGAAAAGGATGTCAGCCGCCGGGTCGGCGACCGTTGGGGCATGGTCTTTCCGGCGGTGGCGACGGCCACGACGGTCGTCTGGGCGATCGCGCCGCTGATGGCGTGGTTTTCCGGCGCCCCCTTTGGGCACGAACTGGCCATCGCCCTGCTGGTTTCCGGCTATGTGCTGGTGTTCGCCCAGCTGAGGAATTCGCCCCGGCAGGCGGTGCTGATCTCCTCGCCCTACAGTCTGGTCGGGCTGGTGATCGCGATCAGTCTGATCGGCGACCCGATGTTCTGGCCCTTTGTGGCGGTCGCCCCCCTGACCGCCATCAGCCTGTTCGTCCTGGTGATGGTGACGCTGTTGCGCGAAGAGCGGATACGCGCCTTCCAGACGCATCAGGCCCATCTGATCGAAGAACTGGAAGCCGCCCGCGATCGCGCCGATGCGGCCAATGAGGCCAAGTCCAGCTTTCTGGGCGTTATCTCTCATGAACTGCGCACGCCGATGAACGGCGTGCTGGGCGCGGCGCAATTGTTGAGCGCGACCCGCCTGGAGGGCGCGCAGCGCGAATATCTGGCCATCATCCGCAACTCTGGCGACAATCTGCTCAGCCTGCTGAACGACATCCTCGACATGACCAAGATCGAGGCGGGACGGATGAATTTCGAGTCCGTGGAGATCGATCTGGAAGATCTCCACCGCCGCATCGTCGGCCCGTTCGAGGCGCAGGCCGAGGCCAAGGGCCTGCAATTCATCACCGGTTTCGAGGGCGAGGTTCCCGCCGTGGTGTGCGGCGACCCCTTGCGGGTCTGTCAGGTGGTGCAGAACCTGCTGTCCAACGCCGTGAAGTTCACCGATCAGGGCGAGGTTCGCTTCATCACGCGCGGGCGCCGTCTTTCAGATCGCCGGGCGGCTTTCGAATTCGCCGTGATCGACAGCGGCGCCGGGATTTCCGAAGAGGACATGGACCAGCTGTTCCAGCCCTTCAGCCAGGTGGACGCATCCTCGACGCGGCGCTTTGGCGGCACGGGGCTGGGGCTGACGATTTCGCGGCGTCTGGCCAACATCATGGGCGGAGACATCACCGTCACCTCGCGCCACGGCGAAGGCTCGGTCTTCACCTTCACCGTCGAGGGAGAGGTCGTGGCCTGGCGATCCGCGCCCCAGATGGACCCGGTCGAAGGCGATGCGGATCAGGGCGACGGCATGGAGGTGCTGGTGGTCGAGGATCACGCCGTCAACCGCATGATCCTTGAGGCGTGGATGGCGTCGACGGGCCGCCGCACCAGCATGGCCGAGAACGGGCAGGAGGCGGTCGAGATCGCTCGCAACCAGCGCTTTGACCTGATCGTCATGGACGTCAACATGCCGGTCATGGACGGGCTGACGGCGACGCGCCTGATCCGCGAGGGCGGCGCCAATGCGACGACGCCGATCATCGTCCTGTCGGCCTCGGCGCGGAACGAGGACCATGAGGCGGGGCTGGCCGCCGGCGCCGACGCCTATCTGAACAAGCCGATCGATTTCCGCAGCCTCTCGGCTCTGATGACCCAGGCCGCCGGCGGGCGTGAGGCCCTGCGCGGCCTGTATGACGACGGTCAGGACGCCGCCGCGGCCTGAGACGGGCTGTTCCGTTCCGGCGTTGTCGCGCCCATCAGGGCCGGGCTGAATTGCAGGCCGCCGTCGAAGGCGGCGCGGGCTTGCACGGCATCGTTGAAAAAGCTTGACCGGCGGGGCTTCCAATCGGCTGCACGTGCGTTAGACCCGGATCATGCCCGTGAATTTCCCGCATACCCTCGTCTCTGTCACGGATCCCCTGGCCCGGGCGGTGGCCGTCAGCGAACAGAGATTGAGCGCTGACGCGGCCATTCTGTCCAAGGCCATGGATATGCTGGGCGATTTCGCCATCAACCTGACGGTTGCGGCGCTGATCTTCGCCCTGACGCTGGTGGCGGCGCGGTGGGCGTCGGGGGCGTCGCGCAAGATTCTGAGCCGGACGCGGCTGGTGCGCCGCGACCCGACCGTGCTGGCCTTCCTGGTGCAGATCGTGCGGGTGGTGGTCATCATCATCGGCATGATCGCGGTGCTGCAGCGGCTGGGCGTGCAGACGACCTCCATCATCGCGGTTCTGGGCGCGGCGTCGCTGGCCGTGGGGCTGGCGCTGCAGGGGACGCTGTCGAATGTGGCGGCGGGCGTGATGCTGTTGATCCTGCGTCCCTATCGCGTGGGCGAGGCGATTGAGGTGGGCGGCGCTTCCGGCACGGTGCAGAAGCTGGACCTGTTCACCACCCAGCTGACCAACGCCAACAACCACAAGATCGTCATTCCGAATTCCAAGGTGCTGAGCGACGTCATCGTCAACATGACGGGCCAGCGGACGCGCCGCATCGAGATCAAATTCACCGTCGGCTACGGCGAGAACCTGAAAGAGGCGCGCGACGTGCTGTCGGCGGTCGCACGGCTGCACGACAAGGTGCTGAAGGAGCCTGCGGTCTGGACCGGGGTGACGGCCCTGCTGGACAGCTCGGTCGAGATCACCCTGCACGCCTGGGTGCATACCGCCGACTGGTGGCAGACGCTTGCCGACCTGATGCAGTCCGGCAAGGAGGCGCTGGACGAGGCCGGTATCGAGATTCCCTTCCCGCATCAGGTCGAGGTGCCGGCGAAGGACGCCAAATTCGCCCGGGTCGTCATGGCGCCGATCCCGGACGAGACGCCGACCCAAGGGGGAGAATGAGCCGTGCGTTTTGATTTCGGTTCCGACAATACCGCAGGCATGGCGCCTTCTGCGCTTCAGGCCATGGTCGACGCCAATGCGGGGTTTGCGCGGGCCTATGGGGCGGATGAAACCTCGGCGCGGGCCGCTGATCTGATCCGCCAGACGCTGGATGCGGACGCAGAGGTGCGCTTCGTCTTCAGCGGCACCGCCGCCAACGCCATCGGCCTGTCGATGCTGGCGCGGCCATATGAGGCGGTGCTGGCCCATCATGCGGCCCATGTCTGCACCGATGAAACCGGCGCGCCGGGCTTCTTTGGTCAGGGCGTGGGGCTGATCGGCCTGCCGGGCTATTCGGGCAAGATCGATGTCGCCGCCCTTTACGCCGCCCTTGAAGAGGCTGAGGTCCCCCATCGCCAACCGGCGGCGGCGCTCAGCCTGACCCAGACCACGGAATATGGCGCCGTCTATTCCGAAGAGGAATTGCGCCTGCTGATCGAACCGGCCCGGCAGGCGGGACTGGGCGTGCATATGGACGGGGCGCGCCTGTCCAACGCCGTGGCGGCGGGCTTTGACCCCAAGGATATTCCGCGCCTGGGCGTTGATGTCCTGTCGTTCGGCGGCGCCAAGGCGGGGGCGAATTGCGTTGAGGCGCTGGTGATCTTCAACCGGTCGCTGACGCGTCGGATCGACAACCGGCTGAAACAGGCGGGGCAGACGGCGTCCAAGGGACGGCTGCTGGCCGCGCCGATGCTGGGCCTGCTGGAGTCCGGCGACTGGCTGTCGGGCGCCGCTCACGCCAATCTGATGGCCCAGCGGCTGGCCGACGGCATCGAGGCGCGAACGCCTTTCGTTCTGGCCCATCCGGTCGAGTCGAACACCGTCTTCGTGCGGATGCCGGACGAGGCGCATCAGGCGCTGAATGCGGCGGGCTGGGCCTGTTATCAGTTCGACGACGGATCGGTGCGTCTGGTCTGTTCATGGGCGACGGACGAGGCGTCGGTCGACGCCCTGATCGACGCCGTGGCGAGCCTGGACTGATATGGCGGTCGTGGCCCGCCCCGGAAACATGATGGCGGCGGGGTCTGCAGATGCGCGGTGAACGTTCGGGCCGACGGGGCGATGTGGCGGCCAAGGCCATGAATGCGGGCGTTGATCCTGCACAACAGGAAGCCCCGCCGACGCTGGAGGCGCTGAAAAACCTGATCGGCGTCGTGGCCCGGTCGGGCGCGCCGCAACTGCCGTGGCGCGTGGCGGGGGCGATCCTGCTGACGCTGGCGGGCAAGGGGCTGGGCGTGCTGGCGCCTCTGGTGCTGGGCGCGGCGGTCAACCATCTGGCGGCGGATCAGGGACCGGCGGCGTCCATGGGGCTAGGCTTCGCCGCCTTCGCCGTGGGCTGGGCGCTGGTGCGCTTTCTGTCGTCGGCGACGCCGCAGTTGTCCGACGTGGTGTTCGCCCCCGTTCGGGCGGCGGCCCAGCGCAAGACGGCGGCCGAGACCTTCGCCCACGCCCTCAGCCTGTCGCTGGATTTCCACCAGACGAAGCGCTCCGGCGCCCTGTCGCGGGTTATGGACCGGGGATCGCGCGCGGTGGACTTCCTGCTGCGGATCCTGATGTTCAACCTGGGGCCGACGGTGCTGGAGCTGGCGCTGGCGGCGGCGGTTCTGGGAGGCAAGTACAACTGGCGATTCGGCGCCGTGGCGGTGGCCGTGGTGCTGGTCTATGCGGTCACGACCTTCGCCATGGGCAACTGGCGGCTGGAGCACCGGCGCGCCATGAACGCCGCCGACAGCGAGGCGGCGGGCCTGTCGGTTGACGCCCTGCTGAACTATGAAACCGTCAAGTCGTTCGGCGCCGAGGGCCGGGCGGCGCAGGCCTATGAAGCCTCGCTGGCGACCTATGCCAAGGCGTCGCTGAAGGCCAACACTTCGCTGGCGGCGCTGAACCTGATCCAGGCGCTGATCATGAACGTCGGCCTGGGGATCATGGCCGTCATGGCCGGGTTCGAGGCGGCGGCCGGGCGTATGGGGCCGGGGGATGTGACGGCAGCGGTGCTGATCATGATCTCCCTCTATGCGCCGTTGAACATTCTGGGCTTCGCCTATCGGGAAATCCGCCAGTCTTTCATCGACATGGAAGAGATGCTGAAGGTGACGCGTCAGGCGCCCCAGGTGGCCGATGCGCCGGGCGCCATCGACCTGCCAAGGCCCGAGAGCGGCTGCGGCGCCGACATCGTCTTCGACCATGTGGGCTTCCGGCACGACGCGCGGGCGGCGGGGCTGGACGACGTCAGCTTCGTCACGCCGGCGGGGACGACGACGGCTCTGGTCGGGCCGTCGGGGGCGGGCAAGTCCACCATCGTCAAGCTGGCCCTGCGTCTGCTGGACCCGCAGCAGGGCGCCGTGCTGATCGACGGCCGCGACGCCCGCAGCGTTACTCAGGCTTCGCTGAGGGCGGCGGTGGCCCTGGTGCCGCAGGACGTGGCCCTGTTCAACGACACCCTCGCCGCCAACATCGCCTTCGCCCGGCCCGATGCGGACGAGGCGGCCGTCTGGGCGGCGGCTGAGGCGGCGGAACTGGCGGACTTCATCCGCAACCTGCCCGAGGGCATGGACACGCGCGTCGGCGAGCGAGGCCTGAAACTGTCGGGCGGCGAGCGTCAGCGGGTGGGCATCGCCCGCGCCCTGCTGGCCGACCCCTGCGTGCTGATTCTGGATGAGGCGACCAGCGCCTTGGACAGCCGCACAGAGGCCGCCATCCAGAAGACCCTGCGGCGCGCCCGCACCGGCCGCACGACGCTGGTGGTCGCGCACCGCCTGTCGACCGTGGCCGACGCTGATCAGATTCTGGTGCTGAAGGCGGGCCGTATCGTCGAACGCGGCGCCCATCATGAGCTGGTGGCGCGTCAGGGCGGGGAATATGCGGCCCTGTGGCGCAAGCAGACGCGCGGGGCGAAGACCTGAGGCGACTAGGCTTCAGGCTCTCCGGCGCCCGGAACCTTGGCCTTCAGCACGTCCTTGAGGCTATCCAGCACCTTGGCGCGGGCGTCTGCGGCGTCGGCGGGCAGGGTCAGCAGCAGGCGCAGCGCCTGGGCGTGAACCGTGACCACGCGCCAGTCGAAGGGACGCCCCTCAGGCGCCGCGTCGATCAGGTCGCACAGATTGGCCGCCGCCGCGCACAGGTCGTTGAGCTCAAACGGCCCGGCGGCGTCGATCACGGCGCTGGCGTGGGCATAGGCGGCGTCGAGCGCCTTTGCGCCCGGGCCTTCGGGAACGGGCAGGGCGCCCAGGGCCGAGACGTGCTGCTGGATGATTTCGCGGCTGCGGGGCTCCAGCTCGGCCAGATTGGCGCGGGCCTGGTTCAGGGCGACGCCGACGCTGACGCCTCCGGGCTGATCGACCAGGGTCGACAGGCGGCTGCGGCGACGATTATGCGTGATGACCGTCATGGATGCGCCGCCGCCCTGCGTTCCTGTTCAAAAGCCGTCTTGCGGATTTCCTCGGCGCGGCGCTCGGGGCCGGGCCATTCCTCGCTGCGGAAACGCCGGTCGGGGCCGAAATAGTCGCCGACCTCAAGGAAGGGCCGGTTGTCGCGCGCCACCCAGACGATCCGCTCCAGCAGCAGGCCCGCGCTGAACGGCTTGGTGATCAGGAAGTTGGCGCCGCAGTCCCGCGCATCGGACACCTTGGAGCGGCGGACGTGGGCCGCGGTCATGATGACGGGAGCATAGGCGTTCGGCTCCAGCCCCGAACGGCGCAGCCAGCGCACAAACTCATAACCGCTCATGCCCGGCATTTCGCAGTCGACCATGATGAGGTCGACTGGACAGTCCTGCAGAATGGCGATGGCGTCGGCCGCGCTTTCGCAGGCGTGACGCACCTTAATGCCGAAGCCCAGCAAAGCCTGCGCCGTCAACTCCAGCGAAAAGGGAGAATCGTCGATGACCATGGTCACCGCGCCGTCGAAGTTGAACACCGCGCTTTCGCGCAGGGATTCGCCGACCCCGTTCATGCCGCGCATGGGGGCCTCCCGGCTGTGGCGGAAGGAGAGGGAGCGAATCGCATCATGTCAGCTTCGGCGGCGAAGCGGCGCCGCGCAATCGCGATCAACGCCGGATCAGCCTCAGATCAACCGAGACGGCCGATGGCGTAGAAGCGATCAGCGCGCTGTTGCTTCAACTGCTCCGGCGACAGGGTCGACAGGGCCTTCAGCTCTTCTTCCAGCGCCTGGCCGACGTTCCGCATGGCCTTTTCGCGGTCAGCGTGGGCGCCGCCCAGCGGTTCGGGGATGACGCGGTCGACGATCTTCAGCTCTATCAGATCCGGCGCCGTGATCTTCATGGCGTTGGCCGCGTCCTTGGCCCGCGAGCCGTCGCGCCACAGGATGCCCGCCGCGCCCTCGGGCGAGATCACCGAATAGATGGAATGCTCCAGCATCAGCACCCGATTGGCGCAGGCGATGGCGATGGCGCCGCCCGACCCGCCTTCGCCCGTCACCGTGGCGATGGAGGGGACGGCGAGGGTCAGGCCGCGCTCGGTCGAGCGGGCGATGGCCTCGGCCTGACCGCGCTGTTCGGCGCCGATGCCCGGATAGGCGCCCGCCGTGTCGACGAAGGTCATGACGGGCAGGCCGAACTGCTCGGCCATGTCCATCAGGCGGATCGCCTTGCGATAGCCCTCGGGCATGGCCATGCCGAAGTTGTGGGTGATGCGGGTCTGGGTGTCGTGGCCCTTTTCATGGCCCATGACGACGACCGGCTGGCCGCGGAAACGCGCCAGACCGCCCAGAATGGCCTGATCGTCGCCGAACTGACGGTCGCCGTGCAGTTCGACGAAGTCGGTGAACAGGCCGTCGACGTAATCGACGAAGTGCGGACGCTGCGGGTGGCGCGCGACCTGGGTGCGCATCCACGGATCAAGGTTGGCGTAGGCCTTGGTGCGCAGGGCGTCGGCCTTTTTGCGCAGGGCGGCGATCTCGGCCTCGAACGAACCGCTGGTGGGCGCCAGCAGCGACAGCTCGGCGATCTTGGCGTCCAGTTCGGCGATCGGCTTTTCGAATTCGAGATAGTGCGTGGCCATTAGGCGTCCGTGAGGAGGAAGCGCGCATTGCGCTACGGAAGGCGGCGGAAACTAGAGCGCGCAGCGCCGGGGGGCAAGCGCGGGTTCAGTCATCCTTCGCCAGGGGGTGATTAGCGTGGACCACCTGCGACAGGCGATCGGTGGCGACATGGGTGTAGATCTGGGTGGTCGAGATGTCGGCGTGGCCCAGCAGGGTCTGCACGACGCGCAGGTCCGCGCCCCCTTCCAGCAGGTGGGTGGCGAAGGCATGACGCAGGACGTGGGGGCTGACGCGCGCCGGATCGATTCCCGCCGTGATCGCCGCCTGATCCAGAAGCTGGGCGAAGCGGCGCGGCGTCAGATGGCCGCTTTTGCCGTGCGAGGGGAACAGCCACGCACTGTCCGGCGCGCCGGGCTTTCGCGCGGCGTCGCGGGCCTCCAGCCACGCGCGGATCGCCTCGCGCGCGGCGGTGTTCAGGGGGGCTAGCCGTTCCTTGCCGCCCTTGCCGCGCACGATCAGATAGGCCGGGTCGCGCCGCACGGCCTCAACCTTCAGCGCCAGCAGTTCGGACACCCGCAGGCCCGAAGCGTAGGCCATCTCCATCAGGGCGATCAGCCGCAGAGCCGCCGCGCCGTCATGGGCGCTGGCCGCCGCCAGCAGGGCCTCGATCTCATCGCGGCTGAGGGTCTTGGGCAGGCTGCGGCCCTGTCGGGGCGCGTCGAGACGGCGCGAGGGGTCGTCGGCGCGCCAGCCCTCGCCCAGCGCAAACCGATAGAACTGGCGCACCGAGGCGCGGCGCCGCGCGGCCGTGGCGGCGGACAGGCCCCGTCGCGACAGATCGGCGAACCATGCCTCAAGCGCCTCCTGCGGGGCGGCCATCAGGCCTCCGGCGTCGCCCAGCCATGTCTCCGCATCCGCCAGATCGCGGCCATAGGCGGACAGGGTGTGGGGCGATGCGTCGCGCTCCACCGCCATCATTTCCAGAAAGGCTTCGATCTGTGGGGTCATGCTGTCTCTTGCGGCGGCGCCGGCATCGGGGTGTGGAGCCGGGCGGCGTCTGGTGTAGAGGGTATACGGACCATGCCTTCTGACGCCCCGCCTGATTCCTTTCCGCTGCCTTCCGTCCGCACCATAGCCCTGGTGGGGCTGATGGGCGTCGGTAAATCGACCGTGGGGCGACGACTGGCGACGCGGCTTGGCCTGCCGTTCGCCGACGGCGATCATGTGATCGAAGAAGCGGCGGGCATGACCATCAATGAGATCTTCGCCACGCGCGGTGAGGGCGAGTTCCGCGCGGGCGAGGCGCGGGTCATGCGCCGCCTGCTGGAGGGGCCGCCGATCGTGCTGGCCACCGGCGGCGGGGCGGTGCTGAACGCCGAGACGCGCGCCCTGATGAAGCAGCACGCCGTCAGCATATGGATGAAGGCGGACCTGAAGATCATCGCCGACCGCGTCGGGCGGCGCGACACACGCCCCCTGTTGCGCAATCGTGATCCGCTGACGACGCTGAGAGAGTTGGCGAAGGTGCGCTATCCGATTTACGGCGAGGCGGACCTGACAGTGGATGTCGGCAGCGGTTCGCACGCCCACGCCGTCGAGGTCATATTGAAAGAGTTAAGCCGCTTCGGACGGCAGGAGAGTAAGTGATGACGACCACGATCGCGGTCGCGGGCGGCGCCTTCGCCCCCTATGAGGTCGTTGTCGGGCGGGGGCTGCTGAAAACGGCGGGCGCCGAGGTCGCGGCACTGAAGCCGACCCGCGCCTTCATCGTCAGCGACGACAAGGTTGCCGCCATCCACGGTGAAACGGTGCACGCGTCGCTGGAGGCGGCGGGCCTGTCGACCGGCATTGTGAAGGTCCCGGCGGGCGAGGCGTCCAAATCCTTTGAACAGCTTGAAGCCGTGCTGGACCGCCTGCTGGCCGAAGGGCTGGACCGCAAGAGCATGGTCGTCGCCCTGGGCGGCGGCGTGGTGGGTGATCTGGCCGGTCTGGCGGCGGCCCTGTTCATGCGCGGTGTCGACTTCGTGCAGGTGCCGACGACCCTGCTGGCGCAGGTGGATTCCTCGGTCGGCGGCAAGACGGCGATCGACACGCCGCGCGGCAAGAACCTGATCGGCGCCTTCCATCAGCCGCGCCGGGTGCTGGCGGACATCGAGGCGCTGGCCACCCTGCCGGCGCGGCAGGTGCGCTCGGGCTGGGCCGAGGTGCTGAAGCACGGGCTGATCTGCGACGCGGCCTTCTTCGACTGGCTGGGCGCGGAAGGGGCGGCGGGCGCGCAGGGCGACCCGGATGCGCTGGAGCGGGCCGTGATCCGCTCGGTCGAGATCAAGGCGCAGATCGTCGGTGAGGATGAGAAGGAGGCGGGCCGTCGCGCCCTGCTGAACCTGGGCCACACCTTCGGTCATGCGCTGGAGGCCGAACTGGCCTTCGGCGAGACCTTGACCCACGGCGAGGCGGTGGCGCTGGGCTGCGCCATGGCCTTCCGCTATTCGGCGCAGCAGGGACTGTGTCCGGCGTCGGAGGCCGAGCGCGCCGAGGCGGGCATCCGCGCGGCAGGACTGCCGACGCGGCTGTCAGAGGTGGATCACGCCTTCGCCGCAGACGCCCTTCTGGCACGCATGGCCGGGGACAAGAAGGCTGAGGGCGGACGCCTGACCCTGATCCTGGCGCGGGCCGTGGGCGACGCCTTCACCGACAAGAATGTAGATGCCGGGGCGGTGCGCGCCTTCCTGATCGGGGAGGGGGCGGCGTGAACCTGCCGCCCGTCGTCCTCGAAGACGCCTTCGTGCGGCTGGAGCCGTTCAATGCGGCGCTGAGGGATGAGGCAAGGGCGGCGCTGGACTGTGATCCCGAGGCATGGAACGGCATGGTCGGCGCGGCTTGCGGTCCGCATTTCGACGGCTGGTGGGATGGGGCCATCAAGGCGATGGCGGCGGGCTCGCGCATCGCCTTCGCCGTACGCCGCCGCAGCGACGGCGCCGTTGTCGGCACGACCAGCCTCTATGAGATCAAGCCTGAACACCGGCGCTGCGAGGTCGGTTCGACCTTCTATCGGCCCGAGGCGCGGGGCGGGCCGATCAATCCGGCGTGCAAGCGCCTGTTGCTGGATCACGCCTTCTCCAACGGCGCCATCCGCGTCGAGATTATCACCGACGCCCTGAACGCCCCCAGTCAGGCCGCGATCCGCAAGCTGGGCGCGACGTTCGAGGGCGTGCTGCGTCGGCACAAGATCACCTGGACCGGCCGCGAGCGCGACACGGCCCAGTTCTCCATCCTCGATGATGAGTGGCCGCAGGTGCGGCGGGGGCTGGACGAACGTCTGGCGCGCTACGCCTAATCTATCGCCCGGCATTCCACGGGTTCGCGCCCGGCGGCGGTCCAGGTGGCCTCATTGCCCTTGCCGCGCAGTTCGTGGCCGGAGGCGCGATACCAGATGCCGGACGCGGCGCGCTGCTGATACAGGTCGAAGGCTTCCCCGTGTGAGGTGCGCACCGTGGCCATCTGGCGCGGGTTGTCGAAGTCGACCGACAGACGCTCGGCGTTTCCGCACAGATAAACGGCGCTGATGACGCGGTTCAGGGCGCGATCCTGGATTTCCGCGCCGGTGCGGCGCCGTGCGGTCTGGGCCTCCAACGCGCGTTCGCGCACCTGATCGCTGTCTGTCGGGGCTTCGCGCGGCTCAGGGCCGCAGGCGGCGACAAGAACAAGAGCGGTTGCGGCGACGGTCAGTCGCAGGGTGCGGATCGGCAATGGAACCTCTTCCAGTGTCAGACGGGCCAGTTTCAGATGGACCAGTGTCAAGCTTGTGGGGTCAACGCCCCGGGTCAGGCGCCGTTCCGGCGCGTGTTTTCCGACGCGATCGGAAGAAGCCGCGCAGCATCTCCGCCGCTGGATCGGCCATGACGCCGCCCTCGCTGTGCGGACGCCAGTGGCAGGTCGGCTGGTCGAAGAAACGCCCGCCGTGGATGACGGCGCCCCCCTTGGGATCATCCGCCCCCCAGACCACGCGGCCGATGCGGGCGTGGCTGATGGCGCCCGCGCACATGGCGCACGGCTCCAGCGTGACATACAGAGTCAGGTCCGTAAGGCGATAATTCTGCAACTTGGCCGCAGCATCGCGCAGGGCGATGATCTCGGCATGGGCGGTCGGATCATGGGCTGTGATGGGCCCGTTTTGCCCGCGCCCAAGCACTTCGCCGGTGTTTTCGTCCACGATCACGGCCCCGACCGGCACCTCGCCAGCGTCAGCCGCCGCTTGCGCCAGATCGAGCGCCATGCTCATGAACCGCTCATCATGGATCGCCATCCCAAAGACAACGACAAGAAGCCCCGCTCCCGTCAAGACGACGGCGCGCGCGGTCCCCGCAATTTCGCCGATAAAGGCCCGCGAAAGCCTTTCGACAAGGACGCAAAGCCGGGCGGCAAGCCGCGCGACCGCGCCGGAGGCAAGCCGGGCGACAAATCCGCGCCCGAGGCCAAGGGTCCTGAACGTACCGAACGAATCGCCAAGGCCATGGCGCGCGCGGGCATCGCCTCGCGGCGCGAGGTCGAACGCCTGATCGGTCTGGGCAAGGTGGCGGTGAACGGCCGCATCCTGGCCACGCCCGCCGTTCTGGTGAAGCGCGACGACAAGATCACCGTCGACGGCAAGCCGATCGGCGCCACGCAGGCGACGCGCGTCTGGCGCTATCACAAGCCCGCGGGCCTGATCACCAGCCATAACGACCCGGCGGGGCGCCCGACCGTGTTCGACGCCCTGCCCAGCGGCCTGCCGCGCGTGATTTCGGTCGGCCGCCTCGATCTGGCGACCGAGGGCCTGCTGCTGCTGACCAATGACGGCGAACTCAGCCGGGCGCTGGAGCTGCCGGACACGGCCCTTGTGCGTCAGTATCGCGCCCGTGCGCGCGGTCGCATCACGCAGGAGCAACTGGACAAGCTGAAGGACGGGGTGGTCGTCGACGGCGTGCGCTATGGCCCCGTGATCGCCACCATCGACAAGGCCAAGGAAAAGGCCGAGGGCGAGAAGTCGTCGGCCAATCTGTGGCTCAGCGTCCAGATCAGCGAAGGCAAGAACCGCGAAGTCCGCAAGGTGCTGGAAAGCATCGGCCTGACGGTCAACCGCCTGATCCGTCTGGCCTATGGTCCGTTCCAGCTCGGCACCCTGCCGGTCGGCGCGGTCGAGGAAGTCGGCCCGCGCGTGATCCGTGAAATGCTGGCCGAGCATATCCGCCCCGAGAACCTGCCGACCGGCAACACGGTCGAGACGCCCGCGCCGGTTCCGGGCCGCCGCACCGGCACGCCGATCGTGCGCGGCAAGTCCGGCTCGGCCATGTCGGACCCCTCGCGCAAGCCCAGCCGGGTGCGCGCCGCGGAAACCGCCGCCGAGGAAGGCGCCGAGTTCGGCAAACCCGCGAAGAAGGACGGCTGGGCCAAGGCCAAGCCGAAGTTCGAACACGCCAAGACCTTCAAGCCCCGCGCCCGTCCCGGCGAAGGCGAAGCGTCAGCAGACGGCGAGCGCCCGCGCCGTCCGTTCAAGCCGCGCGAACCGCGCGCCGACCAATTCATCGACGACCGGCGCGGCCCGCCCAAGGGCGGCCGTCCCGGCGCCAAGCCCGGAGGCAAGCCGTTTGGTCGCCCTGGCGGCGCAGGCGGCCGGTCGGACGCGCGTCCCGACACGCGCTTCGGCGAACGCTCCGACTCTCGTTCTGGCGATCGTCCCGGCGGTCCGCGCGGCGGGGGCAAGCCGTTCGGCGGCAAACCCTTCGGCGGCAAGCCTTCGGGCGGCGGCGGTCGAGGCGGCCCGCGCGGACGCGGCTGATCCCTTAAACGGAGGCCAAGGTCATGACGCAGGCTGAAACACGGCTGAACGGTCGCTGTCTGTGCGGGGCGGTGCGCTTCACTGCCTTGCCTGCTGGCGGGATGCACGCCTGCCATTGCGAGCGGTGCCGTCGCACCTCGGGCGGGGTGTCGCTCAGCGTCGATTGCGGCGACAGCGTCGACGTCGAGGGTCCGCTGGCGACCTATGACTCGTCCGACTGGGCCGAGCGGCAGTTCTGTTCGGCCTGCGGCTCCAACCTGTTCTGGCGGCTGAAGGCGGGCGGGATGGTGATGGTTTCGGTTCAGGCGTTCGACGACCCGTCGGCCTTCGCCTTCGACAGCGAGATCTATATCGACGCCAAGCCCGCCAACTACGCCTTCGCCGGCGACCGCTCCCGCATGACCGGCGCCGAGGTCGAGGCCCTCTATGTGGGCGAAGAGACGTAATCCATGCGCATCGTAGCGGGCGGCCTGAAGGGCCGCGCCATCGTCACGCCCGAGGGGCAGAACACCCGGCCGACCTCGGATCGGGCGCGTCAGGCGATCTTCAACGTGCTGGAACACGCGCCGTGGGCCGAAGGTTTGCATGAGGCGCGGGTGATCGACCTCTATGCTGGATCGGGCGCGCTGGGGTTTGAAGCCCTGTCGCGCGGGGCGGCCTTCTGCCTGTTCGTGGACACGGACGACGGCGCGCGCGGGGCGATCCGCGAGAATATGGACGCCTATGGCCTGTTCGGCCGGTGCCGGGTGCATCGGCGCAGCGCGACCGATCTGGGGCCGCGCCCCGGTTCGGCTGGCGAAGCCTTCACACTGGCGTTTCTGGATCCGCCCTACGCCAAAGGCTTGGGAGAGCAGACGCTGGCGCGCTTGCTGGAGGGCGGCTGGCTGGCGCCGGGCGCCATCGTGGTGTTCGAGCGCGGCTCGGACGAGCCCGAGATCGACACGCCCGGCTATGAGCGGTTGGACGCGCGCGACTATGGCGCCGCGCGCGTCCTGTTTCTCAGGGCGTCAGAAGCTTCGGCCTGAGGTCCGGTTATCGGCCCGGCTTCGCAGGCGGCTGAGGCCCTCGCGGTTGACGACATAGGGGCCGCCGTTGCGCGACTTGATGACGCCCTTGCGCTTCAGGCTGCGCCATTGATCAAGGTTGCAGCCGTCCAGCACCCAGCCTTCGCGGGTGAAGCAGCGGGCGGCCAGGATGCGGCCCTGTTCGTCGCGTTCCAGCTGGATGCGACCGCCCTGGGCGAGGGCGTGGAGCGTGCGTTGCTCCGCACGTGACAGGTTCATGGGATTGAGATTTCCAAGGCATGAGAAGACACGCGCCCGGCGCATCGCGGCGCGGGGCGGGCTCAGGAGGCCTCGGGACGATCAACGTCCGGGCCCTATGCCGTGGCTACAATCTCAAACATGGTTCGGTCCCGGTGGACCCTCATTGGCGTAAGGCGCGGCTTATAGCGCGCGGCGTCGGCGGCGGCCAGTTCGTCAGGGTTCGCGACGCTGCAACCGGGCGGCCAGGGCGCGGGCCCCGGCCGTGACATCGGCCCAGGTGATGTCGAAGCCGTCGTCTTCGCCGTAATAGGGATCGGCTACGGCCTGACCGGCGCGGCCCTCGACGTGATCGAGCAGCAGCGACAGTTCCGCCGTCGCATCGGGCGGGGCGAGGCGGCGCAGGTTGGCCAGATTGTCGTGATCCATCGCCACCAGATGAGTAAAGCGCCGGAAATCCGCGGGCTTCACCTGACGCCCGCGCAGGGCCGAGATATCGACGCCGTTCTTCAGGGCGACCGCCTGAGCGCGGTGGTCGGGCGGGGCGCCGACATGCCAGTTTCCTGTGCCGGCGGAATCCGTGATGGCGTCCAGATTCAGGCGGCGCGCCTCTTCGCGGAAGGCGGCTTCGGCCAGCGGCGAGCGACAGATGTTGCCAAGGCAGACGAAGAGGATGCTGTAGATCATTGCTGTTTTATACGCTCATGTCGGCGAAGGCCGGGATGAGCTGGGATGGAGTGGTCATCTGCGCCCGAACAGCTTTTCCATGTCGTGCAGTTTCAGTTCCACATATGTCGGACGGCCGTGGTTGCACTGGCCCGAGTGAGGGGTGGCCTCCATCTGACGCAGCAGGGCGTTCATTTCGGGCGCCGACAGGACGCGGCCTGAACGCACCGAGCCGTGGCAGGCCATGGTGCCGCAGACCTCGGCCATGCGCTCCTTCAGCGACAGGGCGGCGCCGTGTTCGGACAGGTCGTCGGCGATGTCGCGGATCAGGCCCTGAACGTCGGTGTCGCCCAGCAGGGCGGGCGTCTCGCGCACCAGCACCGCGCCTGCGCCGAACGCCTCGACGATCAGGCCCATCTCGGCCAGTTCCTCGGCCTTGGCGGCGACGCGCTCGGCCTCGGCGGGGTCCAGTTCTACGACTTCGGGCGTCAGCAAGGCCTGGCGAGTGACGGCGCCGTCGGCCATCTGGGCCTTCATCCGCTCATAGACGAGGCGTTCGTGTGCGGCGTGCTGATCGACGATGACCAGGCCGTCGCGGGTCTGGGCCACGATGTAGTTGGCGTGAAGCTGCGCCCGCGCGGCGCCCAGCGGATAGTCGATCAGATCGACCGGGGCAGGGGCGCCGGGCGTGATCTGGCCTGCGTGGTCGGCCTGAATCTCGCCAAGAGTGCGATAGCTGGGGGCGGCGGCTTCACCGCTCCACGTATGCTCGACGCGGCCGGAGCGCTCGTTGAGGCCCGGCAGGTTCTGGGCGGCGGCGTCCGGTTGCGACCAGCCCTGCCAGCCGCTCCAGCCCGGCGCGGCGTTGCTGAACGACTGCGGCGCGGCGGGGTTGTAGAGGGCCTCGCCCGTATGCGGCCGGAACCCTGACAGGGCGTCGGCGGCGACCGTGGTCGAGGCGCGGTGTCCCGCCGCGTGCAGGGCGTGGCGCAGGGCGCCGACGATCAGGCCGCGCACCAGCGCCGGATCGCGGAAGCGGACCTCCGCCTTGGCCGGGTGGACGTTCACGTCGACATACAGCGGGTCGATGTCGATGAAGAGGGCCGCCGCCGGGTGCCGGTCGCGCGCCAGGAAGTCGGCGTAGGCCCCGCGCAGGGCGCCCTGCAGCAGGCGGTCGCGCACCGGCCGTCCGTTGACGAACAGGAACTGGTGCGCCGCATTGCCGCGCGAATAGGTCGGCAGCCCCGCATAGCCGGACAGACGCACGCCGTCGCGCTCCTGATCGATCAGCAGGGCGTTGGCCTCGAAGTCGCGGCCCAGAAGGGCGCCCAGACGCTTCAGCCGTCCCTCGTCCCCGGGATGTTCTGCGGGCAGGCGCAGCGTCGTCTTGCCGTCCAGCGTTAGGGTGAAGGCGACGGCTTCATGCGCCATGGCCTGACGCTTGATCTCTTCGGAGATGGCCATCGCTTCGGCCCGCTCGGACTTCATGAACTTCAGCCGGGCGGGGGTGGCGTAGAACAGGTCGCGCACCTCGACCCGCGCGCCGTGCGGGCCGGGGAAGGCGGCGGGCGACAGGGGGCGCTGGGCGCCGCCCTCGACGGAGACGGCCCAGGCGTCGTTCTGGGGCTGGCCCGCCTCGGCTCTAGCGCGGGTCGTGATGTTCAGCCGGGCGACCGAGCCGATAGAGGGCAGGGCCTCGCCCCGGAAGCCCAGGGTGAAGATACGCAGCAGGTCGACGTCGCCCGCATCGTCCGGCTCCAGCTTCGAGGTGGCGTGGCGTTCGATGGCGACCGGCAGTTCGTCGCGCGGGATGCCCTTGCCGTCGTCGGCGATGAGGATGCGGGTCAGGCCGCCGCCGTCCGCCTGAATCTCGATGCTGCGGGCGTCAGCGTCGATGGCGTTCTCGACCAGTTCCTTGATGGCGCTGGCCGGGCGTTCGACCACTTCGCCGGCGGCGATGCGGTTGACGGTTTCGGGGGGGAGGCGGCGAATGGTCATGTGAGTCGCAAGGATAGGCGCCGTCGCCGCCGGACGCACCTCAATCCTGTTTTTGTGAGCAGGATGACGATTTTCGTGATGCGGGGACTTGAAGGGCGTCAATGGCAACATATACTGTTGCAGTCACGACGGCGAAACCGAACCGACACACGACCTGTTTATGGACCTTCTGTCCAGTTTTCCTTTCAACCGCCTGATTGAGGTTTTCTCCCCATGAAGATCAAAGCCGCCCTGATCGCCGCATCGGCCGCCGCCCTGCTGGCCGCCTGCAGCCAGCCCGCCGACACCGCTGGCGCCCCCAAGGCCGACGCCGCTTCGAGCGCGCCCGTCGCGCTGAAGGCCACCTCGGGCGTCTATGTGATGGACCCGACCCACGCCTCGCTGCAGTGGTCGCTGCCGCACAACACGATCTCGAACTACACGGCGCGCTTCAACAAGTTCGACGCCAAGATCACGCTGGATACGGCTAATCTCGCCAACAGCACGGTCGAGGCGACCATCGATCCGTCCTCGGTCGACGCCAATTATCAGGGCGACTATCTGGGCACCCACGCCGCCACCGGCTTCAAGAGCTGGAGCGAGGATATCGCCAAGAACAAGAACTTCCTGAACGCGACCGCCTTCCCGCAGATCACCTTCAAATCGACCAAGGTCGAGCTGACGGGCGCGCGCACGGCCAAGGTGACAGGCGACCTGACCTTCCTGGGCGTGACCAAGCCGGTGACGCTGGACGCCACCTTCAACGGCGATCTGGAAAAGCATCCCTTCATGCCGGTTCCGGCCATCGGCTTCGCGGCTGAGGGCAAGTTCAAGCGCACCGACTTCGGGATGCCGCTGGGCCCGGTCGGCGATGAGGTGACGATCCGCTTCGACGCCGAGTTCGTTCAGGAAGCCGCCCCGGCTGCTCCGGCCGCCTGATAGGCGAATATACGATGGAGGGGCGGGGCCGACTGGTCCCGCCCTTTTCATGTCCAGACTGAACGCGAGACTTCTGATGACCCGCCGTCCCAGCCGCTACAGCGCCGTCGCCATCGCCCTGCACTGGCTGATCGCGGTCGCCATCCTGTCGATGATCCCGATGGGCTGGTGGATGAGCGACGCCATCGTTCAGCCGGACACTCAGGCGCTGGCCTATCGCGTTTTCCAGATTCACAAGTCGATCGGCTTTCTGATTCTGGCGCTGACGGCGCTGCGGATC
This sequence comes from Brevundimonas diminuta, assembly GCF_039673845.1. Lineage (GTDB taxonomy): Bacteria > Pseudomonadota > Alphaproteobacteria > Caulobacterales > Caulobacteraceae > Brevundimonas > Brevundimonas diminuta_E. The sequence continues at coordinate 228,766 of NZ_JBDJMK010000001.1, read as the reverse complement.
GTGTGGCGACTGACGCACCCGGTTCCGGCTCTGCCGGGCGCCATGAAGGGGTGGGAGCAGGTCGCCGCGCGGGCGACGCACGCCGCCTTCTACGCCCTGATGCTGGCGCTGCCGCTGACGGGGTGGGCCTATGTCTCGACCGGATGGGCCGTGGTCACGGACACGCCGCTGGCCGTGGCGACCAGCTGGTTCGGCCTGTTCACCATTCCGCACCTGCCCTTCATCGAACACGCTTCCGAAGCCGCCCGCCGCGCGACGGCGTGGATGGCCATGGGCGCGCACAGCAAGCTGGCTTGGGGCGCGGTCGTGCTGGTCGCCCTGCACGTCGGGGCGGCGCTGAAACACCAGTTCTTTGAGCGCGACGGCGTGCTGTCGCACATGATCCCGGTCCTGCCGCATGGCGATGACGCGCACGGCGTCGCGCCCGAGCCGACGCCGGCCGTCCGCTGGGCTGAGCGGCTGGCGGGCGTGGCCTTTGTGATCGTGATCGGCGTGGCCTTCGGGCTGGCGGCCAAGCCCGCGCCCAAGACGGAAGGGCAGGCGGTCGCCTCGGCGCCTGTCGCCGCGCCTGCGGCTGACGCGGCTGTGACGCCGGGCACGGCCGCCGCCTGGACCGTGGACAGGGCCGCCTCGACCATCCAGTTCACCGGAACCCACACCGGCAAGGCCTTCACCGGCCGGTTCGAGCAGTGGGACGCGCAGGTCTGGTTCGACCCGGCCGATCTGGCGGGCTCGAAGGCCGTGGTGACGGTCCAGACCGGCACGGCCAAGACCGGTGACGCCACCCAGGAAGGCAGCCTGCCCGGCGCCGAATGGTTCGACACGGCGACCTATCCGACCGCCCGTTTCGAGGCGACGGCGTTCAAGGCGCTGGGCGGGAACCGCTATGAGGCGACGGGAACCCTACGCATCAAGACGACGACGCTCCCGGTCGTCCTGCCCTTCACCTTTGACGAGGTGGATGGGGCGGCGACGGTCGCGGGCAAGCTGGAGCTGGACCGCACGGCGTTGAACATGGGCATGATATCCGACGCGGGCGGCGACTGGGTGTCCAAGGCCATCGGCGTCGAGATCAAGGTGAAGGCGGCGCGGGTGTAAACCGCTTTCCCTTCCCCCTCGATGGGGGAAGGGCAGGGATGGGGGTGCGTGCGCGACGCTGCTTGATCGCGCGCAGGAGGCGCTGCGTCTCCTGAGATCAGCCATCAAGCGCCCTGCCTTCACCCCCACCCAACCCTCCCCCATCGAGGGGGAGGGCTTGTCGAGTTGGGTGGAAGAGGCGCTCAGCATTTGCCCGACTCCGCGCGGGGCGCTACAGCCTTCGGCTCTCCCTCCCTTGAGCGCCGAAAGAGCGACGCCATGCACGATATCCGAGCCATTCGCGACAATCCCGAAGCCTTCGTTGCGGGCTGGTCGTCGCGCGGCGTGGATGACGCCGCCGATGTGGTCGCGCGCATTCTGGCGTTGGACGTCGACCTGCGCGCCGCCCAGACGCGCGGTCAGGACGCCTTGGCCAAGCGCAACGCCGCCTCCAAAGCCATCGGCGCCGCCATGGGCAAGAAGGACATGGCTGAAGCCGACCGCCTGAAGGCCGAGGTCGAGGCCCTCAAGGGCGAGATCGCCGACGCGGGCGAAGCCGAAACCGCCAAGGGCGCCGAACTGCGCGACCTGCTGGCCGGGCTGAAGAATCTAGCCGCCGCCGATGTGCCGGACGGCGAGGACGAGAACGACAACGTCGAAGTCCTGAAATGGGGCGAGCCCCGCACGACCGGTCCGGCCAAGGATCACGCCGATCTGGGTGAGGCTTTGGGCCTGCTGGACTTCGAGGCTGCCGCCAAGATGTCCGGCTCGCGCTTTGCCGTGCTGAAGGGCCAACTGGCGCGTCTAGAACGCGCCATCGGCCAGTTCATGCTGGACCTGCAGACGGACACGCACGGGTATCAGGAAGTGAACCCGCCGTTGCTGGTCCGTGACGACGCGATGTTTGGCACGGGGCAGTTGCCGAAATTCGAAGAAGATCTCTTTGCCGCGGCACCTCCGGTAAGCACGGAGATAAAGCTTAGCTATTTCGAAGCTTTGCTAGCTGAAACGCCGATGGATTCTCCGCTGCAGAGCCGCCCGAAGGAGTATGCTTCGGCTATTGGTTTCGTGGATTTGCATGCGCAGCGCTACCTCATCCCTACCGCCGAAGTCTCCCTGACCAACCTCGTGCGCGAGCAGATCCTGTCCGAGGACGAGGTCTCACAGCCCATGCGCATGACCGCCCTGACGCCGTGCTTCCGGGCCGAGGCCGGTTCGGCGGGGCGCGATACGCGCGGCCTGATCCGCCAGCACCAGTTCTCCAAGGTCGAGATGGTCTCCATCTGCCGTCCCGAGGACTCCGAGGCCGAGCATGAGCGCATGACGGGTTGCGCCGAGGCGGTGCTGCAGGCGCTGGAGCTGCCCTATCGCAAGGTGCTGCTGTGCAAGGGCGACATGGGCTTCTCGGCGCAGAAGACCTATGACCTTGAGGTCTGGCTGCCTTCGCAGAACACCTATCGCGAGATCAGCTCCTGCTCGAACTGCGGCGACTTCCAGGCCCGGCGCATGGACGCCCGGTTCAAGCGCGCGGGCGAGAAGAAGACCGAGTTCCTGCACACCCTGAACGGCTCGGGTCTGGCGGTCGGCCGCACCCTGGTCGCGGTGATGGAAAACTATCAGCAGGAGGACGGGACCATCGCGGTTCCGGCCGCCCTGCAGCCCTATATGGGCGGCTTGAAGCAGGTGGGCTGATCCTTCTCACCTTGTGGAAGAAGGTGGGCCGCGCAGCGGCTCGGATGAGGGGTTGCTCAGACAGAAGATGCTAGTGGCGAGTGCAGACGACATGATTACCGGCCGGGGTTCGACCCCTCATCCGTCTGGCTTCGCCAGCCATCTTCTCCCGCAAGGGGAGAAGGAAGCCTGATGCGTATCCTCCTCACCAACGACGACGGCATCGAGGCCGAGGGCCTGGCCTGTCTTGAGAAAATCGCCCGCGCCCTGTCGGACGACGTCTGGGTCGTCGCGCCCCAGACCGAGCAGTCGGCCAAGGGGCGGGGCATCACCCTGACCGAGCCGCTGCGCGTCAATCAGCTGGGCGACAAGCGGTTCGCTGTGACCGGCACGCCGACGGACTGCGTCATCCTGGCCGTCAACGACATCATGCCCGAGAAGCCCGATCTGGTGCTGTCGGGCGTCAATCGCGGCCACAACGTGGGCGAGGACGTCAGCTATTCCGGCACTGTGGCGGGCGCCCTTCAGGGCATGGCCTTCGGCATCCGCTCCATCGCCCTGTCGCAGTCGCTGGAGCGTTTTCACGACGAGGCGGTCGCCCATTGGGAAACGGCCGAGGCCTTTGGTCCCGGCATCGTCGCCCGCCTGCTGGAGCAGAAATGGGGGGAGGGCGTGGTCATGAACGTCAACTTCCCGCGCCTGCCGCCCGAATTGGTCAAGACGGTCGAGGTGACGCGTCAGGGCTTCCGCGACATCGGCGAGATGCACGCCATCCGCCGCACCGACCTGCGCGGCCGCGACTACTACTGGATGGCCTTCCGCGGCGCGCCGCAGGAGCACGCCGACGGCACCGACTTGCGGGCGATGGACGAGGGCCGCATCTCGGTCACGCCGCTGCACATCGACCTGACGCACATGCAGTCGGTCAACGATCTGAAGAAGGTGCTGGGCGGCGCCCCGCCCAAGGGGCCGCAGGAAAAATGAGCCTCAGGGACGACCGCGCGGGCCGATTGATCCTGTCGCTGCGGCGTCAGGGGGTGACGGACGCGCGGGTTCTGAAGGCGATGGAATCCATCGACCGCGCCGTCTTCGTCCATGAGAAATTCCTCGATCAGGCGTGGGAGGATCAGGCCCTGCCGATCGACTGCGCCCAGACGATCAGCCAGCCCTATATCGTCGGCCTGATGACCCAGGCGCTGCAGGTCGGCCCGCGCCATCGGGTGCTCGAGATCGGCACTGGCAGCGGCTATCAGTGCGCGGTTCTCAGCCGCATGGCGCGCTTTGTCTATTCCGTCGAGCGTTACAGAAGCCTCTTAACCGAGGCCGAGAACCGGTTGAAAATACTAGGTATCGATAATGTCTTCACCCGTCACGGCGATGGCGGACAGGGCTGGGTGGAGCAGGCGCCGTTTGATCGGATCATGGTCACGGCGGCGTCGCCGCATGAGCCGACCGAGCTGCTGAAACAGTTGAAGCCGGGCGGCGTTCTGGTCGCCCCTGTCGGGCGCACTTCGGTGCAGATGCTGAACCGCTACACCGGCCAGCCGGACGGCAGCTTCCAGCGCGAAAGCCTGTGCGAAGTCCGCTTCGTTCCTCTGGTCGAAGGGACGGCGAAAGAGGGGTGAGGGACGAAATCTCACCGCTCCATTAACCTTTCCGCCCCACTTTTGCGCGGGTTGCCGGGTTGGATTCGACCGTGGGTCGGGGCAAACCGGCTTCTGAATGCTGAATCAAGGTTAATACGGAGAGACGCATGAGCGGCTTTACAGGCTGGATCAGGGCGGCGGCGGTCGTCGGCGGGGCGCTGGCGGTGACGGCGTGTTCGACCTATCCGAGCGAGCCGCGCTATTCGACCCGGCCGACGACGCCGGGCGCCTATCCGCAGCAGCCGGGGCAACAGCCCGGCGCCAATCCGAACAATCCCTATTATCAGGGCCAACCGACCCAGCCGCAGCCGCAACCGCCTGTCCAGCCGCCGGTCGATGAAGGCCCGCGCGCTCCGGCTGGAAACATCGAAGGCGGCGGACTGCCGCCGCCGGGCGGGCCGGCCTATCCCTCGACCGGAGCGCCGGTCACGGTGACGCCGCCGCCTGCGGCCGGTAATCCCGGCATGCCGGGCGCTACCTATGTGATCCAGCAGGGCGACACGATTTCCGGCGTTGGCCGCCGGTTTCGCACTCCGGTCCAGATCCTGATCGACCTGAACGGTCTGGGGCCGCGCGGCGCCATTTCGTCCGGCCAGCGCATCATCCTGCCCGACAGCGCCGTGGACGGGGGCTCGGACCCCTATGCCACGGGTCCGTCGCCGGTCGGGGTCCGCACCCCGAACAACGGCGTCGCGCCGCCTCCGCCGCCTCCGCCCAGCGGTAATACGCCGCTGCCGCCGCCGACCCGTGCGCCTGCGGCGACAACGCCGACGGCGCCTGCGGCCCCGGTCGGCCAGCCGCTGGCCCTGCAATGGCCGGTGCGGGGCGACATCCTGCGTCGTTTCGGTCCGGTGGGCATGGGCGAGCGCAACAACGGCATCAATATCGGCGCCACGGCCGGAACCGAGGTGAAGGCCTCGGCCGACGGCACGGTGGCCTATGTCGGCGACGACATCGTGGGGCAGGGGCTGACGGTTCTGGTTGTCCACCGCGATGGATGGCGCACCGTCTATGGCCATCTGGGCTCGGCCACGGTGCGTGACGGGGCGCAGGTTCGCGCCGGTCAGACCATCGGCACGGTGGGTCTGACAGCCGGTGACGGCCGTCCGTCCATCCACTATGAAGTGCGTCAGATGCGCGGCGATGATCCGGTCGCGCTGGACCCGCTGACGGTCCTGCCGCGCTGATGGCGTGAAAAGAGGCGTCCGGGCGGCTGCGTCCGGACGCTCTTGTCATCAGGTCGCGTTGCAAATCGGCCCGGCGCACCCTAGTTTCCGCGCCTTGTTTTCGAAGGGCCCCCAATGGAGGCGCGGCCCGCGTCGGGGAGTTTTCTAATGACTGCAGCCCAAGACGGCGGCCTGATGGCTCTTGTCGTTCAGATCGCGCCGATCGTCGCGATCTTCATCCTGTTCTACTTCCTGATGATCCGTCCGCAGCAAAAGCGGATGAAGGCGCATCAGACCCTGATCGCCGGCGTCAAGCGCGGCGACGAAGTCGTCCTGTCGAACGGCATGGTCGGCAAGGTCACGCGCGTCGAGGATTCTGAGGCCATGGTCGAGATTTCGCAGGGCGTGAACGTCCGCGTGGTCAAGGCGATGATCGCCGAGGTGCGTAACCGCACCGCCATCGCCGCCAACGACAAGGGCTGATAGCCTCGCCCCGGCGCCGCGCGCGCCGGCCCTGTAGAGAACCGAGACATGATTCAGCTTGCACGCTGGAAGATCACCCTGCTCGCGCTGTCGCTCGTTTTGGGCCTGTTCCTGGCCTATCCGAGCGTCCTGTCGCCAGCCCAACGCGAGGCTTTGCCGAGTTGGCTGCCGAGCAATGGCCTGAACCTGGGCCTGGACCTTCAGGGGGGCTCATACCTCCTGCTTGAGGTCGATGTGCCCGAGATGCGCCAGAAGCGCATCACCAACCTGATGGAAGACGTCCGCGTCAGCCTGCGGGAAGATCAGGTCAACATCGCCGGAATGCAGCGCGAGGCAGGCGGCGTCGTCGTGACGGTCGCCGAAGGCGCGGCCTATGATACGGCCTTCAACACCCTGCGCACCATGAGCCAGCAGGGCGTCGGCCCGACCGGCCAGCCTGACCGCGTGGCGACGAAGCTGGGCGGCGGCCGCATCCGCTTCGCCTTCACCGACGCCGCCCTGTCCGGCATGGGCGCGACGGCCGTCGATCAGTCGATCGAAGTGGTCCGCCGCCGTCTGGACAGCTCGGGCACCAAGGAAATCGCCATCACCCGTCAGGGCGCGGACCGGATCGTCATCCAGGCGCCGGGCCAGAGCGACCCGGCCGAGCTGGAACGTCTGGTGGGCCGCACGGCTCAGCTGACCTTCCAGATGGTCGACACCTCGCCGACGGGCCTGACGGACGCCATGGCGGGCCGCGTGCCGCCGGACGCCGAGCTGTTGGTCGATGATGCGGGCACGCCCTATCTGGTGAAGCGTCGCGTACTGGTCTCGGGTGAAAACCTGACCCGCGCCAGCGTCGGTTCGGACCAGAACAATCGCCCGGCCATCGATTTCCAGTTCGACAGCCAGGGTTCGCGTCGCTTCGGCGAGGCGACGGCCCAGAACATTGGCAAGCCTTTCGCCATCATCCTGGACGGCAAGGTCATCTCGGCGCCGACCATCCAGTCGCCCATCACCGGCGGCCGGGGCCAGATCACCGGCAGCTTCACCATCGCTTCGGCGTCTGAACTGGTGAACCTGTTGAACGGCGGCGCCCTTCCGGCTCCGCTGAAGGTCGAGGAACGCCGCGTCGTCACCGCCGAACTGGGCGCCGACGCCGTGGCCGCGGGCGCCCTGTCGACCGCCCTGGGCTTTGTCATCATCGTTGTCTTCATGATCCTGGCCTATGGGTTCGTGTTCGGCGGCGTGTCGGTGCTGGGCCTGCTGCTGAACGGCATCCTGATCGTGGCGGCCATGTCGCTGACGCAGGCGACGCTGACGCTGCCGGGCATCGCCGGTCTGATCCTGACCTTCGCGGTGGCCGTTGACGCCAATGTGCTGATCTATGAGCGGATGCGTGACGAAGCGCGTCAGGGACGTTCGGTGATCGCCTCGATGGATGCAGGCTTCAACCGCGCCATGGGCACCATCATCGACGCCAACCTGACGACCCTGGTGGCGGCCATCATCATGTTCATGTTCGGCGCCGGGCCGGTCCGCGGCTTCGCCTGGACCCTGACCATCGGCGTGTTCACCTCTGTCTTCTCGGCCGTCCTGACGGCCCAGGTCCTGCTTGGCTACTGGCTCAAGGTCGCCAAGCCCAAGAAACTGCCGATCGCGGAGTGATGGCGATGCGTGGATGGCCTCTAATCAAAATCCTGCCGCACAAGACGAACTTCCAGTTCGTCAAATACGCCAAGGGCTTCGCCATTGTTTCGGCGATCCTGACGGTTGCGGCGATCATCGGCTGCTTCTATCCGGGCCTGAACATGGGCATCGACTTCCGGGGCGGCGCCTCGATGGAAGTCGCCAAGCCCGCCGGACAGGTGCTGGAGCTGGACAGGCTTCGCGGCGCCGTCACCGGCCTGAACCTGGGCGATGTTCAGGTGCAGGGCATCGCACGACGCGACAGCAATCTGGATGACGGCTCGACCGCCATCGTCCGCTTCCAGGTGCCGGACAATGAAGACCAGACCGCTGTCGTCCAGCGCGTCGAGGGCGCGATCAGCCAGGCGGTCGGCGACGTCTCCTATTCGGGCGTCAGCGTCGTCGGCTCCAAGGTGTCGGGCGAACTTCTGCTCAACGGCGTGCTGGCCCTGGTCGTGGCCGTGGTGCTGATGTTCCTCTACATCGCCTTCCGCTTCCCGTGGCAGTTCGGGATCGGGGCGGTCGCAGGACTGCTGCACGACGTGGCGCTGACCTTCGGCCTGATCGTCGCCCTGCGCATGGAGTTCAGCCTGACGCTGGTCGCGGCCCTGCTGACGGTCATCGGCTATTCGATGAACGACACCGTCGTCGTGTTCGACCGTCTTCGCGAGAACCTGCGCAAGTACAAGGTCATGCCCCTGCGTGACGTGATCGACCTGTCGATCAACGAGACCCTGTCGCGGACCATCATCACCGGCGTAACCACGGTGCTGGTGCTGATCGCCCTGGCGATTTTCGGCGGCGAGGCCCTGCGCGGCTTCTCGATCACCCTGGCGCTGGGCGTGGTGCTGGGCACCTTCTCGTCCATCTATGTGGGCGCGCCGATCATCCTGCTGTGGGGCGTGGACCGCAGCGGCGGCAACAAGGCCGACGCCACGCCGGTCAAACTGGGCATGGCCAGCCGTCCGTAAGGACGCTAGCCGAACCTGAGTTCGCGGCCCGCTTTCCTGACGGAAGGCGGGCCGTCTGCTTTCACGGACTTGATGCATCCGCCGCAATGGTTGAAGGGCCTGTCGCCATGACTGTTGATCTTGATGCCCGGGTTCGCGACGCCGACACAGACCGCTGGCTGGCCAGCCGCTTTGTCGCGGACGAACGGGCGCGCGCCGACCTGATCGCCCTCTACGCCTTCGAGGCTGAGCTGATGGCCATACCCGCGCGCGTGACCCAGCCCCTGTTGGCCGAGATGCGTTACACATGGTGGGCGGAACAGATGGACGGCGTCTTTTCCGACACGCCGCGCGTCGGCCATCCCGTGCTTGAGGCCCTGACGGCGGCGGTAACGCGCCACGGACTGCCGCGCGCGCCCTTAGACGCCCTGATCGAGGCGCACATCGGCCGGGTTCACGGTCAGCCGCATGATCTGGACGCCTTCTATGTCGGCCCCATGCAGGCGGCGGCGCGCATATTGGCGGGCGAGGGGCACGACGCCGCCGTCAGTCCGGCAGGGCGCCTGCGTGGATTATCCCAGACGGGGCAGGGGGATCAGCTTCAGGAGGCGCGCCGCCAGGCCAACGCCGCGCTGAAGACGTTACCGGCAAACGCCTTTCCGGCCGTGGCGGCGGCGACCCTGATCCGCGCGGACGAGCCTGAGCCGTTCAAGCGTCTGCGCCTGTTCTGGGCGGTGCTGCGCGGCCGGGTATAATATAAGAATTTGCTAATTTAGAAATTGCGCATATATCGGGCTCATGTTTGATCCCGAACAGATGGCGCTTGAGCGTTTTCAGGCCAACGCGGGCGATGCGTCCCGTCTGCTGAAGGCCCTGTCGAACGAGCACCGGCTGATGATTCTCTGCCAGATCGGCGAGGACGAGCGACAGGTGTCCGACCTGCGCGTGGGCCTGTCGCAATCGGCCCTGTCCCAGCATCTGGCCCGCCTGCGCGATGATGGTCTGGTCAGCGCACGGCGCAACGGCACCGCCGTCTTCTATCGCATTGCTGACCCTGCGGCCCTGAAGGTGATCGGGGTTCTGGCCGAAATCTTCTGTCCGCCCGAGGCGCGTTGAGCGCCGCCTCACTGAAGGAAAAACCGATGAATACGCTGATCTCTCTGACGCCCGCCGATGTCGCCGCCCGCCTGAAGGCCGGTCAGGCCGTGCTGATCGATGTCCGTGAACCGGACGAACATGCGCGCGAACATATCGCGGGCGCCGTAACCGCGCCTCTGTCCGCCTTCGAGAGCGCCGATCTGGGTCTGAAGGCCGGCGACGACGTGATCTTCATGTGCCGCAGCGGCAATCGCACGGCGGGGAACTGCGACCGTCTGGCGGCTCGGATCGACGGCCCGGCGCACGTTCTGGCGGGCGGTCTGGATGGATGGAAGAAGGCGGGCCTGCCGGTCGTCGCCGACCATAAGCAGCCGCTGGAACTGATGCGTCAGGTGCAGATGGCGGCGGGCGGACTGATTCTGCTCGGCGGGGCGCTGGGCGTCATGGTCCATCCCGGTTTTTGGGGGATCAGCGCCTTTGTCGGTGCGGGCCTGTTTGTGGCCGGGGCGACCGGCTTCTGCGGCATGGCGCGCCTGCTGGCGGTCATGCCCTGGAACCGCCGGATGAAGCGCGCCTGAGCCCTATAATCCGTCGATCAGACGGGCGAGCAAAGCGCCCAGCGCGGCCTGTTCGTCGCGCGACAGGCTGGCCAGCATGGCCTGCGATTCGGCCATGTGCAGCGGCATCAGGCCGTCGATCAGGTCGAAACCCTTGGGCGTCAGCCTGACCAGCGAGGCGCGGCGGTCGCCGGGGTGAGGCGTGCGTTCGATCAGGCCGGATTTCTGCAACCGGTCCAGCCGCGCCGTCATCCCGCCGGACGACATCATCGTCGCCTCATAGAGGGCGGTCGGCGTCAGCCCCTCGGGCGAGGGCGCGCGGCGCAGCGTGGCCAGCACGTCGAACTCTCCATGCTGAAGGCCGTGGCGGGCATACAGCGGCGCCTGACGCTCGCGCATCACAAGGATGGAGGCCTCATGCAGACGGCCCAGCGTCTCCATGGCCAGCAGGTCGAGGTCGGGGCGCGCGACCGCCCACTGGGCGGCGGCGCGGGCAGCGCGATCGGTCATTGTCTTGACATCAAGATATTTGATATCGAGACACTATCGCCTTCTGTCGCCGGAGTCACTTCTCGCATGGATCAGTCAAACGACACGTCGTCGTCGCGCGGCGCGGGCCTGCTGCTGATCGCGGCCATTTTCGCCCTGGCGCTGAACCTGCGTCCGGCGATGGCGGCGGTGGGGCCCCTGCTGGATCTGATCGAAGCGGCCACCGGCATGGATTCGACCACGGCCAGCCTGTTGACCACCCTGCCGGTGGCGATGATCGGCATCGGCGCCCTGTCGATCCGCCCGCTGCGGCGGCGGTTGGGCGAGCGCATGGGCATTCTGCTGGGTGCGGTTCTGATCGGGCTGGCCTGTCTGGCGCGGGTCGTTTTCGACGGCACGGCGGGTCTGATCGCCAGCGCCCTTGTCGTGGGCGTCGGCGTGGCCCTGATTCAGGCTCTGGCGCCCGTGGTGATAAAGCGCGCGTTTCCGACGCGATTCGGCACGGTCATGGGCGTCTATACGACCGGCATCATGGGCGGGGCGGCGGTGGCGGCGGCGACGGCGGCAGGACTGGCCGAGACCGTCGGCTGGGCCGGCGCCCTGGCGATGTGGGCTGTCCCGGCGTTTGCAGCGGCCATCGTATGGATCATCGCCTCGCGCGCACCGGCGGCTGAGGAGCCGAATCGCGCCTCCGTGGCCGAAGGAACCCACCCTGAACTCCCCTTCTGGAAACAGCCGAGGGCGTGGGCGCTGGTGCCGATTCTGGGGCTGGGCACCTCGGCCTATACGCTCGTGCTGGCGTGGCTGCCGCCCTATTATGTCGACATGGGGCAGACGCGGGCGACGGCGGGCTTTCTGCTCAGCGGCATGACGGGCGCAGAGGTCGCTGCTGGCGTGCTGGTGTCCCTGTTCATCGCCCGCTTTCCCGACCGGCGCGGACCGATGCTGGCGGCTGTGGCTTTTGCACTGGTGGGGCTGGCGGGTCTGGTGCTGACGCCGGTCAGTCTGGCGGTCCCGGTCATGCTGCTGCTGGGCCTGGGGATCGGGGCGGTCTTCCCCCTGACCCTGATTCTGGCGATGGACCAGATCGACGACCCGGTCCGCTCAGGCGACCTGCTCGCCTTCGTTCAGGGCGGGGGCTACATCATCGCCAGCCTGTCGCCGCTGGCGGCCGGACTGCTGCGCGACCGCCTGTCGGACCTCAGCCAGGCCTGGATGCTGATGGGACTGGGCCTTGTCGCCATGGCCCTGATGACCCTGGCCTTCAAACCCGGCGGCGCGAAGCTGCGGTGAAGCCGTTTATTCGGGACGCGCCACGCGCTGCAACCGATCCAGTTCGCGCTGGCCGTAGAATTGCGGCTCGAAGCCCTTCATCCATAAGACTTTGCCAAGGCCGCGCGCCGTGCGGTCGGCCAGTTCGGCGCGCCTGGGGTGGCGGATCAGGGTGAAGGCCAGCGTCGCGGCGCTCCACACCATGGTCTGCGCCATGCCGATCGCCATCCAGCGGACGACGCCGGGCCAGTTTTTCGCTTCGGCGGCGGTCTGGCTGGGTCCTTGTCCATAGGCGAAGGCGCGGGTCAGGGCATAGCGCAGGGTGGCGCGGTGGGGCGGGGCGTACTCGTCCACCCAGGCGTCGGCGGCCCAGCCGAAGCGGCCGCCGCGCGCTTCAAGGGCGGCGAACAGCACATCGTCCTCGCCGCCGATCTGATCCGAGCCGACGTGGAAGGGTTGGTCGCCGGGCAGGGCCGTGGCCCGCACAAGCAGGGAGTTACCGCAGCCGTGGGCGTGATCCAGCACTCCGTCTCGATCCGGTCCCTGACGGCCGAAGAAGCGCTCCAGATAGGGCGTGGTCCAGCCGGTCCCTTCGGGCACGCGGCCGCGAATGGGGCCGAAGACGGCGTCGGCGTCGGTCGCCGTTTGAGCATTCAACAGAGCAGCCAGCCAGCCGGGCGATGCGGCCTCGTCATCATCGAGGAAGGCGATCAACGGCGCTGATGTGGCGGCCAGTCCCGTATTGCGCGCGGTGGCGACGCCGGGACGCGGCGCATGGGTCCAGATCAGCGGGACGGGCGATTGAGGCCGCAGGGCATCGACCGTTTCGCGCGAACTGGCCTCGGGATCGTTGTCGACGACGACGATCTCGCGCAGGCGCGCCGCCACGTCTTTCTGAGCAAACACCGAGCGCAATGCGCGCGTCAGGCTGTCCAGACGGCGCATGGTGGGGATGACGACGGCGACGTCGGGCGCGCTCATATCGTCTCCGCATAGAGGGCCGCGCGATACAGCCGCAGGGCGAAGGCGCGCAGCCCGGTCGGCAGGACCGAGGCGCAGGCGGCGGCCTTGATCAGCGGGCGCAGCAGCTTCAGCCCCGGCACGGCCTTCAACGCCTTGGCGACGCGATAGCTTGGGTAGGCCGAGACGAAGTCGGGATGGCGGGCCACGACGCGGGCGAAGTTCGGCGCCGACTGTTCATATTTCGCGGTCAGAGCCTCGACCGTGTCCAGACCCATGTGGGTGGCGGGGTTATCCAGATGGATGACCTCGAACCGACGCGAAACGCGCATGGCCCACTCCACGTCCTCCCAGCCCCAGCCGCTGAAGCCGGAATCGAAGGTCTCCGTATCGAAGACATCGCGGCGGACCAGCAGGTTGGAGGTGAAGACGTATTTCTCGGGCTGCTCAGCGCGCTGGGCGGCGGAGATGCAGTCGGAGCGAGCCGCCATGTGGCGGTGGACGGCGAAGCGCGCGTCCTGCGGCGCCTGCAACAGGGAGAAGCCGCCGAAGGCCACGGCCGGGCGCGCGTCGCGGGCCAGATCGACCCATGTCTTCAGGAATCCCGGATGGTCGGGCCGCATGTCGCTGTCCAGGAACAGGAAGGTTTCGCCGCGCGCGGCCTGCGCCAGACGGTTGCGGCCTTCCGAACGGCCCTGATTGGCTTTGAGCGAGATCAGGCGAACGGGCAGGGCCATGCCGTCGATCAGGGCGCTCAGATGCGCGGTCAGTTCGGCGTCATTGGTGCCGTCATCCAGCACGATCAGTTCGGCCTGTCCGGCCAGCGCCTGCGCCTCGGCGTCCAGCCGTTGCAGCAGGTCGGTCGGATCATCGCGCAGGAAGGGGATCAGCACCGACAGGATCGGTTGCGCTTCGGCCCACGCCGGGCTGTCGTGATGGATCGCGTGGCTCATGCCGCCTGCCTCCGCGCGCGCAGGAAGGCTTTCAGCCGTCCGCTCAGGTCGCGCACGCCGCCAGCGTTCAGCGCATAGGCGACGACGCCATAGACGATCATGCCCACGCCCGCGTCCATCATCAGTTCAAGGAAGCCGCCGATCGGCGGCAGCATCATCACCACGCCCGCCATGACAGCGGCGGCCAGACCGCATCGCATCAGCGCGTTCCACGGCACAGGCAGGGGCAGGATGCGCCGCCCGATAGTCATGGAGGCGCTCAGGCCCAGCGCAAAGCTGATCGCCGTCGCCCATGCCGCGCCCAGAACGCCGAAGCGCGGGATCAGCAGGACGTTCAGAATGATGTTGCTGCCCGCCGGAATGCTCATGGCCAGCAACAGCCAGCCGGTGCGGCGGCCCAGGGTGAACGCCTGCCCGAAATAATAGGTCGTCATCCCGGACAGGAAGGCGCCCAGCGCCACCCACGGCGTGACCGAGGCGGCGACGCTGCGCAGGTCTTCGCCGATCATGAACTCGGCCAGCGGCCGCGCGACCAGGGCCACGCCCACGGCGGCGGGCAGGCCGATCAGCACCAGCGTCGAGGCCTGCTCCCGTGCGGCGGCCTGAAGATCCTCGCGCCCGCCGCGCTCCAGCGCCATGACCAGCGCCGGGGCGCCCGCCGCGCCCAGCCAGACGAACATGACGTCCAGCGTGCGGTTGGCGATGCTGTAGGCCGCATGATAGGCGCCGACCGCCGCCTCATCCATGAACAGGGCCAGCAGGAAGCGGTCGGTCGAAGCCAGCACCACGGTCAGCCCCAGCCCAACGGCGATGGGATAGCCATAGACGGCGTAATCCTTCAGCCGCTGGCGATCCAGCCGCCCGCGCCGGGCCTCGCGCAGTTCGGCGGGCAGGATGAAGGGCAGGGCGGCCAGCGGCGCCAGCAGCATCCCGGCCAGCGGCGCCTCGGCCCCCAGACCCATCAGCGCCAGGCCGACGCCGAAGGCCAGCCCTGCGACCGCGCTCCAGATGTCGATGGCGGCGGCGGGGCCGACTTCGCCCGCGGCGCGGAACCGCTCCTGCGCCAGCTTCAGGAAGCACCGCACCGGCACGCCCGCCAGCGCCACCGCCAGCGGCAGGCGGAAGCTGTCCGGCATGGGCCACAGCCACACCAGCAGGCCCGCCACCGGCACGAAGAGGGCGGTGATCAGGAAGGCCGCGCGATACAGGCTGGCGAAATGCCCGGCCATCTGCGCCTCGTCGGACTGGGCCGCCCAGAAGCGGGCCATCGACGCTTCCAGCCAGCTGAACGTCGCCACATGGGCCAGCGTCAGCACGGAATAGGCCAGCGCATATCGCCCGAAATCCTCGGGCGACAGCAGGCGCGTAAAGATGATGATGGTCAGAAACCCGACCACGCCCTGCACGATATTGGCCGGCAGATAGCCGAAAACCCCCCGCCAGAACATCAGCGCACGGCCATCCGGTCGCCCAGCAGCACGGGAACGGTTACGGCGATGATCCACAGGTCCAGCCAGAAGGACTGCCGCTCGATATAGTCGATGTCCAGCTGGACGCGGCGACGCACTTCGTCGGCCGAATGCAGCGGCCCGCGCGATCCCTTGATGGCGGCCCATCCGGTCATGCCGGGCTTGATGCGGTGGCGATGGGCGTAGTCGGCGACCAGACGGGCAGACTCGGCGTCGCCGGTCTTCATGCCGATGGCGTGCGGGCGCGGCCCGACCAGAGACATCTCGCCGCGCAGCACGTTCACCAACTGCGGCAGTTCATCCAGACTGGTGGCGCGCAGAATCCTGCCGAGCTTCGTCACCCGGTCGTCTCCGGCCGTCACCTGACGGCTGGCCGTGGCGTCAGAGGCTTCCTGACGCATGGTGCGGAACTTCCAGACCACGATCTCTTCCTGATTGAAGCCGTGGCGGCGCTGGCGGAACAGGGCCGGACCCTTGCTGTCCATCCGCACGGCCAGACCGATCAGGAACAGAACGGGGCTGAGCGCGACCAGCGCCAGCGCCGACAGGATGATGTCGAGAATCCGCTTGTTGAACGCGCGCCGCTCTCCATCCACCGCGCCGCCCAGCAGGGGCAGGGAGGCCGAGGCCAGCTTCTCCAGCGCCTCATTCCGCTGGGCCGCACCCTTGGGGTCGACCAGCATGGTCAGCGGAATGGGCAGGACTTCCAGCCGGTGCGTCAGGGCGCGGACCCGCGCCTCGGCCTTGGGGTCGATGGCCAGGATGATGCGGTCGATATAGGGCGTCAGCCTGTGTTCCATCAGGGCGTCCGTGCCGCCCAGTACCGGCACTCCGGCCAGTGCGTCGGGCGTGCGGGCCAGCCGGTCGTCGAAAACGCCCAAGATATTCAGGTCGCGGCGGTCCAGCGCTTCGCGGATCAGGGTCTCGGCATGGCGGGTGGCGCCGACCACGACGACATTGGGCGTCAGATCGCCGCGGCTGCGCCATTGCGCCACCAGCATCCGCCAGATGCAGTGCAGGCCGGTCAGCAGAACCGCCGAGGCGACGGCCCATGATCCATACTCCACCAGCGGCGTCTCGCCGTTCGGCAGGGCCAGACCCAGCAGGCAGGCGAGCGCGCCGCCGAGGCCCGCCACGGCGGCCACGCCCGCCAGATGGCGCACGGGCGCCCGCGTCCGGTCAAAACGATACAGACCCAGCGACCGCATAAGCCCCAGCGTCGTCAGCGCTCCGATCAGGATCGGCGTCGCCTCGAACAGGGTGACGTGCATCAGGCCGCCGTCGTTCAGACGGTTGATCGCAGCCAGGCACAGCAGGCCCGACGCCAGAATGTCCACGCCCCGGAAATAGAAGACCCGCCGCCGTGCGGCCGCTCTCTGGCGGGTGTTCAGCCACACGTCGGGGCGCATCGGCCCGCGTCGCGCCTGACCGGTGCGGCCCGCCGGTGCGGCCTGGGCGCGCGATTCGATCGGCGCCGCGCGATTCGCACGCACGCTTTCCGTCGCGGAGGCCAGGGTGTCGGCAGGTGTGGTAGCCAAGTCGTTATCCCGAAATCGAGCAAAATAGGGTGCGAACCCCGTGTCACATGCCACTCTTATGCCGGGTTAACACAAAGGGCGTCAGTTCCGCATTGCGAAGCGCTGCGCGACTCGCTATCCACGCGGCCTGCCGGAGACGTGGCCGAGTGGCTGAAGGCAACGGTTTGCTAAATCGTCGTACCCTGTAAGGGGTACCGAGGGTTCGAATCCCTCCGTCTCCGCCAGAAACCCCCAACCCGAAAATGATGAAATCAGCCGCGCCCCTCGCGGGGGGCGTCCGCCGCCTCGTCGCTGGCGGACGCGCCGCCGGCCTTGGATTCCGTGGGACGGCGTACGGAAACGCCGTGCTGGCGCAGGATGCGGCGGGCGACCTCGGGGGCGCCGACCATCGGCAGGGGTTGGCCGAAACGCTCACGCCACAACCGATCAAGTCGGACTTCCTCCGGGGTAAGCAGGCGGGTCATTTCAAGAGTCCTTGTTACGCAACCCCGTCCTTTTAAAGCTTGGCGGCGGGGGCAATCGCAAACTCATGTAAGACATAACATTTGTTATGGAACCCCGCGGGAACGGGGATGTGTTCGGCGCCTTACCCTGGGTGATCTTGGCGCCGTCCGGTGTGCGGGCTACGCCTGTGTTTCAACTTCTCAACGGGAGAGATGCTCATGGCCGATCTGGCCCTCGCCACCGACAAGATCCGCGCCGCCGTCGGTGAAAACTCGGGTCTGGGCAAGACTGTGAAGCTGGACTTCGGCGATGATGGAAAAATCTACATCGACGGCGCTTCGGCCCCGAACAGCGTCTCGAACGACGACAAGCCTGCCGACGCCACCGTGTCGATCAAATGGGATGACTTCGTCGCCCTGGCCGAAGGCCGCCTCGATCCGATGATGGCCTTCATGCAGGGCAAGCTGAAAATCGCTGGCGACATGATGATCGCCCAGAAGCTGGCGCCGCTGCTCAAGGGCTGACGGCGAGCTGACTGCCTGAACGCTGAACGGCGCGGCTCCTGACGGGGCCGCGCCGTTTTTGCATGGACGCGAATCCATGGGCGGGATTTCGGGTGTTTCCGACAGGGCAAGGCGGCCCTGAAGGATCAGATATCGGATCGCGTCTGCGCCCGGCAGGCGGCGCGTCAGATCCGGTGAACGCTGCGCGGTAACGTCGCGGGCGCGCTCAGGGTTTGGGCGTCTGTTCGTCGGGGCCCTTGTTGCGGGCGCCGTGAGAGGCTTCGCCGCCCTTGCGCCCGGCCTGGGCTGCGAGGGATCGATCCTGAGAGAAGCTGCGCTTCTCGCTGGGGACGCTGGCGCCGCCCTTGCGGGCGATTTCGCGCTGACGTTCCGGGTCCATGGAGGCGAAGCCTCGCTTGGAAACACCGGAGCCGCGAGGGGACTGACCTTCGGCCATTTCTGATGCTCCTTTTGTGACGGTGGCGCTTGGGCAAAGAACCCGGCCCCGCCCGGGAGGTTCCGAGAAAGGATTAAAACCCTGTTCGCCGAAGGGTTGTCCGGCGGGCCGCGATCGGCTGGAACCCACGCGATTTCCGAGGGTTCATCGAAGTCGGATGTCACACCGCGCCGGCGTTCAACTGAGGAGGTCAGTCATGCCGCTTTCCCCGGAAACCATGCTCGCAGAAGACATGAACACACAGGGGCCGCGCCCCCTGCGCCGCGCCGTACGCGAAGATGCGGCCGAGGTGCGCGACTGGGCGCGCCATCGCGGCTCTCAGGCCTGCGAAGCGATTCGCGACGAGCCGATTCGCATGACGCTCTACGCCCTGGGCATCGGCGTGCTGATCGGTCTGCTGGCCGCGCGCTAGCCCATTATCAGGGAAGTCAGGCCGGGCCGGACGCGGGCCGCGCGATCGGCGCCGCCTGCATCGCCTGATCCGAGACGAACGGATTGCTGCGCCGCTCGGCCCCAAAGGTCGAATGCGGCCCGTGCCCCGGCACGAAGGTCACATCATCGCCCAGCGGCCACAGCTTGGTGGTGATCGCGTTCAGCAGGGCCTGATGGTCGCTGCGCGGAAAGTCTGTGCGGCCGACCGAGCCCTGAAACAGCACGTCGCCGACCTGGGCGAAGCGGGCCTCGCGGTTGAAGAAGATCACATGGCCGGGCGTGTGGCCGGGACAGTGGAAGACCTCCCACCTCGTCTCGCCCAGCGTCAGCACGTCGCCGTCGTCCAGCCAGCGTGTGGGGGTGAAGCTGCGGGCTTCTGGCAGGCCGTATTTCTGGCCCTGCGTGGGAATCAGGTCGATCCAGAACTGGTCCTCAGGGTGCGGGCCGACGATGTCGAGGCCGGTCTTCTCCTGCATCTCGGCGGCGGCCCCCGCATGGTCCAGATGGCCGTGGGTGATCCAGATGGCGTCCAGCGTCAGTCCGCGCCGCGCGACCTCGCCCAGAATGGCGTCGACCGAGCCGCCGGGGTCGATGACGGCGGCCTTCTTCGTCTTCGTACACCAGACGGTGGTGCAGTTCTGCTGAAGCGGCGTGACGGGCGTGACAAAGACGCCGATGGGGGCTGCCGAAGAGGCGGACGACTGGCTCATGCGTCATCAGATAGCGGCCCTCTGACCACAAAGGAACCGCGTTGCGTTGACGTTTCGGCCCCTTCTCGACATAAGGGCGGGCTCCGAGGCGCCGCTCCCGAAAGGGGCGGCCCTGTTGCTTTATCCACCGCGCGCCTTTGCGGCGTCGCCACAGAGCGTCAGATACCCGACCATGCAAGTCGTCGAAAAGTCGAACGAAGGCCTCAGCCGCGTGATCGCGGTGACCATTCCAGTCGCAGAGCTGAACGAAAAGCTCGAAGCCCGCATCAAGGAAGTGGCCCCCCAGATGAAGCTGAAGGGCTTCCGTCCGGGCAAGGTGCCGGCCTCGTACGTCAAGAAGACCTTCGGCCGTGACTTCATGGGCGAAATCATCAACGCCTCGCTGAACGAGACCAGCCAGGGCGCTCTGGAAGAGCTGAAGCTGCGTCCGGCCGCTCCGGCCGAGATGAACCTGACCTCCGACATGGACAAGGTCATCGCCGGTCAGGAAGACCTGGCCTATGAAATGTCGCTGGAAGTCATGCCGGAATTCACCCCGGTCGACCCCAAGACCCTGAAGCTGACCCGCCCGACCTATGAAGCCTCGGACGAGGATCTGGACGAGGCGCTGAAGGAACTGGCCTCGCAGGCCAAGTCCTACGAGGACAAGAAGGGCAAGACGGTCAAGGCCGCCGACGGCGACCAGCTGACCATCGACTTCCTGGGCAAGATCGACGGCGAGGCCTTCGACGGCGGCGCCGCCACCGACGCCGACCTGGTGATCGGCTCGGGTCGCTTCATCCCCGGCTTCGAAGAGCAGCTCAAGGGCGCCAAGGTCGGCGAAGAAAAGACCATCGAAGTGACCTTCCCGGAAGAGTACCAGGCCAAGCATCTGGCCGGTAAGGCCGCGACCTTCGACGTCACCGTCAAGGCCATCAAGGCCGAGGTCGAATCCAAGATCGACGACGAGTTCGCCAAGCGCATCGGCTTGGAATCGCTGGACCAGCTGAAGGAACTGCTGAAGTCCAACCTGAACCAGCAATACGCCGGCGCCACTCGCTTCAAGCTGAAGCGCGCCCTGCTGGACGTGCTGGACGAAGGCCACGACTTCGCCCTGCCGCCGAAGATGGTCGACGCCGAGTTCGAAGGCATCTGGGCCCAGGTTTCGGCCGACAAGGACGCCGGTCAGCTGCCGGAAGAAGACGCCAAGAAGTCGGAAGACGAACTGAAGGCCGAGTACAAGAAGATCGCCGAGCGCCGCGTGCGCCTGGGTCTGGTGCTGGCTGAAATCGGCCGCGCCAACAACGTCGGCGTGACGGATCAGGAACTGTCGAACGCCATCATGGCCGAGGCCCGCAACTATCCGGGTCAGGAAAAGATGGTGCTGGACTTCTACCGCCAGAACCCGAACGCCGCCGCCCAGCTGCGCGCGCCGATCTATGAAGAGAAGGTCGTCGACCTGATCGTCTCGGTCGCCGAGGTGAAGGACGAAGCCATCTCGAAGGAAGAGCTGATGAAGGAAGAAGACGAGGCCTAAGCCCTTCTTCTTCAGGTCATGTGCCTTGCAATCCCCGTCCCGGATTTCCGAGGCGGGGATTTTGCTTTCCGACGCCGCCTTGCGCCGAAGCCTCATGAACGCGATATCGTAGGAGACAGGCGCGCGTTCCATGAGTCGTGCGACCCCCCTGAATTCGAGAAGGCCTTCATGCGCGATCCGATCGACTACATCTCCAACAACCTGGTGCCGATGGTGGTGGAGCAATCCAGCCGCGGCGAACGGTCGTTCGACATCTTTTCGCGCCTGCTGCGCGAGCGGATCATCTTCCTGACCGGCCCGTTCGAGGACGGCATGGCCTCGCTGATCTGCGCCCAGCTGCTGTTCCTGGAATCGGAGAACCCGAAGAAGGAAATCAGCATGTACATCAACAGCCCGGGCGGTCAGGTGACCTCGGCGCTCGCGATCTACGACACCATGCAATACATCAAGTCGCCGGTCTCGACCGTGGTCATGGGCATGGCCGCCTCGGCCGGTTCGCTGATCCTGACCGCCGGTGAGGCGGGCCAGCGCATCGCCCTGCCGAACGCGCGCGTCATGGTGCACCAGCCCTCGGGCGGTTTCCGCGGCACGGCCTCGGATATCGAGCGCCACGCCGAGGACATCATCGCCACCAAGCGCCGCCTGAACGAAATCTACGTCCAGCACACCGGCCGCACCTATGAAGAGGTCGAGCGCACCCTGGACCGCGACCACTTCATGACGGCGGAAGAAGCCAAGGCCTGGGGCATCGTCGACCACGTCTATGACAAGCGCACCCAGGCCGACGATGACGGCGTGAAGGCTCCCTGAGCCTTAAACGCGCTTCGGCTGCGACAATTTGCGAGGCGGGATCCGGCGACGGATTCCGCCTCGAATCGTGTTTGAGACAGATTATCAGCGAAGGGGGCGCTTCATGGCGATGCAGTGGAGAGACGACGGTTTCCGATATGGCGCCGTCACGCGCGGGCTGCACTGGGCGATGGCGCTGCTGCTGACGTGGCAGTTCGCGGGCATGGGCGTGAAGATCATCGTCGGCAAGGCGCCGATTACCGCCTTCTGGGTCGGCACGCACAAGGGGATCGGCGTCATCCTGCTGACCCTGATCGTGGTGCGCGCCCTGTGGGGCCTGTACAATATGAAGACGCGCCCGGCGCATGGCGGCGGCTTCTGGGGCCTGGCCGTCAAGGTCGGGCATCTGGCGCTCTACGCCCTGATGCTGATCGTCCCGGCGCTGGCGATGTTGCGGCAGTATGGATCGGGCAAGCCGCTGGACGTGTTCGGCGTGCGCCTGATCGACGGCGGCTGGGCCGAGGTTCCGTGGATGACCGCACCGGCCAACGCCGCCCACGGCCTGCTGGCCTGGGTGCTGCTGGCCGCCATCGCGGGCCACATCCTGATGGTTCTGGTCCACCATTTTATCTGGAAGGACGAGAAGGTCGGCCGGATGATCAGCTGAGAATCCGTTTTCTGCACGGGCAAGATCCGGCTGCAAGATTAGCCTGGCCCGCTTGCCGGATCGGCCGATCTTGCAACTGCTCCGTTCGTTCCATTACCGGCTGAACAGCCTTGTCAGAAAATTGCGCGATTTTGTGGGTTTCGTTTCTGCGGCAGGAGCCGTGGACGGCTCGGCCTGACCCGGTCTGTTGGCCGCCGCCGAGGGCAGGAACCCGCCGTCCCGGAGGGCCTGCTCAATGACTTCTTCGTCACAAACGACATCGGTATTTGATGGAGCGATCGACAGGACTGTCGACGCTGGAGCCTGGCTTTCATCATCCAGAAAGTGGCGCGAGAAGACTCTCATGACGTGCGCTACGCCGACCTCACGGACACCCCGCAGATCGGGTTCAAAATAGGCCCCCTGGCTGTGTGACGAGGTGATGATCTCGTACGAGGGGAAGTAGCTGACGTGTGCGTTTGACCGGGATATCTCCTCCGCAGCCACGCGCAGGACAGCCTTGGAATAGGAGGTGGCTGTCAATACGTGCTGATCCTCTTGGTGTGTGGCGATCAGCGGCACAGGCGAGACGGTCAGCAGGACGCGGGCTCCAAGATTGACGCTTCGGATACGGTCGCACAAGGCCTGAAGGTCCTCGCAGACATCTCGGGAGGAGAAGTTGACCTTCTCGTGTCGTGCCGGATTGAAGGAGCCCCC
Source organism: Brevundimonas diminuta (assembly GCF_039673845.1). Lineage (GTDB taxonomy): Bacteria > Pseudomonadota > Alphaproteobacteria > Caulobacterales > Caulobacteraceae > Brevundimonas > Brevundimonas diminuta_E. The sequence continues at coordinate 205,555 of NZ_JBDJMK010000001.1, read as the reverse complement.
GCTGACGCCGGGTGCGGCGGCAAACACCGCGCCATCTTCCAGGCTGCGCCAGCCTTCAGTCAGGCCAAGCGTGAAGACGATGACATCCGCTTCGCTGAATACCCGCCGCACCTGCGCCAGATGTTCCTGCGCAGCGGCGCGCACCGCTTCTGGCGATGCAAAGCCATCCGGCTCGATCAAGGGACGGAAGGGGTCGATGAAGACGTCGCCTCGCGCCCAGACGTCTTCCTTCGGGTGAAAGGCGCCATAGGCCCGATCAAACAGCTGCACTGCCTGGCGAACAGTATAAATATTTCCATAGCGGGCCGAGAACAGACCAAACTGCCGGGCCGCCGCCTCTTCTGCGGGCATGGCGTCAGGTGCTGCCTCCGCCACAAAATAATTCAGGCCGGAACGGGCCAAATGGCGAGCGATATGTTGGGCAAAGCAACTGCCCATCGTCGCCACCTTCAGGTCAGGCGTGATGCGAAAAGGCGACTCGATCATCGGATCCAGATGCCCCGGTGCAGTCTAGGAGACGGAACGGGACCAGAAACAGTGATCGGGAAGGGCGCGATAAGGATTGGTCATTGCATGCCTGCCATTTCGCGCATCGCAGCGTTCAGATCTGCATCGTCCAGTCGCGGACATCGCCACTCATAAGCATTGCTTGCCTCGTAGACCCGATAGCTTTCTTCAAGATAGGAGCGAAGCGTGGGGAAGAAGGTGTCAGGTCCGATCTTCCATGTGTAACTGCCGTCTATCCCAAACCGCTGGGCTATGGCGGGATAGACTGGCCAGACAGAGCCGGTCGCCAGGGTGTCCTGCAAGGTTCTCTCCAGCGGAGCTGAGATCAGGCTTTCATCGCCGCCAAGTTTTCTCGCTACGAGACGTGAAAGCTGCACCATTGCGAGGCCAGTTGGATGGTTGATTGTGTGCATGAAAGGTCCTGCGTGGACCAGGTGACGGAAGAAGTCGTCGAACCCCACGTCAATGGGTTCAAAGCGTTTGCGCAACTTTGAGACGGACGCCTCCCAGCGGTCGAGGTATCCGATGCGTTGAAACGTCTTTTCATTGAACATTAATTCGCACCGATCGACCGATAAACGATTCTGGAACGACCAGAGTGCAATATATGAATGGTAATCCGATCTGCAGACGCCCGTAAGATGTCGTCCCTCTGAATTGTTTACATAAACAATATCGGGGTGAAACGCCTCGAATTCGACTTGTGGGATGCGGATTAATTGCGCCTGTGTCTCTATAGCGGAAATGACGTTGTTTCCTGCGGAGGTGACCCAAACATCAGCGCCTCCAACCGCCTGCTGGAGCTCTTCAAATCCGTTGCCGCCGGGGGCGGCAAGCAGGGCGATGTTGATGGAGGCGTCTGGCAGCATGGCCTTGAGCGACAAGGCGACACCGGCGGTTTGGCAGTTACTGGTTACGACAATGTTCTGCACGTGATGAACTGCCTTGATGTGCGATGTGAGAAATCTCCTGTATCTGCTGATCTGCAGTGCGTCTATCATCAACTGATATCTGAAGCTTTGATGCGAGAATGGACGGATTTCATTAAGCAGAATGCAGACTTATGGTCGTTTTTTGCGAGACAGGTCGCGCCGGTTGTCCGGTTTGGCGGGCCATGAGCGTCATGCTGCCTGAAAGCGGCATTGCGGGCGCCAAGATTTGGCTCTCGTGTTTTTCCGGGCAGCCGGACGTGAGTCGTGAGGCGCGCCACCGTCGCGCAACCGGCCTGACACAGGGGCGTCGCCGTTCTCTTGCCGTGAACACCGAACCCCCTTACGGAGCGACATCTTCCAGCCTTCGGCGCCCATAGCTCAACCGGATAGAGCACCTGCCTTCTAAGCAGGGGGTTGCAGGTTCGAGTCCTGCTGGGCGCGCCAGGCTTCAAATCCCGCTTCAAGGTCGGCTGTCAGGTCGGTGGGGTCTTCAAGGCCGATATGCAGGCGCAGCAACTGGCCCGGCAGGTCGGGCGTCTGCTCGCGATAGGCCAGTTGCGGGGTCTCATAGGTGATCAGGCTCTCGAACCCGCCCCATGAATAGCCCATGCCGAACAGGCTGAGCGCGCGCATGAAGGTGTGGGCCGCCGCGGTGTCGCCGCCCTTCATGACCACGCCCATCAGCGAGGCCGCGCCGTTGAAGTCACGACGCCACAGGTCGTGGCCGATCGAGCCGGGCAGGGGCGGATAGAGGACATCGGCGACCTCTGGCCGGGCCTTCAGCCATCGGGCGACGCTCAGGGCGGATCTTGCCTGGGCTTCATAGCGCAGAGGCAGGGTGCGGACGCCGCGCAACGCCAGCCAGGCGTCGTCGGGCGAGACGTGCCAGCCTGTATCTTCGATGGTGTGGGCGATGGCGCGGATGACGGCAGGGTCGCAGGCGGCGATCCCGCCCATCAGCAGGTCCGAATGGCCGCCGACATATTTGGTCAGGGCCTGTACGCTGACATCGACGCCGTGCGCCAATGGGCGGAAAGCCAGACCGGCCGCCCAGGTGTTGTCCATCACCGTCAGGACGCCGCGTCCCCGGCAGGCGGCCGCCAGGGCGGGGACGTCCGCCATGTCGAACGTCAGGGAGCCGGGCGCCTCGATCAACAGAACCCGCGTATCCGGCGTAAGGGCGTTCAGTATGGTGTCGTTTGAGGCGTCGGCGGGATGGAAGCGGGCGGTGATGCCTCGCGCGGCCATGTGGCGCGTCAGAAAACGCCGGGTCGGGCCATAGACGGCGTCCGTCGTCAGCACGGCGTCGCCGGGCCTCAGCAAAGCCGTCAGGGGTACGGTGACGGCCGCCAGACCGGACGGGACCAGAAAGGCTTCGGCGGCGCCCTCCAGTTGCGCCAGCAGGGCGCGCAGTTCCCGCGCCGCGCCGGTTCCGTCGAGACCGTAGATCGGCCCGTCCGTCGCGTCCTGCATTTTCGCGGGGTCGTCGCTGAGCATGGTGGAGGCGCGTTCAACGGGCGGATTGACCGGGCGACGGCCCTGTCCGCGCCGCGTGGCGCTGGCGATCAGCCGGGTTCGGTCGGAAATGGGCGTCATGACGTCTCTGGCGGGTTGCGGTTCGCGGCACAGAGGGCTCTAAACTGACGCGGGGCGCAAGATGGAGCGGCGGAACGGATGCGGAGATGGCGAGACGGCGCGCGCGCGGCGTCCATGGCGGCGACAGGCGCCGCAGCGATGTTGGCTTTGGCGATCGGCGCCTGTCAGAGATCGCCTGAACCGCAGACGCAGGAAGCGCGTCAGCCTGCGCGTCAGGCGCCGGTCATTGCGTCGGATACCGAGCCCAGCGCCACTCTGGCGGCGGTGCGGCAACGCGGGCGGCTGAACTGCGGCGTGCATGAAGGGCTGGTCGGCTTCGCCCATACGGACAATCGCGGCGCATGGCGGGGGTTCGATGTCGACTTCTGCCGGGCCACGGCGGCGGCCATTTTCGGCGATCCGGACGCGGTGCGATTCGTGCCGCTGACGACGGAGCAGCGGTTCGAGGCCCTGCGCGACGGGCGGGTGGACGTGCTGTGGCGCAATACGTCGTGGACCATGAGCCGGGACACGGGCGCGCAGCTCAGCTTCGCCGGGATCAACTATTACGACGGTCAGGGCTTTATGGTGCGCCGCTCGCTGAACCTGAGCAGCGCGGCCGAGCTGAACGGCGCCCGGATCTGCGTCCAGTCCGGATCGACGACCGAACTGAACGTCGAGGATTATTTCCGCCGTCGCGGCATCGAATACCGGCCCGTCGTCGTCGCCACCGAGGGCGAGGCGCGTCAGGCCTATGCGCGTGAGGAATGCGACGCCTTTACCGCTGACATCTCGGCGCTGGCGGCGGCGCGCACGACCCTGCCCAATCCTCAGCAGCACGTCATCCTGCCGGATGTGATCTCCAAGGAGCCGCTGGGACCGGTGACGCGTAGCGGCGACGACCGCTGGACGGCCGTGATCCGCTGGACCCTGAACGCCCTGATATTGGCTGAGGAACTGGGCGTCACCCGCGCCAATGTCGCCGATATGTCGAAGAACTCGCCCGACCCGCGCGTCAAACGCCTGTTGGGCGATGAGGGGGATTTCGGCCCCAGCATCGACCTGTCGCGGACATGGGCGACAGACGCCATTTCGGCGGGCGGCAACTATGGCGAAATCTTCAGCCGCAATCTGGGCGCCCAGTCGTCGCTGGATCTGGACCGTGGCTTGAACGCCCAGTGGTCCGCGCGGTCCGGCGGCCTGATCTATGGCCTGCCGGTGCGATGAATATCTGACGGGACCGGCGCCGGCCTGGGCGCCGGTCCCTGTTGAACTCAGGACATCGGATTGGGCGGTGGCGTCCGGTCCGGGGGCAGGGGGATGAACTCCTGATCGTCCATGTCGGGCAGTTTCATGCGACCCGCGCGCCAGTCGGCCTTGGCCTGTTCGATCCGCTCCTTCGAGGATGAGACGAAATTCCATTCGATGAAGCGCTCGCCCACCGGCTCGCCGCCCAGCACCATCAGCGTCGTCGGCTGTTGCGCCACAATGATCGAGGGCAGGCCCTTTTCAAGCACGGCCATCTGGCCGGGCCCGACCGGGCGGCCGTCGTCGATCTCGACCATGCCCTGAACCACATAGACGGCGCTTTCGGCGTGATCCGTCGGCGTCTGGAACCGGGCGCCCGGCTCCATTTCCAGATGCATGTAGTGCAGCGGCGAGAAGGTGCTGACGCCCGCCTTCATGCCCATGGTCTCGCCCGCGACCAGCCGGCCCTTCACGCCGTTCTCGATCCAGGTCGGCAGGTCGCCGGAGCCGACATGCTGGAACGACGGGTCGATCTCTTCCTGACCGCCCGGCAGGGCCAGCCACGCCTGAATGCCTTCCAGACGCAGGCCTTCCATCCGCGCCCGCTCGAACCGCTCGGAGTGGGTGACGCCGCTGCCCGCCGTCATCCAGTTGACCTCGGCCGGACGGATGTCCTGCTGGACGCCCAGACTGTCGCGGTGCGTGATCTCGCCGTCGAACAGATAGGTCAGGGTCGAGATGCCGATGTGCGGGTGCGGGCGCACATCGACCGTCTTGGGGATGCCGGCGGGCATGTCCACCGGCCCCATGTGGTCAAAGAAGACGAAGGGACCGACCGCCCGGCGCTTGGCGAAGGGCAGGACGCGGCCGACTTCGAAACCGCCGAGGTCCTTGCGGCGCTGGTCGATGATGAGTTCGATCATGATGGGGGCTCCTGAAAGATGAACGCTGCGACGACGAAAGGGGCGATCCACGCACCATGACGCAGATCGCCCTGAAGGGTCAGTCTTCCCTGTCGTAGGAGAACTGGATTCCGGCGGTGCCGCCGGTTTCGATGAACAGGTTCATGAAGGCCGGGACGGTCTCGGAACGCTTCCAGTCACGCTGCAGTTCACAGAACAGCTGAGGCACGGAAATCAGCTTGCCGCCAGCCTGCTCGATGCGGCGCAGACCCATCTCGTGCGCGGCGACTGAAGTCCCGCCCACGGCGTCAGCCACGACATAGACCTCATAGCCGTCGCGCAGGGCGTCCAGCGCCGGGAAGGTCAGGCAGGCCTCGGTCCACAGGGCCGTCATGATCAGCTTCTTGCGGCCGGTCGCCTCGACCGCCTTGCGGAATTCCACGTCTTCCCACGAGTTGATCGTGGTGCGGTCATAGGTCGGATAGTCTTTCAGCACCTTGCGCAGCTGCGGGATCGGCGGCTGGTTCAGCCCCGTCTCGACGTTGACGGTCGAATGGACGATCGGCAGGCCATAGGCGACGGCCGCCCTGGCAGTGCCGACGATGTTGTTCACCAGCAGCTGGCGGTCCATCGAGGCGATGGAGTTCACCTGAACCGGCTGATAGTCGATGATGATGAAGGCCGAATTCTCAGGCGTCAGAAGGTGATCCGACTTCGGATCGCGAATCGGCTCGCTGGCCATGGAAAGTCTCCTTTCAGTGGGGAAGGGCGGCCCGGTCCGAAGACCGGGCCTGTGTTGACGGGCGCGCTCAGGCGGCGGCGATGTCGCCGAAGCGGCCGCTGTTGAAGTCCGTGACGGCGGTGCGGATCTCGTCCTCGCTGTTCATCACGAAGGGGCCATAGCCGACGATGGGCTCGTCGATCGGCTCTCCGGTCAGGATCAGCAGGGTCGTGTCCGCATCGGCGCTCAGGGTCACGCTGTCGCCCTGACGGTCCAGCAGCAGGGCCTCGGCGGCGCCGGCGGGCTGGTCGCCGTTGACGGTGACGTGACCCGACAGAACCACCACCATGGCCGTGTGGCCTTCGGGTAGGTCCAGCGTCGTCTCGGCGTCCCGGTTCAACCGCACGTCCCACACATTGATGGGCGTGAAGGTGCTGGCCGGGCCCTTCGAGCCGTCCATCGCGCCGGCGATGATCCGGGCCGTGCCTGCGTCGTCCGGCAGGGAAACGGTCGGAATGTCGGCGTTCAGGATCGACTGGTAGCCGGGACGGGTCATCTTGTCCTTGGCGGGCAGGTTGACCCACAGCTGAACCATGCGGAACGGGCCGCCGGTGCGCGAGAAGGCCGGGGAATGGAACTCCTCGTGCAGGATGCCGCCGCCCGCCGTCATCCACTGGACGTCGCCGGGGCCGATGATGCCGCCCTGACCGGTCGAGTCGCGATGCTCGACCTCGCCGTCGTAGACGATGGTCACGGTCTCGAAGCCGCGGTGCGGATGCTGGCCCACGCCACGCCGCTCGGTCGTCGGCTCGAAGTTGTACGGACCGGCGTAGTCGAGCAGCAGGAAGGGGCTGACCTGTTTGCCTGCGGCGTTATAGGAAAACAGCGAACGGACGGGGAAACCGTCGCCGACCCAGTGGCCGCGGTCGTTGCCGTAACGGCCCAGAACCTTCTTCATGGTCTTGTCTCCATTCGATGGATCGGCCGCCAGAAGGAAGGGGCCGATCGCGTTGAAGATCTTATGCCTGCGAAACGATGGGGCGGGCAGATTGCGAAATCGCCTCGCTGCGTTCTATCAATAGAACGATGAGAGACCTCAACGACCTCTATTATTTCGTGCAGGTGGTGGATCACCACGGCTTCGCGCCGGCGGCGCGGGCGCTGGGCATGCAGAAGTCCAAGCTCAGCCGCCGCATCGCCGCGCTGGAAGACCAGCTGGGAACGCGGCTGATCCAGCGCTCATCGCGCAAATTCTCGGTGACGGAGATCGGACTGGCCTATTACCAGCACTGCCTCGCCATGCTGGTCGAGGCCGAGGCGGCGCAGGCCCTGATCGACGGCGCCCGGTCCGAGCCGTGCGGCACGATCCGCGTCGCCTGCGCGCCAGGCCTGCTGACCTATCAGATGAGTGGGCTGATCATCCGCTTCATGGCCCTGTATCCCGAGCTTGAGGTGCAGCTTCACAGCACCAGCCGCCGGGTGGATGTCATCGGCGAGGGCTTCGACCTGGCGATCCGGGTGCGCGAGCCGCCGCTGGAACAAACCGATCTGGTCATGCGCAAGCTGGACGAGAGCGTGCACCGACTGGTCGCCAGCACCGAACTGATCGACCGCATGGGAAGACCGACCGGCCCGGCCGATCTGGCGAACTGGCCCAGCCTCGACTTCGGCCCGGCGCATCGGGACCACGTCTGGGCGCTGCACCATACGGAAGGCATGACGGCCTCAGTGCGCCACACGCCGCGCCTTGTGACCGACGACCTGCATATGCTGCACGAAGGCGCCGTCCACGGACTGGGCGTCGCCCTGCTGCCGACGGTGGCCGTCGCGCGCGATCTGGACGCCGGGAAACTGGTTGACCTGCTGCCAGACTGGCGGCCGAAGAAATGGATCGTCCACGCCGTCTTCCCGTCGCGGCGCGGCCTTCTGCCGTCCGTGCGGATGCTGCTCGATTTTCTCGTCGCGGGCTGCGCTGAGCAGCAGGCGCACGGGGAACGGCTCGCTGTCTAGGCCGCGTCGTTCCGCGCGATGGCGCCGGGGTCGTAGTTCAGGATCGGCGCCAGCCAGCGTTCGGCGGTCTCAACGTCCCAGCCCTTGCGGGCGGCGTAGTCCTCGATCTGGTCGCGGTCGATCTTGCCGACGCCGAAATAGTGGCTGCCCGGATGGCCGAAGTAGAGGCCGCTGACCGAGGCGGGCGGCGTCATGGCGAAGGACTCCGTCAGCTCCATTCCCGCATTGGCGCCTGCGTCCAGAAGGCGGAACAGCGTAGCCTTTTCCGTGTGGTCGGGCTGAGCCGGGTAGCCGGGCGCGGGGCGGATGCCCTGATACTTCTCTTCGATCAGGTCCTGCACTGAAGTCTGTTCATCGGGGATGTAGCCCCATAGCTGGGTGCGCACTTCCTTGTGCAGCCGCTCGGCGAAGGCCTCGGCCAGTCGATCGGCCAGGGCGGTGGCCATGATGGCGGAATAGTCGTCGCCCGCCGCCTTGAACTCAGCGGCCTTTTCCAGCTCGCCATGACCGGCGGTGACGGCGAAGGCGCCCAGATAATCGGCGCCGTCTTCCGCAACGAAGTCGGACAGGCACAGGTTCGGCTTGCCGTTGGACTTCTTGATCTGCTGGCGCAGGCCGTGGAAGCGGGCAGCTTCCGATGTGCGGGTTTCGTCGGTCCAGACGATGACGTCGTCGTCGCAGGCGTTGGCGGGCCAGAAGCCGACGACGCCCTTGGCGGTGAACCACTTCTCATCGACGATGCGTTTCAGCATGGCCTGCGCGTCGCGGAACAGGTCGCGGGCGGCCTCGCCGACAATCTCATCCTCAAGGATCAGCGGATAGCGGCCGATCAACTCCCAACTGGCGAAGAAGGGCGTCCAGTCGATGTGGTCGGCCAGATCCTGAAGGTCCCACGCCTCATAGGCGCGTACGCCGAGGAAGGAGGGCGCCGGGGCCGGGCGTTGCGCCTCATCGGGTCGCCAGCGGTTGTCGCGCGCCTGTTGCAGCGAGGCGCGGGCCTTCACCTCCTGGCCGCGGGCGTATTGTTCACGGATGCGGATGTATTCGTCGCGGGTGGCCTCCTCGTTCTTCGCCCGGTCAGTTGGGGACAGCAGGCCGGACACCACGCCCACAGCCCGACTGGCGTCGATGACATAGGTGGTCGAGCCCTTGTTATACTTCGGCTCGATCTTCACCGCCGTATGGGTGCGGCTGGTCGTGGCGCCCCCGATCAACAGGGGAATGTCGAAGCCGCGCCGTTCCATCTCTGCGGCGACGAAGGTCATTTCGTCCAGCGACGGCGTGATCAGGCCCGACAGGCCGACGATGTCGACCTTGTGCTCGATGGCGGCGTCCAGAATGCGATCGGCCGGGACCATGACGCCCAGATCGATGACTTCGTAGTTGTTGCACTGGAGCACGACGCCGACGATGTTCTTGCCGATGTCGTGGACGTCGCCCTTGACCGTGGCCATCAGGATCCTGCCCGCGGCCTGACGTTCCTGACCGGCCTTTTCGGCCTCCATGAAGGGTTCGAGGTGGGCGACGGCCTGCTTCATCACCCGCGCCGACTTCACCACCTGCGGCAGGAACATCCGGCCCGAGCCGAACAGGTCGCCGACCACGTTCATGCCGTCCATCAGGGGGCCTTCGATGACGTGCAGCGGGCGTTCGGACGCCTGACGGGCTTCCTCCGTGTCCTCGACGATGTAGTCGGTGATGCCGTGGACGAGGGCGTGTTCGATGCGTTTGGCGACCGTTGCCTGACGCCACGACAGGTCCACGACCTTGGCCGCGCCCTTCTCGCCCTTATAGCGAGGCGCCATGTCGACCAGCCGCTCGGTGTTGGACACGTTTGTACGCTGCGGTCGGTTCAGGATCACGTCCTCGACGGCTTCACGCAGTTCGGCGTCGATGTCGTCATAGACGGGCAGGTCGCCCGCATTGACGATGCCCATGTCCAGACCGGCGTTGATGGCGTGGTACAGGAAGACGCTGTGGATCGCCCGGCGCACCGGCTCATTGCCGCGGAAACTGAACGAGACGTTCGACACCCCGCCCGAGACGCGGGCGTGAGGCAGGGTGGCCTTGATCGCCCGGACCGCCTCGATGAAGTCGACGGCGTAGTTGTCGTGTTCCTCGATCCCCGTCGCCACGGCGAAGATGTTGGGGTCGAAGATGATGTCTTCGGGCGGGAAGCCGACCTCATTGACCAGAATGTCGTAGGCGCGGGTGCAGATCTCGATCTTGCGCGCGGCGGTGTCGGCCTGACCCACCTCGTCAAAGGCCATGACCACCACGGCGGCGCCGTAGCGCAGGCACTGGATCGCGTGGTGGCGGAAGGCGTCTTCGCCCTCCTTCATCGAGATCGAGTTGACGATCGGCTTGCCCTGAACGCACTTCAGGCCCGCCTCGATCACCTCCCATTTGGAGCTGTCGATCATGACCGGCACGCGGGCGATGTCGGGTTCGGCTGCGATCAGGTTCAGGAAGGTGCGCATGGCGACGGGGCCGTCCAGCAGGCCTTCGTCCATGTTCACGTCGATGACCTGGGCGCCCGCCTCGACCTGCTGGCGCGCGACCGACAGGGCTGCGGTGTAGTCGCCGTCGACGATCAGTTTGCGGAATTTGGCCGAGCCGGTGACGTTGGTCCGCTCGCCGACGTTGATGAAGACAGGACGCATCTTATTGACCGCAGGCAGTCCTTCTCCCCTTGGGGGAGAAGGTGTCATGCGCAGCATGACGGATGAGGGGTAGGGTTCCGCAGGCTGAACGGCTGAGGTTGAGCGCGCATCCGGCAGCCCCCTCATCCGACCGCTTCGCGGCCACCTGCTCCCCCGAGGGGAGAAGGAAAGAGCAGCACGTGATCACGACGCCAGCTCGAACGGTTCCAGCCCCGACAGGCGCAGGGCGACCGGGCGCTCCGGCACGGCGCGCGGGGTCACGCCCGCGACCTCTTCGGCGACGTGGCGGATGTGGTCGGGCGTCGTGCCGCAGCAGCCGCCGACGATGTTGACCAGACCCGATTGCGCCCATTCCTCGAGGAAGTGAGCCGTCTCGTGGGGCTGTTCGTCATACTGGCCCATGGCGTTGGGCAGGCCCGCGTTCGGATAGGCGCTGACCAGGGTGTCGGCCACACGGCTTAGTTCGGCGATGTGCGGCCGCATCAGCTCGGCTCCCAGGGCGCAGTTGAAGCCGACAGCGAACGGTCTGGCGTGGCGGATCGAGTTCCAGAAGGCCTCCGCCGTCTGGCCGCTCAGCGTCCGGCCCGAACGGTCGGTGATGGTCCCCGAAATCCACAGGGGCAGGGGCTCCAGCCCCTCGTCCTCCAGATCCTTGATCGCCTTGATCGCGGCCTTGCAGTTCAGGGTGTCGAACACCGTCTCGATCAGGAAGATGTCGACGCCGCCGTGGTGCAGGGCGCGCGCCTGCTGCTTATAGGCCTCATAGACCTCGTCATAGGTGACGGCGCGATACCCGGGGTCGTTGACGTCAGGGCTCAGCGACAGGGTGCGGTTGGTAGGGCCAATGGCGCCGGCGACGAAGCGGGGCTTGTGCGGCTCTTTCTGCGTCCAGCGGTCGGCGACCTCGCGCGCGATGCGGGCGCCTTCGTAGTTCAGGTCATAGACCGCGTCTTCCAGACCGTAGTCGGCCTGCGCGATGGTGGTCGAGGAGAAGGTGTTCGTCTCCGATATGTCTGCTCCGGCGGCGTAATAGACGTCGTGCAGATCGGCGACGATATCGGGCCGCGTCAGGATCAACAGGTCGTTGTTGCCCTTCTGCGGGTGGTTGTGGTCGCGGAAACGCTCGCCGCGGAAGTCTTCTTCCGTCAGGTCGCGGCGCTGGATCATCACGCCCCAGCTGCCGTCCAGCACCAGAATGCGCTCTTTCGCCGCCGCGTGCAGGGCGGCGATCCGTTCAGCGCGGCTCAGGGGGGAAGTCATTACGCAACAGCCTTGGTTTCACGCACGCCCAGCACCCGGCAGATCGCATAGACCAGCTCGGCCCGGTTCAGGGTGTAGAAGTGGAAGTCCGAAAAGCCCTCTTCCTGCAGGCGGGCGCAGGTCTCGGCGGCGATGGAGGCGGCCAGCAGCTTGCGCGTCTCCGGGTCGCTGTCCAGCCCGTCGAAATGGCCCGCCAGCCAGTCGGGCAGGGCCGTGCCGCACGCCGCCGTCATCCGCTTTAGCCCCGCAAAGTTGGACACCGGCATGACGCCGGGGATCAGGGGGATGGTCACCCCCGCCGCCCGCACCCGGTCGCGGAAGCGCAGGAAGGCCTCGATGTCGAAGAAGAACTGGGTCACGGCGCGCGTGGCGCCTGCGTCCACCTTGGCCTTCAGCACCTCGATGTCGTGGTCGATGGACGGGCTTTCCGGGTGCTTTTCCGGATAGGCGCCGACCGTGACCTCGAACCCGCCGATGCTGGCGATGGCGGCGGTCAGTTCGGTGGCGTTGGCGTAGCCGTCGGCGCGCGGCGTATAGGCCCCGCCGATGCCTGCCGAACCGGGCGGGTCGCCGCGCAGGGCGACGATGTGATCGACGCCGATGGCCTTATAACCCTCGATGACCTCATCGACTTCAGCGCGGCTGGCCTCGACGCAGGTCAGGTGGGCGGCGGGGCGGAGGGCCGTCTCGCTGATGATGCGCTGGACGGTGCGGTGCGTCCGCTCGCGCGTCGAGCCGCCCGCGCCATAGGTGACGGAGACGAAGGCCGGGTTCAACGGCTCCAGCCGACGGATCGCCGACCACAGATTGGCCTCGGCCGCATCCGTCTTGGGCGGGAAGAACTCGAAAGAGACGTTGACGGCGTTGCGGTTGGAACCGGCGCGGGCGACCGGGCCCAGCGGCGACAGCAGCAGGGCGCGGGCTTCGGCGAGAGAGGAGGGGGCCATCAGGCGGTCTTTCGGGCAGGGCTTGCGGCGCGTTCGCCGGTCCAGATGTGAACGGTCAGGCCCTCGGTGTCGGGCGGCAGGGCGATGGGCGCCGAGGGGGTCAGGCCCGCCTTGGTCAGCCATTCGCGGATTTCGGCGTCGGCGAAGCCCAGACGGCGGTGCTGGTGCGCCTCGCGCAGGTGCTCGAACTTGTGAGGGGCGAAGTCGACGATCAGCAGCTTGCCGCCCGGCATGACCAGACGCGCGGCCTCGGCCACGGCGGCGGCGGGATCTGCGAGGTAGTGCAGCACCTGATGCACGATCACCAGATCGGCGCTTTCGTGCGGCAGGCGGGTCGAGAAAATGTCGCCGTGGCGCAGCTCGACCTTGTCCAGCCCGGCCTTTGAGACATTGGCGCGGGCGATGTTCAGCATGTTCTGCGACAGGTCGAGACCGACCGACATCTTCGCCTGCTTGCCGAATAGGGTCAGCATCCGGCCCGAGCCGGTGCCCAGATCGACCACGCGCTCGAACGGGCCGGACCCGGCCGCGCGTGCGACCGCAGCCTCGACCGCGCTTTCGCAGACATAGAGGCTGCGCATCTGATCCCACTGGGGCGCGATCTGCTCGAAATAGCGGGCGGCGTCGATGGCGCGCTCCTTGCGCACCTCGTCCAGACGGCGATGGTCGGCCTCGCCCTCGCCGTCGTCCAGCAGGTCCAGAACGGTGTCGATCAGGCGCCGCGACAGGGCGTCGTGCGACAGGCGGTAGAAGACGCGCGCGCCATCGGGAAACCGCTCGATCAGCCCGGCGTCAGCCATCAGCTTCAGATGGCGCGAGACACGCGGCTGGCTCTGGTCCAGAACACGCGACAGCTCCATCACCGACAGCTCTTCCGCAGCCAGCAGGGACAGGACGCGCAGGCGGGTCGGTTCGCCGGCGGCGCGCAGGGCTTCTACAGTCTGATCAGCAGTCAGTGTCATAGGTCGTATAAAGATATCCTTATACGCTTATGCAAGCAAAATCTGATCGCAGACCGTCGCTATCGGCCCAAAGCAGGCACGGATCATCCTTTCGGCGTCCGAAATGGAGGTCGAGACGGCCCTGAAGGCCGAATCTTACGCTTCGACCGGCGTTTTCAGCGGTTCGCCTGCGAAATGGGCGGACAGATTCTGCATCAGCAGCATCAACATGCCCTGCACAGCCTCGGTCGTGGCGCCGCCGGTATGAGGCGTCAGCACCGTATTGGGCGCATCGGCCCAGCGCGCCGCGTCGGTCGGTTCCTGGGCGAAGACATCCAGCGCTGCGCCGCCCAGCCGGCCGTCTTTCAGCGCCGCGAGGACGGCGTCCTCATCGACCAACTGGCCGCGGGCGACGTTGACCAGCAGGCCGGACGGCCCCAGCGCCTCGATCACCTCGGCCGAGATCAGGCCGCGGTTGCTGTCGTCCGCCCGGCAGGCGACGACCAGAATGTCCGAATCGCGCGCCAGATCCAGCAGGCTGTCGGCGCGCGGCCATGCGGCCTGTTTTGCGCGCGGCGCCCACCAGCGGACCGCCATCCGCATGACCTCGGCCCGGCGCGCCACGGCCTCGCCGATATGGCCCAGACCGACGATCCCCAGCCTCTGGCCGCCCAGCGATGTGGTGATGCTGCGCGTCGACAGCTTCCACTCGCCCGCGCGGATGGTGCGGTCGCCCTGCGCGATCTGGCGGCGCGCGGCCAGGATCAGGCCGATGGCGTGGTCGGCCACGTCTTCGTGGTTCACGCCGGGCGCATGGGTCACAGGCAGGCCGCGCGCGCGGCACCACTCCACATCGATGCCGTCATAACCGGCGGTGAAACAGGCGATCAGCGACAGATGGGGCAGGCGCTCGATCAGGGCCTTGTCCAGTTCGAACTCGCCCGCGACGATCAGGGCGCGGATGTCGGCCGCCGCCTCAAGCGGGGGCCCTTCCCAGAAGCGATAGACGTCCCAGGCGCTTTCGAGGAAAGCGCTCAGCGGGGCCAGATGCCGCTGCATGATGAGGACGGCGGGACGCTGGGTCATGGCGCCAGACTAACGGCGTTTGACGCGAGCGCCAGTCACAAGAAGCGGTGGATCAGGTGGATGTCATCCGGTTCATGCCGAAACAGGGCGGTGTCGGGCTGCGCGGTCGGGACGGCGCCCAGACGCTGATAGAAGTCCACGGTGCGGCGTGTGGACGTCGCCGAGATATAGAGGCCGGACGCTCCCCCGCGTCGCGCGGCCTCTGCGCACAGACGATAGAGGGCTGAGGCGACGCCGCGCCCGCGCCAGTCATGGCCGACATGCAGAAAGACCAGTTGGCGCAGGTCCGGATAGTCGCCCACGCCCGTCGCGGCCAGGACAGCGGCGCCGATCAGCGCCTGATGATCGAAGACGCCCAAGGCGGCGCCGCCCTGATCCAGATGGCGGCGAAGGATGGGCAGTTCCGCCTCCAGTTCGCCGTCGGGCCAGCCGCGCGTGTCGTGAAAGAATGGCGTCAGGGTCAGGCGGCCGTGGGCGTCGGCGACATAGATCTCATGCACCTGTTCGCGCCGGTCGATGTCCGGCAACCGATCCAGCTCCGCGCGCGTCAGCAGCCGTGTCGTCAACGGCGCGGGCGGCCCGAAACGGCGGATCAGATCTGCATCGATCAGCGGCGCTTGCACGGACATGGCGGCCTCCTGAAAGGCGAACGGCCCCTTCCGCCGAGGCCAAAGGGGCCGTCCAAGGATCAGCGGTTCAGGCGGATCAGCGACCGAACTTCTGGTGCTGGATGCGCTTGGGAATGATGCTGTCCGCGCCCAGACGACGCATCTTGTCCTGTTCATAGGCTTCGAAGTTGCCCTCGAACCATTCCACGTGGCCGTCGCCTTCAAAGGCCAGGATGTGGGTGGCCAGACGGTCCAGGAACCAGCGGTCGTGGCTGATGACCACGGCGCAGCCGGCGAATTCTTCCAGCGCCTCCTCGAGGTTCTGCAGGGTTTCGATGTCCAGGTCGTTGGTCGGTTCGTCGAGCAGGATCAGGTTGCCGCCGGTGGCCAGGGTCTTGGCCAGGTGGACGCGGTTGCGCTCACCGCCCGACAGCTGGCCGACCTTCTTCTGCTGGTCGCCGCCCTTGAAGTTGAAGCTGCCGACATAGGCGCGGGTGTTGATCTCGCGCTTGCCGACCATCATGATGTCGGTGCCGCCCGAGATGGCCTGCCAGATGGTGTCGTCCGGCTTCAGGTCGTCGCGCGACTGGTCGACATAGGCCAGCTTGACTGTTTCGCCGACCTTGATCGTGCCGCCGTCGGGCGTTTCCTGACCGGTGATCAGCTTGAACATGGTCGACTTGCCGGCGCCGTTGGGGCCGATGACGCCGACGATGCCGTTGGGCGGCAGCTTGAAGGTCAGGTTGTCGAACAGAAGCTTGTCGCCATAGGACTTCTTCAGGCCCTCGACTTCCAGCACGACGTTGCCCAGGCGCGGGCCGGGCGGGATCTGGATGACGGCGAAGGACTGGGCCTGACGGCTGTTTTCCTGCTCGGCGACCATCTTCTCATAGGCGGCCAGACGGGCCTTGGACTTGGCCTGACGGGCCTTGGCGCCCGAGCGGACCCATTCCAGTTCGCGGGTGAGGGCGCGCTGGCGGGCTTCGGATTCAGACTGCTCCTGCACGACGCGCTTGGTCTTGGCTTCCAGCCACGAGGAATAGTTGCCCTCGTGCGGGTGGCCCTTGCCGCGGTCCAGCTCCAGCGTCCACTTCGTCACCTGATCCAGGAAGTAGCGGTCGTGGGTCACCAGGATGACGCAGCCGGGGAAGTTCTCCAGGTGGTGCTGCAGCCAGGCCACCGACTCGGCGTCCAGGTGGTTGGTCGGTTCGTCCATCAGCAGCATGTCGGGCTTCGACAGCAGCAGGCGGGCCAGGGCCACGCGGCGCTTTTCACCGCCGGACAGGTTGGTGACTTCCCAGTCGTCGGGCGGGCAGCGCAGAGCGCCCATGGCCTGATCGATGCGGCTGTCGATGTCCCAGACGTCGCCGGCGTCGATCTTCTCCTGGAGGGCGGTCATCTCCTCCATCAGTTCGTCGGTGTAGTTTTCGCCCAGTTCGGCAGCGACTTCGTTGAAGCGGTTGACCCACTGCTTCTCTTCGCACCAGGCCTCGACGTTCTGGCGCACGTTCAGCGCCGGATCGAGGTGGGGCTCCTGCTCCAGATAGCCGCGCTTGACGCCGTCGGCGGCGCGGGCCTCGCCCTGGAACTCGCTGTCCAGACCGGCCATGATCTTCAGCAGGGTGGATTTACCCGAGCCGTTGACCCCGACAACGCCGATCTTGGCGTCGTTGTAGAAGCTCAGCCAGATGTTCTCGAAGATCTTTTTGCCGCCGGGGAAGGTCTTGGTTAGACCCTGCATCTGGAAAATATATTGCTGCGCCATACGTCGCGTCGCGCCCTTGATTCAGTGCGGATGGGGAAGTTGACGGGGGATGTAGCGATCCCGACGCCTTTGGGCAAATCTTCGGCTAGGCGCGCGGCTTTTCGGAGGCGCTCTTCAGCGCGCGGGCAAAATCGCTTCCAGTGCGCGTGTGAAGCCGATCGGAGCGACCGTCAGGTGATCTTCGTCCTCCAACACGATCGAACTGACCTTCAGGCCCGGATAGTTCCGCGACAGCAGATTTCTCTGCAGCGTCTTCATGTCGGCGACCATGTCGGCGCCGCTGGTGTTGCGGCGGTCCGGGCCGGGAACCTCATAGCCGCCGACATACATGAAGACCTGCGCCTTCAGATCGTCATGGGCGCGGGCATAGTCGGCCTCGACGCCCATCATATGACGTTTGTCGTACCACAGCGACGGACTGCCCAGCACATAGCCGCTGAACATCGTCGGATCGCTGAACAGAATCTGGGCGCCCAGCAGGCCGCCATAGGAATGCCCCAGTAACACGCGCTGCGCAGGATCGGCGCGGAATTTCTGCTCGATGAAGGGCAGGACTTCCGTCTTCAGATAGGTCTGATAGGCCGCGCCGCCGCCGTGGATGTCGCCTGCCGAGTTGCGCGGTCCATTCTGCGTGGGGGTGTAGTCCCGGCGACGGCTTGCCGCCCCGCTGTCGCCCTCGGCGTAGGACAGGCCGACCAGAATGAAGTCCTGCACCACCGTCCCCTCCAGATTCACCCGGCGCGCGATCTGGCGGATGATGGGGAAGGCATAGTCGGCGTCAGTGACATAAAGCGTCGGATAGCGGCGGGTCGGATCGGCGTCATAACTGGCAGGCAGGCTGACGAAGACCTGATATTTCCGGCCGGATACGGGGTCGGGCACGCTCCAGACCTGGGTGCCCTGCAGCACATAGGGGGCGCCGTCCGCGACGGGGGCGCCGTCCGCGACGGGGGCGGCGGCCGAGGCGGAGGGGGCGGTCTGCGCATCGGCCTTCTCTCCGCACGCTCCCAGCATCAGGGCGCCCGTCGTGAACATGGCCGCCGCCGCTGTCGCGTTGAAAATCCGCATTCTGTTTCCCCTCCGGAGCTTTGCCGTTGGGCGCAGATTTCGGGCGAAATGCGGCGAGGGAAGGGCGGTGCGGCCCTCTATTGCGATGGTCAGGCGTAGTTGAAGCTGATCGAGATACGCTGCTCGGCGGCGCGGTTGGCGGGCACTTCGTGACGCAGCCAGCTTTCCCACATCAGCACCGTGCCCGGTGCAGGCTTCAGATAGACAAAGGGCTGTTCGGCCTCTGCGGCGTCAGCGGTCAGGCCGGGGCGGGCCATCATCATGGTTAGGCGCGGGTCTTCGATCTTCAGCGAAGAGGCGCCGTCGGGAATGTGGATATAGATGGTGCCGGAAAGCACAGCGTGGGGATGGATATGGCCGGTGTGGCCGCCGCCGGGCATCAGGACGTTGACCCACAGATTGTCCAGCTTCAGCTTCTTGGCCAGATCGAAATGCAGGGACCGTGCGAAGGTCGCCGCCTGCCTGTCCAGCAGACGCTTCAGCGCCGCGAACTCGGGAAACCGCTGCGGCAGGTCGTTGATCGAGCCATAGGACGTATAGCCCGGATAATGGTTGGCCCGGCACCACTCGATCCCGGCTTCATCCTCCTCGGCCATGACCAGGCAGAGATCGAGCAGTTCCTCATGCAGTTCCGCCCAGCCCGGCGAAGCGGTCAGGCTGTCTTCATGAACAAGGGTGGCGAAGAGGGATCGCGTAGGCATGGGGCGGGATAACGCGTCCGGTTTGGCAGGAGAAGGCGAAAAAGGCGCCGCCGCCTGCCCCTCTGGTTCCGACGGCGTCCCGTCGGGATCACGAAGCCCGCGCCTTCATGCTGCGGATCAGGGCGCCGAACAGGTTGACGTAGTCGTCGGTCCAAGGCCGCACCTCGGTCGGCGCCAGTTTGCGCCAGCGACCGTCGGCCTTGAAGTCGGCGAGACCCTCGGCCGTGGGTGAGATGACCAGCGCCTCGGTCGAAGCCTCGGCCATCAGGGCCGCTTCGGGGTGTTCGATGTAGACCTGATGCAGTTCGGCGGCGCCCAATTCGCGCGCGGCGGCGACGGCGGGCAGGGTGATGTCCAGATTGCGGTTGGACAGGTGCAGGACGACGACGCCTGTCGGTTTGAGCAGACGCAGATAGCCTTCGATCGCCTCGCGCGTCAGCAGGTGGGTCGGCACGGCGTCGGATGAGAAGGCGTCGATGACCAGCAGGTCATAGGTTCCGGCGGCTTCCCTGTTCAGCGTCAGGCGCGCGTCGCCCAGAACCGTGCGAATCGGGCCTTCGGCGCAGTTCGAGATGTAGGTGAACCACTTCGGATCGCGCGACATTCGGTCGACCATGGGGTCGATCTCGAAGAAGGTCATACGATCGCCGGCGCGCTTGTAGGCGGCCATGGCGCCGGAACCCTGACCGACGACGCCGATGACGGCGCCGGGGCCGCGCGCCTGAATCAGTTCGGCCGATTGGCCCAGCGGCGTGGTGGGGGCGTAATAGAGGGTCGGCGCACAGGCGAAATCGCCATGCCGCGCCTGTGCGCCGTGCAGGGTGGTGCCGTGCATCAGCACATGAACATCGCCGCCCATCTTCGGATCCTGTGTGATCGCGACGCGCATGACGCCGAAGAAGCTGCGCTCGGTCAGGCTCCAGTCATAGCCGCGGCCGATGTGAGACGCCGTAAGGGTCATGATCGCGACCACGGCCGTGAACATCAGAACCCGGTCCCGGACCACGAAGGCGCACAGGGCGGCGACGCCGAGGATGATCTGGGCCGTCTCCGTCAGGCCGAAATCGCTGAACGCCTTCAGCAGCGCCGGATCATAGCGCAGCATTTCAAACAGCAGCGGCGTGAATCCGGCCATGAAGACGCCGCCGGCCATCAGCACGATTTCGTATCGGGCCGGGCGTGTGCCCAGCCACGGACGGGCCAGACAGACCAGCACCATCACCAGCGGATATTCCAGCACCGTCCTGAATACGACCGGCGCAAGCAGGGCCGTGAAGGCCCCGCCCAGCACGCCGCCCAGCGACAGCAGCAGATAGAACTCTGTCAGACGGTCGGGCGCCGGTCGTCGCGCGGCCATCTGCTGGTGGCACATCAGGGCGGTGAAGAAGAAGCCCAGCAGATGCAGGCCCAGCAGGCTCAACCAGTGGCCGGTCGACATGCCGACCAGCGCCGCGATCAACACCGTCAGAGCGGCCTGCACGACAAGGGTGACGGACAGCGGAATCCACGGCCGCGCCTGAAAGGCGATGACGAAGGTCAGCAGATAAAGCGCCAGCGGCGCGACCCAAAGAAAGGGCGCCGAGGCCACATCGGTCGACAGATGGGCGGTGACGCCCAGCATCAGGCTGGACGGGGCGGCGGCCAGCAGCACCAGAACGCCCTTGCGCCGCCACGGAATAGGCGGGCTGCGCTGCGCCTTGAAGGCGGGGGCGGCGCTGCGTGTCGCACGCGGCATCAGGACGATCAGCCCCACCAGCATGAGGACGAAGACAGCATAGCCTGCCGTCCAGCCCAGTCTTTGACCCGACAGGGAGGCCAGCGGCTCGATCACGGCGGGATAGGCCAGCAGCGCCAGAAAACTGCCGAGGTTGGACGCCGCATAGAGGACATAGGGGTTGGCGCCGTCCGGTCGCCCGGCCCGCGCTTTTGCATACCAAGCCTGCAGCAGGGGCGCTGTGGCCGACAGCACGGCGAACGGCGCGCCGACCGACAGCGCCAGCGCGCCCAGCAGCCAGCCGACCGGCGCGCTCGAATCGGGATCCCCCAGCGCATGGGTGATGCTGAGCGGCAGAAACAGCGCCGCCGCCGCCAGCAGGGTCAGATGCACCGCCGCCTGCGCCCGGACCGACGGTATCCTCTGCAGCAGGTGGGCATAGAGATACCCCGCCAGCAGGGCCGCCTGGAAGAAGACCATGGCGGTGTTCCACACCGACGGAGATCCGCCCAGCAGGGGCAGCACCAGCTTGGCCGTCATAGGCTGGACCGTGAAAACCAGACTGGCCGAGGTGAAGACGGCGACGGCGAAGGCTGCAGGTGTTATCGCATCGATCCTGCGATGCGCCGGCGTCAGAATCTGTTCGGTCATGCGCGGCTTTCGACGTCGGGCGGCTGATTCCGTCTGGCGAGGCTATGACGAAATCGGGACGGAGCGTATTTTCATGTTGCCGCAGGACATAGAGACGACCGCCGCGACCGTGATCCGTCGCGCGGCGGCGGCCGGTCTGATGGTCGCCACGGCTGAAAGCTGCACGGGCGGGCTGGTCGCCGGGGCGCTGACGGCCATCGCTGGGTCCTCCGCCGTGGTCGACCGGGGTTTCGTCACGTACAGCAATGAGGCCAAGGTCGAGATGCTGGGCGTGCCGCAGGACGTGCTTGCGCGCTTCGGCGCTGTGTCCGAACCGACGGCCCGCGCCATGGCTGAGGGCGCCGTCGCGCGCTCACGGGCCTCGGCGGCGGTGTCGGTGACGGGCATAGCGGGGCCGGGCGGCGGCTCGCCGCAGAAGCCGGTCGGTTTGGTGCACTTCGCCGCCCATGGCCCCGACGGCCGGACGGTTCATGTGGAAAAACGATTCGGCGACATCGGACGCGACGCCGTGCGGCTGGAGAGCGTGCGGACGGCGCTGGGCCTGTTGCTGGAGGCCCTGCCGGAATGAGCGTGGTCACGGTCGATGCGCGCGGCCACCGCTGTCCGGTGCCCAGCCTTCGCCTGCGCAAGGCCATGGAAGGGCAGGGGGCGGGCGTGCGACTCACCCTGCTGGCCACCGATGCGATGGCGCGGATCGACGTGCCGTTTCTGATGCAGGAACTGGGCGGCCGCGTGGTTCAGATCGACGAGGTCGACGGCGTCCTGAACATCACTGTCGAGACTGGCGCCGCTCCGACAGATTGACGACTGTGGCGGGGAGCTTGCCGGGCAGATTGTCCGGCTGGGGCAACAGCTCTGGCGGCGTCGCCTGCTGCTCCCACTCGATCTCCAGCTCCGTGGCGAAGGCGCCGCCGTAGAAGACGGCGTTGACGTTCCACGACAGCCAGATCAGCAGCACCACCACGGCGCCGACCGAACCATAGGTCGCACCCAGATGCACGATCTGCTCGACATAGATGGAGCACAGCCACGAGAAGAAGCTGGACATGACCGTGGCCACCAGCCCGCCGATGATCGCCGCCTTCCACGCCACGCGCTTGGCGTGGGCCATGGCGTAGCGATAAAGCATGGTCAGCCCCAGCCACAGTCCCAGCGCGGGCCACAGACCGTCCAGCGGCAGGGCGAGCCAGCCGACCGGCTGGTTGGCGTAGGCGTGCTCCATCAGGCGCGATGTCACCACGGCGCCCGACACCACGGTGAAAAGGACGAAGGCCGCCAGCGCCACCAGGAAGGCCAGCATATTGAATTTAAAGAACCCCAGCGGGTTCGTCTCGTCATGGATCAGGTTCAGCCCAGCGAGCAGGGCCTTGAACCCCCTGTGCGCGGCATAGGCGCCGATGATCAGGGCGATGGCGCTCTGGGCTGAGACGGTGCGGGCCGAGGCGTTGGCCAGCCGGTCGATCTCGTTCAAAAACAGGGTGCGAGCGGCCGAGGGGATGACGTCCGCCAGGGCGGCCGCCTGCTCGCTGACCTGCCCGATGCTCAGGACGGCCTTGTAGAAGCCGATCAGGATGGCGATCGCCGGAAACAGCGCCAGCAGGGCGAAGAAGGAGACGCCGCCCGTATAGAGCATGACGTCGCGCCCCCAACTGCGGCTGAAGGCCCGGGTCGTCAGGCGCAGCAGCAGGCGGGGTTGGGCCATGATCGGCTTGGAAAAGGTCAATCAATCATCCGGCCATCGTCCGGGCAGTCAGCAAAGGAGCGGATTAACCTCATTCGTCCCGCAATGAGAAGTCCCAATGTCGTCATCTGATGATCGCTCTTGCCCATTGCGGGCCTTGGCGGCGCCGGTATCATGATCGGGTCTGGCGCGGTCGCAGGAGCGGACCGGCCCGTCCGGGGGGACTGTGTTTGGAAGCCGAGCCGCGCGTTCTGATCGTCGCTGACGCCGACGATCAGCTGAGTTCCCTTTGCGAAGGGCTGGATCTGTTGGGCTGGCGCACCATTACCGCGCGATCGCTGGATTCGGCCGTTCTGGCGGCGTCGGACATGCCGGTGGACGCCGCCGTGGTTGATCTGGCTGTCTTGGCTGGAGCGGATATGGCGGGGGCGGGCGCGGCCGAGGCCGGGCTGGCTGAGTTGCGACGCAGCGCCGCGCCCCGCTATCTGTCGATTCTGGGACTGGGCGAGGCGTCGGATCCGGCGGCCCTTTCCTGTGATCTGGTGACGCCTGCGAATCCACATCCGGTCCAGACCGCGCTGCGTCTGGAGCAGATGACCCGCGCCGCCGTCGCCGAAGAGGAATTCATCCTGCGGCGCGCCACTTTCGCGGCGCATGGCGTCGATCTGCCGGATCCGGCCGAGGGCGAGGGGCCGTTGCTGGTGCTGACGGCGGGCGCGATGGATCGCCGCTTTCTGGCCCTGTCCAACGCCCTTGAGGCTGCGGGGGCCGAGGTGGTCGCGGCGCCGACGCCCTATACGGCCTTTGACTATCTGCATGAGCGCGCCTTTGACGCCGCCGTGCTGTGGGGCGACGCCAGTCAGGCGGCGGCCCTGTCCATCGCCGCCGGAATGCGACGGAACACGCGCCTCTATCATATTCCGGTGACGCTCTATCTGCGCGACGGGGCCGAGCCTGATCTTGATGACCTGTTCCGGCGCGGGTTCGCCGACATCGTCGCCGCCGAAATGCCGGAAGAGGCGGCGGCGGAGCGGGTTCTGGCGCTGGCGCGCAATCACCGGCGGCAACTGGGGCTGAGGCGCGCGCTGGACAGCGTGCGCGGCTGCTGGCTGATGGACGCGGAAACGGGGCTGTTCAGCCGGGATCTGTGTCTTGAGCATCTGCGACGCATTGCGCAGGGCGTGCGCGATCGCAGCCGCCGCCTGTCCGTCTGCGTACTTCGCGTGGCCGACAGCGAGGCCATGACCCGTGTCCGCACGGGCGGATGGCTGGAGCGCGCCATGCCGCAGATCGGGGCGATGATATCGCGTCTGGTGCGGGTCGAGGACACGGCGGCGCGCCTGTCGCCCGAGGCGTTCGCCCTGATTCTGCCTGCGGCCGGTGAGGCGGCGGCGCGCCTGACGGCAGAGCGGATTGCGGCAGTGATCGCCTGCACCGCCTTTGACGCTGGCCCGAACCAGTCGCCCTTTGTCGTCGAACTGGATGTCGCCGTTCATGAACTGAGGGCGGAAGAAGCGCCGGACGCCTTTGTGGAGCGGACGCTGGCCCATACGGCCTGACGCGCCTCAGTCCTTGGCGTCGTCGTCCAGCCGGTGGCCGTCCAGATGGGCGGCGTCGCGATCACGCCGGGTCTGTTCGGCCTGACGTTCGGCGCGCGTTCGGCCGTATGTCAGGCGGTTGGCCTCGGCCGTGCGTCTGGCCTCGACCTTGTCGCGGGCTTTTCGCGCCTTGTTCAGATTGACGATCTCGCCCATCGGATTGCGTCCCGGAAATGCAGACGGCGCCTGAAGATCACGACGCGCCACGCCATAAGGCCCCAGCTCTGCCGTGAACCCTCTGGCCATCAGGTCGTTACGACACTGTCCCTGCAGTAACGGAGAGAGCGTCAATGATAAACGTCTCAATGATCAAGGAACATCAGGAAGTCGTCGGTTCGGACGGCGGCCACGTGGGCCGCGTCGACCATGTGCTGGGCGACCAGATCGAACTGGCCAAACTTGACCTCGGCGCAGGCCTCAAACACCATCTGATTCCGGTGTCTTGGGTGGATCGCGTCGATGACCATGTCCACCTGAGCCTGACCAAGGACGAAGCCAAGGCGCGCTGGGTCGAGAAGCACTAGCGCCCGCCTTTCGGCGAATTCATGAAGGCCCTGCTGTCATCAGCGGGGCCTTTCGCCATATTGGAGCGATCCGAAGCGCAAAAGAGGCGATGCGATGATCCGATTGATCCTGAACCTGCTGTGGTTCTTTCTGGGCGGGTTCGCATCGGGCCTGGCGTGGCTGTTCGGCGGCCTGTTGCTGGCGCTGACGGTCGTGGGCCTGCCGTGGGCGTTTTCGGCGTGGCGGATCGCCAGCTATTCCTTCTGGCCGTTCGGACGCGAGATCGTCTGGCGTGATCCGGATCCGGCCGATCTGGGCGCAGGCTGTATGGGCCTTGGCCTGAATGTGATCTGGCTGGTGCTGGCGGGCTGGTACATCGCCTTGGCGCATCTGCTGATCGCCGTGCCGCAGTTCGTCAGCCTGATCGGCATTCCGTTCGCGTTGAAGAATGTGGAACTGGCGCGGCTGTCGTTGGCGCCGGTGGGCCGGACCATCCGCGACAAGCGCTAGGCATGAAAAACGCCGGCCGGGGCGAACCCGGCCGGCGTCTTCAGCTCTCAGAATGAGCGCAGCTTACTGCGGCGCGATCATCTTTTCGGGACGGACGTATTCGTCGAACTCGGCGTCGGTCAGATAGCCGCCGCCGACGGCCTCCTGACGCAGGGTGGTGCCGTTCTTGTGAGCCGTCTTGGCGATCTTGGCGCAGGTGTCATAGCCCAGCTTGGCGTTCAGGGCGGTGACCAGCATCAGGCTGTTTTCCAGACCGTGCTTGATGTTGTCCTCGCGCGGCTCGATGCCGACGACGCAGTTGTCGGTGAAGCTGATGGCCGCATCGGCGACCAGGCGCACCGACTGCAGGAAGTTGTAAGCCATCACCGGGTTGTAGACGTTCAGCTCGAAGTGGCCCTGCGAGCCGGCGAACGACAGGGCGGCGTTGTTGCCGAACACCTGGGCGCAGACCTGGGTCAGGGCTTCGCTCTGGGTCGGGTTGACCTTACCCGGCATGATGGACGAGCCCGGCTCGTTTTCCGGCAGCGACAGTTCGCCCAGACCGGCGCGCGGGCCAGAGCCCAGGAAGCGGATGTCGTTGGCGATCTTGAAGAGGGAGGCGGCGACCGTGTTGATCGCGCCGTGGGTGAAGACCATGGCGTCGTGGGCGGCCAGGGCCTCGAATTTGTTCGGCGCCGTGGTGAAGGGCAGGCCGGTGATGCCCGCGATCTGCGCCGCAACCTTTTCAGCAAAGCCGACGGGCGCGTTCAGGCCGGTGCCGACGGCGGTGCCGCCCTGAGCCAGTTCCATCAGGCGCGGCAGGGTCAGTTCGATGCGCTCGATGCCCATGGCGACCTGATGGGCGTAACCGCCGAACTCCTGACCGAGCGTCAGCGGGGTGGCGTCCTGGGTGTGGGTGCGGCCGATCTTGATGATGTGCGCCCAGGCCTTGGCCTTGGCGTCCAGCGCGGCGTGCAGGTGCTTCAGCGCGGGGATCAGGTCGTTGACCACCTGCTCGGCGCAGGCGACGTGCATGGCCGTCGGATAGGTGTCGTTCGACGACTGGCTCATGTTGACGTGATCGTTGGGGTGGACCGGCTTCTTGGAGCCCATCTCGCCGCCCAGCATCTCAATGGCGCGGTTCGAGATCACCTCATTGGCGTTCATGTTCGACTGGGTGCCCGACCCCGTCTGCCAGACGACCAGCGGGAAGTGGTCGTTCAGCTTGCCCTCGATCACTTCATTGGCGGCGGCGATGATGGCGTCGGCCAGCTTGGGGTCCAGCTTGCCCAGATCACGGTTCGTCTCGGCGGCGGCGCGTTTGACGATGCCCAGGGCGCGCACGACCGGCAGGGGCTGTTTTTCCCAGCCGATCTTGAAGTTGCCGAGCGAACGCTGGGCTTGGGCGCCCCAATAGCGGTCGGCGGCGACTTCGACGGGGCCGAAGGTGTCGGTTTCGATACGAACTTTGCTCATGTGCGCGGGACTCGTCTCTCAGGCGTGGCGGGAAGATGCCGGGGGGTGTAGCACGCAGACGCGGCGGAGCAAGGCGAGCCGCTGATCACGAAAGGCGGACGGCGCGTGGATGGCTGGATCGGAACCGGAAAGGTCAGGGCGCGCGAACAGGGCGAGGCGGTCGAGATCACCATCGACGGCCTGACGACCCAGGCCAAATACTACAAGCCGCTGGTCTATGAGTTCATGCGCAAGGAATGGACGTCTCGTCCATCGTGGGGCGACTACGTCGTCGAGATCGTGATGGAGCACGTCGGCGATCCGCCGTGGATGGATCTGGACAATCTGGCCAAGGCCCTGCTGGACGCCATCAAGGGCTATTTGTTCCATGACGACAGCCAGGTGGCCCGCCTGTTGGTCGAGCGCCGCGAAGGCGAGCGTGAGCGGATCACCATAAGGGTGTTTCCCCGACGTCCTCTCTAGAAAAAAAGGGGCCGCGACGTGCGCGACCCCTGTGCTTTGGACGTCAGGCTGAACGGTCAGCCGGCAAAATTCGATATCAGCGCCTGGATATCAGCAGGCTTGGCGATGTTCGAGCCTGGGGTCTTGTAGGTGGTCAGCTTGCCGCCTTCCCACAGGCCGACTTCCAGCGCCTTGGTCGCCGTATCGATCAGCAGATAGGCCGCGCTGGACCCGCCTTCATGCGGTTTGTTGCCCGAGGTGAAGAGGACGGCGCCTTCCTTCTCAAGCGGCGACTGGGTCTGCATATTGGTCGTGAACACGTCGAACTTGCTGCCCAGCAGGGCCTTCAGATCGGCGGTGATCGGGCTGTTTTCCAGAAGCCCGGTGTCGTTCGGATATTTGCCTGCCTGAGCGTTCAGCGCGCTCCAGTCCGAGGCCGCCGTGTCAGTCGCGGCGGGCGCCGTTTCAGCCGGAGCGGCGGGCGTGTCAGCAGGCGGCGTCGCTTCCGGCTGGCTGCAGGCGGCCAGCGTCAGGGAAACGGCGGCGACGGACATCAGGAACAGACGCATGAAACAACCTTCGAGTCAGGAGGGGGAGGAGCAGCAATGCTGCTGCAACGCCTGTTTCAACGTGATGGTTGCGCGCCGCAAGACGGATTGAAGGCCCTGATCGGGCCGCCCGGCTATTTCTTGCGGAACTGATCCAGCGACACGACCTTGGGCCCGTCGTCGTCCGACGACGAAGGCGGAACCGCGTCCGGGTCGCGCGCAGGCGGCGACAGGGGGGCGATTTCGGCCTCGACGATCTCCGGCTCGTCGAACTGCAGCAGGAACTGCACGCTGGGGTCATAGAAGCGGACCACGGCGCTGTAGGGGACGGTCAGCACCTTGGGCGCGCCGCCGAACTTCAGCATGACCGAGAACAGGTCCGGCTCGACCTCAAGGTCCCAGTACTGATGCTGCAGCACAACCGTCATCTCGTCCGGGTATTTGGCCAGGACGTCGGGCGGGACGCTCACCCCCGCGCCGCGGGTCTTGAAGGTGATGTAGAAGTGGTGAGCGCCGGGAATGCCTTCAGGCTCGGCCGCGCGCTCCAGCGCAAGGCGGATCACGCCGCGCAGGGCGTCCTGGGCGAGTTGCTCATAGTGCATCTCGTCGACAGGGGGAGTTTGATCCGTCATCGGCGCCTCAAGACAAAGGGAACGCGCGACTGTTACCCGCCAAGCGCAGGCGACGGAAGACGCAGAGTCGCCGTCGCAGAAGGAATTTCGACTTTGGAGAGAAGCGCCGGTATCTGTCGCCAGGCTCCCGAAATGTCGGAGAAGTGGGGGGCTTCTGTTGCCAGGCGCCCCCCGGGCCCCGCCTAAGGATCTGAACCCCTAGGAGTTTAAGTTCGAAATCAACCGAACCGCATTACGCGGCGAGGCGGACTTCTCCAGCGAAGTTATCGTTCGCAGTTAGATAAAGGCCCGATACGGTGGGCCAGGACGAGCGAAAGCAATCCTCTTTACACGTCCGTCGATGCTAGTCGGCCCCATGCTGCCTCCGCCGATAACGCGGGGAAGAAGTTGGTGGAGCCGCCGGGAATCGCACCCGGGTCCGGTCCGCTTATTACAGGCGCGTTTATCGCCATAGCCCGGGCGAACCCGAGCAGGATCAATATAGTATGGGCGGCCCGACCTTCCAAGAGGCTGGCGAAGAAGTTCAGGCGAAGCCGGGATGGCGGGGCCAGTCGCGCTGCTGATTGCGGAACCAGGTGAGCTGGCGCTTGGCGTAGTTGCGGGTGGATTGCTTCACCCCCGCGATGGCGTCGTCCAGCGACAGGTCGCCCGCCAGATGCGCCGCCAGTTCCCGCACGCCGACCGCCTTCATCGCGGGCAGATCAGGGGTCAGGTCGCGGGCGACAAGGGCGCGCACCTCGTCCAGCGCACCGTGCGCCATCATCATATCCACCCGCGCATCGCATGAGGCGTAGAGGCGCTCACGCGGCGGCTCCACGATCAGGGCCTCATAGCTGCCGGGCGCCAGCAGGGGCCGGGTGTCGGCCTTCCAGTCGCTGAGGGCGCGACTGCTGGCGCGATGCACGCTGAGGGCGCGGACCAGCCTCTGGCGATCGCCGGGAAAGACAGCGGCCTCGGCGGCGGGATCGACTTCGGCCAGACGACGGCGGAAGGCGGCTTCGCCTGTGGCGTCATATTCCGCCTGCACCGCATCACGCACTTCGACGGATACAGGAGGAATCTCCGCCAACCCCTTGGTCAGGGCGTTGAAATAGAGGCCGGTGCCGCCGACCAGCAGGGCGGGGCGACCCTCGGCGGCCAACTCTGCCAGCAGGTCCATGACCGTCCGGCTCCAGCGCCCGACGGACCAGGCGTCGGCAGCGTCGGCCACGCCATAGAGGCGGTGCGGAAGGGCGGCTTCATCCTCGGCCGAGGGGCGGGCGCTCAACACCCGCAGGTCGGCATACAGCTGCTGGCTGTCGGCGTTGATGATGACGGCGCCCGTCGCGCGCGCCCGTTCCATCGCCAGACGCGACTTGCCCGAGGCGGTAGGCCCGGCGATCAGGGTGATGTGAGGCTGGGACAAAGGATCAACTCGCGAACGGATGCTGACGGCGATAGAACGCCTGTCATCGGCCCGGCAAGTCTGTCGGGCCATGTAAGGAGTCTTCATCGTGACCGACCGCGCCGCCGTCCTCGCCGCCCTCGACGCCGTGACCGATCCGAAATCGGGTCAGGGGCTGGCGGCGGCCGGGCTGGTGCAGGGACTGGTCGTAGCCGAGGGACGCGCAGGCTTCGTCATGGAAGTCCCGGCCCATGAGACGGCGCTCTACGCCCCCGTCCGCGACGCGGCCGAGGCGGCGCTGAAAGCTTTGCCGGGCATGGATCGGGTGTCGGTCGTCCTGACCGCCGAGGCTGTGGCCGCCGCGCCGCGCCGCACCGCAGGCCTGTCCAAGGCTGCGACCGATCAGGGACGGCCCAAGGCGCCGGTTCCGACCGACCGGCCCGCCCATGTGAAGCGCGTTCTGGCCGTGGCCAGCGGCAAGGGCGGGGTCGGCAAGTCCACTGTCTCGGTCAATCTGGCGGCGGCGCTGGCGGCGCGCGGCCTGTCGGTCGGGGTGCTGGATGCGGATGTCTATGGTCCGTCGCTGCCGACGATGATGGGCCTGTCGGGCCAGCCCGCCTATGAGGACGGCGCCATGGTCCCGCACGTCGCGCATGGCTTGAAAGCCATGTCCGTTGGCCTGCTGACCAAGGCCGAGGACGCCATGATCTGGCGCGGGCCGATGGCGTCGCAGGCCATCAATCAGATGCTGACCCAGACCCGCTGGGGCACGCAGGATCAGCCGCTGGACGTGCTGGTCATCGACCTGCCGCCGGGCACTGGCGACGTGCAGCTGACCCTGATCCAGAAGACGCCGCTGGACGGAGCGGTGATCGTCTCGACGCCTCAGGAAGTCGCGTTGGCCGATGCGCGCCGCGCGCATACGCTGTTCGACAAGGTCGGCGTCCCTACGCTAGGCTTGGTCGAGAACATGAGCGGCGATGTCTTCGGGCGCGGCGGCGCCGAGGTCGAGGCCGGACGGCTGAAGGTTCCCTTCCTCGGCAGCCTGCCGCTGGAGGGCGCGCTCAGACAGGCCGGCGACGCGGGCCGGCCCCTGGTCGCAGCCCAGCCGGATCATCCGGCGTCTCGTTGTTTCGGCAGAATCGCCGAACAGCTTGCTGAAGCCCTGAAGCTGTAAGGAGAAACAGTATGGTCGATCAGAACAGGAAGACGGTCGTCGTCGGCATCGACGGCAGCGACCATGCCGGGTCTGCGGTGCGTCTGGCGGCGCAACTGGCCAACGCCCGGGGCGGTCGTGTGGCGCTGGTGGCGGTCAATCCGCTCAGTTCGGCCAGCGGCCATCCGGACATCCGCGCCTGGAAGGCCGAGGAGCAGGACGCCATCCTTATGCGCTCGATGACCGAGGCCAAGCGTCATTGCGACGCCGTCGACGCCGTAACGACCGAAGGTCGCGACGTCGCTGACGCCCTGATCCGCGCGGCCGGCGAACTGGGCGCCGATCACATCGTCGTCGGCACCGGCGACCGCAAGGGCGTGGCGGACTGGCTGATGGGCTCGGTGGCCAAGGCCGTCGCCGCCCGCGCGCCGGTCAGCGTGACGATCGCGCGCTAGGCGTCCGGCTCTACGACCACGGCCGTGCCATAGGCGAGGACTTCGGTCACGCCGGGCATGATCTCATTGGCGTCGTAGCGCATGGCCAGGATGGCGTTGGCGCCGATCTCCCGCGCATGGGCGATCAGGTCGTCATACGCCTCCTGCCGGGCGGCTTCGGCCAGTTTGACATAGGCGCCGACCTTGCCGCCGATCATCGACTGCACGCCGCCGATGGCGTCCGAGATGACGTTGCGCGAACGCACGGTGATTCCGCGCACTACGCCCAGCTGGCGCACGATGCGATGACCGGCCAGGTCATTGGTGGTGGCGACGATCATGGCGATTCTCCTGAGGCTCAGCGGCGATCCAGAACGGTGAAGGCGAAGGCGTGGTCGTCCTTTTCGCCCGCTTCATGCGGTTCGAACGCGGTGCGGACAAAGGCGGTTTCGTCAAAGGCCGGAAAGACGGCGTCGCCCTCCGGTTCGGCCTCGACCTCGGTGATATACAGACGACGGGCGCGGGGCAGGGCGGCGGCGAAGATCGCCGTGCCGCCAATGATGCAGACCTCGTCCAGACCATCCTCGGACGCCTGTTCGCGGGCGATGGACAGGGCCTCGTCGAGGTTGGAACAGACCACGGCGCCCTTGGCCAGTCCTGACTCGGCATAGGATTCATCCTTGGTCAGGATGATGTTCAACCGGCCGGGCAGGGGCTTCAGCGGCAGGCTCTCCCACGTCTTGCGGCCCATGATGCAGGGCTTGCCCATGGTCACGGCCTTGAACCTTTGCAGGTCCGAGCGCAGTCGCCACGGCAGGTCGCCGTCCCGACCGATCACGCCGTTTTTGGCGCGGGCGACGACAAGAGCGATTGAAGGAACAGCCAAGCTGGTTTTCCGTTGTTGCTGCGATTCACTCGTCACATGCGCCCGGAGGCCCCGATGAACAAGTACGCCAAGCCGTTGATCGTCGGATTCATCGTTCTCCTGGCCGTCGCCTTACTGCTGGGCCTGTTGGGCGTCGCCATCGGTGCGGACTTTGGAGCGATGCCGTTCATTACTGGCGCGCTTGTGGGAGCCTTTGTCGCCTACATCATGGCCAATCTGGCGGGGAACAGGGCGGGCGTGGCCGCCTCTGAGGCCGACCGTTCGGCTGCGGCCAGCCTGACGCCGCAGCCGGGCAAGGCGCTGCTCATCGTCTATCGTGAGGGGTTCGTCGCCATGGCGGCGGGCATGAATCTGGCGCTGGACGGACGTGAGTTCGCCCAGATCAAGGGCGGCAAATTCACCGCCATCGCCGTCGATCCGGGCGAGCATGAACTGACGGCGGGCTTCGGCGGTCTGGCCGGGCCTCAGAACAATGCGGCGGTCGCCAGCTTCCTGCTGCGCGAGGGCGGCGTCATGGCGTATCGGGCCACGGTGTCGATGGGCGCGGTCAAGAACAGCGTGGTTCTGTCGCCCGCGCCCGAAGACAGGGATGCGCTCAGCAAGCGGCTGGCGCGAATGCCGATGACGGCGCCGGACAGCGCCGTCACCGTCTGATCAGGCGTCCGGTTCCAGCAGTTTCGAACGGAACAGCAGCCCGCCGATCACCGCGCCGATCGCCGGGGCGGCGAAGAATACCCAGACCTGGCTCAGGGCCTGACCGCCCGCCAGCAGGGCCGGGCCGAAGCTGCGGGCCGGGTTGACCGACACGCCCGTCACCTGAATGCCGACGATGTGGATGACCGCCAGGGTGATGCCGATGGCGATGCCCGCAAAGGCGCCATGACCCTTGGCTCCCGTCACGCCCAGAATGGCGATCAGGAAGATGGCGGTGGCGACGATTTCGAACGTCAGCGCCGCCTGCAGGCCGTATCCGCCCGGCGACCCGGCGTCGAATCCGTTCTGGCCCAGATTGGCGAAGCCGGTCTTGGCGATCATGCCCAGAATGGCCGCGCCCAGAACGGCGCCGATGAATTGGGCGATCCAGTAGACGATCATGTCCTTGGCGCTCATCCGCCCGGCGACGAAGGCGCCCAGGCTGACGGCAGGATTGACGTGGCAGCCCGACACCGGGCCGATGCCATACGCCATGGCGACGATGGCGAAGCCGAACGCCAGGGCGATGCCCAGTTGTCCGACCTGGTCAAAGCCGCCCAGCACGGCGGCGCCGCACCCGAACAGCACCAGAACCAATGTGCCGATCAGTTCGGCGGCAAACTTCTTGACCATGAAACCCTCCGGTCCATTCACCGCCTCATGGCGGATTGCGCAGGAGGGTGCGCTGAAGCAGCGAAATTCGCCACCCGACGTTACGTGAGTTTACGCTTCAGCCTTCAGCCAGCTCAACCATTTACGCTCCATCGCGGCGTTCAGGTCGACGCCGGCGCGGTCGCAATAGATCAGCAACATTCCCAGCACGTCCGCCGCCTCATCGGCCAACGCCTGAGGATTGGCGACGCCGCGCGCCCGGCTGGTCAGGCGCAGGTGTTCGGCGGTCATCTCGCCCAGTTCTTCCTGCAGCTTCAGCAGGGCCCAGTCGCGGTCGCGGTCGATCGCATGCTCGCGCGCATAGATGTCGGAGATGCGGAGAACATCTACAGTGAGCTTCTCAATCGAAATCATTTATACATACTGTGGTCTAGAAATAGAAAATGCGTTCATGGTTCGATCTTTGTCATTAAACATTTCGACCCGTTGGAGGCAAAAGTCTTTCAAACACGGGCACATGTTTTCTATAGAAAAGATTTCAAGTAAGTAACGATCGTATGAGGCTGCGATCATTTCATTTACAAATGAAATGATTGTTCGATCAATTAGCATATGAAGCCGGTCAGGCAATTGTATTTCAGCAAGTGTGGCCGCATTGAGTTCAAGTTGGGCTATAAATTTTCCTAGCTCATTTCTAAATTTGTCGACATCAAACGGATCCATCCCCGCTGCAATTTTGCAATTGTCCCAGCATTCTCTCGTTTCTTCAATGAATCGCCTTGTGGTGTCTGTAGCTGAGACTCGTGCGCTGTGCCTGATTTGGGCAACTAGAAGCAAAGCGCTAACGCATGCAGCTGCGGCGGCTATCCAGTCTGCAAAATTAACTGAAGCGCTGGTAGGCAAATCTATCTGCGTGGTGGTGGCGGCGGCGGCGGCGGCGGTGGCGTAGGAGATCTGGGGACCGGTACCGAGCTTTTTTCACTAGGGCTTGGCGAAGGTCGAGGCGGCTGTCTAGGAGAGAGGGGCATTTTACTTCCTCTCTGTGCCCGACGATGAGGGAGGAGGAGATGGGGACTTTGCCACCGGGACGCTCTCCTTGAGAAATACATGCGACTGTGGCTGCTTTGGTGCAGACATTTTGAGAGAGCTCCTGCTCTATATGGCGACAGCGGCCTTGATATGCGGCCAGGATTGGTAGTCGTTCAGCACGAAGTCCGACAGCTCAAAGCCGAACAGATCGTCCTTGTCCGCCACCGTCAGGGTCGGCAGGGGCAGGGGCGCGCGCGTCAGTTGCAGCTGCGCCTGCTCCAGATGGTTCAGATACAGGTGGGCGTCGCCGAAGGTGTGGACGAAATCGCCCGGCTCCAGCCCCACGACCTTGGCCAGCATATGGGTCAGCAGGGCGTAGGAGGCGATGTTGAACGGCACGCCCAGAAAGACATCGGCCGAGCGCTGATACAGCTGGCAGCTCAGCTTCCCGTCCGCGACGAAGAACTGGAACAGGCAATGACAGGGCGGCAGGGCCATGTCATCGACATCGGCTGGGTTCCAGGCGCTGACGATGTGGCGGCGGCTGTTGGGGTTGGTCTTCAGGCCATGAAGCAGCTTCTGGATCTGGTCGATGCTCCGGCCGTCCGGCGCGGCCCACGACCGCCACTGCTTGCCGTAGACCGGGCCGAGATCGCCGTTGGCGTCGGCCCACTCGTCCCAGATGCGCACGCCGTTTTCCTTCAGCCATGCGATGTTGGTCTCGCCGCGCAGGAACCACAGCAGTTCGATGAAGATGGACCGCGTATGCAGCTTCTTCGTCGTCAGCAGGGGAAAGCCCTTGGACAGATCGAACCGCATCTGACGGCCGAAGACGCCCAGCGTCCCGGTGCCCGTCCGGTCGTCACGCCGCACGCCGTTGTCGAGGATATCCCGCAGCAGGTTCAGATACTGCCATTCAGGATGGTCGGCAGGCGCGGCCGCCGTGCGGGCTTCAAGATCGGCAGGGACGACGGCGGCGTTCATGTCGAACAGGATGCCTCTGATTCGTGCATCAGGGCAGGCGCCCGATTCGCTTGCTCACAGAAAAGAGAAACGCCCGTCAGTCGAACCAACGGGCGCTTGGTTTTTCATCCTTGTCCGAGGATCAGTAGGAGGGGGCCAGGCGCTCATTCTGAACCCAGCCGATGTTGTCGTCGCCGTCCAGCACCTCGACCCATTCGCCACGCTCCTTGCCGGTCGGGAAGACCACGTCGCGGGCGGCCAGCGGGCGGATGGTCTCGCCCTCGGGGGCGGTGCGCAGGATGGTCGGCAGGGCCAGGCTGCGGCTCGACATTGACGGGCGTTCGGCGACGCGACGACGGCCTTCTTCCTCGCGACGGATTTCTTCACGGATACGGCGGCGTTCTGCCTCGCGCTCGCGTTCTTCACGCTCAATCAGGCGACATTCTTCAACTGCCTGACGGCGGACATCCGCCTCACGCCCGGCGGCCTCTGCCGCGACGGCTTCGCGGTTGGCGCGCGTGATCTCAGGGACCTCAGCGCCCATGCCGCCCAGACCCGTCACCAGATCGGCATAGCCGCGCACCATCGCCAGGGCGATGATCTTGCCCTCATCCTGATTCTCATAACCGGCGCCGACGCGGCCGCCGAACTGGTTGTCGCGGATACGCAGGCTGCGCAGGTCATCCTTGTTCGCGACGGCGCGGGTGTTGCCCACCGTTTCCGCCAGCGGCACGCTGGCCAGAGAGAAGACCACCTGAGCGTCTTCCTTGCCCCGCCCGATATCCTTCTTGAGGTCGCGAATCCGTTCGACCGTATTCGCGTTCAGATCCGGCGCAGCCTGTTGTTGGCCGCCCTGGCCGGTCAGGGCGCCTCCGGCCATGTTCACGGCGGCGTTCAGGGCCTGCATCTGCAGGGGACTGATCCCGGCTTCAGCACCAAAACCGCCCAGTCCTGCAAGCCCGCCGAGGCCGCCAAATCCACCGCCCACATCACCGCCGGCAGCGGCCGCAACGCCTGCGGTCAGCAAGGCGCGTCCGCCGACAGCCGCCAGCGAGCCCAGCAGGCCCGAGCCGCGATCATTGTCCGTGGTGTCGATCGAGTTGGCCAGTTCGGCGACCAGCACGAAATCAGCAGTGCGCACGCGCGTAGCGCCGCCCAGGTTGCGTTCCCGCTCCACCAGATCCATGCCGGGACCGCGCTCGATCAGTGTGAAGCAGCCGGATTCGCGGATCACTGTCCGCATCAGTTCCGTGGGCGCGCCCATGCCCATCTGACTGAACAGGGCGCCTTGCGTCTCGGCGATCGCGACGGTGCCCAGATTCTGGCTGCAGCGAGGGATCTCATTAACGACAGGCGCAGCCTCGCTCTTGTTCTTCCGGGCGAAGCGGACCTGGGCTTCCGCAGGCGCGGCGGAGGCCGCAATCAACGCGGTCGTGACGGTCAGGGCGAGGGTTAGGCGATTCATAAGGATGGCGATCCATGTTCGTAATGGCGTTCGCCTTAGCCTCACCCAAATTGTAACGCAGTCGCAAGCCGACGTTCGGTTAACCTGAGAAGCCTCCAGAGGCCAGAAAGTCCTGTTCTTGGGGCGTTGTGTCGCGACCCAGGCAGACGTTCCGGTGTGGAAAGCGACCGAACCGGGCGATGATGTCGCGATGGATGACGGCGAATCTGTAGGTCTCAGCTTCCGTGCTTTGATCCAGCAGGGTCAGCAGCAATTCCTGATCCGCCAGCGTTTCAGAGTGCATCAGCGGCATAAGTAGAAAGGGACGAAGTTCAGGCGAGACGTTCCGATCGTGCCCCATCTCGACCGCTTGTTTGGTGAGCTTCAGCGCTAGCGGATCAGTTGCGAACATATGCGCCGTCTCACGGAAGGCGTTTCTGGGCAGCTGATCCAAAAGGATGATGAGCGCCAGCGCAGAATTGGCGTCATCCAGCCAGTGGTCCAACTCACGTCGCGCCGCCGCATAATGGGTATCGCAGCAGAGGTCGCTGAAGGCGTGATCAAACGCCGAGTCCTTGGCGAACCATTTTTCAGGGCCGGCCTGAATCCAGAAGTCCAGCACATCGGAGGGAGAGAGCAGCTGTGTCATGCGGGCGAGACTATCAGCAGTGCGTGAAAACGCACCGTACGAGAGCCCCGCGCGGGCATCACATAAATATGTAGGGAAAAATGGTCGGAGTGGCAGGATTCGAACCTGCGACCCCCGCGTCCCGAACGCGGTGCTCTACCAGACTGAGCCACACTCCGACTTACGCATTCAGGCGATCCGTGGGCCGCCACCTGCGTCGAGGAGGGGGCTTATAGCCATGCCAACCGCCCCCCGCAAGCGGGTAAATGCGGCATTGGAAAAAAGTCTCCGGTCGATGAAAAATCTTTCGTTTTCAGGTGTTGCATCCCCCGAAACCTTGGCGTAGATGACCGCCCTCGCCGCGACGCAAAGCGCCTCGGCGGGCACACCGGACTGCTGGGGAATGGTGTAATGGTAACACTACGGTTTTTGGTACCGTCATTCTAGGTTCGAGTCCTAGTTCCCCAGCCACCGTCCTGTAAGGGTTGAGCGCCTTGAGCGCTCCCTTCAGGGCTCAGGTTTTACATCGCATTCACAACTGCCTGTCTGTTCCAGAAATCTGGAGTAGATTTCCATCATCGCCTTCGCGAGGACGTCGGGTTCAATTTCGATGATTCAGGATCGAAAGGCATGGCCGAAGCTGGGCGCCGGCCTTCAATTCCATAACGAGATGTTCTGCAAATACTTCCTGACGCCGAAGCTCTGGCAGTAGCTGACGAAAATCACGCCAAGCATGAAGGGGAGCGCGCTCTGCGCGGATTTGAGTGCTGGGCGCCGAAAGCCGTCCTAACGGCCTTCCTGGGAGGCGATCATGCGTTTCTCAGCATCGGAGATGATCGCTGGGTCGTGGCTAAGCCGCCGTCGCCGCAAAGGCGACGGCGGACGCCGTCAGACGTCCAGATCCGCCTGGGCGAAGCGGGCGTTTTCCTGGATGAAGTTATAGCGGGCCTCGGCCTTGCGGCCCATCAGGCGCTCGACCAGATCCTCGATCTCTTCCTCGGTGTCGGGCAGGGCGATGCGGGCCAGGGTCCGCTTCTTCGGGTCCATGGTGGTCTCTTTCAGCTGAGAGGCCATCATCTCGCCCAGACCCTTGAACCGGCCGATCTCGGTCTTCTTGCCCTTGAATACGGTGGCCAGCAGTTCGTCGCGGTGGGCGTCGTCGCGGGCGTATTCCGACAGCGGACCCGCCGAAATCCGATAGAGCGGCGGCAGGGCCATATACAGCCGTCCCTGACGGATCAGGTCCGGCATGGAGCGGTAGAAGAAGGTGATCAGCAGGGCCGCGATGTGGGCGCCGTCGACGTCGGCGTCAGTCATGATGACCACGCGCTCATAGCGCAGGTCGTCGACGCTGAAGCGGCTGCCCGCCTGCACGCCCAAGGCCAGCATCAGGTCGGTCAGCTCGACGTTGGCGCGCAGCTTGTCCGCCGTGGCCGAGGCGACGTTCAGGATCTTGCCGCGCAGGGGCAGGATGGCCTGGGTCGTGCGGTCGCGCGCCTGTTTGGCCGAGCCGCCGGCCGAGTCGCCCTCGACGATGAACAGTTCGGTGCCTTCGGCGGCCTGACGCGAGCAGTCCGACAGCTTGCCGGGCAGGCGCAGCTTGCGCGTGGCGGCGGCGCGCTGGACTTCCTTGTCCTTGCGGCGGCGCAGGCGGTCCTCGGCGCGGTCGACGACGAAGCCGAGCAGGGCGTTGGCCTGTTTCGGGCTTTCGGTCAGCCAGTGGTCGAACGGGTCGCGCAACAGCTGTTCGGCCAGACGCGCGCCCTCGGGCGAGGACAGGCGGTCCTTGGTCTGGCCCTGAAACTCGGGATTGCGGATGAAGATGGAGATCAGGGCGCCCGCATTGGCGATGACATCCTCGGCCGTGATCTGGGCGGCGCGCTTCTCGTTGATCAACTCGCCATAGGCCTTCAGACCCTTGACCAGGGCGGCGCGGAACCCGGCCTCGTGCGTGCCGCCGTCGGGGGTCGAGACGGTGTTGCAGTAGGAGGCGACGAAGCTGTCCGCGTCGCCGAACCCGATCGGCGACCAGGTGACGGCCCATTCCAGCGCGCCCGCCTCGCCCTTGCGTTCAACGCGCCCGGCGAAGACGGGAGTGACGGTCTCGATCTCGCCCACGCGCTCGGCCAGGGCGTCGGCCAGCCCGCCGGGGAAGTGCAGCGTCGCCTGTGCTGGCGTGGCGTCGGTGATGCGTTCCGGGGCGCAGGTCCAGCGGATTTCGACGCCGCGGAACAGATAGGCCTTGGCCCGCGTCATGCGGAACAGGCGCGCGGGCTTGAAGGCGGCCCCGGCGCCGAAAATCTGCTCATCCGGCTTGAACCGGATCAGGGTGCCCTTCTTCTTCGAGGGGCCGACCTGCTGGATCGGGCCCTGCGACAGGCCCCGGCTGAAGGACTGGCGCCATTCAAAGCCGTCGCGCCAGACGGTGACGTCCAGACTCTCCGACAGGGCGTTGACGACCGAGACGCCGACGCCGTGCAGGCCGCCCGACGTCTCATAGGCCTTGCCCGAGAATTTGCCGCCCGAGTGCAGCACCGTCATGACGACTTCCAGCGCCGACTTGCCGGGATGGCGCGGGTGCGGGTCGACCGGAATGCCGCGCCCGTCGTCGCGCACCGACAGATAGCCTTCGGCGTCCAGATCGACGGTGATCAGTTTGGCGTGCTTGGCGACGGCTTCGTCCATCGCATTGTCCAGCACTTCGGCGAACAGGTGGTGCAGGGCGCGCTCGTCGGTGCCGCCGATATACATGCCGGGGCGTTTGCGGACAGGCTCCAGCCCCTCCAGCACCTCGATCGATGAGGCGGAATAGCCGGTGGCGGCCGCCTCGCTGGCCGCAGCGGAAGCGGCGGGCGTGGCCGCGACCTTCGGCTCAGGCGCGGCCGGAGCCGCCGCCACAGGAGCGGGCGCCGCAGCGGGAGCCCGGGCAGGAGCAGGGGCGGCGGGCTTGGCCGGTTCGGCGTCGTCGAGCTTGGAAAACAGGTCGTCCATCAGAGCATTTTGCGGCGATTCGGGGCAGGGTCTGGTAGGCTTCGAAGAGGGCGGGGGCAAGGCCCGGATCAGTCAGGCCGGTCCGGGATCAGGTTACGCGCCATCAGCGCCATGAACAGGGTCCACGGCAAATCCTGGTGCCGCATCAGCACGCTTTCCGACAGGCTGAGCAGCAGGAAGGCCGCCAGCCAGGCCAGGCTCCAGTACCCCTCGCGCCGCCCCAACGTGGACAGGCGGATCAGCACCGCCGCCGAGGTCACGGCCACGATGGCGCCCACCAGACAGACGCCCGCCCAGCCCAGTTCCGCGCGCAGGTCCAACCAGCCCTGGTGCGCCGACGGCACGCGCCAGCCGGTCTCATGCCGGATCCACTCCATCGGTTCGGTGTGTTGCAGCCAGAAGGCGCTGTAGCCATAGCCCAGCCACGGCCTGCGTTCGGTCATGCGGGTGATGGCGTCCCAGATTTCGGTGCGTCCGGTCAGGCTGGGGTCCTTGCCGAACAGGGCCAGTATCTCGACCGAGAACTCGCTCCACACCCACAACCCGCCGACCAGAGCCACGCCCAGACACCATACGGCGATGATGCCGAACACCGGCCCCGTACGCCGGATCAGGCCGCACAGCACCACCAGTCCGCCGCCCAGCATGGCCATGATCAGGGCGGTCTTGGACTGCGACCCCAACAGGGCCAGCGCGCACACCGCCATGGCCGTCAGCGCCAGCTGCCGGTCCCACGTCGCGCCCGGCGACGCCCACAGGGCCGTGGCCGCGATCAGACCGGCCGACATCAGCATCCCCAGCTGGTTCTTCTCGTACCAGACGCCGCGCCACATGCCGGGGTTGGCGTCGTGGTGGATGCCGAAGCCGGGAAAGGCGAAGACGGCGATCAGGCTGCACAGCCCCAGAATCAGAAAGGTCGCCGTCAGCATCCGGGGCAGGGCGATCCCGCGAAACACGGCGCCCAGATAGACGGCGAACACCCCGGTCAGCCCCAGCGCCAGCACGCGCCGCTCCGTCACATCCGGCGCCTGCGACCACAGGCTGGACGCCAGCGCCATGGCGATCATCAGCAGCAGGGGAATGAAGGCGGGCCAGGCCGTCGCCATGCGCCGCGCGCGAAACGCTGCCAGCCCCAGGATCACCAGATAGATCGGCGGCCAGATCAGCC
Source organism: Brevundimonas diminuta (assembly GCF_039673845.1). GTDB lineage: Bacteria > Pseudomonadota > Alphaproteobacteria > Caulobacterales > Caulobacteraceae > Brevundimonas > Brevundimonas diminuta_E. The sequence goes on along the minus strand of NZ_JBDJMK010000001.1, from coordinate 163,499 downwards.
GCAGCACCGGCGTCTCTTCCTGCTGGGGCGCGAAGATCGGACCCAGCAGGGCGCCGGACAGCAGGGTCAGGATCAGCCCGGCCGCCGCCTGTTCCCACAGGGTGGGGGCGTCGGGGTCAGGACGTCGAAGGGCGCTGGCCCCCGTCACGCCTTCTCCACGAAGGTGTCGATGACCTTCTTCTCGCCCGCCTTGTCGAAACTGACCACCAGCTTGTTCCCTTCAACCGCGCGGACCTGACCATAGCCGAACTTCTGATGGAAGACCCTGTCGCCGCGCAACCAGCCGGACGCCGCCTTGGGATCGGCGGTGGCGATCAGGCGGCCTTCGCCCTCGATCACCGCACGGCGGGCGTAGGCGGGCTTGGGCGTCTGGGCGGCGGTATAGGTCTGGGCGCGTTTCCAGCCGGGGCTGGAATAGCTGCCGCCGAAGGAGGGGGCGTCGTCCCAGCGGCTCTTGGCCTCCTTCATCCCGGTCGAGGCGCCGTAATAGCCGGTGTCCGACTGCGGCTCGACGTGGGCGATCGGCAGTTCATCGACGAAGCGGCTGGGCAGTTGAGAGGTCCAGCGGCCATAGACCATGCGGTTGGCGGCGAAGCTGATGCGCGCGTCCTGCTTGGCGCGGGTGACGCCGACGTAGGCCAGGCGGCGCTCCTCCTCCAACCCCTTCACGCCCTTCTCGTCGATGCTGCGCTGGCTGGGGAAGACGCCTTCCTCCCAGCCGGGCAGGAAGACCAGCGGGAACTCCAGCCCCTTGGCGCCGTGCAGGGTCATGATCTGCACCGAGCCCGATCCGTCGGCGTTCTCGTCGCGGCGCTCCAGGTCCATGACCAGCGAAACATGCTCCAGATAGGCCTGCAGCGTCTCGAACGACTGCATCGACTGGGTCAGTTCCTTCAGGTTGTCCAAGCGCGTCTGGCCGCTGGTGCGGTCGGCCTTCTGCATGGCGGTGTATCCGCTCTCGTCCAGCAGGGTCTCCGTCACCTGCCAGTGGGGCGTGCCCATCGCCATCAGGTCGCGCCAGCGGTCCAGATCGCGCACGAAGTTGGCCAGCGGCGTGCGGGTGCGCGCCTGAAGCTCGTCCGTCGTGATCAGGTGGCGCACCGCCTGCATGGCCGAGACGCCGTTCTCGCGCGCGATGTGCAGGATTTTCTGGACGCTGGTGTCGCCGATGCCGCGCTTGGGGACGTTGACGATGCGCTCGAACGCCAGATCGTCGTCCTCGGACTGGATCAGTCGCAGATAGGCGTGGGCGTCGCGGATTTCCGCTCGCTCGAAGAAGCGCGGACCGCCGATGACGACATAGGGAATGGCCAGCATCAGGAAGCGTTCTTCAAACGCCCGCATCTGGAAGGATGCGCGAACAAGGACGGCCATGTCCTTGTAATTCATGCCCTGCTTGCGCGCGGTCTCGATCTCGTCGGCGATCAGGCGGGCCTCGGCCTCGCCGTCCCAGACGCCGCGCACCCGCACCTTGTCGCCGCTGTCGTCCTCGGTCCACAGGGTCTTGCCCAGCCGGTCCTGATTGGCCGCGATCAGGGCCGAGGCGGCGCCGAGGATGTGCTTGGTCGAGCGATAGTTGCGCTCCAGGCGGATGACCTTGGCGCCGGGGAAGTCGCGCTCGAACCGCAGGATGTTGTCCACCTCGGCCCCGCGCCAGCCATAGATCGACTGATCGTCGTCGCCGACGCAGCAGACATTGCCGGTCGAGGAGGTCAGCAGCCGCAGCCACAGATACTGGGCGACGTTGGTGTCCTGATATTCGTCCACCAGAATATAGCGGAACCTGCGGCGATATTCCTCCGCCAGATCAGCATGTTTCGACAGGATGGTGATGTTGTGCAGCAACAGGTCGCCGAAGTCGCAGGCGTTCAGCGTCGCCAGCCGCGCCTGATAGGCGGCGTACAGCGCCGGGCCCTTGCCGTTGGCGAAGTCCTCGCCCGGCGGCAACTTGTCAGGCGTCCAGCCGCGGTTCTTCCAGTGGTCGATCATATGGGCCAGCGACTTGGGCGTGAACCGCTTGGTGTCGATATTGGCCGCTTCCAGAAGCTGCTTCAGCAGCCGTTCCTGATCGTCGGTGTCCAGGATGGTGAAGCTGGACTTCAGCCCGACCAGCTCCGCATGGCGACGCAGAATCTGCGCCGCGACCGAGTGGAAGGTGCCCAGCCAGCGTAAGCCTTCGGACGACGGGCCGATCAGATGGCCGATCCGCTCGCGCATCTCGCGCGCGGCCTTGTTGGTGAAGGTGACGACCAGCAGTTCCCACGGCTTGGCCCGGCCGGTCGCCAGAATGTGCGCCAGACGGGTGGTCAGGACGCGCGTCTTGCCCGTGCCGGCGCCCGCCAGCACCAGCACCGGCCCCTCGGTCGTCTCCACCGCCTCGCGCTGTTCGGGGTTCAGGCCCGCCAGATAGTCGGCCGCCGCGCCTTGCGGAGTCTGGGCGCGGGCGAGGTCGGAAATGCGGGGAGCGGGCAGGTCGGTCACAGGGGCAAGCACTCGGCGGCGGCGGGACGGGCAGGGCGCCCGCCGGAATCTGAAAGGGAGAACATAAGCAGCACAGCGCCCAAAGTCAGTCCCATTCGCGCGGTCCGTGTCCGGAACCCCGTCAAGGGCGCTCCGTTCCCTTTGAAACCGGCCATCAAGGGAGGATGTCTGATGGCGAAGATTTCCCGTGGCGGCGGCCCGCGCGGCCTCGCCTTCATTATCGGGGCGCTGGTGATGCTGGTCGCGGTGCTGGCGTGGTTCCTGTTTGGTCGGGGCGAGCCGACCGCGCCGCAAACGCCGAACCTGGACGTGGACATCTCCGCCCCGTCGCCGCGCCTGCCCGATGCGCCCGATCGACCCGCGCCGCTCGAACTGCCCAAACCGGCCGCGCCGCCCAGAGTGGCCGAGGGCTGAGGCGATGAAGGTCGCCCTCAAGCGCGTCTATGAGCCGCCTTCGCCAACGGACGGAACGCGCATCCTTGTCGACCGCCTGTGGCCGCGCGGTTTGAGCAAGGACAAGGCCCGCATCGATCTGTGGCTGAAAGAGATCGCGCCCAGCACTGAACTGCGCCGCTGGTTCGCCCATGATCCGGCGAAGTGGGCGGAGTTCCAGCGCCGCTATCGCGCGGAGCTGGACGTAAACGCGAGCACTGTGGCTGAACTGAAGGCCGCGCTTGCCGATGGCCCGGCGACACTGGTCTATGGCACCAAGGATGAAGCGCACAACGATGCGGTTGTGCTGGCGGCTTATTTGGCCGGACCCTGACCCTTTAACCGCTCATCCCGGCGAAGGCCGGGATCCAGACACACACATCGGTGACGAACGATAGCAACTGCGGAATGGCCAGAGTTGCATCATACAATCTGGGTCCCGGCCTTCGCCGGGATGAGCGGAGTGCAGATTATTTCAGCCGATAGCTGATCGTCGTCACCACCCGCACCTTCTTGTTCGGCGTGCTGGCCTCATCGCCCGTGCCGTCGCGCGTCAGGATTTCGAACGAGCCCTGACCCGCCGTCTTGATCGGCCCCAGAGGCGCGCCGGAATCCTTGGCGAACTGTTCGGCGCCGCTTCGGGCGGCGGCGGTGGCCTCGGCGATCATGGCGGGCCGCACGTCGTTCAGCCTGGTGAAGATGTAGGACGGGCCGTTGAAGTCCTGCAGAACCACGCCCTGACGCACCAGATCGTTCAGGTTGCGCGTCGTCGTCTGCACCCGATCCACATCCGTCGTACGCACGATCAGCGTCTGCGTCAGGATGAAGCGCGGCCCGCCGCTCTGGCTCATATATTCGCGCGAGCGGGTGTCGGCGACGCCCAGCTGGCCCAGATCCACCGCGTCGTCGGGATAGCCCTGCGCCTTCAGGAACTGGCGCACGATGGCCAGATCGCCGTCGATGCGCGCCTGAACCTCAGACAGCACATCGCCCGAGGCGGTGAAGCGGATCGGCAGGACGGCCAGATCGGCCTTCACGTCCTTTTCCGCCAGACCGCGCACGGTGACCGACCGATCGCCCGCGCGGGCGTTGACCACGCCCTGACCGATCAGGGCGCCGCCGCCGATCAGGCCCACGGCCAGCAGACCGCCGAAGACGGCGGCGGGGATCAGGCGGTTGCGGTCGATACGGGTGTCGCTCATGGCGTCTTTTCTTCTGCAAAGCTGCGGTCGCCGCCGGTCCATTGCAGGGCCAGTATGCGGCAGGCGGAGGCGAGGGGGCGGCGGCCCCGCCAGTCGTCGATGCGGATCAGCAGGCCGGACCGGCTCAGCGCCAGTTCGGCCGCCACGGCGTCCAGCACGGCCCAGAACTCAGGCTCCAGCGCCACCGAAGTGGCGTGGCCGGACAGCAGCACCGATCGTTTGACGAGGCCGCTCAAGGGTTCAGCGTACGCCCACCATGACGATCTCGACGCTGTTCGGCGCGCCGCGCGTCAGCACCGAATGGCGCGTGTCCGTGGTGAAGCGCAGGGCGCCCGACGGGTCGCGGATTTCGGCGCGGGCGGCGTATTCCATACGGGTATCGATCTTGTCGTTCGGCACCGACAGGGTGACGGCGTAGGGCGGTCCGCGGCCGTCCAGCGGCTGGCTGACCTCGGCGAGGACGCGGGCGGGGGCGTCGGCGCGGCTGACGTCCTCGATCTTGACGGTCAGAACATGGCCCGGCGGCAGCATGATGCGCTCGCGATACAGGGCGCTGACCTGGACTTCAGTCATGTTGTTGGAAGCCTCAGGCAGGGTGGAGCAGGCGGCGGCCATCAGGGCCGGAGCCAGAACGAGAGGAGCAAGAAGCAGGCGCATCAGCTTATCCTTTATGAGCGGCTAGCTTAGCAGAACGCGCCAGCGTCACATATGGCTGCAACAGTTGAGAGACGGCGCAATAAAGCGGTGCTATCGCGGTTTTCCGTTTTCGTCCTGCCGAGTCTCCCTGCGTGCCCCAGCCCGAAGCTCCATCGCCCGAAAACGGATCATCCCGTATCGTATCTCCCACCTTGCTCGCTCTAGGCGGGGTCGGCGTCTGCGCCCTGATCTGGGGTACGACATGGTACGCCATCACCTTTCAACTCGGCGCTGTCGATCCGGTGATTTCGGTCGTGCTGAGGTTCGGCATCGCCTCGGCCCTCTTGGCGCTGATCGTCAAGGCGACCGGCGGGCGGCTGGCCCTGACGCGGGCGCAACATATGGCGGCGATGGCGCAGGGGCTGTTTTCCTTCGGCATCAGCTACGCCTTCGTCTATGCCTCGGAAGAGAAGATCGCTTCGGCTGTCGTGGCGGTGATCTTTGCGGCGCTGGCCTTCCTGAACCTGATCCTGTTCCGCGTCGCCTCGGGCCAGAAGGCCGCCGCCGCCGCATGGCTGGGGGCCGGACTGGGCGTGGTCGGCGTTGGCGTCCTGTCGGCGGGCGAGGTGATGGGCGCAGGTCTGGGCGTCCACGCCGTCGCGGGCGTCAGCTTCGCCGTGATCGCCGTCTTCGCCTCGGCCTTCGGCAACTGGTTCGCCTGGAGGGGGCAGCAGGCGGGCTCGCAGGTGCTGCCGTCCACGGCATGGGCCATGGCTTATGGATCAGGATCGCTGACGCTCTACGCCCTCGTCACCGGCGTGTCGTGGTCGGTGGCGTGGAGTCCAGCCTATGTCATTTCACTGTTGTATCTGGCGGTGTTCGGCTCGGTCATCGCCTTTGGCCTTTATTTCACCATCGCGCGGGCGAGGGGGTATGCGACCGCCAGCTACATCTCGGCCCTGACGCCGCCGATCGCCATGCTGGTGTCGGTGATGTTCGAGGGGGCGCGCTTCGGCGTGCTGGCCTTCGTCGGGCTTGCTCTGGTGCTGGCCGGGCAGGTGTTCCTGATCCGCGCGCCCAAACGTTCGGCGGCCTGATCAGGCGGGGCCGGTCACGACCGGCGCATCCGCCCGTGCGCCCCATTCGGCCCACGACCCGTCATAAAGCCTCGACGAACGCCCCAGCACGGCTAGCCCCAGCGTCAGGATCGCCGCCGTCACGCCCGAGCCGCAACTGGTGATGACGGGCCGCTCCAGATCGACGCCCGCCGCGCGGAAAGCCTCTTCCAGCGCCTGACCTTGTTTCAGCGTCCCGTCGGCGTTCAGCAGGTGGGGGAAGGGCAGGTTCAGCGCCCCCGGCATATGGCCTGCCCGCACGCCCGGACGCGGCTCGGCCGCTTCGCCCCGGAACCGCGCCGCACCGCGCGCATCGACCACCTGAAGCCCTTCGGTCAGCGCGGCGCCGACCTGCGCAAAGTCCGCCACCGAATCGACGTCGAACCGCGCCTTGAACCGTGCAGGCGAAGGCGTTTCGCCTGCGCCGCTTTCCAGCGCTCGCTCCTCGGCCTTCCACTTGGGCAGGCCGCCATCCAGCACGCGCACGCGCTTGGCCCCCATCGTCCGCAGCGTCCACCAGACCCGCGCCGCCGAGAACAGCCCCTGCGCATCATAGACGACGATGTCGTCGCTCTCCGCGACGCCCAGTGCGCCCATCGCCTCGGCGAAGGCGTCCGGCGACGGCAGCATGTGCGGATAGGGGCTTTCCCGATCCGACACGGCGTCCAGATCGAAGAAAACGGCGCCCGGCAGCCGCTCGCGCTCGAAATCTGCGCGCGCATCGCGCCCGTCCAGCCACCAGCTGGCGTCAATGAGGCGCAGGCTCGGCGCGTCCAGCTGCGACGCCAGGGCTTCGGTCGAGATCAGGGGCGTGTTCATGGCTTCAGCCTAACATAATCGCGCGAACGATGGTCAGGGCCTGAGTCGCCCGATAAGTTGCGAAAACCCATCCGCGACGCCACCTGTCCGACTGTAAAGTCGCGGCACAGGCCCGCGAAGCACAGTTGACCACAGTCGAAAGCGCCGCCGTGACCTCTCCGAACGCCGTCATCACCCTGTCCGAAGGTCTCAAGACCCCCGTCGTCATCGGCGGCGGCGCCCGCATCGTTTTCATCGCCGGCCCGTGCCAGATGCAGAGCCGCCAGCACGCACTGGAAACCGCCCATGCGCTCAAGGAGATCGGCGAGCGTCTGAACCTCGGCATCATCTACAAGACCAGCTTCGACAAGGCGAACCGCACCAGCGCCAGCGCCGCGCGCGGCATCGGCCTGAAGGACGCCATGCCGATCTTCGCCGAAATCCGTGAAGTCACCGGCCTGCCGACCCTGACCGACGTCCACTCCGAGGCCCAGTGCGGCCCGGTCGGCGAGTTCGTCGACGTGCTGCAGATCCCGGCCTTCCTGTCGCGCCAGACCGACCTGCTGCTGGCCGCCGCCGCTACCGGCAAGGCGATCAACATCAAGAAGGGCCAGTTCCTCGCCCCCTGGGACATGAAGAACGTCATCGCCAAGGTCACGGGCGCGGGCAACTCCAACGTCATGGCCTGCGAGCGCGGCGCCAGCTTCGGTTACAACACCCTGGTCAGCGACATGCGCGCCCTGCCGGTGCTGCGCGAAATCGGCTGCCCGGTGGTCTTCGACGCCACTCACAGCGTCCAGCAGCCGGGCGGGCAGGGCACGTCCTCCGGCGGCCAGCGCGAGTTCGTACCGGTGCTGGCCCGCGCCGCCGTCTCGGTCGGCGTCGACGCCGTCTTCATGGAGACGCACGAAGACCCGGACAACGCCCCGTCGGACGGCCCCAACATGGTGCCGCTCAGCCAGTTCGAGGCCCTGGCCGCCGAACTGATCGCCTTTGACGATCTGGCCATCAAGCTGGGTCACAAGGGGCCGATGGCGAAGACGGCGTGAATCCGCTAGTTCGGCGTCATGGCTGAACGTTCTCTTGATCTCGGCGCCCTGCAGTCCCTGCTGGAGCGCGTGCGCGACCTGAAGGTCGCCTGCGTCGGCGATCTGATGCTGGATCGCTATGTCTATGGCGAGGTCAGCCGCATCTCGCCCGAGGCGCCGATCCCTGTCCTGCGCGCGCGCCGCACCGTGGCCATGCCCGGCGGCGTGGGCAATGTGGCCCGCAACGTCGCGGCTCTGGGCGGTCAGGCCCGTCTGGGCGCCGTCGCGGGCGATGATGCGGCGGGCGCCGAACTGGCCGACCTGATCGCGGCCGAGGACCGGATCGAGGACGCCCTGATCCGGCCCGAGGGCGCCGCCACCATCGTCAAGACGCGCTTCGTCGCCGCGGGCCAGCAACTGCTGCGTCTGGACGACGAGGCCGCGCTCCATTCCGGCTATGCCGACAAGGCGGTGTTCCGGAGCGCGGGCGCCATCCTGCTGTCCGACTACGCCAAGGGCGTGGTGGACGACGGCGCCATTCAGGCTGCGCTGTGGGCCGGGGCCGAATACGGCGCGCCGGTCATCGTCGACCCCAAGGGCCGCGACTTCGCCCGCTATGGCGCGGTCGACGTCATCAAGCCGAACGCCAGCGAACTGGCGGGCGCCACCGACCTGCCGACCGAGACTGACGAACAGGTCGAGGCGGCGCTGGCCGCCCTGCTGGCTTCCACGACCGCCAAGGCCGTCATCGTCACCCGCGCAGGCAAGGGCATGACTCTGGCGAAACGGGGCGGCGGCGTCACCCACTTCCCCGGTCGTGCGCGTGAAGTGTTCGACGTGTCGGGCGCAGGCGACACCTGTCTCGCCGCGCTGGGCCTCGCTCTGGGCGCAGGCGCGACGCTGGAACAGGCGGTGCAGTTCGCCATCCTCGCCTCGGGCGTGGTGGTGGGCAAGAGCGGCACGGCCGTCGTCACCCCGGCCGAACTGATCGAGGCCGAGATGAGCCAGCACGCGGCGCTGGCCCAGTCCAAGGTCACGCCGCTGGACGAACTGGTCGATCAGGTCGAGGCGTGGAAGCGTCAGGGCCTGAAGGTCGGCTTCACCAACGGCTGCTTCGACATCCTGCACCGCGGCCACGTCGCCTATCTCAGTCAGGCGCGCGGCTGGTGCGACCGGCTGGTCGTGGCGCTGAATACCGACGCCTCCGTGCGCCGCCTGAAGGGCGAGGGCCGCCCCGTCAATGATCTGGACAGCCGCGCCGCCGTCATCGGCGGTCTGGCCAGCGTCGATCGCGTCACCGCCTTCGACGACCCGACCCCCATCGCCCTGATCGAACGCCTTAAGCCCGACGTGCTGATCAAGGGCTCAGACTACACCAAGGACAAGGTCGTCGGCGCCGCCGAGGTCGAAAGCTGGGGCGGTGAAGTCCGTCTGGCCGACTTCGCCAACGGCTATTCCACGACCAAGACCATCGAGAAGATGACTGGAGCTTCTGAATGACGCCTCGCATGATCGTTGTGACCGGCGGCGCGGGCTTCATCGGCTCCAACATCGTCGCCCGCCTGTGCGAGAGCGGCGCCTGGGACGTGGTCGTCTGCGACCGGCTGGAGACGGCCGATCTCGCCAAGTGGAAGAACATCGCCAAACACCCCATCGCCGACCTGTGGGCGCCGGAAGAGTTGTTCGACCAGTTGGAGCGTCACGCCGACCGCATCGAGGCGGTGATCCACATGGGCGCCATCTCCTCGACGACCGAGCCGGACGCCGACCTGATCCTGCGCACCAACTTCAGCCTGTCGCGCGACATCTGGGACTGGTGCGCGGTGCGCAATGTGCGGATGATCTACGCCTCTTCGGCCGCCACCTACGGCGACGGCGAGACCGGGTTCGAGGATCGCGACGATCCTGAGAGCCTGAATGCGCTGCGTCCGCTAAACGCCTATGGCTATTCGAAATATCTGTTCGACCAGTACGCCGTGCGTCAGGCCGATCGCGACGAGGCGCCGCCTCAGTGGGCCGGGCTGAAGTTCTTTAACGTCTATGGGCCGAACGAGGGCCACAAGGGCGGTATGAAGTCGGTCGTCGCCCAGATCTGGCCCAAGGTTCAGGCGGGCGAGACGGTCAGCCTGTTCCGCTCGCACAACCCGAACTACCCCGACGGCGGACAACTGCGGGACTTCGTCTTCGTCGACGACGTGGTCGGCATCATCCTGTGGCTGCTGGAGCGCGAGGATATCTCGGGCGTGTTCAACGCCGGATCGGGGCAGGCGCGCTCCTTCGCCGATCTGGCGCGGGCCACTTTCGCCGCGGCGGGCAAGGAGCCGTCCATTGCCTATATCGACATGCCCGAGGCGATCCGCGACCGCTATCAATATTTCACCGAGGCCAGCATGGATCGCATCCGCGCCCTTGGCTACGATGGTCAGTCGACGCTGCTGGAAGAAGGCGTGCGCCGCTATGTCCAGGACTTCCTGGCCCAGTCGGACCCGTACCGCTGATGTGGCCCCGGCTGACCTTTCGCCAGTGGGTCGGCTACACCGGCTTTGCGCTGATCCTGCTGCTGACGGCGGCGGTGGCGGTCTGGCGCGGCGACATCCTGCGCGCCGGGCTGGACCCGAAAATCCCGTTCCAGACCTATAAGCCGCCCGCCGCGCCCGACTACGGCGACAGGGCGGCATGGGCCCTTCTGGATGCGCGCGCGTCGGGCGCCGGTCCGGCCCATGTCTTCTTCATTCATTCCACCACCTATGACGGCGGCAGCGACTGGAACGGCGCCATCGACGACCGCCGCGCCCTGAACAAGCTGCGGACCGTGGTCCTGCCCAACCACGCTGGACCGTTCGCCGCTGCGGGCGATGTCAGCGCGCCGCTGTACCGTCAGGCCAGCCTCTACAGCCGCCTGACCTTGCGTGAAGATGCGCGCGAGGCGCGGTCCTTCGCCTATGGCGACGTGAAGGCGGCCTTCGAGGCATGGCTGGCCCGCAATCCCGACGGCCCGATCATACTGGCCGGGGTAGAGCAGGGGGCCGATCTGGCCGATCGCCTTCTGCACGAACGGATCGCCCGCGACCCGGCGCTGCGTTCGCGTCTTGTGGCTGTCTATCTGATCGAGGGCGTGACGCCCGTCAGCCGCTTCACCGACATTCCCCTGTGCGCCTCGGCCGATGAAACCGGCTGCGTCCTGGCGTGGCGCTCTGTCGAGCAGCACGCCGACGGCGAGTCCAAACGCATCCGTCGCCGCGCCCTGACATGGAACGAACGCGGCGCCCTGATCGAGGTCGGCGGCGCCCCCATCGCCTGCGTCAATCCTGTGAGCGGCTCGGTTGAGGCCCCTGTGTCCGATGCGCGCGAAAGCCGCGGCGCCACCAACGCCACCAATCTGGAATGGGGCGCCCGGCCCGCGTTCCAGCGCCGACTGGTCGCGGCCGAATGCCGGGACGGCATCCTGTGGCGTTCGCGCCTGAACTCGGAATCCTTCCGCGACGCCGGTTCATGGGCGGATCAGCGCAGCATACCGCCCTACAATCTGTTCTACGCCGATGTGGAGGCCGACGCCGTTCTGCGCCTGTCGGCCTGGACAGAGCAAAACGCGCCTTCACCGGAATAAGAACGGGGCGCTGTCCTGTTCAGACGGTCGCGATGTTCAGGGCCGCCATCAGGGCGTCGCGGATGGCGGCGTCGGTAAAGGGCTTCTGCACCGTCGGATTGCCGCGCCATTCATTCGGCAGGCCGCTTTCGCCATAGCCTGTCGAGAAGACGAAGGGGATGCCGCGCGCCTTCAGGGCCTCCGCGACGGGAAACACTTCCTGCCCGGCGACATTGACATCAAGAAGAGCGGCGTCGAGCTGCGCCTCCCCGGTGACGACGCGCAGGCCGTCATCAATGTTGGACTCCGGCCCGATGACCGTGCAGCCCAGATCGCCCAGAACCGCTTCCAGCAGCATGGCGACCAGAGATTCATCCTCCACGATCAGCACGCGGCGGCCTGAAAGGGCGTCGGTCATAGAATCTCCGTTTCCAGTTCCACGGGCAGGCTGATTTCGGCGCAGAATCCTTCTGGAGGATATGACAGATTTACGTCGCCGTGCAGATCGTGTCTCACATTGCGTTCAATCAGTCGTGTGCCGAAGCCGCGACGCATGGGTTCCGGAATGGGAACGCCGCCCACCTCGCGCCAGCAGATTTCGAGACGGGGCGATCTATGGTCGGCCAGACGCCACTCGACCTGAACGCATCCGTCGGCAGTGGACAGGGCGCCGTATTTGGCGGCGTTGGTGGCCAGTTCATGAAAGATCATGCCCAACGACACAGCCCGCGCCGGGGACAGATCGACGTGAGGACCATGCAGCGTCAGCCGGCCTAAGCCATGGGCCTTGATCTCATGTTCCAGAACGGAGCGCAGGTCGGCGCCTTCCCAGTGGCTGCGGGTCAGCAGATCATGCGTGTGCGACAGCGCCAGGATTCTGGACTGAAAGGCCTGTGCGAACGAGCTCGGATCCTCGTGCGTGCGCGCCGTCTGCATGGCGATCGACTGCACGGTCGCCAGGGTGTTCTTCACCCGATGGTTCAGCTCGTCGATCATCAGCTTCTGACGATCCGCGGCCAGCACGACGTCGGTGACGTCATGTCCCTGAACGAAGATGCCGATGATCTTCATTTCTTCATCGCGAATGGGCTGGTAGGCGAAGTCGATATAGCGATGGTCCATCGGACCGTCGGGCGTGTGCCGCAGAGTGAAGGCGCGCTGGCGGCCATACACGGGCTCGCCTGTCTCGAAGACGTCGTTCAGAAAATCCAGATGGCCCTGTTCCCCCAGCTCCGGCAGGGCCTCACGCACCGACAGGCCCAGAATGTCGCGATGGCTGACCAGGCGATAACAGGCGTCATTGCAGAACTGGATGATGTGCTCCGGCCCGTTCAGCACGGCGACGAAACCCGGTGCGTTCATCAGCATGTCGGTGATCTGCCGGTGCTCGGCTTCCAGTCGCTGATGGTGGGCTTCAATCTTCATGGCGCGCTGGAAGATGCCGCTTCTGGCGATGGCATCCAGAGCTGTTGTTGCATCCATCGGCAGATTTGAGCGATATGAATCGTCGCGATCTAGTCGGAACTGTATGACGTCAGTCACATCAGTACTGTCCTGCAGGATGTGTGTGACTTCGCCTGCCTCATCCTTGATCGGTGTATGCGTGCAGCTCCAATATCGGTCAACCAGGGTGCGACTACCATCCGGTTGAGGGCACAGCATGGGATGATGCAGCACAGCCAAATGGTCTGGTTCGCCGGTGCGGATCACCTTGTCGATTGATGCCCGCATTTTAGCACGTGCATTATGACTAAGCTCATCGTCTCCAGGCGCAAAGAAATCCAGCAGATGCTGTCCTACCAGTTCCTCACGATCACGCAGGATAACGCCTTGATAGGCTTTATTCATTCCAACGAACCGCATGTCACGGTTTATCAGCGCATAAGGGTTGGGAGAGGAGTCAAACGCCGCCACCAGATCAATTGTTTTGGCGACCCGCTGCAAATTCCATCCCCTTGTTCGCTGCGTCACTAACGCGCCACGCACTGAAACGGCGCCATTTCTTTCGCCGAAAAAAGTCGGTGTAAAGGTTAAAACCCTCGATGAGGAAACCTACGCACCTTGACGGCGCTCGCTTGAACGCGGCAGCCAGCGACCCTTACGGCATCATCACATGCCGCACATATGATTAATACGTTGCCGCTGGACATTAACCTTTTCGTGTGAAGCAAGCGCCCTCTGGAGGGTGTGCGTTCAGTAACGCCGAGGACCATAGTTATGGTCAGGCTTGTGACATGTCCCGCCATGCCTTCAGAGCGTCCAGCGCGCGGATGCTCTGCAGGCGCTTCTTGGCCCGGCCGCGTTCCTTGGGATGGATGCGCTTGCCGTCTTCATCGACCTTGGGCGCTTCCAGCGGCGGCAGCAGGCCGTAGTTGATGTTCATCGGCTGGAACTTGGAGCCTTCCAGATGGCCGCCGGTGATGTGCTCCACCAGGGCGCCCATGGCCGTTTCCGGCGGCGGCGGGGCCAGATCGCGACCCAGCGCCTGGGCGGCGGCCAGACGGCCGGTCAGCAGACCCATGGCCGCGCTTTCGACATAGCCCTCGACGCCCGTCACCTGACCGGCGAAGCGCAGGCGCGGAATGGCCTTCAGCCGCATCTGACCGTCCAACAAGCGCGGGCTGTTCAGGAAGGTGTTGCGGTGCAGGCCGCCCAGACGTGCGAACTGGGCGTTCTCCAGACCGGGGATCATGCGGAAGACGTCGGTCTGGGCGCCGTATTTCAGCTTGGTCTGGAAGCCGACCATGTTGAACAGGGTCCCCAGCGCATTGTCCTGACGCAGTTGGACAATGGCGTAGGGCTTGACCGTCGGGTTGTGCTGATTGGTCAGGCCGACCGGCTTCATCGGGCCGTGGCGCAGGGTCTCGCGGCCGCGCTCGGCCATGACCTCGATGGGCAGGCAGCCGTCGAAATAGGGCACGTTCTCCCATTCCTTGAAGTCCGCCTTGGGGCCGTCCAGCAGGGCGTCGATGAAGGCTTCGTACTGGGCCTTGTCCATCGGGCAGTTGACGTAGGCCGCCTTGTCGCCGCCGGGGCCTTCCTTGTCATAGCGCGACTGGCGCCACGCGACGTCGAAGTCGATGCTGTCGGCGTGAATGATCGGTGCAATGGCGTCGAAGAAGCTGAGCGATTCCTCGCCCGTCGCCTTCAGGATGGCGTCGGCCAGGGCGGGCGAGGTCAGCGGGCCGGTGGCGACGATGACGTTGTCCCACTCTTCCGGCGGGATCCCCGCGATCTCCTCGCGCACGATAGTCACGAGGGGGTGGGCTTCCAGTTTGGCCGTCACGGCGTCCGAGAAACCAATGCGGTCGACCGCCAGCGCGCCGCCCGCCGGCACCTGATTGGCGTCGCCCGAGGCCATGATCAGGCTGTCCAGCGCCCGCATCTCGGCGTGCAGCAGGCCGACAGCGTTGAACTCCCAGTCATCCGAGCGGAACGAGTTGGAACAGACCAACTCGGCCAGGCCCGTGGTGTGGTGGGCGTCGGTGCGCACCTGCTCCGGCTCATCCCGGCGCATTTCGTGCAGGATGACAGGCACTCCCGCCTGGGCGATCTGCCAGGTCGCTTCGGAACCGGCGAGACCGCCGCCGATGACGTGCACGGGGCCAGAGGCGGGGCGGGGCGTGGGGGAGGCGTTCGACATGGCGCCCTGATAGCCTCGCGGACGTCGCCTGTCATGCAGAGCGTGCGGCCGGGTCTGTCGCGGTGCGCCATTCACCGCTACAGGAGGCGACGGAGGCCGTTCATGACCCACGGATTTCAGATCGGAGAAGCGCTGGCGGAAGGATTCCGGCTGATCCGGAGGCGGCCGGGCCTGATCATGGGCTGGGGCGTCATCATGGCCCTGCCCATCATGCTGTCCCTGATCGTCCTGCTTGAACTGTTCAGGACGGTTGGCCCGGACGTTGTGTCTTCACAGGCGGATGCGTCTGCGGAGGCGCTGGCCGCCATGATGCGTTTTCAGGCCATGGCCATGCTGGTCAATGTCATACAGATGGTCGGTCTGGTGCTGGTCATCGCCGCCATCTGTCGCGCCGTGCTGTGGCCGGACCGTACGCCCGGCCGCTTTTTCGACCTTCGCGTCGGCATGGATGAGGCGCGCGTCGCCGTGGCGGGACTGGCCATTATGGCCGGCTGTTATGGCGTGATGCTGGTGGTCATGCTGCTGGCTTTCGCCTTCGGCGCGGCCTTCTGGATGGTGTCCGAAACGGCGGCCGTCGTCATGGGCGTAGTCGTCGGACTGGCGGGGATTGCGGGGATCGTCTGGGCGGCGCTGCGGACCTCGATGATCCTGCCGCTCAGTCTGGCGACGCGGGATTTCGCCTTCGTCTCCGGCTGGCGGATGACGCGAGGGCGCGTCTGGCTGCTGCTGGGTCTGTTCGTGGCGACCTTCTTCATCACCTTCATGATCCAATTGTTGTTCCTCATCGTGGCGGGCCTGATCGCCCTGGGCGTCAGCATTCCTTTCTGGCCCCAACTGGCCGCCTGGGCTGAGAGCGCGCAGGGCGGCGTTCCTGACTTCAGTCCCGGTCTGATCGTGACTGCGGGCGTCGCCGTCTTTGTCGGGGCGTCGGTCTATTACGGCGTAATGGCCGCCCTCTGGATCGCGCCGGGCGTTTCGGCCTGCCGTCAGATGCTGGCGACGCAAAATCGCGACGAAACCGGCGCTGCTGCGTTAAGCTGAGCGAGAATCGAGGAGCCAGCATGAGTTTCAACGCCACAGAATCCGCCTTTGAAGGCTTCCGTCTGGCCCGCCGCGCGCCGATGGCCATTCTGGCCTGGGCGACGGCCTATATCGTGTTTTTCGCGGTCTTCTTCGCTGTAGCGGGCGGCCATCTGGTCAACATCCTCAACCTGGCTCAGCAGGTCCAGCAGAGCGCCGACCCGTCGATGACCGATGTGACGGCCTTGATGCAGGCCTATGGCGCGATGATGGGCTTGGTCATGCCGCTGTCCTTGCTGTTCAGCGCTGTGCTGACGGCGGCGGTGGCGCGTTCCGTCATCCGGCCGGAGGACAAGCGGTTCGGCTATCTGCGTCTGGGCCGCGATGAACTGCGCATTCTGGGCGCGACCCTGATCTTGGCCCTGCTGATGTTCGCCGTCGTAATGGCGGGATCGGTCGTTGTCGGGGGCTTTATCGGCATGGCGGGGGCCTTGAGCGCGCCTTTCCTGATCCTGCCTGCGGTCCTTTCGGGGCTGGCCCTTGTGGCGGTTTCCGCCTGGCTGGCGGTGCGCCTCAGCCTGGTCGCGCCGATGACCTTCGCCGGGCAGAAGATCGCCATCAAGGAAAGCTGGGCGCTGACCAAGGGTCGCTTCTGGCCGTTGCTGGGCATGGCGGTGCTGGCGGGCGTCATGTCGATGTTGGTGGGCCTGTTGGGGTCCATCGTCATCGCACCGGTGAATCTGGTCTTCGGCGGGCTGGACAGCATCGCGGGCGCCGGAACGACGAATGTCGCCACCCTGCTGGTGAAGTTCTGGCCGGCCCTGCTGGCGTGGGGCGTGGTCAATTCCCTGTTGTCGGCAGCGCAGGCGGCCATCGTCTATGCGCCGTTCTCGGCGGCCTATCTGGGCATCAAGGGCGTGTCGCGCGCCTGATCCAGCGACAGGGCGGAAATGAAAACGCCGCGCTCTTTCAGGGCGCGGCGTTTCTGTTGAGGCTGGCCCTCACGCTCTGTTCATGCCCCGGCGTGCGCCGGGGGAGCGGTTAAGCGCTTTTGCTGGCCCTGGCGTTCTTAGATGGGGCGCGCTTGGCTGACGCGCGCTTGACGGGCGCAGGTTCGGTGGTCAGGGCCGCGACGCGACCCTTGCGGCGTTCCTCGTGCCGATCCAGCACTTCCTTCAGATAGCGGCCGGTCCAGCTGGCAGGGTTCGCCGCGACCTGTTCCGGCGTGCCGACGGCGACGATTTCGCCGCCCCCGTCGCCGCCTTCGGGGCCGAAGTCCAGCAACCAGTCGGCCACCTTGATGACATCGAGGTTGTGCTCGATCACCACGATGGTGTTGCCGTTCTCGACCAGCTCCTGCAGCACTTCCAGCAGCTTGCGGGTGTCCTCGAAATGCAGGCCGGTCGTCGGCTCGTCGAGGATGTAGAGCGTCTTGCCGGTCGCCCGTTTCGACAGCTCCTTCGACAGCTTGACCCGCTGCGCCTCGCCGCCGGACAGGGTGGTGGCCGGCTGGCCGACCTTGACGTAGCCCAGCCCCACGCGCTCCAGCGTCAGCATCTTGTCGCGGATCGACGGCACGGCGGTGAAGAAGCGCGCAGCCTCTTCAACCGTCATGTCCAGAACGTCGGATATGCTCTTGCCCTTGAAGACGATTTCCAGCGTCTCGCGGTTGTAGCGCTTGCCCTTGCAGACATCGCAGGTGACGTAGACGTCGGGCAGGAAGTGCATCTCGATCTTGATGACGCCGTCGCCCTGACACGCCTCGCAGCGACCGCCCTTGACGTTGAAGCTGAAGCGGCCGGGGCCGTAGCCGCGCGCCTTGGCCTCGGGCAGGCCCGCATACCAGTCGCGGATGGGTCCAAAGGCGCCGGTATAGGTCGCCGGGTTCGAGCGCGGGGTGCGACCGATCGGCGACTGGTCGATGTCGATGACCTTGTCGAAATGCTCCAGCCCCTCGATGCGGTCGAAGGGGGCGGGGGCGTCGGACGCATTGTTCAGACGCCGCGCGGCGGCCTTGTACAGGGTCTCGATGGTGAAGGTCGACTTGCCGCCTCCCGACACGCCGGTGATGCAGGTGAAGACGCCGACCGGGATCTCGCCCGTGACGTTCTTCAGGTTGTTGCCCGTGGCGCCCGAGACTTTCAGCATCCGCTTGCGGTCGATGGGGCGGCGGCCTTCAGGGGGCAGTTCGATCTCGCGCGCGCCGGTCAGATACTGGCCGGTCAGGGAGTTGGGGTTGGCCATGACCTCGGCGGGCGTGCCCTCGGCGCAGACCGTGCCGCCGTGGACCCCGGCGGCCGGGCCCATGTCGATGACATAGTCGGCCGTCAGGATGGCTTCCTCGTCATGCTCGACCACCAGCACAGAGTTGCCGAGGTCGCGCAGCCCCTTCAGGCTGTCCAACAGGCGGGTGTTGTCGCGCTGATGCAGGCCGATGGACGGCTCGTCCAGCACATAGAGGACGCCGGTCAGGCCCGAGCCGATCTGAGACGCCAGACGGATGCGCTGGCTCTCGCCGCCCGACAGGGTGCCGGAACTGCGCGACAGGTTCAGATAGTCCAGCCCGACATTGTTCAGGAAACGTAAGCGGTCGGTGATCTCCTTCAGGATGCGCCGGGCGATTTCGATCTGCTTTTCGGTCAGGGCGTCTTCCAGCGTCGAGAACCACAGGAAGGCCTTGGAGATCGACAGGTTGGAGATGTCGGCGATGTCCTCGCCCCCGACCTTGACCGCCAGGGCCTCGGGCTTCAGCCGCTTGCCGCCGCAGACCTCGCACGGGGTTTCGGACTGGTAGCGGCCCAGTTCCTCGCGCACCCAGGCGCTGTCGGTCTCGCGCCAGCGGCGTTCAAGGTTCGGCAGCACGCCCTCGAACGGCTTGGAGACCTCATATTTGCGGGCGTTGTCGTCATAGACGAACTTGATCTTGTCGCCGCCAGAGCCGCGCAGGATGACGCTCTGCGCCTTCTCCGGCAGGTCGCGCCACGCCTTGTCCATCGAGAAGCCGTAGTGCAGGGCCAGCGACTGCAGCGTCTGCGTATAGAGCGGCGAGGGGCCGCGCGCCCACGGCGCCACCGCCCCCTTGTGCAGGGTCTTGTCGCGATCCGGGATCACCAGATCGGCGTCGAAGGCCAGCTTGACGCCCAGACCGTCACAGGCCGGGCAGGCGCCGAAGGGGTTGTTGAACGAGAACAGCCGCGGCTCGATCTCACTGATGGTGAAGCCCGAGACAGGGCAGGCGAATTTTTCGGAAAAGACGATGCGGCGCGGCTCTTCACCCTCGGGCGCATTCGCCCATTCCGCCGTGGCGATGCCGTCGGCCAGGCCCAGAGCGGTCTGAATGCTGTCGGCGTAGCGGCCCTCAAGACCTTCTTTGGTTACAATGCGATCAACGACGATATCGATGTCATGCTTGAACTTCTTGTCGAGCGCGGGGGCGTCCTCGATGGCGTAGAATTCGCCGTCGATCTTCAGCCGCTGGAAGCCCTGCCGCTGCCACTCGGCCATTTCCTTCTTGTACTCGCCCTTGCGGCCGCGAACGACCGGGGCAAGCAGCAGGATGCGCTCGCCGTCGGGCAGGGCGGTCAGCTTGTCGACCATCTGGCTGACGGTCTGGCTCTCGATCGGCAGGCCGGTGGCGGGCGAGTAGGGAACGCCCACGCGCGCCCACAACAGGCGCATATAGTCGTGGATTTCGGTGACGGTGCCGACGGTCGAGCGCGGGTTCTTCGATGTCGTCTTCTGCTCGATGGAGATAGCCGGGGACAGGCCCTCGATCAGGTCCACGTCCGGTTTGCCCATCAACTCCAGGAACTGGCGCGCATAGGCTGACAGGCTCTCGACATAGCGGCGCTGACCCTCGGCATAGATGGTGTCGAACGCCAGCGAGGATTTGCCCGAGCCCGACAGGCCGGTCATGACCACCAGCTGCTCGCGCGGAATGTCGAGATCCACGCCCTTGAGGTTGTGCTCGCGGGCGCCGCGAACGCGGATGAAGTTATGCTTTTCGATCATGGAATCCGGGAACGCGGAAGGCCCCGGAACGGTTCGGGGCGACGACGCTATATGGGGATCAATTCGCCGGAAACAGCAAGAACAATATGAGAACTTTTAGCCTGCTTCAGGCGACCACGGCGTTTCCGGACGGCGATAGCGTTCGCCGGGACCGACCAGCACGCCGTTGGCGTTGGCGACGCCCAGTTCCAGGCTTTCGGCGATGCGGCGGGCGCGAACGATGAAGTGTTCGGCGGCCACGGGCGGGCACAGGTCGCGGGCGGTCGCCTCGAACAACCCTAACCAGTGGTCGAAATGGCGCGCGTCTATGGGCAGGGGCAGATGCTTGGGCATGGGACGCCCCTGATAGACGCCGGTCGACAGGGCGACGGACGACCAGAACAGCTTCATCTGCTCCAGATGCGGACCCCAGTCGTCGATGTGGGCGGCGAAGATCGGGCCGATGACGTCGTCTTCACGCACCTTGGCGTAGAAGCCTTCGACCAGGGCGTCGATCATGGCCTCGTCTATGCCGGTTTCGGCGCGGATGCGGGCGACAGCGGCCTCACGACGGGCGGCGGCCTCGACGCGATCCGGCGCGGGGCGGTCGATGCGGAAGGCGACGGGGCGGTCGGGCGTGCTCATGTCGGGCAAGATAGGAAGCGGCGCCGCAGAAGGCCATGACGCCGATTGTCCAAGGCGACCCTGCGAAAGCTGAGCTGCAAATTGGGGGTTGCGTTACGAAACGTCCGTCCCCATCCTTCACTCAGCCAACGCATCAGTGAGGAGGCGCGACGATCATGATCAGCACTTTGGAAATCGGTTTCGCCCTTTCCGTTCCGCTGCTCGTGTTCGCCTATGTCCTCGCACAACCCAAGCCCAAACCGGTTCGCATCCGCACTCGTGACGCTCAACAGCGTCGCGGCCCGCACGCCTGACGGCAGAGGCCTCTTCGACAATCTGACGCTCGCCTTCGGGCGTGAACGCACGGCCGTCGTGGGTCGCAACGGCGTGGGCAAGACCACGCTGCTGCGCCTCGTCGCCGGTCTGGCTGAACCTGCCGAGGGCGCCATCGCGCGCGCCGGAACGGTCGGCTGGCTGGCGCAGGCCCAGACGCCGGCGGATGATGAAACGGTCGCCGATACGCTGGGCGTCGCGGCGCCTCTGGCGGTTCTAAATCGTGTGCTGGCGGGCGAAGGCTCGCTGGACGACATGGCCGAGGCGGACTGGACGGTGGAAGAGCGGATGCAGACCGCTCTGGCCGAGGTCGGTCTGGCCGATCTGGCGCTGGATCGCCGCACGGCGGACCTCAGCGGCGGCGAACAGACGCGCCTGCGGCTGGCGGGGCTGAAGCTGGCGGCGCCGGACCTGCTGGTGCTGGACGAGCCGACCAACCATCTGGACGCCGAGGCCCGCGCCATGATCGCCGATGTGGTGGCTGACTGGCCGGGGGGAGTGGTCTTGGTCAGCCACGACCGCGCCCTGCTGCGCTGCGTGGATCGCATCGTGGAGTTGTCCAGCCTTGGCGCGCGCGTGCATGGCGGCGGCTGGGATCTGTACGTAGAGCGTCGCGACGCCGAGCGGGCCGCCGCCGAACGCGATCTGGAACAGGCCGAGCGCGCCATCGGCCGGGTCCAGCGTGAGACGCAGATGGCGCAGGAGCGTCAGGCAAGGCGCGACCGCGCAGGCAAGATAGCGCGCGCCAACAGCTCCGACCCCAAGATCCTGCTCGACGCCCAGGCCCAGCGGGCCGAGGAGAGCGGCGCGCGCGGTCAGCGTCTGGCGGAACGCAAACGTCAGGCCGTCGAAACCGATCTGGCCGAGGCGCGTGAACGGGTCGAGCAGGTGCGCCAGATGGCGCTGGCCATGCCGCCGACGGGCCTGCCTGCCGGCCGCATGGTGCTGAACCTGAACGAGGCGGTCGTGACGGTCGATGACGGTCGCCGCCTGCTGGGGCCGATCTCCCTGCGCCTGACCGGGCCGGAACGCATCGCCGTGGTTGGTCCCAATGGGGCGGGTAAGACGACGCTGTTGAAGCTGGTCGCGGGCTTGACCGAACCGTCATCGGGGACGGTCGAGCGGCCGGTCCGTGCGGCCCTGCTGGATCAACAGGCGTCCATGCTGAAGCCTGACGAAACCCTGGTTGAGGCGTGGCTGCGGCTGAACCCGCAGGGCGCGCCCAATGCGGCGCGGGCGGCGCTGGCGCGCTTTCTGTTCCGCAATGTGCAGGCGGACCGGCGTGTGGGCGAATTGTCGGGCGGCGAGCGTCTGCGTGCGGCGCTGGCCTGCATCATGACGGGCGTTCAGCCGCCGCAACTGCTGGTGCTGGACGAACCGACCAACCATCTGGACATCGATTCCGTTGAAGCGGTCGAGGCGGCCCTGTCAGGCTATGACGGCGCTCTGGTGGTGGTCAGCCATGACGCTGATTTTCTGACGAATCTGGGTGTCGACCGGACCATCGTGCTAAAGGATGGTCAGCTCCAGCCTTCGACCACGCCCTGACGGCGTCCGCGGATCGTGGGGGGGGGCAGGACGGTGCGCGGCTCGGCCTCGGCCCGACCGAACAGCCAGCCTTGACCGTGGGTGACGCCCAGATCGCGCAGGGCGTCGGCGACCTGTTCCGTCTCGATCATTTCGGCGATGGTTTCGAGGTCCAGCGAACTGCACAGTTCGACCAGATGGGCGACAAGGGTGCGCGTGCGGGCGTCGATGTCGATATCGCGCACCAGTGCGCCGTCGATCTTCACCGCATCGACCGACAGGCCGCGCAGATAGTCGAATGAGGCCGAGCCCGCGCCGAAATCGTCGATGCAGACCTTGATCCCGGCGTTGCGCAGGGCGCCCAGACGGCGATCGGCGGCGGCCAGATCGGCCAGGGCGGCGGTCTCCGTCACCTCGACCATCAGACGGCGCCGATCATCGGGCGCCGAGGCGGTCATCTTCAGCAGGGCGGCGACATAGGCGTCGCTGGCCAGAGAGGCGCCCGAGACATTGACCGCGATCTTCAGCAGGCCGCCGCCCGGTTCGCGCAGGCGCCGCACCGCCTTTTCGGCCACCGCCAGATCGAAGCCGTCGATCAGGGCCAGTTCTTCGGCCATGCGGATGGCGGCGGCGGGGCCTGATCCCTTGCCGAAGCGGGCCAGCGCCTCGAAGTGATGCACGGCGCGCGTCTTTAGGTCGACGATGGGCTGGTAGAAGAGGGCGAAATTCCGGTCGCGCACAATGCTGCGGAAATATTCGGCGTCCTTCAGCGTCTGTTGCAGGGAATCGGCGAAGGACAGTTCCGGCTGATCCAGCCCGCCGTCCTTAAGACACCCCTCGATGGCGAACCGCATGGCGCGCAGGGCCGAGGCCGCGTCGCCGCCCAGGGCGCTCTGCGTCGCCACGGCGGACAGGGCCACGCCCTCGGCCTGACCGGCCCTCTGCATTTCGGCGGCCAGATCGCGGGTGTCGTCCACATCGCGGATCAGGGCGTAACGATCGGAGGTCAGACGCCCTGCGCTCGCGCCGTCGTGCGAGGCGGCGTTCAGGCTGGCGCCGATGCGGCTGTGGACCCGTTCCAGCGTGGCGGGGTCGACGCCCTGCAGGCCGTTCACGTCGATGAAGGCCAGCGCCAGCCGCTGAAGGGCACCGGTCTCGCCTTCTGACAGGCTGGCGCGCGCGTGGTTCAGAAAACCCTCGGCGTCCTGTACGGGCGCCGCGTCGGGCAGGGGCGTATCCGCCATGTCGAAGGGCGCGCCTTCATAGGACAGGGCGCAGGACAGGGCGGGCGCGATCTCGGGCAGGGCGAAGGCGCGCAGGCAGGCGCGGCGCAGCCGGCCCTCGCCGCAACTGACCAGAATATCCAGTGGGGCGCTGCGTTGGCCGGGCCTCAGCGCCTCCATCATCCGTTGCAGGGCGGCGGCGCTGCTGGCGGACAGGCGGTCGCCGAAAGGATGGCCGACCCATTCCGCCGTCTGCTGCCCCTCGACGGCGCCCGCGCCCAGCGCCAGACGCACCACGCCCTGCTGATCGACTTCGATCAAGGTATCGGCAGAAGCAAAAGCCAGCCCCAGAAGGCGCGGTGTGAGGGTCATGACTGAACGATACGCCGGGGCGATTAAGAAAAGGCCCAGAAAGCCTTCAAACTGTTAACGAAGGGCGGCGGTTCCTGAGCCGCTGGCCAAGGCGGTGTCGCTCAGGCGGTGCGGTTCAGCGCCACAGCCCGCCCGTCGCCCTGCATGGCCTGACCCGAGGCGCCATAGCCGACGCCCTGAGCGCGGGCGCCCGCGACCTCGGCGGCGATGGTGCGGACCAGACCTTCGGACACCTGACGCGCCGCTTCGACAGCGACGGCGTGTTCCGCCAGAACGGCCTCAAAGTCTTCGGTCGCTTCGATCAGAGCGCGGCGGTCGGCCTCGGGCGCAGCGGCGATCGCGGCTGGGCTGGCCTTCACCTGCGCGGATTCACGACGGTAGAGGTTGGCCATTTCCTGCGTCTGGGCCATGCCGTCGCTTAGATCCTGAGCCCGGTGGGCGCGCAGGGCCTCCATTTCAACAGACAGGCGCTCGGTCAGATCGCGCGTCAGACGCGTCAGGTGCTGCACGCGCAGGGCGGCGGTCTGGACATCAGCGGTCATGCGCCTTGCTCCTGCATCTTGATCATCTGGGCCATGACGCTGTCGGCGAGGCCTACGCCGCCCGCCTTCACCGTCTGCTGGGCCATGGCGTCGACCAGAAAGCCGCGCCAGGCGGCCTCGCCCGCGCCGCCGCCGAAGGGCGCCTCGGTGCTCAGGCTCTCGAACATCGGCTTCATCATCTGCGACAGGAAGCTGGCCTCAAAGGCCTCGGCCGTGCGGCGCATGGCTTCGCGGTCTTTCGAGGGGGCGGCGTCGGCTGGAAGGTTGGCCCGCAGCAGGTCGGGAGAAGCGGAGAGGGGGCTCATCAGATCACCTCGATTTCGGCCTGCAGGGCGCCGGCGGCCTTGATGGCCTGCAGGATGCTGATCATGTCACGCGGGCTGACGCCCAGGGCATTCAGGCCGTTGACCAGTGTGGACAGGGAGGTCGAGCCGCCGACGATCCGCATCTGGCGGCCGGTTTCTTCGGAGATGCTGATGTCCGACTGGGGCACGACGACGGTCTGACCGCCGCGGCTGAACGGCTCGGGCTGGCTGACCAGCGGCGTCTCCTGCACCGAGACGGTCAGATTGCCCTGCGCCACGGCGACGGTGGAGATGCGCACGGCCTCGCCCATGACGATGACGCCGTTGACCTCATCAATGATGACCTTGGCCGGAGTGTCGATCTGGACAGGCAGGTTCTCAACCCGGCTGAGGAAGCCGGCCATGCCAAAATTCTGGGGGGCGCGGATGGCGACGACGGTGCCGTTTTCAGCAAAGGCGGTCTGGGGGTAGGTCTCATTGATGGCGGCGGCGATGCGCTGGGCCGTGGTGAAGTCCGGGTTGCGCAGGCTCAGTCGCACCAGAGGCATGGAGGCGAGGTCGAAGCCGGTCTCGCGCTCGACCACCCCGCCCGAGGCGATGCGGCCCGCCGTGGGCACGCCGCGCGTGATCGAGGAGCCTGACGCGCCAGAGGCCGAGACGGCGCCGGTCTGAACCGAGCCTTGTGACACGGCGTAGATCTCGCCATCGGCGCCCTGCAACGCGGTGACCAGCAGCGTGCCGCCCAGCAGGCTCTTGGCGTCGCCCATGGCCGAGACGCTGACGTCCAGCCGCGAGCCCGGCGTGGCGAAGGGCGGCAGTTCGGCCGTGACCATGACGGCGGCCACATTCTTGGTGTTCAGATTGGCGCCGCGGATGTTGACGCCCTGACGCTCCATCATCCCTTCCAGCGACTGACGGGTGAAGGGCGAGTTGCGGACGCTGTCGCCGGTGCCGTTCAGCCCGACCACCAGTCCATAGCCGACCAGCTGGTTCGAGCGGACCCCCTCGATCGAGACGATGTCCTTGATGCGCGACTGGGCCTCTGCGACGCCCGGCTGGGCGACGAGGATCAGGGCCGCGAGGGCCGGGGCGATAAGGGCGGTAAGCAACTTCTGCATGCGACAGGCGTCCCTGCTTGAGCGTTCGCCATTAACCATGCGAGGATCGTGCCGGATGAAAACGTCAGCAATTTCAAGGAATGGCTGCTTGTGTGGCGGCGCCTCGCGGCAGGTTTTGCCGGGCTGTTAACCAAGGCTTCAGCCCCTTGCGGCAGGGTGCGAAGCCTAGAAGGAGACGTCACGCATGAAGGTCACCGGACCCCTGGGCGCCGCTTCGACGCCGGCCGCGCGGCCAGCGGCCCGTGCGGCGGGCGGTTTCGCCCTGCCGTCGACTGGCGGCGCGGTGCCGACGGCGCAGGCGGGGGCGACATCATCGGCATCGGGCGTCACCGGGGCTGCGGCCCTGATGGCGCTTCAGGGGGTTGAAGACCCGACCGAGCGTCGCCGTCGCGCCATCCGTCGCGGCTCTGGATTGCTGGACCGGCTAGATGATCTGAAGCTGGCCATGCTGGGCGGACAGGACGGCGCGGCCGCTCTGGGGCGACTGGCCCGCGACCTGCGCGAGCAGCGGGAAGAGGACGCCGAGCCGGGTCTGAAGCTCGTGCTGGATCAGATCGACCTGCGCGCAGAGGTGGAATTGGCGAAAGCGGAAATGAGCCGTTCACGCGCCTGAAGGCGTTGAAACTTCGGCCGAACCCCCGTTTTCACGGTTCATGTGAGGATAATTCGCCACACTACCCCCTGTTGCACGCAGCTTAGCCATATCACGGACTCGCGAACGCCATTGCCGCGACTCTTGCGCTTGCCTATACGGCCCATGCGCCGCAGGGGGGCGCGATAGAGAAACGAGTGTGAGTGCGATGACCGCATTGGCCTCAGTAATGTCCACGGACCCGGCTGCGTATCGGCCGACCGACGACGAGCCGTTCATGAATGAGCGGCAGATCGCCTATTTCAAGACCAAGCTGTTGACCTGGAAGGACGACATCCTTCGCGAGTCCAAGGGCACCGTCACCAATCTGAAGGCCGAGACCGAAAACCACCCCGATCTGGTGGACCGGGCTTCATCCGAGTCCGACCGCGCGCTTGAGCTTCGGACCCGCGATCGTCAGCGCAAGTTGATCTCCAAGATCGACGAGGCCCTGCGCCGGATCGAGGACGGCTCCTACGGCTATTGCGAGGATACGGGCGAACCGATCGGTCTGGGCCGCCTTGAGGCCCGCCCGACCGCGACCCTGTCGGTCGAGGCTCAGGAGCGGCATGAGCGCCGCGAACGGGTCCACCGCGACGACTGACAGACGACGCAAGTTTCAGGCGACGCAAACTTTCGTCAAATGACGGGAATTGCGGTTTGGCTTCAATCTTGGGTCATGTTGTCGGTGCAGGTTAGGGCTCAGCGGCGACGATGGTGGTCGCCGTTGCGCCTTTTTCATTGCAAGGATCCTTCATGACCCGTGGTTTCGCTGTCCTGACCTCCGCCGTCCTGCTGACGCTGGGCGCCTGCGCCCAGACGCCTGCTGTCGAAACGGCCCCCTCCGGCGTCGTTGAGAAAACAGTTTTTGTGGCCGCCGAGACGCGGCCCTGCACCGCGGGCGTGATGCGGACCACCTGCCTGCAGGTCCGCGAATCCGAAAGCCAGCCGTGGGAGCTCCACTACTTCGGCTACGACGGCTTCGAGCATAAGCCCGGCGTCGAATACCGCCTGCGCGTCCGCGGGACGCCCGTGGCCAATCCGCCGGCCGATGCGTCGTCGGTCCGCTGGTCGCTGATCGAGATCCTGGACCAGAAACCGGCCCGCTCCTGACCGGTTTCGGCGCGCGTCTCTCTTGACTTCGAGGGGGACGTGATCGACCTAGACCCTCATCGGAACGGCGTCGCGCCCGCGCGGGTGCGACGCCTTTTCGACGTTTTTAGAGACTGGACGCTCTGCCCGGATCATCATGGTCTGCGGCGGGCCGCCCGGCCGCCTTCGCTTTCAGGCTCGCAGGATCCTCATGTCCGTCAAGGTTCGTTTCGCTCCGTCTCCCACGGGTAAGCTGCACGTCGGCAATGTCCGCACGGCTCTGGTGAACTGGCTGTTCGCCAAGGGGCAGGGCGGCTCCTTCGTGCTGCGGATCGACGACACCGATCTGGTCCGCTCGACGCAGGAGTCGGAAGACAATATCGAGATCGACCTGAAGTGGCTCGGCCTGACGTGGGACGAGCGCTACAACCAGTCCAAGCGGTTCGACCGCTATGAAGAGGCCGCCGCCAGGCTGAAGGCCGATGGCCGCCTCTATCCCTGCTATGAAACCGCCGATGAGCTGGACCGCCGCCGCAAGGTGCAGTTGTCGCGCGGCCAGCCGCCGATCTACGACCGGGCCGCCCTATCGTTGACCGACGCCGAGAAGGCCGCCTTCGAGGCCGAGGGCCGCCGTCCGCACTGGCGCTTCAAGCTGGAAGGCAAGCGCGTCGCGTGGGAAGACCTGGCGCGTGGCCATGCCGAGGTGGACACCGCCTCCATGTCCGACCCGGTGCTGATCCGCGAAGACGGCCTGTTCCTCTATACGCTGCCGTCGGTCGTCGACGACATCGACATGGAGATCACCCACATCATCCGGGGCGAGGACCACGTCACCAACACCGGCGCCCAGATCGAAATTTTCGAGGCGCTGGGGGCCAAGGTTCCCGGTTTCGCCCATATGCCGCTGCTGGTCGGCGCCGACGGCACGGCCCTGTCCAAGCGTCTGGGCTCGCTGGCCATCATGGACATGCGCGCCGATGGCTATGAGCCGATCGCCATCACCAGTCATCTGGGCAAGATCGGCACCTCGGACAATCTGGAGGTCGCCGCCTCGCTACAGGCGCTGGGCGAGGCCTTCGCCTTCTCCAAGATGGGCCGCTCGCCCGCACGGTACGACACGGCCGATCTGGATCGCCTGAACGCCCAGGCGGTGCACGCCATCGACTACGCCGAGGCTCGGCCGCGTCTGGAGGCTCTGGGCGTCGATCTGGGCGAGACCTTCTGGAACACGGTGAAGGGCAATCTCAACAGATTCGGCGATGTCGTTGAAATGGCGAAGATCGTGACCGGCCCGGTGACCCCGGTGATCGAGGACGCCGCCTTCGCCGCCGCTGCGCTGGAGCTGCTGCCGGGCACCATCGACGCTGAGGCATGGTCGGTCTGGACCGCTGCGGTGAAGGACAAGACCGGCGCCAAGGGCAAGGGCCTGTTCATGCCGCTGCGTCTGGCGCTGACGGGGCAGGCGCACGGGCCGGACATGGCCGCCATGATCCCGCTGATCGGCCGCGACCGTCTGGTTCAGAGGTTGAAGGGCGAAACCGCCTGACGCTTCGCGAAACGCATACAGAAAAGGCCGCCTTCGTCATGAAGGCGGCCTTTTTCATTCGAGGCTGAAGCCGGGATCAGCCCGCGTTGCAGGCGGCGATCTCTTCTTCGTTCAGGGACTGGCCCTTGTAGGAAAAGCTGGTCACAGGACCGATCTTGGCCACGGTGCGACGGCAGGCGCGCGTCGCGGGCTGGTTCGAGCCGCCGGTGGCGGTGCAGGCGTCGCCCTCGCAGCGCCAGGTCGCGCCGTCGACGATCACGCGGCCGCTGGGGGCCGTCGCGGCGTCGGCCAGGGTGGCGCTGGTCGCCGGGGCTTCAGCAAGGGCGGGGGCGGCCGCGAACAGGACGGCGGCGGCGATAAGAGCACGCATGAACAGTCTCCGATATGGGTAGGGCGCACGCCCAGCAACGCCATAGGCCGTTTTTTAAGAAAACTGTCAATCAGCTTCTCGTTTCACGGACCGACGTTACTGACGCACGTTTACTTACCGGCGATCATGTTGCAAATGAGGCGTGTCCTGAGCGGATTTCATGGCCTCGATCGCACCCTCCACCGAATCGACGCTGACATAGGCGTCCAGGAAGCTGCGCGGCGTCATGCCTTTTTCGACCGTGTGTTCGATCAGGGTGAAGAAGCCGTCCCAGAAACCGTCCAGATTCAGGAAGATGACCGGCTTGGCGTGCAGGTCCAGCCGCTTCCACGACAGCAGCTCCACGACTTCTTCCAGCGTGCCGACGCCGCCGGGCGCGACGACGAAGACGTCGGATTCGTCATACATCAGCTGTTTGCGTTCGTGCATGGAGGTGACGACGATCGTCTCCACATCGTCGAACAGGCGCTCGCGGCTGCGCAGGAAGGCGGGCATGATGCCGACCACGCGCCCGCCCGCCTCATGCGCCGCACGGGCTGAGGCGCCCATCAGGCCCACGCCGCCGCCGCCATAGACGAAACGCCATCCAGCCTCGGCCACGGCTTTGCCGAACGCCGCCGCCGCCTCGATATAGCGGGGATCGGTTCCATCGGAGGAACCGCAGAACAGGCAGGCGGAACGGCCCTCGAACGGGGCGATGTTGACGGAGGGCAGGGACATGGGAACCTTTGGCGACCTCTGGCGGCGTGTGAAGACAGGCGGGGGACCGCGCGGCCGGGCCGAAGAGGCTGGGCCTGGCGGGTGGAGCCGTCTATCTGGACAGACAGCCTATAGCGATGCGGGACAGGATGGAACGAAGGAACGGTTTGCTGGCGTGTTTGGGTCTGGCGCTGGCCACGGCCCTGTCGGCCTGCGGCGCGCCGCGGAACGACGCCGCGACAGACGCCCCCGAAATGCGCGAAGACGACTGGGCGCCCACGCCACGCATTCTCAGCGTTTCGCCCCGGCCGTCCGGCGGCGTTCTGGTGCGGGGTGTCGCGGCGCCGGGCGCGCGCGTCATTCTCAGCGGCGGACAGGGCTCGGCTGTTGCTGCGGCGGCGGATAGTCAGGGCCGTTTTGAAATCCAGCTCGACGCGGCTGCAGGCGGGCGGCTGCTGACGCCGGAAAACCAGGTGGGGCAGGTGACGACGCCCGGCCCGCAACAGCTTCTGATCGCGGGCGACCGTCAGGAACTGGCGGCGCTGTTGATGGAAGGCGGCCCCAGCCTGAGGCTGACACCCGGTCCGGCGCTGGACGCTCTGGACGGGGACGGCGGCGGCCTGATCGCTTCGGGCCGCGCCCGGCCCGGCCAGACCCTGTCCATCCGCGCAGGCGGAGGCGCGGCCGAGGTGACGGCGGACCGGCAGGGGCGCTGGAGCGTCCTTGTGCCCGCGATGGCCGATCGCGCAGGCGCCCTCCATGTGGACGGGCAGGTTTTCGACTATCCCGGGCCCGGCGGTCCATCCGACCATGCAGAACGCGCGGGCGAGGGATGGCGCATCACCCGGCAACTGTCGTCTTCGGCGCGCCAGACGACCTGGCTGCCCGATGAGGACGCAGCTCCGCCGGAACAAACGGCGTTAACGCGCCATTAACCAAACCGGTTGATTCAGAAGCCTGTCTTCTTTCTTCGAGGACACCCACCATCACCAAAATGACTTTCCGCCCGGCGCTCTGCGTCGGGCTTTTTTTCACCTTGAGGTCACGTCAGCCGGCAACGGCCGGATGCTCAGATCCCCGCCGCCCGCGCGCCCTCCGGCGTTTCGTCTTCCGGGTCGCCCGGCAGCCAGGCGACGTGGCCGTCATAGATGCCCTGGTTCAGGATGCCTTCTTCCTTGGCGACCAGGACGGGCACGACCATCTGGCCGGTGACGTTGGTGGCCGTGCGCATCATGTCGATGATGCGGTCGATGGCGATGATATAGCCGACGCCTTCCAGCGGCAGCCCCGCCGTCGACAGCGTCAGGGTCAGCATGACGATGCTGGTCCCCGGCACGCCCGCCGTGCCCAGCGATCCCAGCACCGCCGTCAGGCCGATCAAGATGTATTGCGTCAGCGTCAGGTCGATCTTGAAATACTGGGCGATGAAGATGGAGGCGATGGCCGGATAGATGGCGCCGCACCCGTCCATCTTCACATTGGCGCCCAGCGGCACGGCGAAAGACGCATAGGCCTGCGGCACGCCCAGCCGCTCGACCGTCTGGCGCAGCGTGACGGGCAGGGTGCCCAGCGACGACGAGGTGGCGAAGGCCGTCTGCATGGCCGCGCCCGCGCCGCGGAAGAAGCTGACCACCTTCAATCCGTGCAGCTTCAGCAGGCCCGAATAGACGACGAAGATGTGGAACAGGCAGGCCGCATAGATGGCGAAGATGAACTTGCCCAGCGGCAGCAGCGCCTCCCAGCCATAGCCGCCGACGACCGAGCCGATCAGGCCGAACACCCCGAACGGCGTCAGCTGGATCACCCAGCGGGTGATGCGGAAGATCAGGGCCGCGCCCTCATCCACCAGCCTGCGCGCATTCTGCGCTCGGTCGCCCAGCGCCACCAGCGCCGCGCCCAGCAGGGCCGAGAAGAAGATGATCTGCAGCACCTTGCCCTCGGCCAGAGAGGCGAACGGATTGGTCGGCACCACGCCCAGCAGCACCTGCAGCGGCGAGGGGATCTCGCGCGCCTTCACCTCGCCCAGCGGCAGGTCGGACAGGCCCACGCCCGGATTGATGATGTGGCCGAACGCAAAGCCCACCAGCACGGCCAACAGGGAGGTGATGGCGAACCAGATAATGGTCCGTACGCCCAGCCGCACCGCCCCGACCCCTTCGCCCAGCTTGGCGATCGAACTGGCGATGGTGAACAGCACCAGCGGCGCCACCACCATGCGGATCAGGTTCAGATAGACGTCGCCGATCGGCTGAAGCCAGACCACGGCCTGCTCGCGCAGGATCAGACCGGCGATGATGCCCAGGGCGAACCCGGCGGCGGTGCGTTGCCACAGGGGAATGGCGAAGAAGCGACGGAACATGACGACCTTTGGCGAGAAGCAGTCGGTCTATGTGTTTCGCGGTCACCCGGACGGCAACCGCCGCAGAGGCGGTTGATGAGTAGAAGTTCTAAAACCAGCAGGAGTTTTTCTGATGCGCGCTTAGCGGCGCGCGCCCGCACCCTTGGCGACCGGCGGCGTCAGCCGCGCTCGCGCAGATACAGATAGAGGGGCAGGGCCAGCGACAACCCGACCACACAACTGGCCGGAAGGATCAGCCACCAGCGCGCCACCTTGCGCTCGCGCGCATCGCGCCACGACCACACCCAGAATATGGCGATGCAGATCAGCACATCGGCCGAGAAACCGCCCGCAGCGCCGTTGGCGAACAGCGACTGCAGAAACAGGGGCGCATCCAGTCCGTGCGTCCCGAAGAAGGAGCCGAAGAACAGCCAGGGAACCACGGTCCCCACGACGGCCATGGCCAGATAGAAGGTCTTGGCGCTCATGCTGTTCTTCGCCTCGCTGCAGACGCCTTCAATGCGCCTTTACGCTCAAGCTGTCCGCATGAAAATCAGGCGCGCATCACCCCGGCCAGCGCATCCTCGAACTCGTCGTAGTGGTCGATCATCACGTCGCCGCCCAGTTCCGCGTGCGGCACGTCATTATAACCGAAGCTGACGGCGATGCAGGGCACGCCCGCATCCTTGGCCGCCTTGGTGTCGGTGGTGCTGTCGCCCACCATGACGCAGCGCGCCGGATCGCCGCCCGCCTTGCGCACCGCTTCGATGATGTGGGCGCCGCTGGGCTTGCGGGCCGAGACGACATCCGGCCCGGCGATGAAGGCGAAGTGGTGCGTCAGCTTCAGCGCCTCGATCAGCGCGACCGACAGGTCCGTTCGCTTGTTGGTCGCCACGCACAGGATCGCCCCGCGTGCGCTCAGCCGGTCCAGCGCCGCGACACAGCCGTCGAACACCACGCTGTGATCGGCGATGTGGGCCGTGTAATCCTCGATGAAGCGCTCGAACAGGCCGGGGGCGTGGGCCTCGTCCCAGCTGGCGCCCGCCTCCATGAAGCCGTGACGCAGCATGGCCATGGCGCCGTGCCCGACCAGATGCCGGGTCGAGGACATGGGCACGGGCGGCAGTTCATACTGCGCCAGCATCCGGTTCAGCGTGCCGATCAGGTCCGGCGCCGAATCCACCAGAGTCCCGTCCAGATCGAAGGCGATGGTCCAGCCTTCCAGGTCGCGCTCAATACTCACTCATCTGTCTCCCGGCTCGCGAAGACCCCGGCAATGGGCTAGATCGCAGGCAACGACAAGCCGCCGGATCGATTCATGACCGCACCCCATCCTCGCGCAGCTATCATCCTCGCCGCCGGCCAGGGCACGCGCATGAAGTCGCCCCTGCCCAAGGTGCTGCACCCGGTCGGCGCCCGCGCCATGCTGGACCACGCCATCGACGCGGCCGAAGCTCTGGGCTGCGAGCGCATCGTCGTCGTCGTCGGCTCCCACTCGCCCGAAGTCCGCGCCCACGTCGAGAAACGCCTCGGCGCCGACAGCATCGCCGTTCAGGACCCGCCGCTGGGCACCGGCCACGCCGTGCGCGCCGCCGAGGACGTGCTGGGCGATTTTGTGGGCCATGTGGTCGTCACCTATGGCGACGTGCCCCTACTGAAGGCCGCTGACATCGAGCCGGTCTTCGCCGACGCCCATGAAGGCGTGACCGTCATCGGCTTCGAGGCCCGCGACCCCGGCGCCTATGGCCGCCTGATCCTCGACGGCGACAGCCTGCTGGCCATCACCGAGGCCAAGGAAGCCTCCGCCGAGGTTCTGGCCGTCACCGCCTGCAACTCCGGCGTCATGGCCGCGCCGGTCGGCCTGCTGTTCAGCCTGCTGGCCGAGGTCACGAACGACAACGCCAAGGGCGAATACTATCTGACCGACGTGGTCGAGCTGGCCCGCAGGCGCGGCGCCCCGACCCGCGCTGTCTTCGCCGCCGAAGACTCCGTCATGGGCGTCAACGCGCAGGCCGAACTGGCTCAGGCCGAGGCCCTGTTCCAGAAGACCCAGCGCGATCATTTCCTGGCGCAGGGCGTCACCATGAGCGCCCCCGACACCGTCCATTTCGCCTGGGATACGGACATCGGCGCGGGCGCGACCATCGAGCCCTTCGTCGTCTTCGGCCCCGGCGCGGTGGTGGCCGAGGGTGCGCGCATCCGCAGCTTCAGCCACATCGAAGGCGCCAAGGTCGCGACCGGCGCCGAGGTCGGCCCCTACGCCCGCCTGCGCCCCGGCGCGGATCTGGGGCAGGGCGTCAAGATCGGCAACTTCGTCGAGGTCAAGAATGTCCGCATGGACGCGGGCGCCAAGGCCAACCATCTGGCCTATCTCGGCGACGGCGAAGTGGGCGCGGGCGCCAACATCGGCGCGGGGACCATCTTCTGCAACTACGACGGCTTCTTCAAACATCGCACCACGGTGGGCGAGGGGGCTTTCGTCGGCTCGAACAGCGCCCTTGTCGCGCCTGTGACCATCGGCGCGGGTGCCATGGTCGGCTCCGGCTCGGTGGTGACGAAGGATGTCGCGCCCGGCGATCTGGCGCTCGGCCGCGCCGAACAGACGACGAAGCCGGGCTGGGCCGCCCGCTTCATGGAAACCATGCGCGTAAAGAAGACGACGAAGACCAAATGAGCGACCTGCAAAAGAAGAACGCCGGCGAAGCTGCCGCCGCCCACGTCGAGCCCGGCATGGTGGTCGGTCTGGGCACCGGCTCGACCGCCGCCTGGTTCGTCAAGGCGCTGGCGGCGCGCAACCTGCCGGACCTGCGCTGCGTCCCGACGTCAGAGCGCACCGCCGATCTGGCGCGCGAACTGGGCCTGACCCTGTCGACGCTGGAAGACACGCCCCGCATCGACCTGACCGTCGACGGCGCCGACGAGATCGGCCCCGGCCTGGCTCTCATCAAAGGCGGCGGCGCGGCGCTGCTGCGCGAAAAGCTGGTGTGGGAGGCGTCGGCCCGCTGCATCTGCATCGCCGACGCGGCCAAGGTGGTTCCGGCGCTGGGAACCTTCCCCCTGCCGATCGAGGTCGTCGCCTTCGGCCACAAGACGACCGCCAACCGCATCGCCGATGTTCTGGCCGATCACGACATCGCCTCGCCCGCCCGCGTGCGCGAGGCCGAGCGCGGCCTGATCCGCACCGACGGCGGCAATCTGATCTATGACGCCGCCTGCAAGGTCATCAACGACCCGGCCCGTCTCGCCGCCGACCTGAAAAGCCTGACCGGCGTGGTCGAACACGGCCTGTTCCTCGACCTGACCGACCTCGCCATCATCGGCACGGACGCGGGCGTCGAGACGATGCAGCCCTGAACTAAACTCCGCTCATCCCGGCGACGGCCGGGACCCAGATTATAAGGCGCATCCTCCAAGACTGTGGCGCTGCCTCCGTGCTTAAACTTGCTGCCGGCAGAGTTTGCATCTGGATCCCGGCCTTCGCCGGGATGAGCGGGGTAGGGGATGCTGCCTTGCCCCCTCGCGCCCCGGCGCCTAAGTCGGGTCAGCGCTGCGGTTCAGCCGCGCGGATTTCAGACGATTCAGACGAATTGGACTCTGTTTTCGGAGTCCGATCCTGCCGGAGAGCCCGATGGCCCAATACGACTACGACCTCTTTGTCATCGGCGCCGGTTCGGGCGGGGTGCGGGCGGCGCGGCTGACGGCGCTGGGCGGCAAGAAGGTCGCTGTTGCGGAAGAGTATCGCGTCGGCGGCACCTGCGTCGTGCGCGGCTGCGTGCCCAAGAAGTTCATGGTCATGGCGTCCGAAGTCAGCCACGCGCTGGAGATCGCCGAGGGTTACGGCTGGTCTTTCAACAATGCGAAATTCGACTGGCCGACCTTCCTGAACGCCAAGGATGTCGAGATCGCCCGCCTGTCGGGCATCTACGCCGCCAATCTGGCCAAGGCGGGCGTCGATCTGGTCCACGGCCGCGCCATCCTGAAGGACGCTCACACGGTCGAGATTGTCGGCGAGGGCCGCACCATCACCGCCGAGAAGATCCTGATCGCCACCGGCGGCCGCCCGTGGAAGCCGGAAAGCCTGACCGGCATCGAACACGCCATCACCTCGGAAGAGGCCTTCCACCTGCCCGAACTGCCCAAGCGCATCCTGATCGCGGGCGGCGGCTACATCGCGGTGGAGTTTGCGGGCATCTTTGCGGGCCTCGGCGTCGAGACGACACTGATCTATCGCGGCCCGAACATCCTGCGCGGCTTCGACGACGACGTGCGCGCCCATCTGGCGGGCGAGATTCAGAAGCGCGGCATCAAGGTCATCCTCGGCTGCCAGCATGAGTCGATCGAGAAGACCGACAGCGGCCTCGTCAACCACCTCGAAAACGGCATGAAGATCGAGACGGACGTGGTCATGTTCGCCACCGGCCGCACCCCGCACGTCAAGGGGCTGGGCCTAGAGGCCGCTGGGGTCGAACTGAACGAAAACGGCGCCATCAAGGTCGATCCGTATTCCAAGACCACGGCCGACAACATCTGGGCCATCGGCGACGTCACCGACCGCATGAACCTGACTCCCGTCGCCATCCGCGAGGGCGTGGCCTTCCACGAGACGGTCTATAGGAACAACCCGCAGCGCTTCGACTATGAAGCTGTCGCCACCGCCGTTTTCAGCCAGCCGCCGGTCGGCACCGTCGGCCTGAGCGAGGCCGAGGCCCGCCACGCCTGCCCGGGCGAGGTGGACGTCTACGTCACCCGCTTCCGCCCGATGAAATACGCCTTCACCGGCTCTGAGGAGCGGGTGCTGATGAAGCTGGTGGTCGAGGCGGAAACCCAGCGCGTCGTCGGCTGTCACATCGTCGGTCCCGACAGCCCCGAGATGATCCAGCTGGCCGCCATCGCCGTGAAGGCGGGCCTGACCAAGGCGCAATGGGACGCTACCTGCGCCGTCCACCCGACCATGGCCGAGGAACTGGTCACGCTGAAGGAAAAGCAGGTTCCGGCCTCCATGTCCGCCGGTTGATCGTGAGACGGGGCGGCTTGCCAGCCGTCCCGTCCGCGCGCCTTATGCGGTCCGAAGGCCCCGACCGGGGCAGCCGCAAGATCAAGGAATTCACCATGAAGCCGCATCTGCTCGCCGCCGCCGTCGCCGCCGTTCTTGTGACCGCCGCACCCGCCATGGCCCAGAACGCCGCCGCGCCCGCCTATCAGGCCGCGGTCGCCGACGCCCTGCGCCCGGCCGATGAGGTCGAGCGCGACGCCCTGCGTCATCCCGCCGAAATGCTGGCCTTTGCTCAGGTCAAACCGGGCCAGCGCATCGCCGACATCCGCCCCGGCGCGGGCTATTTCACCCGCCTGTTCGCGCGTGTTGTGGGCGAGAGCGGCCACGTCTACGCCTTCGTGCCGAACCGCACCTCAGAGCGCGAGAACCCGCGCGCCGACGCCCTGGTCGCCGCCTATCCCAACGTCAGCCGTGTCAACGGCGACCTGGACGCCATGACCTTCGACCAGCCGCTGGATCTGGTCTTCATGAGCCAGGAATACCACGACTTCCACATCCCGCGTTTCGGCGTGACCGTGTCCAAGATGAACGCCGACATCTTCAAGGCGCTGAAGCCCGGCGGCCTCTATGTCGTCATCGACCACCAGGCCGCGCCCGGCGCCGCCAACACCGTGGTCGAGACCCTGCACCGTATCGAAGGCGCCCAGCTGCGCAAGGAGGTCGAGGCCGCCGGCTTCGTCTTCGACGGCGAGAGCAAGGCCGTCGCCAACCCCGCCGACGACCACAGCCTGAACGTCTTCGACGACGCCATTCGTGGCCGGACCGACCAGTTCGTCTATCGCTTCCGCAAGCCGTAACAAGTCCCTCAAAGCCCTCCCCCTCGATGGGGGAGGGGTGGGGGGGGGTGAGGGCAGGACATCGACATAAGGGGGCAGGGAGACGCCGCGCCCCCTGCATCCTTATCGGGGCCTCCACGTCCTTCTTCTCAGTCCCATCACGGGAGCGGGCAGAAGAAGGGTCTCAAATTGGTGACTGGCGAAGCGGGTCATGCGGCGCTAACCCTCGGCGCAATTTCATAAGGGAAACGCACAGATGACTCGCATCGCCTTCATCGGTCTGGGCAACATGGGCGGCGGCATGGCCGCCAATCAGGCCAAGGCCGGGCACGACGTCGCCGCCTTCGACCTGTCGCCCGCCGCGCTGGAACGCGCCGCCGAGGCCGGCTGCCGTCCCGTCGGCTCGGTCGCCGAGGCCGTGAAGGACGCCGAGGTGGTCATCACCATGCTGCCCGCCGGGCCGCACGTCCTCAACGTCTATTCGGAACAGATTCTGGGCGTCGCCCCGGCCAGCGCCCTGTTGCTGGACTGCTCGACCATCGACGTTGAGACGGCGCGCAAGGTCGCCGGTCTGGCGAAGGAGGCGGGTTACGCCTTCGCCGACGCCCCCGTCTCGGGCGGCACGGCGGCGGCTGACGCCGGGACGCTAGCCTTCATGGTC
Organism: Brevundimonas diminuta; assembly: GCF_039673845.1. Taxonomy (GTDB): domain Bacteria; phylum Pseudomonadota; class Alphaproteobacteria; order Caulobacterales; family Caulobacteraceae; genus Brevundimonas; species Brevundimonas diminuta_E. Next base: position 124,358 of record NZ_JBDJMK010000001.1, on the reverse strand, counting down.
GGCTGCGACGAGGCCGACTACGCCCGCGTCGAAGCGGGTCTGGAGCCGATGAGCCGCATCACCATCCGCGCGGGCGATCACGGCGCCGGTCAGGCGGCCAAGATCTGCAACAACATGCTGCTTGGCATTTCGATGATCGGCACCTGCGAAGCCATCGCCCTGGCCGAGAAGCTGGGTCTGGAGCCGGAGCGTTTCTTCGAGATCGCCTCGAAATCTTCGGGCCAGTGCTGGAGCGTGACCAGCTATTATCCGTGGGCCGGTCCGGTCCCGGCCGCCCCGTCGAACCGCGAGTATGAAGGCGGTTTCGCCACCGCCATGATGCTGAAGGACCTCAAGCTGGCGCAGGACGCCGCGGCCAAGGCAGGCGCCTCGACCCCGCTGGGCGCGCAGGCCGAGGCCCTCTACGCCCTGTTCAACGGCCTCGGCTACGGCGGCAAGGACTTCTCCGCCATGGTCCAGATGCTGCGCGGCCGCATCGACACGCTGAGCTGACCCACAGCCTTCCTCCCCATGAAATGGGGAGGGGGCCACCTAATGGTGGAGGGGGCGACGCAAACATCAGCCGTCCAGACGCCCCCTCCGTCTCGTCGCCTTGCGGCGCCGATCCACCTCCCCATCGCTGCGCGACAGGGAGGAAAGGGTCGCCCCAGCACGCGTCGGGTTAGGATGGGGACCGACGACCGCGGGCATTCGTGAAGCTGAGAACCGTTATCAATTAAGGGGTTGGGACGTTTTGTCCGGCTCCTGACATGGACAAGACAGGGCGGCGCGCGCAATTAGGCCTGCAAAGCTGCACACGCGAAAGAAGCGCCGCCTTGTTCGACTATAAGTCCGCCTTTCAGAACTCTGTGGATCAGGTCCGCAGCGAGGGTCGCTACCGCGTCTTCGCTGATCTGAAGCGGGTGCGCGGCCAATTCCCCCGCGCGGTGCGCCGCCGCGAGGACGGCACGCAGCAGGAAGTCGTCGTCTGGTGCTCCAACGACTACCTCGGCATGGGCCAGCACCCGGCGGTGATCGACGCCATGCAGGCCGAGGTCGAGCGCACCGGCGCGGGCGCGGGCGGCACGCGCAACATCTCCGGCACCACCCGCTCGGCCGTCGATCTGGAAGCCGAGCTGGCCAGCTGGCACCAGAAGGAAGCGGCCCTGCTGTTCACCTCGGGCTATGTGGCCAATGAGGCGACGCTGTCGACCCTGCAGAAGATCCTGCCGGGCCTGATCACCTTTTCGGACGCCCTGAACCACGCCTCCATGATCGCGGGCATCCGCAACGGCGGCGGCGAGCGTCACATCTTCCGCCACAACGACCTCGACCACCTTGAGGAACTGCTGGCCGCCGCGCCCGCAGACGCGCCCAAGCTGATCGCCTTCGAAAGCGTCTACTCGATGGACGGCGACATCGCCGACATCGCTGGCACCATCGCCCTTGCCAAAAAGTACGGCGCCCTGACCTATCTGGACGAGGTTCACGCCGTCGGCCTGTACGGCGCGACCGGCGCGGGCGTGGCCGAGCGCGACGGCGTGCTGGATGGCATCGACATCGTTGAATGCACCATGGGCAAGGCCATCGGCGTCATGGGCGGCTATATCGCCGCCGACGCTGTGATCGTGGACGCGGTGCGCAGCTGGGCTGCGGGTTTCATCTTCACCACCAGTCTGCCGCCCGCCCTGACCGCCGGGGCGCTGGCTTCGGTCCGCCACCTGAAGGCGCACCCGGAACTGCGCGACGCCCATCAGGAGCGCGCCGCCACCTTGAAGCGCCGTCTGGCCGAGGCAGGCATTCCTGTCCTGCCCAGCGTCAGCCACATCGTGCCGGTTCACGTCGGCAATCCGGTTCACTGCAAGCTGATTTCGGACATGCTGCTGGAAGAACACGGCATCTACGTCCAGCCGATCAACTATCCGACCGTGCCCAAGGGGACCGAGCGCCTGCGCTTCACCCCCTCGCCGGATCATGACGACGCCATGATCGACAAGCTGGTCGAGGCGATGGACAAGCTATGGTCGCACTGCAACGTGGCGCGCCAACCGATCGCCGCATGACGACCGACGCTGAGCTTGGCGAAGTCATCGTCGAGTTCGTCCGCAACGGCCTCTATGTGAAATGCTCGGCCGTCCACACGGCCAGCGGCGTTGAAGTCTCCGCCATCGGCCCCGCCGCCGAACCACGCGCCGTCGAGCGCGTCGCGATCGCCAAGCTGAAGCGGGCGCTGGCGGGGCGCTGATACGGTGATCAGCCCTTCCTGATCCACTCCGCCAAATCAGCGTAGCTGTCGAACACCTGATGGGCGCCTGCCTGTTTCAGGCGCAGGGGATGGTCGCCCCGGATGTGGCCGCCTGCGCACAGGCCGATGACCGTCATCCCCGCCGCTGCGCCCGCCAGCACGCCGGTCGGGCTGTCCTCGATCACCAGGGTGCGTTCCGGCGAGGCCTTCATGGCGTCGGCAGCGTAGAGGAACAGGTCCGGATGCGGCTTGCCCCGGCTGACGTGGACGGCGGCGCTGAAGACCGGTCCGGCGAAGGCGTCATGGACGCCGAAATGGCGCAGGCCCAGTTCGATCCAGTCCGGCGGACTGGACGAAGCGATGCAGCGGGGCTCGCGACGTTCAGCCAGAAATTCCTCAAATCCTGCGACGGCTGTCAGGTCGCGCCGGGCGCGGTCGTGACAGCGGCGGGTCCATTCGGCCTGAACGTCGGGCGGGCAGGGCGCGCCCAGTCGCTGCGAAATGATCGGCTCGCAGTCCAGCCAGCGTTTGCCCAGATAGGTCGCCAGGGCATCGTCCAGCGTGGTCGGCAAACCGATTTCGGTGAGCAGTTCGGCCATCACCGCATTGTTCAGCCGTTCGCTGTCGGCGATCACGCCGTCATAGTCGAAGATGATGAGATCAAACGGACCCGTGTTCACGCCCGCTCGGCGGCCTTGGCGGCGTCCCACAGGGCGTCCATCTCAGGCAGGTCGGACTGATCGGGCGTGCGACCGTCCTTCTTCAGTTCGGCCTCGATGAATTCGAAACGGCGCACGAATTTGGCGTTGGCGGCGCGCAGGGCGTCTTCAGGCTCGACTTCCAGCTTGCGGGCCAGATTGGCGACGACGAACAACAGGTCGCCCAACTCCTCGCGCGCCCTTTCCTTGTCGCCCGCCGCGATTTCGACGCGCAGTTCTTCGACTTCCTCAGCCAGTTTGTCGAAAACCTCATCAGTCGAGGGCCAGTCGAAGCCGACGCGGCCGGCCCGCTTGGTCAGCTTGGCGGCCCGGGTCAGGGCGGGCAGGCCGACCGGCACGTCGTCCAGCACGCCATGCTGTTCCTTGGCCTTGCGTTCGGCGGCCTTGATGTCTTCCCAGCGGTCCTTCTGGGCCGGGCCGGTGGCCTTGGCGGCTTCGTCGCCGAAGACGTGAGGGTGGCGGCGGATCAGCTTGTCGGCCATGGCCTCGGCCACGTCCTCCAGCTGGAAATGCCCGGCTTCCTCGGCCATGCGCGAATGGAAGACGACCTGAAACAGCAGGTCGCCGAGTTCGACCCTCAGCTCGTTCATGTCGCCGCGCTCGATGGCGTCGGCGACCTCATAGGCCTCCTCGATCGTATAGGGGGCGATGGTGGCGAAGGTCTGCTCAACGTCCCACGGACAGCCGCCATCCGGATCACGCAGGCGAACCATGATGTCTTTCAGGCGGTCGACGGGGTGGGTCATTCAGGCGTGTCCGGCGTCTCTCTGCGCCAGGGCGGCGCGGATTTCATCATGCCTGCGTGCGGTCAGGGGATAGCCCTTCAGCACCCAGGCGGCAGCCGCCAATAGCAGGCCCGGCACGGCGATGAACAGGATCTGCAGGATCAACAGCGAGAACTCGCTGTTCCCCTCTTGCCCAGGCAGGGCCTTGAACCCGACCAGCGGCAGGATGGCGTAGGGCAACAGCGCGAAGACGTGCCCCATCTTGGTCGTGGCCGACAGGATGGAGAACATCAGGCCCGTGCGGTCCACGCCGGTGTTCAGCCGCACCTCATCGCCCGCGTCCGCCATCATGGCGCGCAACAGGAACAGGCCCGCAGCATAGGGCAGTCCCGCAATGAACATGGCGAAGGCCGTCAGGGCGAAGTTGCCGCCGGGAACCAGCGTCGCCCCGACATAGAAGACGGCGAAGATCAGGCTGGCTACAGCCAGGGCGCGATCCTTGCCGATCTTCGTCGCCAGCCAGGCCCAGATGGGCGCGCCCACCAGACCGGCCATGAAGTAGATCAGCATGAACAGCGACGCCTGCGTGTGGTCATACCCCTTGATCTGGCCGAAGAAGAAGAACAGCAGCGACCCCGTGATGCCCGGCGCAATGCCCAGCAGCAGGTCGGCGATCAACAGCTTGCGCACCGTCTTCATCCGGAACAGGGCCAGATAGGCGCTGGGTCCGCCGTGCGGCGCGGCGCCTGCGTTGACCGGCTCAGGCACGGCGACCATGGCCAGACCGATCGTCACGGGCAGGGCGATGATGATGGCCCAGCCCATGATCCGCACGCCGTCGACATAGCTGCCGATGCCTGTCTTCACGACGATGGTCGGCAGGATCAGGATCAGGATCACGCCGATGATGTTGAACACCTGCCACCAGCCATAGACGCGGCTGCGCTGGTCATACTGCGGCGCCAGAACGGCGGCCCAGCCCAACTGGCCCAGCGTTCCCATCGAAAAACCGATATAGAGAACCAGCAGCCAGGCGAACAGATAGATAGGCCCGGCGCCCGGCTGAACCGTCACGAACATCATCAGCGCAGCCAGCATCAGGATCGGCGTCGCCACGGCCATCCACGGACGATAGCGGCCCAGTCGCGTGCGCGTCCTGTCCATGCCCCAGCCGATGAAGGGGTCGAACAGGATGTCGATCAGCCGCACCGCCATGAAGACGGCCGCCACCGTGCCCATCTCCACGCCGACGTGGGTGGCGTAGAACTCCGGCAGGGTGACGGGCAGGGCCACTCCGAACGCCGCCAAAGGCAAACAAGGCCCTGAAAAGGCGGCCAGTATGGCGTTGGAGCGTCGCGGCGCATCCTGCGCGGCGATGGTGGACGAAGGCGCGGCGTTTGCGGTCATGCGGTCACGGCCCGGTCGCGGCGCGAGTCGGCCGCAGTCATCACCATGCCGCTTTTCGGCGAACGCGCGAAGAGCGCGGATACAAAGCATTCCGGGGGTTGCGGCGACTCTCATCATGGGGCCTGCTGGCGGTATGTGGAAAGCGTCCGCCTGCATCCTCGCCGTCGTGACCGTCGCCGCCTTCGCCGGACAGGCGTGCGCCGATGCTCAGCTTGATGTTCAGGGCGCCCAGATCTGCGACCGCGCGCCGGGGGCGTGGAGCGATGTCGCCGAGGCGAACGCCATATCCCTGTATGCGCTGGAATGGAGCCCGTTCGGACCGGCTGAACTGGGCTGGGAGACCTATGTGCCGCTGATCCAGCATGAGGTCCGCTCGCCCTGCGATCCGACCTCGGCGGGGTTCGCAGAGGCGCTGGCGGCGTTTCAGGGGCGCTATGGACTGACGGCCAGCGGACGGTTCGACCAGCCGACGTTTCAGGTGCTGCGCGGCCTGTGGCAGGAGCGGCGCCCCTTCGTCATGGCGCGGGTGAGGGGGGAATGCCCCGATCCGCCGCCCGTCGCCGATCTGGCCTATCTGACGACGGGCGAGGAACACGCCGAGCGTCTGACCCGGCTGTTGCGTCGTGATGTGCTGGACGCCTATCGCGCCATGGCGGCCGCCGCCCGCGCCGAGGTTCCGCAAATCGCCGCCGAACCGGAATTGTTGCGCGTCTTCTCCTCCTTCCGCGACCCGGAGGCTGACGCCGCCCGTTGCGCGCGTGAGGGCAATTGCGACGGCCTGCGCCGCGCCGTCTGTTCGCCGCATCGCACCGGCACGGCGATCGACCTTTATGTCGGCCATCTTCAGGGCATGGGCGTGGATTCGACCGATGTCTCCAGCCGACGCCATATGAGCCAGACCCCGACCTATCGCTGGCTGGTCAAGAATGCGGGGCGGTTCGGTTTCGTCCCCTATGTCTATGAGCCGTGGCACTGGGAGTGGGTCGGCCGATGATCCGGCCCTTGATGCACGGCGAGGCGGCGCTGGCGCGTGAGGTGTTCGGACGCGACCTCTATCTGGACGATATCCGTTTCATCGGCTCGCCATGGCCGTTCAACCGCGCCTTTGCGCCCGGCCGCTGGTTCGGGCGCGACTGGATCGTCTGGCCCCGGGCGACGCTGACGCCCGATCTGTCACAGGCGCCGTTGAGGACGCAGGCGGTCTTCATCCATGAACTGGTTCACGTCTGGCAGGCGCAGAACGGCGTCAACCTGCTGACCGGCAAGCTGAAGGCGGGCGACGGACCGGGCGCCTACGCCTATCCGGTCGATGAGCGTTGCGAGTGGATCGGGCTGAACATCGAGCAGCAGGCCATGGTGGTCGAGCACCGCTTTCTGTTGTCGCGAGGGGCGAGGGTTCCGGCCGATCCCGCCTTCTATCAGCGCATCTGTCCGATCGGCGTGTCGGATTTTTGAGACGAGGGGCTTGCGGCGCCGCAACATGACGCTAAATCAGGCACTGATGCAGTTGCTGTATGCATCGTTTCAGTTTCAGCCGGAGCCGTGATGCCCAAGATTCTCGTCCTTTACCACTCGACCTATGGCCACATCGAACGCATGGCCGAGGCTGTCGCTGAAGGCGCCCGTCAGGTCGAAGGCGCCGTAGTGGACATCAAGCGCGTCCCGGAAACCGTGCCGGAAGATCTGGCCCGCAGCTCGGGCTACAAGATGGATCAGGCCGCGCCCGTCGCCGCCGTGAATGATCTGGCCGATTATGACGCCATCATCCTGGGCGCGGGCACCCGCTTCGGCACGGCGGCGGCGCAGATGCGGGCCTTCCTCGATCAGACCGGCGGCCTGTGGGCGCAGGGAACGCTGCTCGGCAAGGTCGGCGGCGCCTTCACCGCCTCGGCCACGCAGCATGGCGGGCAGGAGACGACCTTCGCCGGTCTGCACAACTATTTCCTGCACCACGGCATGGTGGTCGCGGGCCTGCCTTACGCCTTTGCGGGCCAGATGCGTCTGGACGAGATCACCGGCGGCTCGCCCTATGGCGCCAGCACCATCACCGCCTCTGACGGGTCGCGGATGCCCAGCGAAACCGAGCTGGACGGCGCGCGCTATCAGGGCCGCCACATCGCGCAGATCGCGAAGAAACTGCACGGTTAGGATCATGCGCCAGCCCGCACTCTTCTTTGGTCACGGCTCTCCGATGAACGCTCTGGGCGGTCCCTTCGCGGACGCCTGGCGCGCGCTGGGCGATGAGATCGGCAAGCCCAAGGGCGTCGTCATGGTCTCGGCCCACTGGGAGACGCGCGGGCTGGGCGTGACGGCGCAGGAACAGCCGGAAACCATCCATGATTTCGGAGGCTTCCCGCCCGAACTTCACGCCATGCAGTATCCCGCGCCCGGCTCGCCTGCCCTGGCGGCCCGGGTGGCGGAGCTGACCGGCGCCGTGCAGACGACGCAGTGGGGACTGGATCACGGGACATGGTCCGTGCTGGCCCATGTCTGGCCGGACGCGGACGTGCCTGTGGTGCAGTTGTCGCTGGACCGCACCCTTGACGCCCGCGCCCATTATGAACTGGCCAAACGCCTGCGCCCCTTGCGGGATGAAGGCGTCATCGTCGCCGGTTCAGGCGACTTCGTGCACAATCTGCGGACATGGAAGCGCGCGGGCGGCGAGCCCTATGACTGGGCCGTCGACTTCAACGAAGCGGTCAAGCGCGCCTTCACGGCGGGCGACCACGAGGCCCTGATCGACTGGGTGCATCTGGCTGAGCAGGCGCAGCTCAGCGTGCCGACGGACGAGCATTATCTGCCGCTGCTCTATGTCGCCGCCCAGCAGGCGCCGGGCGAGCCGGTGCGCTTCTTCAATGATGTGATCGAGGGCGGTTCGATCTCCATGACGGGCGTCCGGATCGGCTGACCGGACGCCGCGTCCGGCGTCTTATCGGCGGCCGCCGCGCAGGGCGTTGTCCAGCGACCATGGCCCCGGTCCGGCGAAGACCAGATACAGGAAGACGAAGCAGTAAAGGGCCGCCAGCTCACCGCCGTTGGTGATGGGGTAGGGGCTGCGCGGCGCGTGGACCATCCAATAGGCGACGGCCGTAAAGCCAGACAGGATGAAGGCGGTCGGGCGGCTGAACAGGCCCAGCACCATCAGCACGCCGCCGACCAGTTCGATCGGTCCTGACCAGCCCGCCAGCGTCGACAGATCGACGACGCCGCCGTTGGCGCCCGGCGGAAAGTCCAGAATTTTCTGCGCCCCATGCTGAAGCAGCAGCAGGCCGGACACGATTCTCAGGATGCTGAGAACGTGCGGCTCCCATGTGGCCAGTGATGTTGAACGTCGGGCCATGATTCCTCCTCGGCCGTGACGTCCCGCAGGCGGGACCGGACGGCCGAGGTTATGGCGCCAGCGCCGAACGGCAAGCGTCTTGTCACGCCGCCTTCATTTCATCCTCAGCCATTTTCTGGATGGTCACATAGTCGACCTTGCCGGTGCCCAGAACGGGCAGGGCGGCGACCTTGATGATCTTCTTGGGCACCGCCAGTTCGGGGGCGCCGTTGTCGCGCGCCCATTGCGACAGGCGGGCGCTTTCGGCCTCGGCGGCGTCGGTGACGAGCACGAGGCGCTCGCCCTTCTTGCTGTCGGGCACGGCGACGACGGCGTGGCGGCTGTCCGGCCAGACAGCGCCGGCCATGCCCTCGACCGCAGTCAGGGACACCATCTCGCCGCCGATCTTGGCGAAGCGCTTGGCCCGGCCCAGAATGGTGATGTAGCCCTCGGCGTCGATGTCGACGATGTCGCCCGTGTCGTGCCAACCGTCCGCCAGCGTCTCCAGATCCTCTGGGTCGTGCGCCGAGATATAGCCTTCCATCACGTTCGGACCGCGCAGGAACAGGCGGCCGCCGACCTCGATGCCCTCCACCGGCTCGATGCGGTATTCCATGCCCGGCAGGATCTGGCCGACCGTGCCCGGCCGGTTGCGGTCGGGGTGGTTCACCGCCACCACGGGCGCGGCCTCGGTGGCGCCGTAACCTTCCAGCAGGGTCAGGCCTCCGAACTTGGCGTCGAAGGCGGCGCGGGTCTCTTCGCGCACCTTTTCCGCGCCCGCCACGGCGAACTTCAGGGTGGCGAAGTCGTCAGGCTCGGCCACGCGGGCGTACTGGTTCAGGAAGGTGTCCGTGGCGAACAGGATCGACGCCTTCACCTTGGGCAGCAGGTCGGTGATCTGTTTGGCGTGCAATGGTGAGGGATACTGGAACGCTTTCAGCCCCTGCAGCAGCGGCAGGATCACCCCGCCGGTCAGGCCGAAGGAGTGGAAGGTCGGCAGCGGGTTGAACATCACCCAGTCGGGATCCAGGTCGATGTGGGCCGCGACCTGACGCGCATTGGCGACCAGATTCTTCTGGCTCAGCATCACGCCCTTGGGCGCGCCGAAACTGCCCGAGGTGAACAGCACCACGCCCGGCGAATCCGGGTCCGCCTTCACGCGAAAGCGGCGCGGCGCCATGCCTGCGCTGAGGCCGAACAGCTTGTCGGACAGTCCGATGGTCTTGCGGATGTCGTCCAGCCAGATGATCTCGGAAACCTCGCCCAGCGCCTCCATCAGATCATCAAGCTTGGCCTGGCTGACGAAGCGCTTGGCCGACAGGATCTTCTTCACGCCCGCCGTTTTCAGCGCCGCCTTCAGATTGGCCTCGCCCGAGGTGAAGTTCAGCATGACCGGCACCCGGCCGAAGGCGTGCAGGGCGAAGAAGGTCACGACCACGCCCGCGCTGGACGGCAGCAGGACGCCGACGCGCTCGCCCGGTTTCGTCAGTCTGGCGATCTTGCGGCCCAGCACGAAGGCGGCGCGGATCAGGCCCGTATAGGTCAGGGGGTGGCGATCCTGGTCCTCCAGAATCTCCTTGTCGCCATAGCGGGCGCGCGCGTCGATCAGCGCGTCGAACAGGGTTTCTTCATAGACCTCAGGGTCCAGGGCCGCTCGCAGCAAGCACGTCCTCCTTCAGAGAGCTCCGGGGCGGCTCTCTTGGTTAAGAGGCCGGAACCTAGTGACGCAAGGGCAGCTTGAAAAGATGCGTAACGCTGCGTGAGACTGTTCCGGCGCCGGACTGAAACCGTCTGTGCCTTGCGTTTGCCACCCGGAAAGCCGACATAGCGTCAGAAATCCGGCCGCCCTCGAAAACAGGATTCAGACCACCAACAATGGTCACTCTGATCGACACCCTGAAGAAGAAGCCTTCCGAGCTTCGTCACCCGGAAAAGCAGAACCGGCCGGAATCGGCGGTGCTGAAGAAGCCTGACTGGCTGCGCGTCAAGGCGCCCGGCTCGGGCCAATATAACGCGACCAAGGATATCGTGCGCTCCAAGGGACTGCACACCGTCTGCGAAGAGGCCGCCTGCCCGAACATCGGCGAGTGCTGGAGCCAGAAGCACGCCACCCTGATGATCATGGGCGACACCTGCACGCGGGCCTGCGCCTTCTGCAACGTCAAGACCGGCCTGCCGCAGCCGCTGGATCCGGAAGAACCGGCCAAGGTCGGTCTGGCCGTGGCCCAGATGGAGCTGAACCACGTCGTCATCACCTCGGTGGACCGCGACGACGTCTCCGACGGCGGCGCCGCCCACTTCGCCGAAGTGGTGCGCCAGATCCGCATTCAGGCGCCCAAGACCACCATCGAGATCCTGACGCCCGACTTCCTGCGCAAGGACGGCGCGGCCGAGGTGATGATCGACGCCACGCCCGACGTCTTCAATCACAACCTCGAGACGGTTCCGCGCCTGTATCTGAAGATCCGGCCGGGCGCCCGCTACTTCCACTCGCTGCGCCTGCTGCAGATGGTCAAGGAGCGCGACCCGAACCAGTTCACCAAGTCCGGCATCATGGTCGGTCTGGGCGAGACCAAGGAAGAGGTCATGCAGGTGATGGACGATATGCGTTCCGCCGGCGTCGACTTCATCACCATCGGCCAGTATCTGCAGCCGACGCGCAAGCACGCCGCCATCGACCGCTTCGTCACGCCCGAGGAGTTCAAGGCCTATGAGGCGATCGCGCGGGCCAAGGGCTTCCTGATGGTGTCGTCGTCGCCGCTGACGCGCTCGTCGCACCACGCGGGCGACGACTTCGCCCGACTGCGGGCTGCGCGCGAGGCCCAGCTGTCGTCCCGGAACGGCCGCTGATCCTTTGGCCGTTCACCGCGTAACGCGCATCCTGCCCTATGCGCCCGAGCAACTGGCCGCCATGGTGGCGGACGTGCGCGCCTATCCCGACTTCGTGCCGTGGATCACCTCCATGCTCGTCTGTAACGTGCGCGACGAGGCGCCGGGCGTGCATCTGCTGGACGCCGAGGCTGGGGTCGGCTTCGCCTTCCTGACCGAGAAGTTCTCGACCTGGGTGCGTCACGATGTCCACGCGCCCAAGGTCGAGGTCGGCCTGATCCGCGGCCCGTTCAAGCACCTGAAGAACCGTTGGGAGTTCCATCCGCATCCGCAGGGAACGCGACTGGAATTCTTCATCGATTTCGCCTTCAAATCGCGCATGCTGGACATGATGCTTCAGGCGAACTTCGACCGGGCGGTCGACAGGCTGATCCAGTGTTTCGAGGGCCGGGCCAAGGCTCTCTACGGCAAGAGGTAGGACCATGGGCGCGCCTTTCGACTTCGATGCGACGGTCGTGGGCGCGGGGGCTGTGGGACTGGCCTGCGGGCGGGCGCTGTCGCGGCGCGGCCTGACGGTGCTGGTGCTGGAGAAGGAGCCGCACATCGGTCAGGGCGTCTCCTCGCGCAATTCCGAGGTGATCCATGGCGGGCTCTATTATCCGACCGGCTCGCTGAAGGCGCAGTTCTGTGTCGAGGGGCGACGCGCCCTCTACGATTTCCTTGAGAGCCGCAAGGTCGATCACTGGAAATGCGGCAAGCTGGTCGTGGCGACCGAGGAAGCCGAGGTCGAGCGTATCGAGGCCATCTTCCAGCAGGCCGTGACCAATGGCGTCGAAAACCTCGAACACCTGACCGGCGGGCAGGCGCGGGCGCTGGAGCCGGAACTGAACGCCCACGCCGCCATCCTGTCGCCCGAGAGCGGCGTGTTCGACAGCCACGGCTACATGCTGGCCCTTCAGGGTGAGATCGAGGACGCGGGTGGCGCGGTCGTGATCTCGGCCCCGTTCGAAGGGGCCGAAAGCCTGCCGGGTGGCGGCTTTTCGATCCGCGTGGGCGGGGAGGGGGCGATGACGCTGACCAGCCGCCTTCTGGTCACCGCACCCGGCCTGTCGGCTCAGGACGTCGCCGCGCGAATCGAGGGCTATCCGGCGGCGGATATTCCTGCGCGCCATCTGGGCAAGGGAATCTATTTCCGCCTGACCGGCGCGGCGCCGTTCAACCGCCTGATCTATCCGCCGCCGATTCCCGGCGCGCTGGGCACCCATTACCGCAAGGATCTGGGCGGGCAGGGCGTGTTCGGCCCCGATCTGGCCTATGTCGAGGCCGAGGACTATTCGGTCGATCCGGCCAAGGCCGAAGAGTTCGCCCGCTATATCCGCCGCTTCTGGCCGGGCGTGACGGTCGAGCGGCTGACCCCTGACTACGCGGGCATCCGGCCCAAGCTGCACGGGCCGGGCGAACCGCAGCCGGACTTCCAGCTTCATGGCGCGGCGAATCACGGGATGGAGGGGCTGGTGGCCCTGTTCGGCATCGAAAGTCCCGGCCTGACCAGTTCGCTGGCCATCGGCGAGGCCGTGGCGCAAAGCCTGACAGGCGGGGTTTGACGCCTGTTCCGTCAGTCTGCGTCGAGACCCTTGAAATCGGTTGCGTCTTCATGCATAAGCCCGCCCTCGCGTGGCGGCTCTTATCGGGGGGCCGCCGCTGTTGTTTTCGCGTCTTCACCGGCGCACCGACTTAGAGATTGAGACGGACATGGCCGTTCCGAAGCGCAAAACTTCCCCCTCGCGTCGCAACATGCGTCGTGCTCATGACGCCCTGGGCGCCAACACCTATGTCGAAGACAAGGACACCGGCGAACTGCGTCGTCCGCACCACATCGACCTGAAGACCGGCATGTACAAAGGCCGTCAGGTTCTGACCCAGCAGGAAGACTAAGTCTTCCTCTGGCGATCCGGCCCCGGCCGGGCGCAAAATCCAGCGGCGCGCGAGTTTCTCGCGCGCCGTTTTCGCATATGCCGCCGCAGCTTCGCCTGTAGCGATTCCAGCGGGTCTGGTCTAAACCGGCCCCACCTTTCCCAACCCAGTCAGAGCGCAGAGTTTCATGACCGATATCGTCGACATCGTCGCCCGCCAGATCCTCGACAGCCGGGGCAATCCGACGGTTGAAGTGGACGTGATCCTGGAAGACGGCAGCTTCGGCCGCGCGGCGGTGCCGTCGGGCGCCTCGACCGGCGCGCACGAAGCCGTCGAACTGCGTGACGGCGACAAGGAGATGTGGGGCGGCAAGGGCGTCGAGAAGGCGGTCGACGCCGTCAACGGCGAAATCTTCGACGCCCTGTCCGGCATGGACGCCGAGGACCAGCGCCGCATCGACGAAGCCCTGATCGAACTGGACGGCACCGAGAACAAGTCGCGCCTGGGCGCCAACGCCATGCTGGGCGTGTCGCTGGCCGTGGCCAAGGCCAGCGCCATCTCGGCCGGTCTGCCGCTGCACCGCTATATCGGCGGCGTCTCGGCCCGCATCCTGCCCACGCCGATGATGAACATCATCAATGGCGGCGCCCACGCCGACAACCCGATCGACATCCAGGAATTCATGATCATGCCGACGGGCGCCGAGAACTTCTCGGAAGCCCTGCGCATGGGCGCCGAAATCTTCCACGCCCTGAAGAAGGCGCTGAAGGATGCGGGCCACAACACCAACGTCGGCGACGAGGGCGGCTTCGCCCCCAACCTGGCCTCGGCCGATGAAGCCCTGACCTTCATCACCAAGGCGGGCCAGGCGGCCGGCTATCTGGCGGGCGAGGACTTCCACCTGGCGCTCGACGTCGCCTCGACCGAGTTCTTCAAGAACGGCAAGTACGAGCTGACCGGCGAGGGCAAGTCCTTCGACGCCGAGGGCATGGTGAACTATCTGGCCGATCTGGTCGAACGCTTCCCGATCGTGTCGATCGAAGACGGCTGCGCCGAGGACGACTTCGACGGCTGGAAGCTGCTGACGGACCGTCTGGGCGATCGCGTCCAACTGGTCGGCGACGACCTGTTCGTGACCAACCCGCGCCGTCTGGCTGCCGGCATCGGCGAAGGCCTGGCCAACTCCATCCTGATCAAGGTCAACCAGATCGGCACCCTGTCCGAGACGCTGGACGCCGTCGATATGGCGCACCGTGCGGGCTATACCGCCGTCATGTCGCACCGTTCGGGCGAGACCGAGGACTCGACCATCGCCGATCTGGCCGTGGCCACCAACTGCGGTCAGATCAAAACCGGCTCGCTGGCCCGTTCGGACCGGACGGCCAAATACAATCAGTTGCTGCGCATTGAAGAGATGCTGGGCGATCAAGCCGCCTATTTCGGCGACGGCATGCTGCTGAAATAAGCTTCATCACGAAGATGTGCCGGGCGCCGCCTCCGAACTTCGGGGGCGGCGTTCGCAATTACGGCCAAGCTACGGTTCGTTAGGCATTTTCGGTCACTGATAGGTCACCGTATTTTGTGCGCGCTCAGAAGGAGCGTCCGTTGTGCCCGAGCAGATGAAGCCATACCTGCCGACCGTTCTGTTGCTTCTGCTGATCGCCTATCTGGGCGTGCAGGCCCTGACGGGTGAGCGCGGTCTGCTAAGTGGCGGAGAACGCGACGCTTTGTTAACGCAGCGCCAGTCCCAGCTGGCCCGCCTGAACGAACAGCGCCAGGATCTTGAGGTCCGCGTCCGCTATCTGCGCACCGAAAGCCTGTCGAAGGATCTTCTGGAAGAACGGGCGAGGGCGGTCATCGGCTTCGCCGATCCGCGGGACTACGTGGTGCGTCTGAACGGTCAGGTCGCGCACAATCCGGACGCGCCCCGCGCCTCCTGAACTATTGTTACAGCCCGGTCGGCTGCTTTGCGTTTCGGGAACGAAGGCTGCTAAAGCCCCTTTCCGTAACGATAAGAGTCCCTGATACAGGGCTGTAAGCCGGGAGATGCCGGATGGCGAAAGCCGCCGCTCAGAAAACCTCGCCCAGCGCGGGCGACAAGATTCCGAACACGCCTCAGGCTTCCAAGGAAGACCTGCTGCGTTTCTATCGCGAAATGGTCCTTATCCGCCGCTTTGAAGAGCGCGCGGGCCAACTGTACGGCATGGGCCTGATCGGGGGCTTCTGCCACCTGTACATCGGTCAGGAAGCCGTGGCCGTCGGCGTTCAGGAGAGCGTCAAGCAAGGCTACGACAAGATCATCACGGGCTATCGCGACCACGGCCACATGCTGGTCGCAGGCATGGACCCGAAGGAAGTCATGGCCGAGCTGACGGGCCGCATCGGCGGTTCGGCGCGCGGCAAGGGCGGATCAATGCACATGTTCGACGTGCCGACCGGCTTCTATGGCGGTCACGGCATCGTCGGCGCCCAGGTGGCGCTGGGCACCGGCCTGGCTTTTGCGGGCAAGTATCGCGGCGATGACTCGGTCAGCTTCGTCTATTTCGGCGACGGCGCGGCCAATCAGGGCCAAGTCTATGAAAGCTTCAACATGGCCCAGCTGTGGAAGCTGCCGGCCATCTACATCATCGAGAACAACCAGTACGCCATGGGCACGAGCATCGAGCGCTCGTCGTCCACGACCGAACTGTATCAGCGCGGCGCCAGCTTCGGCATTCCGGGCGAACAGGTCGACGGCATGGACGTGCTGGCCGTGCGTGACGCCGCCGCCCGCGCCGTGGCCCGCGCCCGCGCTGGCGAAGGCCCCTACATCCTCGAAGTGAAGACCTACCGCTATCGCGGTCACTCCATGTCCGATCCGGCCAAATACCGGACCAAGGAAGAGGTGGACGAGGTCAAGAAGACCCGCGATCCGATCGACCACATCAAGATCTTGCTGGCCGCCGCCAAGGCGACCGAGGACGAGTTGAAGGCGATCGACAACGAAGTGAAGGCCATCGTGGCCGAAGCTGTGCAGTTCGCTCAAGAGAGCCCTGAGCCGGATCCGTCCGAGCTCTACACCGACGTCTACGTGGAGGCCTGATACGTGACGGACATTCTGATGCCGGCGCTGTCCCCCACGATGGAAGAGGGCACGCTGACCAAGTGGCACATCAAGGCTGGCGACGTCGTGTCGGCCGGTCAGGTGATCGCCGAGATCGAAACCGACAAGGCGACGATGGAAGTCGAAGCCGTCGATGAGGGCGAAGTCCTCGAAATCCTGGTGGCCGAGGGCTCGGAAGGCGTGAAGGTCAATACGCCGATCGCGCGTCTGGCTGGCGAAGACGGCGCCGCTGCGCCTGCGCCCAAGGCTGAGGCTGCTCCGGCGGCAGCGGCCGCCGAAGCCAAGACCGAAGACGTCCCGGCCGAGGCGCCCGCCCAGCCGAAGATCGCCCTGCGCGATCCTGAAATTCCGGCCGACGCCAAACTGGTGAAGACGACCATCCGCGACGCCCTGCGCGACGCCATGGCCGAGGAAATGCGCCGCGACGAGAACGTCTTCCTGATGGGCGAGGAAGTCGCCCAGTATCAGGGCGCCTATAAGGTCAGCCGCGACCTGCTGCAGGAATTCGGCGAGCGTCGCGTGGTCGATACCCCGATCACCGAGCACGGCTTCGCCGGTCTGGGCGTCGGCGCGGCCTTCTCGGGCCTGAAGCCGATCGTGGAGTTCATGACGTGGAACTTCGCCATGCAGGCGATCGACCACATCATCAACTCGGCGGCCAAGACCCTGTACATGTCTGGCGGCCAGATGGGCTGTCCGATCGTGTTCCGCGGCCCCAACGGCGCCGCCGCTCGCGTGGCCGCCCAGCACAGCCAGGACTATTCCGCCTGGTACGCCCAGATCCCGGGCCTGAAGGTCGTGGCGCCCTATGACGCCGCCGACGCCAAGGGCCTGCTGAAGGCTGCGATCCGCGACCCGAACCCGATCGTCTTCCTCGAACACGAGATGATGTACGGCCACGAGTTCGACGTGCCGGACGTCGAGGATTACGTCGTGCCGATCGGCAAGGCCAAGGTCCGCCGCGAAGGCACGGACGTCACCATCACGGCGCACAGCCGCATGGTCGGCTTCGCCCTGCAGGCGGCTGAAAAGCTGGCCGAGGAAGGCGTGTCGGTCGAGGTCGTCGACCTGCGCACCCTGCGTCCGCTGGATCACGAGACCATCGTTGAGAGCGTGAAGAAGACCAACCGTCTGGTCTCGGCCGAAGAGGGCTGGGGTCCGATGGGCGTCGGCGCCGAAGTGGTGGCCCGCGTGATCGAGCACGCCTTCGACTATCTGGATGCGCCGCCGCTTCGCGTGCACCAGGAAGACGTGCCGCTGCCCTACGCCGCCAATCTGGAAGCCCTGTCCCTGCCGGGCGTCGACAAGATCGTCGCCGCCGTGAAGAAGGTGATGGCATGACCGACATCCTGATGCCCGCCCTGTCGCCCACGATGGAAGAGGGCGTCCTGGCCAAGTGGCACGTCAAGGTCGGCGACACCGTCTCGGCGGGCGATGTCATCGCCGAGATCGAGACGGACAAGGCCACGATGGAAGTCGAAGCCGTCGATGAGGGCGAAATCCTCGAAATCCTCGTCCCGGAAGGCGCCGAGAACGTAAAGGTCAACACGCCGATCGCCCGCCTGTCGGGCGATGCTGTGGCGCCTGCGCCCAAGAAGGCGGACGCTCCGGCCGAGACGCCGAAGACCGAAGCGCCCAAGGCGGAGGCTCCAAAGGCTGAAGCTGCGCCCGCCCAGACCACGCCGGCTCCGGCCGCGCCGAAGTCTGATGACGGCAGCCGTATCTTCGCCTCGCCGCTGGCGCGTCGTCTGGCGGCACAGGCCGGTCTGGACCTGAAGGCCATCAAGGGCACCGGCCCGCACGGCCGCATCGTCAAACGCGACGTGGAATCCGCAGGCAAGGGCGGCGCCCAACCGGCCGCCGCCGCTACGGCCGCGGCTTCGGCTGAACCGCGCAAGGCTCTGTCGCTGGCGCAGATGGGAATTAGGGACGGCACCTACGACCTGATCCCGCTGGACGGCATGAAGAAGGCCGTCGCGCGCCGCATGGTGGACAGCGTTCAGAACGTGCCGCACTTCCCGCTGTTCATCGATGTCGAGATCGACCAGCTGATGGCCGTCCGCGCCAAGGTGAACAAGATGCTAGAGCCGCAGGGCGTCAAGGTCTCGGTGAACGACTTCGTCATCAAGGCCGCCGCCCTGGCCCTGAAGATGGTGCCGGAGGCGAACGCCTCCTACACCCCCGAGGGCATCGCCATGCATCACAACGCCGACGTTTCGATGGCGGTTGCGATCGACGGCGGCCTGATCACCCCGATCATCCGCAAGGCCGAGACCAAGGGTCTGGCCCAGATCGCGACCGAGTCCAAGGACCTGGCCAAGCGGGCCCGTGAGCGCAAGCTGAAGCCCGAAGAGTTCCAGGGCGGCACCTTCTCGGTGTCCAACCTGGGCATGTTCGGCATCAAGCAGTTCACCTCGATCATCAATGAGCCGCAGGGCTGCATCATGAGCGTCGGCGCCGGTGAACAACGCCCGGTCGTCAAGGACGGTCAACTGGCCGTGGCCACCGTCATGACGGTGACCCTGACCTGCGATCACCGCGTGGTCGACGGCGCGACGGGCGCCCGTTTCCTGCAGGCGTTCAAGCCGCTGATCGAAGATCCCGTGGCGATGCTGGCTTAAGGGAGCCGAGAGGTCATGGCATCCGTCTATGACTTCTCCGCCCGGGCCATCGATGGCGCGGACGTGGCGCTGGACCGCTTTCGCGGTCAGGCGCTGCTGATCGTCAATACGGCGTCGAAATGCGGTTTCACCGGCCAATACGCCGGGCTGGAGAAGCTGCACCGCGATTTCGCCGATGCGCCGTTCGAGGTACTGGGCTTTCCCTGCAACCAGTTCGGCGGGCAGGAGCCGGGCAGGGCGGCGGAAATCGCCGCCTTCTGCGCCAGCAGCTTCGACGTGACCTTTCCCCTGTTCGACAAGGTCGAGGTCAACGGACCGAACCGCCACCCTCTCTATGCCTGGCTGACCCTTCAGAAGCGCGGCTTCCTAGGTTCACAGGCCATCAAGTGGAACTTCACCAAGTTCCTGACCGACCGCGAAGGCCGCGTCATCGCGCGCTATTCGCCCCAGACTGAACCCGAGGCCATCAAGGCCGACATCGAGAAGTTGATCTGATCATGGCTGCTGAATTTGATCTCGTCGTCATCGGCTCGGGCCCCGGCGGTTACGTCGCGGCCATCCGCGCCAGCCAACTGGGCCAGAAGGTCGCCATCATCGAGCGCGAGAATCTGGGCGGCATCTGCCTGAACTGGGGCTGCATCCCGACCAAGGCCCTGCTGAAGTCGGGCGAGAAGTTCGAAAGCCTGTCACACCTGAAGGAATACGGCCTGTCCGCCTCGGGCGCGTCGTTCGACTTCGACGCCATCATCCAGCGCTCGCGCGGCGTGGCCAAGCAACTGAATCAGGGCGTCGGCTTCCTGATGAAGAAGAACAAGATCGAGGTCATCGAGGGCGAGGCCAAGCTCGAGAAGGGCATCGCTGCGCCCAAGGTCGTCGTGGCTCTGAAGGCGGGCGGCTCGCGCGCCATCGAAGCGAAGTCCGTCATGCTGGCCGTCGGCGCCCGTGCCCGCGCCCTGCCGCAGATCGGGCTTGAGGCCGACGGCGACAAGATCTGGGCCTATCGCGACGCCCTGGCGCCGAAGAAACTGCCCAAGACCTTCGTGGTCATCGGCTCGGGCGCCATCGGCATCGAGTTCGCCAGCTTCTACCGCGCGCTCGGCGCCGAGGTAACGGTCGTCGAAGCCGTCGACCGCATCATGCCGGTCGAGGACGAAGAGGTCTCCAAGGCCGCCCAGAAGGGCTTCGAAAAGCGCGGCATCAAGTTCAAGCTCGGCGCCAAGGTGACGAAGGTCTCCAAGGATTCCAAGGGCGTGAAGGTCGATCTTGAAGTCAACGGCAAGGCTGAAAGTCTGGAGGCTGAGGTCTGCATCTCGGCCGTCGGCATCACCGCCAACACCGACGGCATTGGTCTTGAGGCGCTGGGCGTCGAACTGGACCGCGGCCACATCAAGACCGACAGCCACTGCCAGACCAATGTGAAGGGCCTGTACGCCATCGGCGACTGCGCGGGCGCGCCCTGGCTGGCGCACAAGGCTTCACACGAAGGCATTCACGCCGCCGAACACATCGCCGGCTACAAGACGCCGAATGTGAACTCGCCCATCGCGGGCTGCACCTACGCCCAGCCGCAGGTCGCCTCGGTCGGTGTGACGGAGCAGGGGGCCAAGGCCGAGAAGCGCGAGGTCAAGATCGGTCGCTTCCCCTTCAAGGTGAACGGCAAGGCCATCGCGGCGGGCGAGACCGACGGCTTCGTCAAGGTCATCTTCGACGCCAAGACCGGCGCCCTGATCGGCGCTCACATGATCGGCGCCGACGTCACCGAGATGATTCAGGGCTATGTCACCGCCATCACCATGGAAGCGACCGAGGAAGACATCCACGGCATCGTCTATCCGCACCCGACCATGTCCGAGGCCATGCACGAGGCCGCACTGGACGCCTATGGCCGCGTGATCCACATCTGACGCGTCGGCGAAGGACGGCAAGGATCAGTTGTTAGAAAAACTGAATTGCGGCTAAGAGGATCATTCCTCTTCTGCGGTTCGGTTTTTCATGATTATCGCGCCTGATGTTCTTGGTCTGATCGGCAATACGCCGCTGGTGCGCCTTAAGCGCGCCTCGGAAGCGACGGGCTGTGAAATCCTCGGCAAGGCCGAGTTCCTCAACATCGGCGGCTCGATCAAGGACCGTGCGGCGCTCAGCATAATCCGCGCCGCGCGGGCCTCGGGCGCGTTGAGGCCGGGCGGAACGATTGTCGAAGGCACAGCTGGCAATACCGGCGTGGGTCTGGCCCTGGTCGGAGCGGCGCTGGGCCATCCCGTCGTCATCGTCATGCCCCGCACCCAGACAGAAGAGAAGAAACGGGCCGTCCGCCTGCACGGCGCCCGCCTGATTGAGGTCGATCCGGCGCCTTTCGCCAGTCCGAACCACTTCGTCCACTTCTCGCGCCGTCTGGCCGAAGAACTGAATGACAGCGAACCGAACGGCGCCTTCTACGCCGATCAGTTCGACAATCTGGCCAACCGTCAGGCCCACTATGAAGCCACCGGGCCGGAAATCTGGAAGCAGACGGACGGCCGCATCGACGGCTTCATCTGCGCCGTCGGTTCGGGCGGCACCCTGACCGGAACCACGACCTATCTGCGCGAACAGAACCCCGCGCTGAAAATCGGACTCGCCGATGTGCCTGGCGCCTCTCTCTACAGCTGGTTCACTGAAGGCGTGCTGAAAGGCGAGGGCGGGTCGGTGGCTGAGGGCATCGGCGTCAACCGCATCACGGGCAATCTGAATGGCCTGTCGGTCGATCATGCCTATCGGATCGAGGACGCCGAGTTCCTGCCCATCCTGTTCGATCTTGTGCGCGAAGAAGGACTGTCGCTTGGCCCGTCCAGCGGCGTCAACATAGCCGGCGCTATCCGCATGGCCCGCGACATGGGACCCGGCCATACCCTTGTGACAGTGCTGTGCGACGCCGGGCAACGCTACGCCAGCAAGATCTATGATCCTGCCTTCCTCAATGCGCGCGGCCTGCCGACGCCGGAATGGATGAGCCGATGACCCGCCGCAAGGACCCTTCCATCGAAAGCCGTCTGCCGCCGCTCAACGCCCTCAAGGCGTTCGAGGCCGCCGCGCGTCGCCTCAACATCACCCGCGCCGCCGAAGAACTGTCCGTCACGCCCGGCGCCATCAGCCAGCAAATCCGTATTCTCGAGGAACACGCCGGCGCGCCCCTGTTCCACCGCGAGGGCCGCCAGATCGCCCTGACGGAACTGGGCGCCGAGCTTTATCCGCTGCTGCGCGACGGGTTCGACTATCTGAAACGGGCAGGGGACCTGCTGTATCGTCCCGACCGCCGCCACGCCCTGGCGGTCAGCGTGCCGCCGTCCTTCGCCTCCAAATGGCTGGCGCCGCGTATCGCCCGTTTCGCGGCGGCGCATCCTGAAATCGAAGTCTGGATGTCGGCCGACATGCGACTGGCCGATGTCAGCGGCGGTCGGGTTGATGTCGCCGTGCGTTATGGGAAAGGCGACTATCCCGGCGTGCGCTGCGAAAAGCTGTTGAACGCCGACCTTACGCCGGTCTGCTCGCCGCTGTTAACCATGGGCGAGAATGCGCTGCGTCGCCCGACGGATCTGGCGCGCCACGTCCTGATCCATCTGCGGCCCAGCGAACTGGAAGAGCCACGTCCAGACTGGGCCGCCTGGTTCAAGGCCCGTAACCTGGAAGGCATTGACGCTCTGTCCGGACCGCGCTTCGACCAGGCCGCCTTGGCGATCGAGGCCGCAGCTCACGGTCAGGGCGTCGCCTTGGCGCCATACGCTTTTGTGGCTGAGGATCTGGCGTCTGGCCGTCTTGTCGCACCCTTCGCTGATGGCGCTCTAACGACAGAACAGGCCTATCACGTGCTGACCAAACGAACCGGAGCGTCAAACCCAGCCAGAGCGTTTGCCGCCTGGTTGAAAGAGGAAGCTCAGAACGCTGCGGACGCCAGTGTTGATGATCTATAACAGGGCTCCAACAATTTGCGCCTAAGATATATTATGCGAAAATACCAGTTCGATAGTGTTGCAGGATCTGAGCGGTTGTTTAGCCGCCATGGCCATCTCGCCAACTAGGTGTAACGCAACTCCTGCAAATCGATCTCGCGGATCAATTTTCGTGCTGTCTCCTCGCTGATGAGGCGTTGCTGGCTTAACCGCACGAGTTCCTGACGCTCAGCTGCGAGGCCTGCTAATCTCAGGCGGCGCTCAATGTCGTCAGCACGACGGGCGCGGGCCATGGCGTCCGCCTCGGCGTTTGAGCGCATGTCGATGCGGTGGCGATAGACTTCCATCATCCGCGCGGCCGTTTCGGCATAGGTGTCAGGGTCCGCCTTGCCTTCCGCCATGGCGTGCTGCGCGTCCTCGATGGCGCGGATGGCGGCCCATGCGGCGGCGACGCGTGAGCGGTTTTCCTCGGCCTGATGATCGTCTTCGGGCGGAAGCTGGACGCCCTTCAGCAGACGCGGCAGGGCCACCGTCGCCAGCACCAGCGACACGATGATGACCCCCGCCGCCAGAAAGATGGCCAGGTTGCGCGCCGGCAGCAGGTCGCCGTTGGCCATGAAAAACGGCAGCGTCAGTATGCCCGCCAGAGTGATGGCGCCCCGCACCCCGGCTACCGACATCACGGCCACCAGCCGCAGCCCGACCTTGGGCGGCGCGCTGCGTCCCTTGCGACGGAACAACGTCAGCTTCAGCGAGGTCCACACCCAGATGAAACGCAGGGCCGCCAGCGCCGCCACGATGGCGAGGACATAGACCGCCAGCCACCAGACTTCCTTGTGGTTGGTGGTGCGGATCACCTCGGCGGCGCGGGCCAGAATGGAGGGCATCTGCTCGCCCAGGATGACGAAGATCAGGCCGTTGGCCACGAACTGCACCGTGTCCCAGACCACGGCGCGGCGGATGCGCGTGGCGGCCAGGGCCGAGCCCTGCCGCTCGGCGAAGCTCATCGTCACGCCCGCCGCCACGGCTGCGAGAATGCCCGAAGCATGGATGGCCTCGGCGGCCAGATAGGCCGCGAACGGCATCAACAGGCTGATCAGGATCTGGCCGCCGACATCCTCGCCCCAGCGGCGGCCAATGAAGGCCTTCAGCAGGCCGATGGCCAGGGTGATCAGAATGCCCACCGCCACGCCCGCCAGCGCCAGCCAGGCGAAGCTGCCGAAGGCGCCGGACAGGGAAAAGGCGCCGGTTGTCGCCGCGATCACGGCGATCCGCATACAGGTCAGGCCGCTGGCGTCGTTCAGCAGCGACTCGCCCTCAAGGATGTGCATCAGCCGCTTGGGAATGGGAGCGCGCCCGGCGATCGCCTGAACAGCGATCGGGTCCGTCGGCGAAAGAATGGCGGCCAGGGCGAAAGCGACGGCCAGAGGCATGGCCGGGATCATCCAGTGGATCAGGAAGCCCAGCCCAAGAACGGTGAAGACCACCAGCCCCAACGCCAGTTCAAGGATCACCACCCTGTCGCGAAACAGAGCCTCCTTGGGAATGCGCCAACCGTCGACGAACAGCAGCGGCGGCAGGAACAGCAGGAAGAAGATATCCGGCTTCAGATCAACGGACTCGCCGGTGATCATCACCACCCCTGCCCCCAGTGCGATCTGCACCAGCGGCAGGGCGATGCGCGTGATGCGAGCCACCCATCCCGACAGCACCACGGCCAGCAACAGGAAGAGGATGGTCTCGATCAGGTGCATGACAGGATCAGTCGATCACATCCGGATACAGTCGTTCAAGTCGTCCCAGCGCCGCCGGATGCAACCGGACCGTCAGCCGGACACGGCCGTCCTCTTCCGCCTCGCGCCCTGTCACGCGCCCGTTGGCGTAGAGCCAGGCCAGCAGGTCGCCACGATGCGGCTCTATGATCAGTTGCGTCTCGGGGTCATCGTCGATCAGGGCGGCGATGGTTTCGCGCAGGGTCTCGATCCCCTCCCCCGTCCAGGCGGATACGGCGACAGCCTGACCTTCGCGCGCCAGACGTTCGGCCTGCCCCACCACGGTTTCACGCGTGTCAGGCTCCAGCAGGTCGATCTTGTTCCAGACCTCAAGGATGCGGCGGGTCTTGCCTTCCGGGGTTGGAATCTGTTCCAGAACCGTCTCGACGTCCTTGGCCTGTGCGGCGCTGTCGGGTGAAGCGATGTCGCGCACGTGCAGGATCAGATCGGCCTCGCCGACCTCCTCCAGCGTGGCGCGGAAGCTCTCGACCAGTTCGTGCGGCAGGTCGGACACGAAGCCCACGGTGTCGGCGATGATGGCCGGACGCCCCTGCGGCAGACGGATGGTGCGTTGGGTCGTGTCCAGGGTGGCGAACAGCAGGTCCTTGGCCATCACCTCGGCCCCGGTCAGCCGGTTGAACAGCGTCGACTTGCCCGCATTGGTGTAGCCGACCAGGGCGACCGACGGGAACGGAACCTGTTTGCGCGCCTTGCGATGCAGGCCGCGCGTGCGGCGCACCTCTTCCAGTTCCGCCTTCAGGCGCACGATGCGATCAGCGATCATCCGCCGGTCCAGTTCGATCTGGGTTTCGCCGGGACCGCCCGTGCCGCCGGTTCCGCCGCGCTGGCGCTCCAGGTGGGTCCAGGTGCGGACCAGACGGGATCGCTCGTATTCCAGGCGGGCCAGTTCGACCTGCAGCCGTCCCTCGCGGGTGCGCGCGCGGCGGCCGAAGATCTCAAGGATCAGGCCGGTGCGGTCGATGACCTTAATGTCCCAGAAGCGTTCCAGGTTCCGCTGCTGCACCGGCGTCAGTTGATCGTCGACGACGACCGCCTCGGCGTCGGCGGCCAGGATCAGGGCTGAAATCTCTTCCAGCTTGCCCCGGCCGATCAGGGTGGCGGGCGTGACGGAGCGCAGGCGCACGATCTCCTGCGCCCGGACGTCAAGGTCCAGCGCCTGGGCCAGGCCCACGGCTTCTTCCAGACGTTCGGAAGCATGGCGCGCATTGTCGCCACGGCGGTCGGGGTGGATGACGACGGCCCGGATCAGCGGGACGGCGTGGTCAATGAGTTTGGAGGTCAATCAGTCTTCTTCGGCGTCGGGCTCGTACAGTTGCACGGGCGCGGACGGCATGATGGTCGAGATGGCGTGCTTGTAGACCAGCTGCGATTGGCCATCGCGACGCAGCAGCACACAGAAGTTGTCGAACCAGGTGACGATGCCCTGAAGCTTGACGCCGTTCACCAGGAAGATGGTCAGCGGGGTCTTCGTCTTGCGGACGCTGTTCAGGAAGGTGTCCTGGAGGTTCTGTCGTTTGTCTTGCGACATGGCAGGTTGATCCTGTTCTTGGTCTTTTCATCAACGGCGGAATGGCCGCGAGGCGGGACGTCGCCCGCATTCACGACCTTAGCCACGCCCCCGCCGATGCGGCAACGCCTTAAATGGCCTCGCGGCGGGCCTGTTCCAGATAAATCTCGCGCAGGCGGGTCGCCACCGGGCCGGGCTTGCCGTCGCCGATGCGGGTTCCGTCCAGCGAGGTGATCGGCATGACGAAGGAGCTGGCCGCCGTGACGAACACTTCACGCGCGCGCTTGGCCTCTTCGACGCTGAAGGCGCGTTCTTCCAGTTCGATGCCCTCGGCCTCGACCAGTTTCAGGATCGCCGCGCGGGTGATGCCGCGCAGGATGTTGGCCTGGGTGTCGCGGGTCCGCAGCTTGCCGTTCTCATCGATGATCCAGGCGTTGGTCGAGGAGCCCTCGGTCACCATGCCCATTTCGTCGAACAGAATGGCCTCATAGGCGCCGCGTTCACGCGCCGTCTGCTTGGCCAGCGCATTGGGCAACAGGCCGACCGTCTTGATGTCGCAACGGCCCCAGCGCATGTCGGGGTGGGTGACGCCCGCCGCGCCCTTGGCGGCCAGAGCCTCGCCCTTCTTCAGGTCGATCGACTTGGCGGTTATGATGACGCTGGGCGCCACATCCGCGGGGAAGGCGTGGTCGCGCGGCGCTGTGCCGCGCGTGACCTGAATATAGACGATGCCGTTGCGCACGCGGTTGCGGCGGATGGTTTCGCGCAGGACGATGCCCAGCGACTCGGCCGACATCGGAATGTCGATCCGCAGTTCGGTCAGGCTGCGCGCCAGACGGCTGAGGTGGCCCTGATAATCGGCCAGTTTGCCGTCGAAGACCGACCAGACCTCATAGACGCCGTCGGCGAACTGGAACCCGCGGTCCTCGATGTGGACCACGGCCTGACCGTGCGGTTGGTAGATGCCGTTTACATAGGCGACCCTGGACATCAGGCGCCCTCTCCTTCTTCTTCTCCGCCGCGTGCGGGCGATACGCCCAGCGACTTGAGTTTGCGATGCAGCGCAGACCGTTCCATGCCGATGAAAGCGGCCGTGCGCGAGATATTTCCACCGAACCGCATGATTTGTGCGGACAGATACTCCCGCTCGAACACCTCGCGGGCCTCGCGCAGCGGCAGGGCGATGATGCGGTCGGCGCCGATGGAGACCGGGCTGGACGAAGACGCCACTTCCTGCGGCAGCATGTCGGCGGTGATCGGCTCATCCGCCGCGCCCGTCGCCAGGATCAGCAGGCGTTCGATATTGTTGCGCAACTGGCGGACATTGCCCGGCCACGGGTGGACCTGAAGCACGGCCAGGGCGTCGTCGGCGATGCGCCGGTGCGGCAGGCCCTGCGACGACGACAGGCTGTCGACGAAATATTCGACCAGTTCAGCAATGTCCTCGCGCCGTTCGGACAGGGGCGGCACGCGGATCGGCACGACGTTCAGGCGGTGGAACAGGTCCTCGCGGAAACGGCCCTCGGCGATCT
This sequence comes from Brevundimonas diminuta, assembly GCF_039673845.1. Lineage (GTDB taxonomy): Bacteria > Pseudomonadota > Alphaproteobacteria > Caulobacterales > Caulobacteraceae > Brevundimonas > Brevundimonas diminuta_E. The sequence goes on along the minus strand of NZ_JBDJMK010000001.1, from coordinate 96,739 downwards.
CGGTGCGCAGGTCGCGCGCGGTCGAGGTGACGACCCGCACATCGACCTGAACGTCCTGTTCGCCGCCGACGCGACGGAAGCTCTGCTCGACCAGCACGCGCAGGATCCTGCTCTGGCTCTCGCGCGGCATGTCGGCGACATCGTCCAGAAACAGGGTGCCGTTATGCGCCCGCTCAAAGACGCCGATCTTGCGCGGACGGCCATCGACGCCCTCTTCGCCGAACAGCTCGACGTCCAGACGTTCAGGCGTCATGCCAGCGGCCGAGATGGCGACGAACTCGGCCTTGGCGCGGGGGCTGGCCTCGTGGATCTGACGCGCGACAAGCTCCTTGCCCGAACCGGGAGGACCCGAGATCAGCACGCGGCTGTTGGCCGGCGCCACCTTGGCGATGGTGGTGCGCAACAGCTGAGCCGCCACCGACTTGCCGATCAGACCGCTGGGCGTCAGCGTCTGGGCGCGCAGGCGCCGGTTCTCGCGCTTCAGCGCCGCCGCCTCCAGCGCACGGTCGACGACGACGACCAGCCGGTCGGACTTGAACGGCTTTTCGATGAAGTCATAGGCGCCGCGTTTCAGCGCGCTGACCGCCGTTTCGATATTGCCGTGGCCCGAGATCATGACGACCGGCAGGTCTTCATCCAGCCCGCGCACCACGTCCAGCAGTTCCAGCCCGTCCAGACCGCCGCCCTGCATCCAGATGTCCAGCACGGCCAGCGATGGCTTGCGCGCGCGGATGGCGGCCAGGGCCTCGTCCGAATTGGCGGCGGTGCGGACCGAGTGGCCCTCGTCCTCCAGCAGGCCCGAGACCAGTTCGCGGATGTCCGCCTCGTCGTCGACGACCAGAATATCAGCACCGGTATTACGCATGACGCCTCGCTTAATTCGCCTCGCCCGAGGCGCCGGAAGCGCGTTGGGCGGACTTATGGTTCTGGGTCAGTGGGAAGATCAGGCACACGCGGGCGCCTGACAATATCTCTGCGTCGGCCAAACGCAGTTCGCCGCCATGGTCTTCGCAGATGCGCTTGACGATGGCGAGGCCAAGGCCCGTGCCCTTCTCGCGGGTGGTGACATAGGGTTCGGTCAGACGGTCGCGATCCTTGGCCGGCAGGCCGACGCCGTCGTCTTCGATGATGAAGATCGCGCGCCCGTCCTCGATTTCAAGCCGGGCGATGATGCCGGGTGCGCCTTCTTCAGCCGGGTCGCGCGCCCGCCGGGCGGCGACGGATTCGCCCGCGTTCTTCAGAATATTGGCCAGCGCCTGCCCGACCATGCGGCCGTCGCACTCAAGCTTCACGTCCGGCAGCGGCTCGATCAGGTCGATCACGATGTCGGGCATGGCCACCCGCCGGGCAAAGACCGACTCGCGCAGCATTTCCGCCGGGTTCTCGACCGAGAAACGCGGCGCGGGCATGCGGGCGAACGACGAGAACTCGTCCACCATCCGGCCGATGTCGCCCACCTGTCGGATGATCGTCTCGGTGCAGCGGTCGAAGATTTCCACGTCCTCGCCGACCTGATCGCGATAGCGGCGGCGCAGGCGCTCGGCCGACAGCTGGATCGGCGTCAGCGGGTTCTTGATCTCATGGGCGATACGGCGCGCCACGTCGCGCCACGCCGCATTGCGCTGGGCCGTGACCAGACGGGTGATGTCGTCGAAGGTCAGCACCATTTCGCCGCCCTGCCCGCCTTCGATGCGGACGCGCAGACGCATGGCCTCGCCGTCACGGCTGACGTCGATGTCTTCTTCGATATGGGCCTCGCCGCGCTCGGACAGTTCGCCCAGTTCCGGCGCCACCTCGGCCAGACGCAGGCCCTGCACCTGTTCCGGATCAAGCCCCAGCAGTTGGCTGGCGCTGTCGTTGATGGCCGAGATCCGCCGCATCCGGTCCAGACCGATCACCCCGGCGCTGACGCCCGACAGCACGGTTTCGATGAACAGACTGCGGCCCTGCGCCTCGTCCGAGGCGGTCTTCAGCGCGGCCTGCTGGCTCTTGATGTCCTCGGTCATCCGGTTGAAGGCCTCGGACAGGACGATGATCTCGGACGGAGCGCCGGTGTTGTCGACATGCGCATCCAGATCGCCGCCCGCCACCTGATCCGCCGCACGGACCAGCCGCCCGATCGGGGCCGAGATCGAACTGGCCGCAGACATGGCCAGCCAGACCGCCCCGACCAGAACCAGCAGCGCCGTCTCCAGATAGCTGAGCGCAAAGGCCGCCTGAATACGCGCCCGGCTTTCCTCGGCGACGCGATAGGCGGTGATGGATTCCTCGCCGTTGCGCATCCGCTGGATCAGACCCGGCGCCAGCGGCCGCACCACATAAAGATAGGCGTCCCCGTAATCCGGCAGCGGATACAGCGCCCGCACCACGTCGGGATTTTCCGTCACTGTCGTCGGGGCCACATCGCCTGCAGCCCCTGTCTCAAAGGCTTCGCGCGGAGGGGCGACATAGGGCGGCGCGCCCGGCTGTTCGCCGCTGGCCAGAACTCGCCCCTGCCCGTCCAGAATATAGACCGCCGGATAGCCGAAGAAGTCGCCGATCTGCGTCAGCGCGCGTGAGAACTGGATGCGATGGTCGAACAGATCGCGCACGCCGCCCAGTTCGGTCGTCATCGTCTCCAGATCGACTTCCAGTCGGACGCCGACATCGGCGACATAGGCGCGGCCGATCTCGGCGCCGTTTTCGACGGCCGAGCGGACATTGGTGCTGAACCACTGATCCACGCCGCGGTTGACCAGCACCCCGAACACCAGGGCGATCAGCACCGCCGGAACGACCGAGACAAGCGAGAACAGGGTCACGAATCGCAGGTGCAGCCGCGCGCCCGGGTCGTTCCGGTTCCGCGTCAGCTTCAGCACCCGCCCGCCGATCACCGCCGCCAGCCCCGCGATCAGGACGAAATTGGCCAGCAGGATGAACAGGACGACCTGACTGGTCGCCGTCCGGGCGTCCCCGCCCGCCGTGGCGCCCGGCGCAATGGCCACCAGCCAGATCGCCGCCGCCGTAATCAGGAAGGCGACGGCGTATGCGGTTCCGAACAGCGCCCGCGTCCGGCCATCAGCCAGGCGCCCCCAGAACGAGCGCTCTGGAGTCTGTGGCTCAACCGTGGAAACGGGCGTGTCCGACATCAGGCCACAGCTTCGAACACCTGTGTCCCGTTTTCAACAACGAAGTTGCTCAAATGTGTCACGCCGAGCCAGAGCTCGGTCAGGGCGGCCTCGACCTCCTGCGGAGTTTCGAGACGACACAGACGCGCCTTGGCCGCGCGACGCTCGGTCGGGTCCGCAGGCCAGGGCGCCTGTTCGATGTACCAGCCCAGATGTTTGCGGAACATCTTCAGCCCCAGAGGCAGGCCATAGAAGTCTGCAGAGGCGCGCAGATGCTCGATGACGATGGCCAGACGCTCCTGGCGATCCGGCTCCTCAAGCTGGGTTCCGTCAATCAGGGCGCGCTCCAGATGCGCCGCCAGCCAAGGCCGCCCATAGACGCCGCGTCCCAGCATCAGGGCGTCCGCGCCCGAGCGGTCCAGCGCCTCGCGCGCCTGTTCAGCCGTGATGATATCGCCGTTGACGATGACGGGAATGGCGACGGCCTGTTTGACCTCGGCCACGGCGTCCCAGTCAGCGACGCCGGTATAGAATTGTTTACGCGTGCGGCCGTGCACGGTGACGGCGGCGACGCCCAGAGCCTCGGCACGACGCGCCAGATCGGCGGCGTTATGGCTGTTCTCGTCCCAGCCCAACCGCATCTTGACGCTGACCGGGCGGCTGACGGCGCCTACGACCGCCTCCATGATCCGCGCGGCCTGATCCGGCGTCCGCATCAACGCCGAACCGCAGGCGGCGCCGGTGACTTCCTTGGCCGGACAGCCGAAATTCAGGTCGATGAGGTCAGCGCCTGCCGCCTCGGCCATGCACGCGCCCTCGGCCATGGCAGCCGGATCGCCGCCGACCAGCTGGATCACCGTCAGGGGCAGACCGCCGCCCACGGCAGCGCGCCGCACCACGTCGGGCCGGGCGCGCGCCAGTTCAGCCGCCGCCACCATTTCCGTCGCCACATAGGCGGCGCCCAGCCTTGAGGCCAGCACACGGAACGGCAGGTCCGTGATCCCGGTCATGGGCGCCATCAGCACCCGCCCCGCGATCTTCACATCGCCAATCTGCAACCCGCTCGTCATGGCGCTCCTTAGCGCCGAAGAAGGCCCCTCTCGTCAAGCGGAACCGGGACGCCTAGAAGACCGCCATGGGATTCTCAGCGATCGTGGTGGCCGCCGGTTCAGGCTCCAGAGCGGGCGGCGGCAAACAGTGGCGCATCGTCGCCGGCAAGCCGGTCGTGCGCTGGCCGGTCGCGGCCATGCTGGACGCAGGCGCGCGCGAAGTCGTCGTGGTCGTCGCCGCAGACGCCGTATCAGAGGTTCAATCCGCCCTTGCAGGCCTGACCGGCTGGCGGGCCGTCACGGGCGGCGACACGCGGGCTGCATCGGTGTGCGCGGGCCTGTCGGCCCTGACCGGCGCTGATGACGAACCTGTGTTGATCCACGACGCCGCTCGTCCCTTTTTGAGCCCTGAGGTGATCGCGGCCCTGCTGGCCGGTCTGGATGACGCCGAGGGCGCCCTGCCCGCCCTGCCCGTCGCCGACAGCCTGCGCCGGGGCGATCAGGGCATGGTCGTCGGCGCCGTCGATCGCGAAAATCTGTGGCGCGCCCAGACCCCGCAGGCCTTCCGCCTCAAGACCATCCGCGACGCCTATGCCGTCTGGCCCGCCGATGAAGCCGCCACCGACGAGGCCGCCGTGGTCGAACGCGCGGGCGGACGTGTCCGACTGATCCCGGGCGATCCGCGCCTGATGAAACTGACCTATCCAGAGGATTTCGCCATGGCCGAGGCCCTGTCCCCCACCCGCACCGTCACCCGCATCGGTCAGGGCTATGACGTCCACCGCTGGGGCCCGGGCGCGTCCGTCTGGCTGTGCGGGGTCGAGATTCCGCATGACCAGACGCTGATCGGCCATTCCGACGCCGATGCAGGCCTGCACGCCCTGACCGACGCCATCCTGGGCGCCATCGCTGACGGCGACATCGGCGACCACTTCCCGCCCAGCGATCCCAAGTGGAAGGGCGCTTCGTCCGACCGCTTTCTGGTCTACGCCGCCGAGCGGGTGGCCCTGCGCGGCGGGCGGATCATCAATGTCGACGTGACCCTGATCTGCGAGCAGCCGAAGGTGAAGCCGCATCGCCTGGCTATGCGCGAGCGACTGGCGAACCTGCTGAAGCTGCCGCTGGACGCTGTCAGCGTGAAGGCCACGACCAGCGAGGAAATGGGCTTCGTCGGCCGTAATGAAGGTCTGGCGGCGCAGGCTGTGGCCTCCATCGAAATGCCCGCCTGAACGTCAAGCCGCCCGGATCGGCAGGCCGTGCAGTTCGACGCGCAGCCCGCCCAGCGCCGACGACGCAAAGCGAACCGTCCCGCCATGCGCCTTCATCGTCGACAGGACGATGGACAGGCCCAGACCGCTGCCGCCGACAGGGGCATCGGCGGTGCGGAAGAAACGGCGGCCCAGACGCTGCAAATCAGCCGCTGACACGCCGGGACCGTCGTCCTCGATCACCAGAAACGGAGCGGCGCCCTCGCCTTCGACAGAGACGCGGATGCGGCTGCGCGCCATGACTTTGGCGTTGGCCAGAAGATTGGCGGCTACAGTCTCAAACCGATCCGGCTGAACATGAATCTGGAACGGCTCATCCGGCGTTCCCAGGCGCGCGTCCGCGTCGAACAGGGCGCGCAGATCGGTCCAGCGACGACTGTCCGGGGCAATCGCCGCCTCATCCTCGCGCGCCAGAACCAACAGGCCCGTCACCAGACGCGCGGTGCGGTCGACCGAGGTTTGAATCTGCTCCAGCGCGTGTCTGCGCACGGCGTCGTCGGTCGCACTGGCCGCGATCTGGGCCTGAACGCGCAGACCCGCCAGCGGCGTCCGCAGTTCATGGGCGGCGGCGGCGGTGAACTCCGTCTCGCGGCGGCGCGCCTCGCTGACGCGGGCGATCAGATCGTTAAGCGCTGATACAAAAGGCTGCAGGTCCTTGCCGCCCGGCGCCACGTCGACAGGCGTCAGATCATCGGCGCGACGACTGGCGAGTGCGCGGGTCATCTGCTCGATCGGCCGCAGTCCCGCCCCCACCGACCACCAGATCAGCACGCCCAGCGCCAGAAAGCCCAGCACCGCAGGCCCCAACAGGCCGGTGACGACGCTGCTGACCAGATGTTCGCGAATGGCCAGACTGTCGCCGACCATGACGCGATAACCGCCTTCCGGCACATGGACCGTATAGACGCGCCAACGCTCGCCCCGGATCATCTCTTCCGAAAAGCCGTCGCCGCCATCCGCCAGCATTTCCGCAGGCGCGCTTTGAGACCGGGCGATAAGTTCGCCTTGCATTGTCCAGATCTGACAAGACAATTGCCGATCATAGGCCGTTGCAGCCTGCGTCGCTTCCGCATTGATGACCGGCGAAACGCGGCCCGGCTGCATCATGGATGAGACCATGCGCGCCGATTCCATCAGGCGCCGGTCCAGCACGCGCTGAACCTCATTGCGTGTCTGGACCTCGACCCAGACGACCGCCCCGCCCCAGACCAGGGCGGTCACCAGCGCCAGAATGGCGAACAGCCGCGTCCGCATGGACATCATTGGAGCGTGTATCCCAGACCGCGCACGGTGCGGATGAAGTCGGCGCCCAGCTTGGCGCGCAGGTGATGAATGTGGACCTCGACCGCGTTGGAGCCGATGTCCTCCTGCCAGCCATAGAGGCGTTCCTCCAACTGGCTGCGGGACAGAACCTGCGACGGGCGCTCCATCAGGGCTTCAAGGATGGCGAACTCGCGCCGCGACAGGTGCAGATCGCCTTCGCCTCGCCACGCCAGCCGCGACTTGGGGTCCAGCGTCACCCCTTCATGCGACAGCGCCGGTTGCGAACGTCCCAGCAGGCGGCGTCGAACCGCCCGCAGGCGCGCCGCCAGCTCATCCAGATCAAACGGCTTGCCCACATAGTCGTCGGCCCCCGCATCCAGCCCGGTGATGCGATCACGGCTGTCGTCGCGCGCCGACAGGATCACCACGCCGACATCCATGTCGCGCTGGCGCACAAAGCGGAGAATCTCCAACCCGTCGCCGTCCGGCAGACCCAGATCCAGCACAACCGCGTCAAAGCCTGAGCTTTCCAGCGCCGCCAGCGCATCCTCAACCCGCGACACAGGCTCGACCGTCCAGCCGCAGGCGCCAAGGCCGACGCGCAGGCCGTCGGCCAGAACCGGATCATCTTCAACGGCGAGCAATCTCATTGGCTATTGATGCGAACTCCGGCTTAAGCCTGACTTAAGCTCTTTCTCCGACCCCGGCAGGCATGAAGATCAAACCCTGGCGTCTTATCGCGGCCCTGGCCGTGCTCATGCTGTCCATTCCAGCAGCCGGTCTGGCCTCAGATCAGGCCTTCGGCTCTGGTTTCGGCCAACAGCCTGTCCTGTCTCCGCAGGAAGCGTTCAAGCTGCAGGTGTCGCGCTCGGCTGATGGCGACATGGTCTTCGTCTGGAAGATCGCGCCGGGGCACTATCTCTACAGGGACCATACCGCCGCCACGGGACCGGACGGCAAGACGGAAATGCCGCTGCGCCTTCAGGCTGGAGAAAAGAAGGACGACCCCGGCTTCGGCATGGTCGACATCTGGCGCGATGCTGGGCGAGCGGTCCTGTCAGCTGGCGCGTTGAAGCGCGCGGGCGAACCGGCCTCGGTCAACATCACCTATCAGGGGTGTATGGAGAACTCGATCTGCTATCCGCCGACCACGCGGACAGTGGATGTGCCCGCCATGCCGACGCCGCGTGTCGTCGCGCGCGAACCGGAGCCTGCCGCTGCTGAAGCGGCGACAGCGCTTGCGCTCAAGGAGGCGCCTGCCGCCGCGCCACAGGCTGAAGATCCGGCTGACACTACGCCAGAACCCATCGCGCCAGAACCGGCGACGGCGGCCGAGGCGCCTGTGGTTCAGCTTCAACAGGATCAGGGCTTCGTCGATCAACTGGCCAGTCAGGGCGGATCGATATGGGTGCTGCTGGCCTTCTTCGGATTCGGCGTGCTGCTGGCGTTCACGCCCTGCGTCTTTCCCATGTATCCAATCCTAGCCGGGGTGATCGGGCGCGGCGTCGACGGACAGGGCACCCGGCGCGGTCTGATGTTGTCGGTCGCCTATGTGCTGGGTCTGTCCGTCGCCTTCGGCCTGTTGGGCGTGGTCGCCGCATGGTCGGGCCAGAACCTGCAGATGGCGCTTCAGTCGCCATGGGCGGTCGGCGCTGTCGCAGCCATCTTCCTGATTCTTGCCGCATCGATGTTCGGCGGGTTCGAGCTGCAGCTGCCCTCGGCGTGGACCAGTCGCCTGTCGCGCGATTCAGGAGCGGGGCGCCGGTCGCTGGCCTCGGCGTCCGGGCTGGGCTTCGTCTCGGCGCTGATCGTTGGGCCGTGTGTCACGGCGCCGCTGGCGGGCGCGCTTATCTATATCGCCCAGACAGGGGATGTCGTTCTGGGCGCCGCCGCCCTGTTCTTCCTTGGGCTGGGCAAGGGCGTTCCGCTGATCGTCTTCGGCGCGGCGGGCGCGCGCTTCCTGCCCAAGGCTGGGGCGTGGATGAACCGCGTCAAGGTCATCTTCGGCTTTGTCTTCCTCGGCATGGCCTGGTGGCTGGCGGCGCGCATCATGCCGCCCGCCGCCACGCTGGCGCTGGGGGCGGCCCTGTGTTTCGCCGTGGCGGCCGCGCTGGGCCTGTTCCGGCCTGCGGCGTCAGGGGCGCTGAATAATCTGGCGCGCGCTGCGGGGCTGGCGTCGGCGATCTGGGGCGCCCTGTTGCTGATCGGACTGAGCCTGAACGCCGTCAGTCCGTGGCGTCCGCTGGAGCCGCTGGCGCGCCCTGCGGCAGCGGTGGCCGCCGCATCCCATACAGCGACGCCAGCCGCTGTCGTCACGGACAAGGCGGCGCTGGACGCGGCCATCGCACAGGCCGCCGCCCGGTCGCGGCCCGCCTTCATCTATTTCACCGCCGAGTGGTGCGTCAGTTGCCGCGTGATCGAGCGCGAAGTCTTCGCCAACGCCGATGTCCTGAACCAGCTTGGCGGCGTTGACCTGATCGAGGTGGACGTCACCCGCACCACGCCGCAGACGCGCGAACTGCTGGAGCAATACGGCGTCGTCGGACCGCCGACCATGATCTTCCTGTCGAAGACCTCAAAGGAAGCGCCGGAAACCCGCCTGGTCGGCGAAGTTCCCGCCCGCGCCGTCCTGGCCTCGCTGGAACGGGCGGAGGCCGCGCAATGAACAGCCTGTCGCTGGGGCCTGTGATCCTGTCCGGCGAACGGTTCGCCATCATCGCGGGCGTCGTGGTCTTCATGATCATATCCAGCGTTCTGGTCAGCCGGATCAGCGGACGCTTCAATCTGTGGAGCACGGTCGTCACGCTCGGCGGAATCGCCATCGCGCGCCTAGCGCATGTTGTTACCCATTGGGAGTATTTCAGCGGCGACCCGATGCGCGCGGTCGCCGTGTGGCAGGGCGGTTTCGCATGGCTGTGGGTCCTGCCCTTCATCGCCGTGGCGACCTTCTTTCTGCTGAAGACGCCGAAGGAGCGCGGCTGGGCCATTGCGCCAGTGGCGGCGGCTGCACTTGTCTGGGTCACGGTGCATCAGCTGGCCTCAGCGACCGAGCCGTTGCCGCCCGCTGAACTCACGCTGGCCCGGATGGACGCAGAACCGGTCGATCTGGCGGCGCCCGCCAATCAGCCGACCGTCATCAACATCTGGGCGACATGGTGCCCGCCGTGCCGTCGCGAGATGCCCGCCCTGGCTCAGGCCGAACAGGCGCATCCCGACGTTCGGTTCCTGTTGGTCAATCAGGGCGAGAGCGAGGAAACCGTCCGCACCTGGCTGGACCGCGAGGGGCTGGCGATGAAGCACGTCCTGTTCGACACCGGAATGCAGTTGCCCCACCACTATCGAACGGCGGGCATTCCGGTGACGCTGTTCCTTCATTCGGACGGACGCCTGGCCAAGGCGCACATGGGCGAGATCGCGCCCGAACAGATTTCGTCCGAAATCGCCCGCTTGAATTAACCGCCTGATCCGGCCTTAAGCGTGACTTAAGCCAGCCTTCCGACCAAGGCTCATCCAACGGCGCCCGGCGTCGCCCTCCTCCCCGCCTCACCGTTCGACGCTGCGTCGGACGCAGCAGGAAAGTCTGTATCGATGAAGAACCCCGCCCTCGCCCTGTCGCTCGCCATCGCCACGACGCTGGCGGCCTGCGGTCCGGCCGACGCCGGCAACGCCCCGACTGCTGCGGCGGCCGCTGGCGTCTCGAGCGCGCAGGATCTGCCGATGGTGGTGGAGGTCGGTTTCAGGGATCTGCTGCGTGATCCGGCCACGCCGTTCATCGGCGCCGAGGAGGCCGATGTGACCATCATCGGCTTTATGGATTACAACTGCCCCTACTGCAAAATGATGATCCCTGAGCTGGAGGGCCTGATGAAGGCCGATCCCAAGGTGCGCATCCTCTACAAGGAATGGCCCATCTTCGGCGCCGTGTCCGAGGACATCGCCCGCATGGCCATGGCCGCCAACTATCAGGGCAAGTATCACAAGCTGCACAAGGCCTTCATGGCCTCCGAAGGCCGCATTCCGGACGTGCTGGAAGCCCGCCGCATCGCCCAGGGCGCCGGCCTCGACATGGCCCGTCTGGATCGCGACATGTCGACCCATCGCGAAGCCATCGACGCCGTCATCCAGCGCAACACGCGCGAGGCCTCGGCGCTGGCGCTGAACGGCACGCCCGCCTTCATCATCAACGGCAACCTGATCCCCGGCGGCATGCCGCAGGCCCAGCTGGAAGCCATCATCGCCCGCATTCGTGCAGGCCAGCCGGTGCGCTGATCCGGCAGGCTTCACTTTACGCTCGCCTCTGAACGGCAGGCTGGCATAGTCAGCCAAATGCGAAGCCTGCTGTTCAACATCGCCTATTGGGCGCTTTCCATCACCTACGGTCTGGCCGCGGCCTTTGCGGCGCTGGCGCCGGGTCGAAAGGCGACAAGCTGGATCATCCGCCGCTATGTCCGGCGCATGGTGCAGGCCATGAGCCTGTTCGCAGGCATCCGAATCGAGACGCGCGGCAAGGAACGCCTGCCGCAGGGCGCCTTCATCATCGCCTCAAAGCACCAGAGCTGGGGCGACGGCTTCGCCACCTATGACCAGTTCGACGACGTGGCCTTCGTCACCGGCGACCACCTGGAAAAGTTCCCTCTGTTGGGAACGGTGCTGAAGAAGCTGGGCGCCATCGTCGTCAACAACTGCGGCGGTCACGCCGCCCGCGCCGCCCTGAAGGAACGCGCGGCCGACGCCAATCGCGAGGGCCGCAAGATCCTGATCTATCCGGAAGGGCACCTGGCCAAGGTCGGCGAGAAGTACCGCTATCGCTCGGGCGTCTGGCACATGTATCGCGATTTCGACATGCCGGTCGTGCCGCTGGCGACCAATCTGGGCCTGTTCTGGCCGCTGGAAGAGTTCCACAAGAAGCCCGGCACGGCGACGCTGGAATTCCTCGCACCGATTCCGACGGGTTTGCCCAAGGCCGAGTTTCTGGAACGGCTGGAAACCGCCGTCGAAGGCAAGACCGCCGAACTGATCGCCGAGGCGACCGGCCTGCCGGTCACGCCCGCTGTATTGGTGGTTTCAGAAGACGAAGCCGCCAAGGCCGCCGCAGCAGCCTGATCGTCTCCCCCAGTCACCGTCATCCCCGGCCTTGTGCCGGGGATCCATAACCTCGACGCGTCCGCGAACGCGCCACGTCTGCGAATTGCGGCGTTTATGGATACTCGGAACAAGCCCGAGAATGACGAGTGTGAGAACGAAAAGGCGTCAGGCCGCCGGGATCACCGCGCCTTCATATTTCGTGGCGATGAAGTCCTTGATCGCCTGACCACGCAGAGCGTCGGCCAGCGCCTGAACCCGCGGATCGTTCTGATTGTCCGGACGCGCCACCAGATAGTTCACATAGGGGCTGTCGGCGCCTTCCAGTTGCAGGGCGTCCGTCTTGGGCTTCAACCCGGCGTCGAGGGCGTAGTTGGTGTTGATCACCGCCCCATCCACCTGCGGCAGGATGCGCGGGATGGTCGCAGCCTCGACCTCCTGGAACTTCAGCCCCTTGGGATTGGTGGCGATGTCGCGAACGGTCTGCAGCGGGTTCTGCGGATCTTTCAGCGTGATCAGACCCGCCGCCTGCAACAGCAACAGGGCGCGGCCGGTGTTGGAGGCGTCATTCGGCACGACGATCTGCGCGCCGTTCGGCAGGTCGGCCAGAACCTTGTGCTTGCGCGAATACAGACCCAGCGGCTCGATGTGGATGCCCGCCACAGTGATCAGGTTCGTGCCGCGCGCCGTGTTGAACTCGTCCAGATAGGGCTTGGTCTGGAAATAGTTCACATCCAGCCGCTTTTCAGCCAGTTGCACGTTGGGCTGAACGTAGTCGTTGAAGACCTTGATCTCGATCGGCACGCCCTGCGCGGCCAGGATCGGCTTCACCTGCTCCAGGATTTCGGCGTGCGGCACGGCCGTGGCGCCGACCAGCAGGGGCGCGCCCTCGGCGCCCGCCTTCTTGTCCGCGCCCTGACCGCAGGCGGTGAGCATCAAAACAGCAGCGGCGGACAGCAGCAGCGAACGGCGGATCATGGAGCAGGCTTTCGTAAAATCAGCGGTGCGAGACCTTAGCGACCAGACGGTCGCCGATCATCTGCAGAATTTGTACGAGGATCAGCAGCAGAACTACGGTCACGGCCATGACGTCGGTCTGGAAGCGCTGATAACCGAAGCGGATGGCCAGATCGCCCAGACCGCCCGCCCCCACCACGCCCGCCATGGCCGTGTAGCTGACCAGGGCGATGGCGGTGACGGTGGCGCCGGCGATGATGCCGGGCATGGCCTCAGGCAGCAGGGCGCGCGTCACGATCTGGAAGGTTGAGCCGCCCATGGCCTGCGTCGCCTCGACCACGCCCTTGTCCACCTCACGCAGCGCCGTCTCGACCAGACGCGCATAGAATGGCGCAGCCCCGACGACCAGCGGCGGAATGGCGCCCGCCACGCCCAGCGAGGTGCCGACCAGCAGCACCGTCACCGGCAGCATGACGATCAGCAGGATGATGAAGGGCACCGAGCGCAGCACATTGACCACGAAGGACAAGACGGCGTTCAGGACCGGATTGGCCGCCAGCCGCCCCTTGCCCGACAGATACAGCAGCACGCCCAGCGGTACGCCCAGGATCACCGTCAGCACCATCGATCCGCCCAGCATCAGCAGGGTGTCGATCGTCGCCTTGCCGATATCGGCCCAGTCCACATTGGCGAACATCAGACCGCCTCCACCAGGACGCCGCGCGCGGCCAGTTGCGCCAGAGCCGCCTCGGCGTCGCCTCCGGTGAAGGCCACCGTCATCTGGCCATAGGGCTCGCCCCGGATGCGGCTGATGCGGCCCGACAGGATCGAATAGTCGACGCCCGCCGTGCGCGCGATGCGGCTCAGTTCCGGCTCATAGGTCGAGGGACCGCGGAAGGTCAGGCGAGCCATGCGCGCCCCGGCGGGCGCGACCGAGGCGTCGACCGCCTCCTCGCCCTCGGCCAGCATGGCGCGCGTCACGGCATGTTGAGGATGCAGGAAGACGTCGGCCGTCGCGCCCTGCTCCACGATCCTGCCGTCCTTCAGCACCGCCACCCGGTCGCAGACGCGGCGCACCACCTCCATCTGGTGGGTGATCAGGACAATGGTCAGTCCCAGATCTCGGTTCAGCCCGTCCAACAGGGTCAGGATATCTTCGGTCGTCTCGGGGTCGAGGGCGCTGGTCGCCTCGTCGCACAGCAGCACACTCGGGCCGCAAGCCAGGGCGCGGGCGATGCCGACACGCTGCTTCTGACCGCCCGACAACTGAGACGGATGCTTCTTCGCGTGATCGGCCAGCCCCAGCTGGGCCAGCAGTTCCGCCGTGCGCGCCTTCACCTCGGCCTCGGGCCGCCCTTCCAGCCGCAGGGGGAAGGCGACGTTGTCCTCGATCGTCTTGGCGTTCAGCAGATTGAAGTGCTGGAAGATCATGCCGATGCCGCGTCGCGCAGCGCGCAGTTCGGCCGGGTTCAGGGCGGTGATCTCCTGCCCATCGACGAAGACCTTGCCCGCGTCCGGGGTCTCCAGTCGGTTGATGGCGCGGATCAGGGTGGACTTGCCCGCCCCCGAACGGCCCACCACGCCGAACACCTCGCCACGCGCAACGTGCAGGTCGACGGCGTCCAGCGCCGTGCGGTCGCCCGCCGCGCTGCGATAGCGCCGGGTCACCCCCTCCAGTCGGATCATGTCAGTCGGCGTCCAGAGCGGCGGCGGGGATGATGGTGACGCTCTCGCCGCAGCCGCAGGCGTCCGTCTCGTTCGGATTACGGAAGACGAATTTCGACGCCAGCTTCGTCACCTCATAGTCGATTTCGGTGCCGATCAGGAACAGGACCGCCTTGGGCTCGATCAGGATGGTGACGCCCTTGTCCTCGACCACCTCGTCCAGCGGCAGGGCTTCTTCCGCATAGGCAAAGGTGTATTCCTGCCCGGCGCAACCGCTGTTCTTCACGCCGACACGCAGGCCGACGTAGTCCTTCTCGGCGTTGTCCATGATCTCGCGCACGCGCGCGGCGGCGGCGTCCGTCAGGGTCACCGCCTTGGGCCGGGGGCGCCGGGGCCGGGTCGTTGCAGTCTGAAGTTCGGTCATCAGGGCCTCCTCAGAACATGTTCAGGGCCAGCTTGGCCTCGTCGCTCATCTTGGAGGAGTCCCACGGCGGATCGAACACCAGATTGGCCTTGGCGCTGCGCACGCCGTCGACCTTGGACACCGCCGTCTCGACCCAGCCGGGCATCTCGCCCGCGACCGGACAGCCCGGCGCCGTCAACGTCATCTCGACCAGCACGTCGCGGTCGTCGGAGACGTCGACCTTGTAGATCAGCCCCAACTCATAGATGTCGACCGGGATTTCCGGGTCATACACCGTCTTCAGCGCCTCGATCAGGTCGTCCGTCAGCTTGTCCAGCTCACCCTGAGACAGGGCGCTTTTCTGCGGCTCGTCCCAGCTGGCGGCGAAGGCGTCGCTGTCGGTGATCGCGTTGTCGGTTTTGGCGTCCATACTCGTCACACGAAGAAGTTGCGCGCCTTGATCAGCGCGTCCACGAAGGCGTCTGTATCCTCCGTGGTGTTATATAGGGCGAAAGAGGCCCGCGCGCTTGCGCTGACGCCCAGTCTTTTCGCCAGAGGCTCGGCGCAGTGCAGCCCGGCCCGCACGGCGACGCCGTAACGGTCCATGATCTGGGCTACATCGTGCGCATGCGCGCCCTCGACGGTGAAGGTCAGGATCGCGCCCTTCTCTTCCGCCTCGCCCAGAATCCGCAGCCAGTTGTGGCCGCTCAGACGTTCAACAGCGTGACGATACAGGGCCATTTCATGCGCCTGAATGGCCGCCGGGTCATATTGAGCCAGCCATTCGACCGCCGCGCCCATGCCGATGGCCTCAAGGATCGGCGGCGTGCCCGCCTCAAACCGATGCGGCGGCTTGGCGTAGGTCACGCCTTCCTTTTCGACCGTAACGATCATTTCGCCGCCGCCCTGATACGGCGGCAGGGCGTCCAGCGCCTCGGCCGTGCCGTAAAGGACGCCGATGCCGGTCGGTGCGAACAGCTTGTGCCCGGTCAGGACATAGTAGTCGCATCCGATGGCCTGAACGTCCGGCGCCGCGTGGACCGCGCCCTGACAGCCGTCGATCAGCATCCGCGCCCCGACCGCATGGGCCAGACGGGTGATCTCGGCGACCGGATTGATGGTGCCCAGCACGTTGGACATATGGGTGACGGCGACCAGCCTGGTCTTCGGCCCCAGCAGGGCGGCGAAGGCCTCCATGTCCAGCACGCCGTCATCCTTGATCGGCGCCCATTTCAGCACCGCCCCGCGCCGTTCGCGCAGGAAGTGCCACGGCACGATGTTGGAGTGGTGCTCCATCTCGGTGACGATGATCTCGTCGCCCGGCTGGATCGACAGGCCGACGCCGTTGGCGACCAGATTGATCGCCTCGGTCCCCCCCTTGGTCCAGACGATGTTGTCGGCCGACGGCGCATTCAGAAAGCGGGCGACGATCTCGCGCGCGCGCTCATAGGCCTCGGTCGCCTCGTTCGACAGGGTGTGCAGACCCCGGTGGACGTTGGCGTAGCTGCCCTCCATCGACGCGACCAGGGCGTCGATCACGGCGCGGGGCTTCTGCGCCGAGGCGGCGGTATCCAGATAGACCAGCGGCTTGCCGTTCACCTGTCGCGACAGGATCGGGAACTGCGCGCGGGCGGCATAGGGGTCGAACCCCGTCATGGATGCGTGGGTCACAGGCGAGCCGTCAGCCATTCCCGCACCACCTCTCTGGCGCCTTCATCCTCGATGCGGTCAACGACCTCGATCAGGAAGGCATGGGTCAACAGGGCGCGGGCCTCATCAGCCGAAATGCCGCGCTGCTGCATGTAGAACAGGGCGCTTTCGTCCAGCGTCCCGACGGTGGCGCCGTGGGCGCACTGAACCTCGTCGGCGTAGATGATCAGCTCGGGCTTCACGTCGATCTCGCCGCGATCCGAGGCGATCAGGCCGTGGTGGCCCATGCGGGCGTCGGTCTCGTCCGCGCCCTTCTGGACCAGGATCTTGCCCTGGAAAACGCCGCGCGCCTCGTCCCGCACCACGCCCTTGATCAACTGGCTGGTCGTGCCGTTGGGAGAGACGTGGTCGATCACCGTGGTCAGGTCGAAGTGGCGCGCGCCGTTCAGCAGATAAAGGCCGTCCACGCGCGCATCGGCGCCCTCGGCCCCGTGACGCAGGCGCGTCTCATGGCGCTGCAATCTGGCGCCCGTGGCGATGATGGTCTGGCGATAGCGACCGCCCGCCTCCAGCCGAACCTCGGCCTCGGCCACCGAAATGGCGTCGGCGGGTTCATCGGTCAGGACGATCCGGATGACCTCGGCGTCGGCGGCGACATCGATCTCGACCTTGTTATGGGCGACATAGGCCGAGCCCTTGCCCTCATGCGTCTCCAGCAGCAGCAGACGCGCGCCGGGACGGGCGACGATGCGCGCCGCCGCCGTATGGCCCGTGCCGGTCGCATCCGAAATGAAGCGCAGCCGCAGCGTCTGTTCGCCCGAGGCGATATAGTCCTTCACACCGACCGGGCGGCCGTTGGCGAAGACGACCGCGTCGCCGCCCAGATCATAGAACGGCCCCGGCGCGCCCACGACGGCCGTGCCGGACGGTTCAGGCGCTTCACGAAGAAAGCGCTTCAGATCACTGTATTTCCATTCCTCGACCCTCCGCGAGGGGAAGGTTGCGGCGTCAGTGAGGTCCAGCCGGGCCAGCGCCTTCATGCCGCCTCCGGCAGGAACTTGTCGTAACCTTCCGCCTCAAGCTCATGCGCCAGTTCCGGCCCGCCCGAGGCGACGATGCGGCCGCCCGCCAGGACGTGAACGCGGTCCGGTTTGATGTAGTCCAGCAGGCGCTGATAGTGGGTGATCACCAGCATCGACCGATCCGGGCTGCGCATGGCGTTGACGCCATCGGCGACGATGCGCAGGGCGTCGATGTCGAGGCCGGAGTCCGTCTCGTCCAGGATCAGCAGCGACGGCTCCAGCAGGGCCATCTGCAGGATCTCCATCCGCTTCTTCTCGCCGCCGGAGAAGCCGACGTTCAGCGGCCGCTTCAGCATGTCGAAGTCCATCTTCAGCGACTGCGACGCCGCCTTGACCAACTTCAGGAAGGCCGGGGCCGAAACCTCTTCCTCGCCGCGCGCGCGCTTCTGGGCGTTCAGCGCCGTGCGGATGAAGGTCATCGCCGGCACGCCGGGAATCTCGATCGGATACTGGAACGACAGGAACAGGCCCGCCGCCGCGCGCTCGGCCGGTTCGATATCCAGCAGGTCGACGCCGTTCCATGAGGCGGAACCGTCCGTCACCTCATAGCCGGGACGCCCCGACAGGCTGTAGCCCAGCGTCGACTTGCCGGCCCCGTTCGGCCCCATGACCGCATGAACTTCGCCCGCAGGCACGTCGAGCGAAAGGCCCTTGAGGATCGGCTTGTCGGCGACGGAGACGTGGAGGTTTGAGATGGAAAGCATTCAGGCAGCCTTAGCGCGTCAGAAAGCAGCCGACGGCGTCACCGCGGATGCTGTAGATTTTGAGAGAAGAGCCTTCGCGCCCCACCAACGCAAAGTCGGCGTCATCGCCGGGGTCGTAAGCCAATAGCATAGCGCCGCCGTCATCAGCGACGATTGAAACTTGGCGGATGAACTCACCACCTCGGGCAACGTCAAAGTCGAGAACCTCGGCAAGATAAGGCTCCACCAGGGCGGCTCGCATTTCCCCCAAGCCATCCTCGAACCATTCGCGCGGCAACGGCGACCCCAGCGCGTCAGACTGAGGCGCTGGAATCTCGTATGCATCGACCTCTTGCCGAACGCGGGCCTTGAGAGTTTGGAGATCGCTCACCCCACGCTCCCTTCCAGCGAGATCGCCACCAGCTTCTGGGCCTCGACGGCGAACTCCATCGGCAGTTCCTGCAGGACGTCGCGGACGAAGCCGTTGACCAGCAGGGCCACGGCCTCCTCTTCCGACAGGCCGCGCTGCTGAGCGTAGAAGAGCTGATCTTCGGACAGGCGTGTCGTGGTCGCCTCGTGCTCAAGCTGGGCCGAGCCGTTGCGGACCTCGATGTAGGGGATGGTGTGGGCGCCGCACTCCTTGCCGATCAGCAGGCTGTCGCACTGGGTGAAGTTGCGCACGCCGGTCGCCTTGGGGTGGATCGACACCAGGCCGCGATAGGTCGAGTCCGACTGACCGGCCGAGACCGTCTTGGCGATGATGCGGCTGCGGCTGTTCTTGCCCAGGTGCATCATCTTGGTGCCGGTGTCGGCCTGCTGATGGCCGTTGGTGATGGCGATGGAATAGAACTCGCCCGAGCTTTCCTCGCCCTTCAGGATGCAGGACGGGTATTTCCAGGTGACGGCCGACCCCGTTTCAACCTGCGTCCAGCTGACCTTCGAGCGGTCGCCGCGGCAGTCGGCGCGCTTGGTGACGAAGTTGTAGATGCCGCCCCGCCCTTCCGCGTCGCCGGGATACCAGTTCTGAACGGTCGAGTATTTCACCTCGGCGTCGTCCAGGGCGATGATCTCCACGACAGCGGCGTGCAGCTGGTTCTCGTCGCGCATCGGCGCCGTGCAGCCTTCCAGATAGGAGACGTAAGAGCCCTTGTCGGCGATGATCAGGGTGCGCTCGAACTGGCCGGTCTGGCTGGCGTTGATGCGGAAATAGGTCGACAATTCCATCGGGCAACGCACGCCCGGCGGCACATAGACGAAGCTGCCGTCGGAAAAGACCGCGCTGTTCAAAGCCGCAAAATAGTTGTCGCTGACCGGGACGACCGTGCCGAGGTACTGACGCACCAGATCAGGGTATTCACGCAAGGCCTCGGAAATCGGCATGAAAATCACGCCTGCCTTGGCCAGTTCTTCCTTGAAGGTCGTGACGACCGAGACGCTGTCGAACACGGCGTCCACGGCCACCTTGGGCGCGCCCTGCACGCCGGCCAGCACTTCCTGCTCCTTCAGCGGGATGCCCAGCTTTTCATAGACGGCCAGCAGTTCGGGATCGACCTCGTCCAGCGACTTCGGCCCCTCCTTCTTCACCGGCGCGGCGTAATAGTAGAGATCCTGATAGTCGACAGGCTCGTATTTCACCGCCGACCATGTCGGCTCCTCCATCGCCAGCCAGCGCTCATAGGCGGCCAGACGCCATTCCAGCATCCACTCCGGCTCGCCCTTCTTGTCGGAGATGAAGCGGATGATGTCGGGGTTCAGGCCCTTGGGGGCGAACTCCTGCTCGACGTCCGTGGTGAAGCCGTATTTATACCGCTCCAGCTCCGCGACCGTATCAATGGTTTCCTGAACAATAGCCATAAGTTACGCGACTTCCTTTACGCGCTCCTGCAAGCGCGCCTTATGCTTGTCCCAGGCCGCGACCCACGCTTCGGCGAAGCGGGTCCAGTCAGCCTCGGTCGTGCCCCAGCCGCCGGAGACGCGCACGCCCCCGGTCGCCAGATGATGCAGGCCCATGGCGCTGATCGCCTTGGACGGTTTGACCTTGCCGGACGAACAGGCCGAACCGGCCGAAACCATGACCCCGGCCAGATCGAGGGTGATCAGCTGCTGCGGGCTGTCCCAGCCTTCAACCGCCATGAACAGGGTGTTGGGCAGGCGCTCGACCGCGCCACCGATAATTGTGGCGCCCGCCGCCTTGACGCGGGCCTCGGCCGCATCACGCCAGCCGACATGCGCCATGGCGGCGTCCAGATCGCGCGCGGCGCAATCAGCGGCGATACCGAAGCCGGTGATGCCCGGCACATTTTCGGTCCCGGCGCGCAGGCCGCGCTCCTGACCGGCGCCATGCAGGATGCGGACGGCCGAAACGCCATCCTTCGTCACCAGCGCGCCCACGCCCTGCGGTCCGCCCAGCTTGTGCGCCGAGAGGGTCAGGCTGTCAGCGCCCAGAGCGCGCATCTTTACGGGTATTTTTCCTGCCGACTGGATGGCGTCGACATGCAGCCAACCGTCCGCCGCATGGACCAACCCCGCCGCCTCGGCGATCGGCTGGATCACGCCGCTTTCATTGTTGGCGTGATGGATGGCGACGACCGCCCGGCCGGGACGCGCCAACGCCTCGGCCAGCCAGTCCAGATCGACCACGCCGTCCGCATCAACCGGCAGCACCTCGACCGGAACGCCGCTGACGGCGGCGGCCTCGGCCACGCAGGGATGCTCGGTCGCGCCGACGATCAGGCGCTCGCAACCGGCGGCCAGTGCGCTGTGAATGGCCTGAGCGTTGGCCTCGGTCCCGCCTGAAGAGAAGATGATCGCCGTCGGATCCGCGCCGATCAGATCGGCCACCTGGGCGCGGGCCGTCTCGACGCGCGCCCGGGCGCGACGCCCGGCGGCGTGAACAGCGGACGGATTTCCATTGTCCGCCAACGCCTTGGCCATGATCTCCTGAACCTCAGGACGAACCAGACCCGAGGCGTTGTAATCCAGATAGACGCTCATGCCGCCGCCTCCATGGACGAGGCGCTGTCCTTCTGGCCCATACGGGCGCGACTGGTGCGTTTTTCGATCACATCCGCCAGACTGACGCCTGCCAGATAGCGATGAATCTCAGCGCCCAGATCTTCCCACAGGTCGTGGGTGATGCAGCGCGCGCCGCCCGTCATACAGCCGCGCGGCGTGCCGTGAGCCGCGCAGCGCGTTGCGCGGATCGGCTCATCCACGGCCAGAACAATGTCCGCAACAACCGTTTCACCGGCTGTTTTAGCCAGGCGATAGCCGCCGCCGGGGCCGCGCACGCTCTTGACCAGACCGCCTTTGCGCAGCCGCGCGAACAACTGCTCCAGATAGGAGAGTGATATTTCCTGACGCGCCGCAATCTCGGCCAGCGACACGGCGCGATCCGATCCGTTCTTCGCCAGATCGGCCATCGCCATGACGGCGTAACGTCCCTTGGTCGACAGACGCATCCCAATACCTCAAAAACCTAACGCTTTTCAGGCCCGCTGTGCTAAGACCCCCGGCCTCGCTGGCGAGCGCGTTGCGTCAGGGGGACTTAGAAAGTCCTACCTGCGCGGTCAAGTATTATCCGCCGGTGAAACGTCTGTTGATTGTAGGGGTCGCCATTCATGCCTGAAGTCATCCTGCCCGGCGCCGCTGGCCGCATCGAAGGCCGCTACTCGCCCGGCAAGCGCCCTGATGCGCCGATCGCCCTGATCCTGCATCCCCACCCCAAGGCAGGCGGGCACATGAACAACCCCGTCGCCCTGACGATGCACCAGCTGTTCGTCCAGCGCGGCTTCGCCACCCTGCGCTACAATTCGCGCGGCGTAGGCAAGTCGCAGGGTGAGTTCGACAGCGGCATCGGCGAACTGGCTGACGCGGCGACGGCGCTGGACTGGCTGCAGGCCAGCAACCCCGCCGCCACCCAGACCTGGGTCGCGGGCTATCAGTTCGGCGCCTACATCGGCATGCAGCTGCTGATGCGCCGCCCCGAAACAGACGGCTTTATCTCGGTGTCGCCACCGTCGAACATCTATGACTTCAGCTTCCTGGCGCCTTGCCCGGCCTCGGGCCTGTTCCTGCACGGCACGGCCGATACGGTCGTCCCGCCGGCAGAGGTCGAGCGCGTCGTCACCAAGCTGCGCTCGCAAAAGGGCATAGTCATCGACTATGAGCTGGAAGAAGGCGCGACCCACTTCTGGCAGGACCACATCGGCGCCGTCGAGCGTCGCGTCAGCGCCTATCTGGACAAGCGCCTGGCCGAAAAGCCCGCCTGATCCAGAGTGATCTGAATGCCTGAAACGGCGCTCCGGGCAACCGGGGCGCCGTTTCTGTATGTGGGGACTAGTGCTCGCCTTCCGCTGCCGCCACGGCGGCGGGACGGTGCGCGCGGACGCACCAGACGACGCTGATCACCATCAGGATCATGGCGACGACCTCGATTACGGTCGGGCCGCGCTGCTCCCAGATGAAGCCGTAGATGAAGGCGAACAGGGTCTCGGACACGATCATCTGGCCCAGCATGGTCAGGGGCAGCAGGCGGCTGGCCTGGTTCCAGAAGGCGTTACCGATGACCGAGGCGAAAATCGCCACGCCTGCGCTGACACCCAGCAGGCGCATCCAGGCGTCGTCCGTCATGCCGCCCAGCATGAACAGCGACGGAATGACCAGCACCAGCGCCAGCGCGCCCGTGACCACGCCGGTCAGCAAGGACCACTCATGCGGGGTGACGTTGGGCAGCCGCCCCATCCAGCGGCTGTTGCCGACCGCGAAGGCGGTCCACGACAGCAAGGCCGCCAGCGCACAGCCCAGACCGATCAGGGTCGCGCTGCCGCTCTGCGCCGCCGCGCCGCCGCCCTGACTAAGCGATTCCCAGCCGATCAGGCCGACCGCCAGCGCCGCCACGGCGATCGGCGGCGCCACGCGCGACAGCGGCGGCGAGTCCTTGTCCTTCAGGCCCCATAGCGCCACCACCACAGGCACCATGCCGACGATCAAGGCCGAGGCCGCGACGCCCGCGTAATGCACGCCGACCACCAGAAAGGCGAAATAGACCAGATTGCCCGCCAAACTCAGCCAGACCAGCGCGCCCCACGCCTTGCGCGTCAGGGCCGCTGTCGCCCGCCGCCAGCGCGGCGCGATCAACAGGGCCGCGATCAGGCCATAGGCGAGATAACGCCCCGCCGTCAGCAGCAGCGGCGAGGCCTCCGGCACCACCTTCGGCGCCAGAAACACCAGACCCCACAGGGCGCCCGCCGCCAGACCACTGGCGACGCCCCAGAAACGCGATGAAGCCCCCACCCTTATTCTTCTCCTGGCTCTACAATCCGGCCGCCGGTCATCGGCGTTGCGACTCCCGTCGTGCCGGGGAAACTGATCGGCAGGCCCAGACGGCAGCGCGCCGCCAGAAAGGCGAAAGCCTCGGCCTCGATGGAGTCGCCGCGCCAGCCCTTGTCCTCGGCCGTCGAGACGGGGACGCCGACGCGCTCGCGAATAGCGACCAGCAGCACCGGGTTGTGGCGACCGCCGCCGCAGACGACGATCTCCTTCGGCTGCTCCGAACAGCGCGCAACGCCCAGCGCCACGGCCTGCGCCGCGAAGGCGGTCAGGGTGGCCGCCGCATCTTCCAGCGACAGACCCGCGACCGGATCCAGCGAGAAATCAAAACGGTCCAACGATTTCGGCCCCGTCGCCGCGAAATAGGGGTGGGCCAGATAGGCGTCCAGCACACTCTGATCGACCGTCCCCGCCGCCGCCAGACGACCGCCCTCGTCCATCCGCTTCTTCATGCGCGACTGGACCAGAAGATCGACCATGCCGTTGGCCGGTCCGGTGTCGAAGGCCTCCAGCCCGCCGTCTGCGCGGATCAGGGTGATGTTGCCGACCCCGCCGAGGTTCAACACCGCGACCGGTCCCGACAGCCCCGCCTTGCGGACCAGCGCCGCGTGATAGACGGGAGCCAGCGGCGCGCCCTGCCCGCCCGCCGCCACGTCAGCGCTGCGGAAGTCAAAGGCCGTTGGCACGCCCAGGCCTTCGGCCACGCTGGCGGCGTCGATCAACTGGACCGTGCGGCCCGGCAGTTCATGCGTCGGCGCCTCGTGCAGCACCGTCTGGCCGTGGACGCCGACCAGATCCAGCGCGCTGGACTTCACTCCGTTCACCGCCATGAAGCCGAGCGCGGCGGCCAGATGCGCATCGGCCACGGCCATGCGCGCGTCCTCGAAGCTTTCCGGCTCTTCCTCGTCACGCGCCCAGTCGAAAGCGTCCTCGATGGCGTCCTCGATGGCGGCGCGTGTTTCGCTGTCCAGCTTCATCTCGCCAGCGGGGCCGAAAGACAGGATGTCGTGGCCGTCCGTCTCGATCACCGCCATGTCCACGGCGTCCAGCGAGGTGCCGGTCATGAAACCGAGCACGCGGAGAGTCTTTTTCAGGGAGGTCGTCATGGCGGCTTGACTGCCACGTCGGGCGCGACGTAGCTAGCGCCCATGATCGCGCAACCGGCCCTTTTCGCCGCCTATTACTACGGCCTCTACTAGAGAGCGGCCGCGATCCTTGCCGCCCTTCCCTCGGCGGCATTATTCCTCGGAAGACGGCCGCCGGTTCTGATGCTACGGACCCGACCATGACCGAGCCCACGACCCAAACCGTTTCCGACACCGCCTTCAAGTCGGACTTCCTGCGTCTGATGAAGGCGCGCGGCTATATCCACCAGATCACCCACCCGGTCGAACTGGACGAGGCGGCCGCGTCCGGCGTGGTCACGGGCTATATCGGCTTTGACGCGACGGCGCCGTCGCTGCACGTCGGCCACCTGATCCAGATCATGCTGCTGCGTAGACTTCAGCAGGCCGGGCACAAGCCGATTGTCCTGATGGGCGGCGGCACGACCAAGGTCGGCGACCCGTCGTTCAAGGACACCCAACGTCCCCTGCTGACCGAGGAAAAGATCGCCGAGAACATCGCCGGCATCAAAGGCGTGTTCGAGAAATTCCTGACCTTCGGCGACGGCCCGACCGACGCCATCATGCTGGATAACGACGAGTGGCTGTCGCAGCTGGGCTACCTGCAGTTCCTGCGCGACTACGGCACCCACTTCACCATCAACCGGATGCTGAGCTTCGACTCGGTCAAGCTGCGCCTGGATCGCGAGCAGCCGCTGACCTTCCTCGAGTTCAACTACATGCTGATGCAGGCGACCGACTTCCTGGAGCTGAACCGTCGCTACGGCTGTTCGCTGCAGATGGGCGGGTCTGACCAGTGGGGCAACATCATCAACGGCGTCGAACTGACCCGCAAGGTGGACCACAAGGCGGCCTTCGGCCTGACCACGCCGCTGCTGTCCACCGCTTCGGGCCAGAAGATGGGCAAGACGGTCGGTGGGGCCGTGTGGCTGAACGCCGACGCCCTGTCGCCGTTCGACTACTGGCAATACTGGCGCAACACCGAGGACGGCGACGTTGGCCGCTTCATGCGCCTGTTCACCGATCTGCCGCTGGATCAGATTGAGCGTTATGAGGCGCTGAAAGGCGCCGAGATCAACGACGCCAAGAAGGCGCTGGCCGACGCAACCACCTCCATGCTGCACGGCGCCGAGGCCGCACAGGCCGCCCGCGCCGCCGCCGAGGCCGCCTTCGAGAAAGGCCAGTTGTCCGCCGACCTGCCGACCGTCGAACTGCCGCGCGACGAGGTGATCGGCGCCATGATCGCCGCCGTCACGACCAGGGCCGGCCTCAGCGCCTCCAACGGCGAAGCGCGCCGCCTGGCTCAGGGCGGCGGCCTTCGCCTGAACGACGAAGTCGTCAACGACGGCGCCCGCCTGATCGAAGAAGCCGACCTGAACGCCGACGGCGTGCTGAAACTCGGCGCCGGCAAGAAGAAGCTGGTGCTGGTGCGGCCGGTGTAACAGCCGCCCCCTTCTTCCGCTCATCCCCGCGCACGCGGGAATCCAGATGGAGCGTGCTCAACCGTGGCCTTCTACGTCTATATCGTGGCCAGCCAGCGCAACGGCACGCTCTACATCGGCTCAACCGATGACCTGATCGCGCGCATAAGCCAGCACAGGGCCGGAGCGCTTGGTGGGTTCACCGCCCAATATGGCGTGACCCGGCTTGTCTGGTTTGAGGTGCATGGTTCGCGCGACGAAGCCTTTCGACGCGAACGTCAGATGAAGAAATGGAAGCGACGCTGGAAGCTGCAGTTGATCGACGAGTCTAATCCAGACTGGCTCGACCTGTTTGACACCGTGCGATTGGCCGGGCTCAAGGATGCATCGGACTGGGTCCCCGCGTACGCGGGGACGAGCGGAAGTGAGAAAGATCTGTGACCGACATCACCGAAAACACCCCTGCCCCCGCTTTTGATCTGGCGACAGACGGCGACGGGCGCGTGTCGCTGGACGGGCTCAAGGGCCAGAATGTCGTCCTCTATTTCTATCCCAAGGCGGACACGCCGGGGTGCACGACCGAAGGGCAGGACTTCTCGACCCTGATCGACCGCTTCTCGGCGGCGAACGCCGTGGTGATCGGCGTGTCGCGCGACACGGTGAAGAAGCTGGACCGCTTCAAGGCCAAGCATGACCTCAAGATCGTGCTCGGTTCGGATGAGGACGGCGCGGTCACGGAAGGCTGGGGCGTGTGGGTTCAGAAGAAGCTCTATGGCCGCGAATATATGGGCATTGAGCGCGCCACCTTCCTGATTGATGGGCAAGGCGTGGTTCGCCGCGTCTGGCGAAACGTCAAGGTGAAGGGTCACGCCGAAGAGGTTCTGGCCGCCGTCGAAGCGCTGTGATCAACGAGCGGGGTTCGCAAAGCCCGGCTTGACCTGCGCGTCGCAGCCAGCCCTAACTATTGTCAGGGATTGTATCCTCAGGGGCTGACATTGACCAAACGCCGGTCATCCCGGCGTGACGCGGAGAGTAAAAATGTTCAACAAGAACAAACCCCTCGACAGCAGCCCTGCGGGCGGGCTGGGCATTCCGAAACCGCCGGAGCCTGCCGCCCCCGCCCCGGCCTCCGTGGCCGCAACGCCTGCACGGACGCCAGAACCCGCGCGCGCCGCCGCCGCCCGCTCGTCCAGCCTTTCGACGCTGTCGGCCGGCGTGAAATATGAGGGCAATATCTCGGGCGCAGGCGAGCTTCAGGTCGACGGCTCGCTGAAAGGCGACATTCGGGTGGTGCGCGTGGTGATCGGCGAAGGCGGCGCGGTCGAAGGCACCGTCCACGCCGACATCCTTGAGGTGCGCGGCCGCGTCTCGGGCGCCATCGTCGCCAAACAGGTCAAGCTGTTCGCCACCTCGCGCGTCGAGGGCGACATCACGCAGGAACAGCTTTCGATCGAACAGGGCGCCTGGTTCCAGGGCCGCTGCACTCAGGCCAAGCGCGACACGCCGGGCGCCAATATGCTGGAAGCCCCCGCCCCGGCCGAAAAACCCGCGCCCGCCAAGACGGACGCCAAACCCGAGGCCAAGCCCGCCGCTTGACTGGCGCCAGCCTTGGATCAAACAGAAAGGGCGGCCCGCGAAGGCCGCCCTTTTTTATGCCGCATCGGAGAGCCCGATCAGCCCTCGCGGGTTTCGCCCACGCGGGCGGCCAGCGCGGCGCCCATGAAGGGGTCCAGATCGCCATCCAGGACGCCTTGCGTGTCCGAGGTTTCAACCTCGGTGCGCAGGTCCTTCACCATCTGATACGGCTGCAGGACGTAGGAGCGGATCTGGTGCCCCCAGCCGATATCGGTCTTGGCGTCGGCAAGGGCCTGGGCTGCGGCTTCCCGCTTCTGAAGCTCCAGCTCGTACAGGCGCGCACGCAGCATCTTCCACGCCTGATCGCGGTTCTGGTGCTGCGAACGGCCCGCCTGACAGGCCACCACGGTGTTTGTCGGAATGTGCGTCAGACGCACGGCCGAGTCCGTCTTGTTGACGTGCTGCCCGCCCGCGCCGGACGCGCGATAGGTGTCCGTACGGACGTCCGACGGGTTGATGTCGATCTCGATGCTGTCGTCGACGACCGGCGACACCCCGACGGAAGCGAACGAGGTATGGCGCTTGGCCGCCGCGTCATAGGGACTGATGCGGACCAGACGGTGAACGCCCGATTCCGACTTCAGCCAGCCATAGGCGTTCGGGCCGGAAATCAGCAGGGTCGCGGACTTGATCCCCGCCTGTTCGCCGGATTCCTCTTCCTGAAGCTCGACGTCATAGCCATGCGAACGCGCCCAGCGGCTGTACATCCGCAGCAGCATTCCCGCCCAGTCGTTCGACTCCGTACCGCCAGCGCCGGAGTTGACCTCCAGATAGGCGTCGTTGCCGTCGGCCTCGCCGGACAGCAGGGCTTCCAGTTCGGCCCGCGCGGCGCGGTCCTTGATGGCCTTCAGCTGTTCGCGTGCGTCTTCAAGAGTGGCTTCATCGCCCTCTTCATCGGCCATATCGGCCAGCATGATCCCGTCTTCGAGACCCTGCTCCATCTCCTTGACGGCGTTGACCTGCACTTCCAGCCGCGAACGTTCACGGCTGACGGCCTGAGCCTGTTCAGGATTGTCCCACAGCGTCGGATCCTCGACCCGCGCGTTCAGCTCATCGAGCTTTCTTAGAGCGACATCCCAGTCAAAGTCGCCTCCTGAGCAGAGCGACGCTCTGCTCGATGTCGGCCTTCATGGCCTCGACATCCGGTCTCATCGCAATCTCCAGCGATACAGGGGTGAAACGGCGCGCCAGAACATCCGGCGCGCCGAAGAGGGGTGTAACTAGAGCCTCAGTAGAGGTCGCTCAAGTCCTCGGCCGGCTGCTTTTTGGGCGGCGGCGGGGCTGCAGGCGGCGGGGCGACCGGGGCCGGAGCCTGAGACTTGGCTTCCTGCTCGCGCCGGATGACGTCGTAATAGTTCTGAGGCCCTTCCGGCACGGTCGGGCGCGGCGCTTCCTCGCGGATCTGGCGCTCGGTGCCCGGACGGAAGGCTTCCTCAATGCCGTTCACGGTGCGGAAGATGGCGTTCTTCGGCTTCACGAAGGGGCGCGCCGGGCGCTCCTTCAGGGCGTCTTCCATGAAGTCGATGAAGATCGGCACGGCGGTCGAAGCCCCTGCCTCGCCCCCGCCCAGCGAGCGGTTGTCGTCAAAGCCGACGAAGACGCCGACCACAATGTCGCTGGAGAAGCCGACAAACCAGGCCGAACGATATTCATTGGTCGTACCGGTCTTGCCCCCGACCCATCGGCCCAGACTGCGGGCGCGGGCGCCGGTGCCGCGCTGGATCACGCCTTCCAGCATGGAGCTCATCTGATAGGCGGTGATCGGGTCGATGACCTGCGTGCCGCGATCCTGCAGGCGCGGCGATTCCTGTCCGCTGAAGCCGCGGCCGCACTCACGGCACTGACGGCGGTCGGCGCGGTGGATGGTCTGGCCGTTCCGGTCCTGCGCCAGTTCAATCAAATAGGGGTCGATCTTGCGACCGCCGTTGACGAAGGCGGCATAGGCGGCGGTGATCCGGTAAGGCGTGGTTTCACCAGCCCCCAGCGACATGGCCAGATTGGGCGACATATCGTCCACCACGCCCATCTTCTTGGACAGGTCGACGACGTTCTTCATGCCCACGGCCTGCGCCAGACGCACGGTCATGACGTTGCGCGACAGCTCCAGACCCCGACGCAGGCTCTGCGGACCATAGAACTGGCGGCTGTAATTCTGGGGCGTCCACGGCCGCCCGCCCGGACCGCCGGGGAAGCTGATCGGCGCGTCCAGAACGATGGAGGCCGGGGTGAAGTCTCCTTCCAGCGCCGCCGCATAGACGAAGGGCTTATAGGCCGAACCGGGTTGGCGACGAGCCTGCGTCGCGCGGTTGAAGCTGGACAGGGCGTAGGAATAGCCGCCGACCAGCGCCAGCACCCGGCCCGACTGCGGCTCGATCGCGACCAGGGCGCCGTTGACGGCAGGCACCTGCTTCAGGGCGAACTGGCCGTTCTGGCGCTCGACAAAGATCAGATCTCCGGTCTTCAGTGGCTTGCGGCCCGCGTTAGACCAGGAGACATCGGCCGCGCGCAGTGATCCCGTCTGGTCGTCGCGGGCCGTGCGGATGCGGATGTTGCCGCCGCTGACGCTCTCGACCGCAGCGGCCTGCCATGAGCGGCGCTCGGGCGGAGAGGTGCGCTTCAAGGCCTCGGCCTGCCAGCCGTCGGCAAAGTCTGTCGTGCCCCAGGCGCCGCGCCAGCCGTGGCGACGGTCATAGTCCTCAAGCCCGCGCATCAGGGCGTCGCGCGCCGCCGACTGCAGTTGCGGATCAAGGGTGGTGCGCAGGTAATAGCCGCCGCGATTGACCTCTTCCTGTCCGAACAGGGCGATGGCCCGTCGACGCGCTTCTTCCACGAAGAAGTCGGCGTCGGCGTATTCGGCCCGTCGCGGCGCCGAGCGCGCGTTCAGCGGGCGCGCCAGCGCCGTCTTGGCCTGTTCAGCCGTCAACCAGCCGTTGTCGGCCATTTCGCCCAGAACCCAGTTGCGACGGCCCAGCGCAGCGGCCGGATAGCGCTTGGGGTGATAGTTGGCCGGTCCCTTGGGCAGGGCCCCCAGGAAGGCGGCTTCGTCCGGCGTCAGCTGATCCAGCGACTTGCCGAAGTAGTTATAGGCCGCCGAGGCCACGCCATAGGAGCGATAGCCCAGATAAATTTCGTTCAGATACAGTTCGAGGATCTGTTCCTTGGTCAGGGTCGCTTCCAGACGGCTGGACAGGACCGCTTCCTTCAGCTTGCGGTTCAGGCTGGTCTCGCTGGTCAGCAGGACGTTCTTGGCCACCTGTTGGGTGATGGTCGAGCCGCCCTCAAGGCGCCGTCCCGACATGACGTTGAACACGTTCTTGAACATGGCCCGGCCGATGCCGGACACGTCGATGCCGCCGTGGTTGAAGAAGTTCTGGTCCTCGGCCGCCAGGAAGGCGTGGACCACGGTCTGCGGCACCTGGTCATAGGTGACGTAGATCCGCCGCTCGTCCGAGAATTCGCCGATCAGGGTGCCGTCCCCGGCATAGACCCGCGTGGCCGTCGCCGGGCGATAGTCCGCCAGCTCGGAGGCGTCAGGCATGTCGTGCAGGACCCAGGCGGCATAGACCGCCACCACCACCCCGGCCACGGCGATGGCGCCCAGCAGGGCCACGCCCGCCATGACGAACCAGCGTTCGGCTATCTTCACCGTGAACTCCGCAAGACGCACCCCATCATCGCCCGTTTATCGTGCGTCGCGCGACGCGCAAAGCGGAACCGCACCAAACAGGCCCGCCGCGGCCCAAATCAGCCCTTGTCCCGCAGCAGGCGCGCCTTGTCCCGCTGCCAGTCGCGCTCGGCGGCGGTCTCGCGTTTGTCGTGCAGCTTCTTGCCCTTCGCCAGCGCGATTTCCAGCTTCGCCTTGCCGGACTCGTTCAGATAGAGGCGCACAGGAACGATAGTCCGACCCTCACGCTGGACGGCGCCGATCAGCTTGTCGATCTGCTTGCGGTGCAGCAGCAGCTTCCGGTGACGGCGCGGCTCATGGTTGAAGCGGTTCGCCATCTTGTAGGGAGGAATGTCGGCGTTGATCAGCACCATCTCACGCCCCTCGGGCGAGACATAGCTTTCGGCGATATTGGCCCGGCCGTCGCGCAGGGCCTTGATCTCGGTGCCCAGCAACTGGATCCCGGCCTCGATGTGGTCCTCGAGAAAATAGTCGAAGCGCGCGCGCCGGTTCTCGGCGATCGTCTTCTGCTTTGGCGCGGTCGAAGCCATCAGGCGACCCCGGCCTCGCTCAGGCACCTGTCGATGGCGGGCTTCACCGCGTCCGCCGTCCGCGACAGCGGCAGACGCACCTCTTCAGTGCACAGGCCCAGCCTGGCGAGGGCGTATTTGGCGGGCGACGGCGAGTTGTCGAGGAACAGCGCCTTGTGCAGGCCGATCAGCCGCTCCTGCCATGAGCGGGCCGTGGCGAAGTCCCCGGCCTGAACCGCATTGTAGAGGGCGACCATGGCCTCTGGCGCGACATTCGTCGTCACCGAGATGACGCCGACACCGCCATGCGCCGCATAGCCCAGATAGCTGGAATCATCACCCGAGATCAGGTCGAACGCGCCGTCGATGTTGGCGCGCATCCAGCTGGCCCGCGCCACGTCGCCCGTGGCGTCCTTGATGCCGACGATGTTCGGGTGCGCGGCCAAAGCCGCCACCGTCTCGTTCGACAGATCGACGCCCGTGCGACCCGGCACGTTGTAGAGCAGGATCGGCAGCTGAACCGCATCGGCCACGGCCTCGAAATGCGCCTGCATCCCGGCCTGCGACGGACGGTTGTAATAGGGGGTGACGACCAGAGCCCCGTCGGCGCCGACCGTCTTGGCGAATCGGGCCATTTCGATCGCCTTGTCCGTCGAGGGCGAACCCGCTCCGGCGATGACGCGGATGCGCCCGGCGGCGATCTCGACACACTGTTCAACCACGCGCTTGTGCTCGTCCAGCGTCAGGGTCGCGCTCTCGCCCGTCGTCCCCATCGGCACGACGCCGTGAACCCCGGCGGCGATCTGGCGTTCCAGCAGACGTTTGAAAGCGGCCGCGTCCACGTTTCCGTCACGAAGAGGTGTGATCAGGGCGGGGATCACGCCCTTGAACAAGGGGGCGGTCATGGGAACAACATACCTGTGCGGAGACAATGGGCGGCCTTCCGCCCGTCACTAATCGGCAAAGGGTAGGTTGCCAGCCGCCTGGCCGCAACCAGAGATGAATGAGGATCAGTTATCTGATGATCGCGACGACCGTGGCCGCCGCCCTGGCGATTCTGACTCCCCCAGCACAGGATGTGCTAAACAGCGGCCCCGTGCCCTATTCCGCCACCGCCTACCCCGCCGCACAAGGCGGGATCATCAGCGGTCAGGACGCGGCGCTGGTGCAACAGGGGTTGACCGCCGCCCGTGCCCGCGACGTAGTGGGCACACAGTCCATCATGGCCCGGATTTCGGACCCGGCGGCTCGAAAACTGGTCGAATGGGCGCTGGTCGACACATCAGACAAGCAGTTGTCCTACAGCGATCTGGCGCGCGCCCAGACCGATCTGGCGAACTGGCCTCGCGGCGAATCGCGCCGGGCTGCTGGTGAACGCGCTCTGGACATGGCGGGCCAGTCGCCTGACGCCATTCTGGCCTTCTTCAACGGCGCCGCGCCGACCACGGCGCAGGGCGCCATCGCCCTGGCCGGAGCGCTGGAACAGACCGGCCGCCGTCAGGACGCGCAGGCGCTGATTCGCGACTGGTGGCGCAACCAGAGCTTTGAAGAAGCACAGCAAAGCCGCATCTATTCACGCTGGAGCGGCTGGCTGACCAGCGACGACCATGTCACGCGCCTGAACATGCTGCTGCTGGGGCCGCACGGCCCGGCGACGCGCAGCATGGTCGCCCTGGTTCCGGCTGATCGCCAGACCGTCGCCAACACCGTCATGGCGCTGCGCACCGCCTATGCCCCCGATGTGATCGTCAGCGGCCTGTCGCAGACGCAGGCCAATGATCCGGCCGTGGTGCTGGAGCGGGTGCGCCTGCTGCGCTCCGCCGGACGTCAGTCCGAAGCCTTCCCGCTGCTGTCCGCCCTGCCCGCCGCGCCGTCCCACGCCGAGGGCCAGAACACGCTGTGGAGCGAGCGCCGCAACTACTTCCTCGACGCTCTGCAGCAGGGGAACGCCCGCGCCGCCTATGCGGCCATGAACGGCCACGGCTTCCCCTCGGGCGAGCGCAAGGTCGACGCCGAATTCTTCGCTGGCTGGGTCGCCCTGACCAAGCTGAACGACCCGGCGACGGCGGCGCGTCATTTCGAGGCTCTGCGCAACGCGTCCTCAACGCCGATCACGCAAGGCCGCGCCCTCTACTGGCTGGGCCGCGCGGCCGAGGCGCAGGGCAATCGTCAGGACGCCCAGCGCTGGTATCAGGCGGGCGCCGAACACTGGCAGACTTTCTATGGCCAACTGGCGGCGGAAAAGGCCGGGATGACGACCCTGACCCTGCCGGGCGAGCCTGAGCCGTCGCGCGAAGACGTGAACCGGTTCGAGGGCAATGAAGTCGTGCGCGCGACCCGCATTCTGGGCCAGATCGGCGAGAAGAACCTGATGCGGGTCTTCGCCTATCATCTGGATGACGCCCTGCCCTCGCCCTACGACCTGTCGCAACTGTTCGACCTGATGCAGGGCTATGGCGACCAGTTCGGGTCCATGATGGTCGGCCGCGCGGCCAGCCAGCGCGGCTTCGTCATGCCCGAGCGCATGTATCCGGTGCGCCTGCCGCAACAGGTTCCGGGCATGGCGCCGACCGAGTTCGCCCTGGCCATCACCCGTCAGGAATCCAGCTTCGACCCTCTGGTCCGCTCCGGCGCCGACGCGCGCGGCATGATGCAGCTTCTGCCCGCCACGGCGCAGGGCGTTGCCCGTCGCATGGGTCGTTCGTTCAGCGCCGATCAGCTGTGGGACGCCGAGATCAACATGACGCTGGGCAGCTATCACCTGGGCGAACTGATGAACAACTTCGGGGGCTCGCCCCTGTTGGCCGCCGTCGGCTACAACGCAGGCCCCGCCCGTCCGCCGCAATGGACGGCCCGTTGCGGCGATCCCCGTCAGGCCCAGGTCGACCCCATCGACTTCATCGAGTGCGCGCCCTTCACCGAGACGCGCAACTACATGATGCGGGTGATGGAGAATATGCAGGTCTATCGCGCCCGCCTGAACGGCGGCTCGGCGCCGCTGACGCCGTCAGCCGATCTGGCGCGCGGCGTCCCGCCACGGGCAGGCCCGCGCCCCTATCAACCCTGAAGCCATGATGCGGGTCGCCGGCGACGGCGGCCCGCTCCTCTGCTTTCAGGTCGCCGCCAGACCGGCGAAAAGCACGTCCATATGGGTGCGAACCAGCAGGTCACGTTCCGCCCAGTCGAAATAGGTCTTGGTGATCACGATAGAGACCAGACCGTGCGCGCTGGCCCAGATGACCTGCGCCAGGGTGCGGGCATCGCCTTTCAACACCCCCTTCTCCACCGCCTCCTCCACCACGCAGACGAAGGCGCGGAACAGTTCGGCGCCGGTCTGCTGGGCCACGCTCTCGGCGCCGTGGCGGGTTTCGATCGACGGCGTCAGATAGGCCAGACGATAGGCGTTAGGATTGGCGAAACCGAAGGCGACATAATTCTCGACGATCCGCCGCAGCCGCGCCAGCGGCGGCGCGTCTTCCGCCAATATCAGCCGATGTTCTTCCGCCAGGGTGTCAAAGGCATTGCGACAGATCTCGTTCAGAATCTCGCTCTTGTCCGCGAAATGCATATAGAGCGCGGTTGAAGACAGCCCCACCTCATCGGCGATCTTGCGGATGGTGGCGCCTTCATAGCCCTGCCTGACGAAAATACCCTCGGCCGCCGCCAGGATTTCAGCGCGACGCTCATGTCCCTCACCCTTGGGCTTTCGGGCCGAACGCGAAGAAACGGCAGGTAAAGCGGACACTCAGACCTCCCCGAGAACAATCCCGCTGCGAGGTCGACATTGATAACGGCAAAGCCGGTCAGCGCCAAATGCTTGCAATCAGAAATTGAACGTATAACGCTGTTTTCAGACCAAAAGGGAAGCGACGATGGGTGGGGGGATCAGTGCTGTTGCGGATGACAGCCGGTACATGTCCGCTCGTATCACCCTAACGCGCGTGCAGATGCTGTTTTTGTTCGTGACAGCCGCCATCACTCTGACGCTGACAGTCTTCTTCCCTCCCCCGTTCACCGCCCTTACTTTCTGCCTGCAGGGGGGTTTCCTTTGTCTGGCAGTGTGGCGGGGCGTTTTATTATGGAAGAGCCGCAGATGGCGTCAGCGCCAGCCGCCGCCCGCCTATCCATCGCAAAAGGACGAATGGCCTAGATATACCGTAGTCGCCGCCCTGTATCATGAGACGGCTGTCCTGCCGCATCTCATCGAGCGGCTCGCCGAGATCGATTATCCTGCAGACAGACTGGAAGGTTTCCTGGTGCTGGAGGCGGACGATGAAGCGACCATCAGTTTGGCGGTTGCCCTGCCGAAACCAGACTGGCTTCATGTTCTTGTGGCGCCTGCAGGCGCGCCCAAGACAAAGCCGCGCGCCCTGAACTACGCCCTGAGCCGCGCGTCGGGCGATCTGATCACCATCTACGACGCCGAAGACGACCCTGACCCCCTGCAATTGCGTGAGGCCGCCGAGCGTTTCTCAGCCGACGACGGGACCCTCGCCTGCGTTCAGGCGCCGCTGCGGATCCGCAGTCGCGGCAAGAGCCTCAGCCCCTTTCTGGATCGCCAGTTCGCAGCCGAATACGCCGCCCTGTTCGAGATCACCCTACCCGCCATGACACGGCTGGGCATGCCGTTCCCGCTTGGCGGCACCAGCAACCATTTCCGCGTGCCCGTCCTTCGCGCTCTGGGCGGTTGGGACGCCTGGAATGTGACCGAGGACGCCGATCTTGGCTTTCGTATCTGGCGCGCAGGCTATCGCCT
This sequence comes from Brevundimonas diminuta, assembly GCF_039673845.1. Classification (GTDB taxonomy): domain Bacteria; phylum Pseudomonadota; class Alphaproteobacteria; order Caulobacterales; family Caulobacteraceae; genus Brevundimonas; species Brevundimonas diminuta_E. The sequence continues at coordinate 60,069 of NZ_JBDJMK010000001.1, read as the reverse complement.
CGGGGTCATTCAGCGCCCGACCTATGAACCGCCGCCCGGCTCCCTGAACCTGTGGCTTCCACAAAGAACGCGCTGGCTGAAGGGCTACCTTCAGACGCTGGCGGTTCACACGCGATCATCCCACGGCATGGGCTGGCGCGGCTGGACGGCGCTGAGCGTAACCATCATGGCTGGTCTGGCGTCTGCCGCCCTGCACGCCCTCTGTACGGCCTGGGTGTTGAGCCTTGCCCTGGCCTCACTTGTCGCAGGACGCCTGCCACACTTCTCAATCGCAGGCAGCGCCGTCCTTGTGTCAGGCATCATCGCGGCATGGCTGATAAAGAAGCGAGGAGCACGCCTTGCGGGCGTTCCATACAAACTAAAGGATATGGTGCTGTCTCTAGGCTATTGGTGCCTGCTCAGCATGGCCTTCTGCCATGCGGCGGTTCGACTGTTACTGGAGCCACACCATTGGGACAAGACCCCTCATCAGGCCATCGACGACCCTGATATCGTCACAACCGATGTCGCCGACGCTGGACGAGCGGCCGCCTGAGCGCCTATCAGCGCGCATGGCTCCGGTTCTCTCCTCCACGCCCGAAACCCTCGTCACGCGCGGGTGGTCGGACTACGCCCTTCTGGACAGCGGCGACGGCCGCAAGCTGGAGCGTTACGGCCGCTACACAGTGGTGCGCCCCGAGCCGCAATGCTTCTGGAAAGCCCACGACGAAGCCGCCTTCGACCGCGCCAACGCCATGTTCGATCCGCAGCAGGAGGAAGAGGATTCCGGCCGCTGGCGCTTCGACCAGCACGGCCCGATCGACGCCTTCCCGCTGAAATGGCGCGAGGTGCGCTTCATGGGCCGGTTCACCCCGTTCCGACACCTGGCCTTCTTCCCCGAGCAGGCGGCCAACTGGGAATGGCTGGACGCGCGCGTCCGCACCCTGAAGCAGCCGAAGATCCTGAACCTGTTCGGCTATACCGGCGTGGCCAGCCTGGCCTGTTCGGCGGCGGGCGCCCATGTCACCCACGTCGACGCCTCGAAGAAGTCCGTCGCCTACGCCCGTGAGAACGCGGAACTGTCCGGTCTGGCCGACCGCCCCATTCGCTGGATCGTCGAGGACGCCCGCAAATTCGTCGCGCGCGAGGTGCGTCGCGGCAGCCAGTATGACGGCATCATCCTCGACCCGCCGAAATACGGGCGCGGCGCCAATGGCGAGGTCTGGCGCCTGTTCGAGGACATGCCGGACCTGCTCAAGGACTGCGCCGCCCTGCTGTCCGACGACGCCTCCTTCCTGCTGCTGAACGCCTATGCGGCGCGCATTTCGGGCCTGTCTCTGGCCCATATGATTGCCGAGGCGGCGCATGATCGCGGCGGCCGCATCGACTGGGGCGAACTGGCCCTGTCCGAAGACGGCGAGCGCGCCCGCGCCATCGGCCTGTCCTTCTTCGCCAGATGGAGCGCCTGATGACCGAACGCCTCATCACCTCCCTGACCAACGACACGATCAAGGCCGTCCGCGCCCTGCATATGCGCAAGGAGCGCGAAGCGACGGGCCGCTTTCTGGCCGAGGGACTGAAGTTTATCGGCGAGGCGCTGGATCAGGGCCGCGCGCCCGTCATGCTGCTGGTCGGTCAGGACGCCCGGCCGCACCCCCTGCTGGACCGGGCCAAGGCCGAGACACTGGAGAGCGGCGGCCAGATCATCGTCGTCACCCACGCCATCCTCGAAAAGATCAGCCGCCGCGACAATCCGCAGACGGTGCTGGGCGTGTTCGAACAGGTCTATACGCCGCTGGACGCCATCCGGCCCGACGCCAAGCCCTGCTGGGTGGCGCTGGAGCAGATTCGCGATCCCGGCAATCTGGGCACCATCATCCGCACGGCGGACTCGGCCGGTTGTGGCGGCGTCATCCTGATCGGCGACTGCGTGGACCCCTTCTCAGTCGAGGCGGTGCGCGCCACCATGGGCTCGGTCTTTGCCGTGACCATCAGCAAGGCGACGCGCGAAGAGTTCCTGACCTGGCGCGCTTCATGGCCCGGCAGCGTGATCGGCACCCGCCTGGACGCCACCCACGGCTATCGCGACAGCCCGGTTCGCCACCCGGCCCTCATCATGATGGGCAATGAACAGGCGGGCCTGACCGACGAACTGGCCGCCGCCTGCGATCTGAACGTCAAGATTCCCATGCGCGGCCGGGCCGACAGCCTGAATTTAGCCGTCGCGACAGGCGTCATGGTCTATGCCGTGACCGACGCGGCCTACGGCGCCGGTCTTTAAGTCTACCGATCCGGTCGACCTAAAGACAGCACTTCACTCAGGCGGCGCCTGCCACCCGCGCCAGATCGGCGGTGATGCGCTCGGCGACCTTCAGGCGGTCCTCCGCCGTCGGCCAGTCGCCCTTCACCACGATCTTCTGATCTGGGCGGATCTTCCAGAAGGCATGGTTCTTCTGGATCAGGCCCACCAGCCCCATCGGGTTCGGGAAGGTGTTGTTGCGCAGGGTCAGCACCGCGCCCTTGGGCCCGATGTCGATCTTCTCGATCATCGCCGTGCGGCAGTTGGCCTTGATGCCGACGATCCGCAGAAGCTGCTGCGCCTCATCTGGCAGTGGGCCGAACCGGTCGATCAGTTCGGCCGCCATGGCCTCGCGGTCCTCCATCTTTTCGGCGTCGGACAGGCGACGATACAGGTTCAGACGGACATTCAGGTCCGGAACATATTCCTCTGGAATCAATACAGCCGCGCCGACGTTGATCGACGGCGACCAGCCGCGATCCGGGGCCGCCTCGCCCTGCTCACGCAGTTCGGCGACGGCGTCCTCCAGCATCTGCTGATACAGTTCGACGCCGACCTCGCGGATGTGACCCGACTGTTCGTCGCCCAACAGGTTGCCGCCGCCGCGCTGGTCCAGATCGTGGCTGGCCAACTGGAAACCCGCGCCCAGATTGTCCAGGGACTGCAGCACCTGCAGACGCCGCTCCGCCGACAGGCTCAGCGGCTTGGTCGGGTCGGTCGTCAGATAGGCGAAGGCCCGCGCCTTCGACCGACCGATGCGGCCTCTGATCTGGTGCAACTGGGCCAGGCCGAACATATCTGCGCGATGCACGACAAGGGTGTTGGCCGTCGGAATGTCGATGCCGCTTTCGACGATGGTGGTCGAGACCAGAACGTCATATTCACCATCATAGAAAGCGCTCATGACGGCTTCCAACTGGGTCGGGCTCATCTGGCCGTGGCCGACGACGAACTTCACCTCGGGAACCTGTTCGCGCAGGAACCGCTCGATGTCGGGCAGGTCCTTCAGGCGCGGCGCGACGTAGTAGGCTTGGCCGCCGCGATATTTCTCGCGCAGCAGGGCCTCGCGCACCAGCACCGGATCCCACGGCGTGACATAGGTCCGCACCGCCAGACGATCGACCGGCGGGGTGGCGATGATCGACATCTCGCGGATGCCCGACAGGGCCATCTGTAGCGTGCGCGGAATGGGCGTGGCCGTCAGGGTCAGCAGGTGAACATCGGCCCGCAGGGACTTCAGCTTCTCCTTGTGCTTGACGCCGAAATGCTGCTCCTCGTCGACGATGACGAGGCCCAGATCCTTGAAGCCGACCTGATCGGCCAGCACCGCATGGGTGCCGACCACGATCTCGAAACTGCCGTCCTTCAGGCCTGCGCGCGTCTCGTTCGCGTCCTTGGCCGTGACCATGCGCGACAGGTGGCGCACCTTGATCGGCCAGCCGGCGAAGCGTTCGCTGAAGGTCTTGAAGTGCTGACGCGCCAGCAGGGTCGTCGGGCAGACGATGGCGACCTGTTGGCCGGTCATGGCCACCACGAAGGCGGCGCGCAGAGCCACTTCAGTCTTGCCGAAGCCGACGTCGCCGCAGATCAGACGATCCATCGGCGTGCCCTTGCCCAGATCTTCCAGCACGTCGCCGATGGCGTTCAGCTGATCGTCCGTTTCCTCATAAGGGAAGCGGGCGCAGAACTCGTCGAACAGGCCGGCGGGCGGCACAATGGCGTCGGACACCCTCAGCGCCCGCTTGGCGGCCAGTGCGATCAGCCCCTCGGCCATGGCGCGCAGGCGCTCCTTGGCCTTGGCCTTACGCGCCTGCCAGCCCGCGCCGCCCAGACGGTCGAGTTGAACTCCCTCGGCGTCCGTGCCGTAGCGGGTCAGAAGATCAATGTTTTCAACCGGCAGGTAGAGCTTGCTCTCACCGGCATAGAGGAGTTCGAGGCAGTCGTGCGGCGCTTCCTGGATCTCCAGCGTCCGCAGGCCCTCATAACGGCCGATACCATGATCCAGATGGACGACCAGATCACCCGCCGTCAGGGCCGACGCTTCCGCCAGGAAGTTGGACGCACGCCGCTTTCGCTTGGGCCGCGCCAGACGGTCGCCCAGAATGTCTGTCTCGGAAATGACGGCCAGATCGTCGGTGGCGAAGCCATGCTCGACCGGCAGCACCGCGCGCAGATAGATCCCGTCCGGCGCGCCTTGCACATCGTCCCAGTCGCGCACCGCCACGACGTGCGTCAGGCCGTGATCGCCCAGCATGGCGGCAAGACGTTCCGCCGAACCTTCGGACCATGAGGCGAACAGGACGCGCTTGCCCTGCGCCTTCAGCGCCTCGGCGTGCTGGGCCACAGCGGCGAACAGGTTGACGCTGTCCTGCGAGCGTTCGGCGGCGAAGCTGCGCCCCAGTCGACCGCCCGCATCCTCGCCCGAACCAGCGGCCAGCGGCGACAGGCGACGCACGGCGCGACCGGCCAAGGCGCTGTTCCAGTCGCCGTCATCCAGATAGAGCCGTGCTGGCGGCAGGGCGCGATAGGCCGCTCCGCCCTTGCCGCGCGCCGCCTCCTTGCGCGCCTCATAGGCATCGACGGTCAGGCTCCAGCGCTCTGCGCGCGCCTGCTCCGTCTGACTGTCGAGAAAGACCGGCGCCGCATCCGGCAGATAGTCGAACAGCGTATCCAGCCGGTCGTAGAACAGCGGCAGCCAGTGCTCGACGCCCTGACGGCGCGCGCCCTCGCTGACGGCGGCGTACATCGGCTCGTCGCCCGGCGCGCCGAACAGGTTCAGATAGCCGCTGCGGAACCGCGAAATGGCGTCCGCGTCCAGCAGGACTTCCGACACTGGCGACAGCGAAACCGCCTTCAGTTGGCGCGTCGAGCGCTGTGTCTCGGGATCGAAGGCGCGGATCGATTCCAGTTCAGACCCGAACATGTCCAGGCGCACCGGCTCATCAAACCCCGGCGGGAAGACGTCGATCACCCCGCCGCGAATGGCGTATTCGCCGCGCTCCGACACGGTGGAAGCGCGCACATAGCCGTTGGCTGTGACGTAGCGTTCCAGAGCCGCCGTATCGAGATCGGCGCCGACCTTGGCCGCGAACCCGGCGCCGGTCACGGCGCTGCGCGGCGGCGTGCGCTGGGCGGCGGCGGCCACGGTGGCGACCACCAACAAGGGCGTCCTGTCCGCCGGATCACGCGTCGCCAGTCGCGTCAGGGTCGCCATGCGCTGCGCCGCGACCGAAGCCGTCGGGCTCAGCCGATCATAGGGCAGGCAGTCCCACGATGGATATTCAAGAACTTCAACATCCTTGGCGAAGAAGCGGAACGCCTGAATGAAATTGCCAGAGCGCTGATAATCGCGCGCCACGAACAGGGCGACGCCGCCCTGCGCCTTGATGCGATCGGCGACGATCAGGGCGTCCAGCCCCTCCGGCGCGCCGCCCAGCTCCATGTCGGTCCGCGCCAGCGCTCCGTCCATCAGCCGATGCCCTTGGCCACTTCGGCGGCGACATGGGCGCGCATGAAGGCGCGGATGCGGGCCATCATCGGGCCTTCAAACTCGGGCGGGGTCGGTTCGCGCTCGATGATCCAGGCGTAGAGATACTGGTCCTCTTCATCCAGCAGGCGCTCGAACTCGGTCAGTTCAGCATCGTCCAGCGTCGGCGCGACCTGATCGGCGAACGGCCCCAGCACCATGTCGGCCTCGCGAAAGCCACGGCGCCAGGCGCGAAAGGCGATGCGCCCCAGGCGCGTCTTGCGGTCGTCAGGGTTCTGGGCGTCCTCGGGACGTGCGTCGATATCGGCCACGCTGTTTCCTTGCCTGTCCGTTCACTTCGGTAAGAGGCGGATCAGATAGCGTTCCAGACGCCGCTGCGCCAGCTATGCTGCATCATCATGAGGCCCGAGATTCTCTTTCCCCTGTTCGCGGACATCACCACGCTGAAAGGCGTGGGACCGCGCAGCGCGCCGCTGGTGCAGAAGGTGGCGGGTCCGCTGGTGCGCGACGTGCTGTTCCTGTCGCCCAGCGGCGTGATCCAGCGGCGCCGCACCACAGCGATGGAGGCCGTCGACGGCGAGATCGGCGTCTTCGATGTGACGATCGACCGCCTGATTCCGCCGCACAAGCATGGCGCGCCGATCAAGGTGCGCGCCATCGACGAGACGGGCTTCATCCACCTGATCTGGTTCGCCGGATCGCCGCGCCATATCGAGAGTCTGGCTCCGCGCGGGTCGCGGCGGCTGGTGACCGGCAAGGTCGAACGCTTCAACAGCGAAGTCCAGATCGCCCACCCCGACTACATCCTGCCGGTCGAAAAGGCGGATGAGATTCCGCTGTCGGAACCCGTCTATCCGGCGACGCAGGGGCTGACCTCACGCCAGATCCGCAAGCTGGCGCAGGGTGCGCTGGCCCTCGCGCCCGAGTTGCCGGAGTGGCAGGAACCGAACTGGCTGACGGCGCGGCGCTGGGTCGGCTGGCGCGCGGCGCTGGAGGTCCTGCACGCACCGACGAACGAGGCCGAGCTGATGCCGGACGCCCCGGTGCGCCAGCGTCTGGCCTATGACGAACTGTTCGCGCACCAGCTGGCCTTGGCGCGCCGTCGCCGCGCCCGCCAGATCACGCCCGCCGCCCGCATTGCGCCGGGCGAGGCGTCCGCCCGCCTGCTGGCCGCCCTGCCATTCGCCCTGACCGGCGCGCAGGAACAGGCCGTCGCCGAAATCCGCGCCGATCTGGCTTCCGGCGAGCAGATGGGGCGGCTGCTGCAGGGCGATGTGGGATCAGGCAAGACAGCCGTCGCGGCTCTGGCTCTGGCCGATGCCGCCAGCAGCGGCTTTCAGGCCGCCCTGATGGCGCCGACCGAGATTCTGGCGCGCCAGCACCATGACAAGCTGTCGCCGATGCTGGATCAGGCGGGCGTGTCCAGCCTGCTGCTGACCGGGCGCGACACGGCGGCGGAACGGCGCGGCAAGCTGGCGGCTCTGGCGTCGGGCGAGGCGCAGGTCGCCATCGGCACCCACGCCCTGTTCCAGGACGCCGTGCATTTCCATCGACTGGCGCTGGCCGTCATCGACGAGCAGCATCGGTTCGGCGTGCGCGAGCGTCAGCGTTTGCAGGCCAAGGGCGATCCGGCCCTGGGCGGCGTTCACCTGCTGACCATGTCGGCGACGCCGATCCCGCGCACGCTGGAACTGACGCAATATGGCGAACTGGAAGTCAGCCGCCTGATGGAAAAGCCGCCGGGCCGCACGCCCGTCACGACGGCCGTCCTGCCGCTGGCGCGCATCGGCGAGGTGGCCAAACGGCTGAAGGCAGCCGTCGAGGCGGGCGCCCAGGCCTATTGGATCTGTCCTCTGGTCGCCGAATCTGAAGCCATCGACCTGGCCGCCGCCGAGGATCGGGCCGAAGATCTGCGCAAACTGCTGGGAACTGAGGTCGGTCTCGCCCACGGCCAGATGCCGGGCGCCGAGCGCGAGGCGGTGATGGCCGAGTTTGCGGCCGGTCGCCTGCCCGTTCTGGTCGCCACGACCGTGGTCGAAGTCGGTGTGGACGTGCCGAACGCCTCCATCATGGTGATCGAACACGCCGACCGCTTCGGTCTGGCTCAGCTTCACCAGTTGCGCGGGCGCGTGGGACGCGGCGCCAAGGCCAGTTCCTGCATCCTGCTGTATGGCGGCGAGGACGGCGCCTTGGGCGAAACGGCGAAAGAACGGCTGGAAACCCTGCGTCGCACCGAGGACGGCTTCGTCATCGCCGAAGAGGACTTCCGTCTGCGCGGCGGCGGCGACCCGCTGGGCCTGAAGCAGAGCGGCTTCCCGGCCTATCGCTTCGCCGACCCGATCCGGCATCGGTCGCTGCTGCTGGCGGCGGCGGACGATGCGCGTCTGCTGCTGGGCCGCGACCCCGATCTGACCAGCGAGCGCGGTCAGGCCGTGCGCCTGCTGGAAGCCCTGTTCGACTGGAAAAACGAACGCCCCTCAGCGGACTGAGGGGCGTTGTAAAATTCTGCGAAGTTTTAAGCGATCAGCCTGCGTTGCGGGCGATGCGTTCGACTTCCTTGCGAACCTGGGCCTCAACGATGGCGGGCAGGTTGGCGTCCAGCCAGTCCTTCAGCATCGGACGCAGCATTTCGCGGACCATGGCCTCGACCGTGTTGCCGCTCATGAAGTTCATATCGGCGGCCGAAGCGACCGGCGCAGGCTCGGGCTTCTGGAAGCTGGCGGCCAGTCCGGCGAAGGCCGAGGCGGCGCTGGCGGCGGCGCTTTCGCCAACCAGAGCGTCCGTCACAGGCGCGGCGGCGACAGGCTGGGGCTCCGGCTCGGGTGCGGCTTCCGTCGGGAAGGGCGCGGCGTCCGCCACGTCCAGATCGCCGATAGCTTCGGCCGCAGGTGCCTCATAAGGCTCAGTTAATTCAAGCACTTCTTCTTCGACCGGGGCCGGTGCAGGCTCCGGCTCAGAGGCGACCGGCTCAGGCGCCGCCTCGGCTGCCGGGGCCGTTTCGGCCGGGGCGTCGTCTTCAGAGATGATCCGGCGAATCGACGCCAGAATCTCTTCCATCGTCGGTTCCTGGGCGGCTTGTTCGGTCATGTCGGGGCCTCAACCTGGGCGCTTGGTCGAAAAAGGTCGCACGCCGATACGGACAAGGCGGACGACTCCGGGGGGCGCGGGTACAAGACTCGCCTCCCCCTTTCCCTACTGTCGTCGCATCAACGCCCGCCGGAATCAACGGACGTTTTGCGCCCGGCCTGTCAGCCGCGCGGCGCAGTGCGGACGACTTCGCCCTTCAGCTGGCGGTCGACCGGCGCATCCTCGACATCGGTCGCGGGCGTCGTGGCCGGGGCGGCGACGCGGTCGATCGCCTCGATCACGCCATCCCACGGCAGGGCGCCGCGGTTGCGCACGGCGCGATAGTTCTCGGCCGGGTCATAGGCGTCGATCGCCGGGTCGAGGTTCGGCCCGCCCAGACGCCCCATGGCCGCCAGAAGCTGGGCCTGAGCCACATATTCATTGCGACGGGCGCTGGTCAGGGAGACCTCGGCGTTCCGCAGTTCCAGTTCCTGGTTCAGCACGTCCAGCGTGGTGCGCAGGCCCACCTGGGCTTCCTGACGCACGCCCTCTGCGGCGACCGACGCGGCGCGCACAGCCTGTTCGCCCGCCTGGACGCTGGAGCGGGCCGAGGTGCTTTGCGCATAGGCCGAGCTAACCGATTGCAGAACCGTGCGGCGCTGTCCCTCGACGTTGATCTGGGCGGCGTTGGCGCGCTCCAGCGCCTGAGCGACACGCGAACGGTTCAGACCGCCCGTGAACAGCGGCACGGAAACGGTGGCGCCCGCCGTGAAGCTGGTGCGGTCGCCAAGGTCCAGACCCGACAGGTCATTGGACGTGCCGCCGTAAGAGGCGCTCAGACGCGCAGAAGGCAGATATTCCGCCCGCGCCGCCGCCACATTGGCCTCAGCCGCGCGGTGGGCGTGAACAGCCGACAGCACGCCGGGGTTCTCAGCCAGGCCGACATCCATGGCGCTGTCGAAATCACCCGGCAGCCCCGGCAGAACCGGCATGGCCTGCAGGTTGGACGGCGCCTGGCCGACCACGGCGGCATAGGTCGCACGCGACACCGACAGTTGCGCCTGCGCGCCCGCCAGATCGGATTCGGACTGGGCCAGACGGGATTCGGACTGGGCGACGTCGGTGCGGGTGATCTCGCCCACTTCAAAGCGAGCATTCGATTCGTCCAGCTGGCGGCGCAGGACGGCCAGATTTTCCTGACGGATGCGCAGGATCTCCAGATCGCGCGTCACATCGGCATAGGCCTGAATGACCGAGGCCATCACCTGCTGTTCGACCTGACGCAGGTTCTCGCGCCCCGCCATCACATTGGCTTCGGCCGCAGAGATGCCGTGCGTCACCCGCCCGGCGGTCCAGATGTTCTGGCTCAGGCTGATGCTGGCGGTGGCGTTGTCGGTCTCGTCCTTTCCGCCCGTGACGGTGGTGCGGGCCGGCAGAACGCCTGTCGCATCCGGCACGCCGTCGCCATTGGTGTCGATGGGGAAGCTCTGCGCCGGGGTGGTCGTGGTCACGCGATCCGTGCGGGTATGGCTGTAGTTGACGCCCGCCGAGGCGTTCACCGTCGGCCGCAGACCGGCGCGGGCCTGAACGATGCTTTCATCCAGCGCCCGCTGATTCGCCCGTTGCGCCAGCAGCGTCGGGTTGGTGCGATAGGCCAGCGCGATGGCTTCCTGCAGCGACTCGGCCAGAACCGGCGTCGCCCCCATCGTCAATGCGACCAGTGCGACCGAAGCGAGCGCGCGCGAGCGTTTCAACATGAACCTGTCCCTGCCTGACGCCCCCATCCGGCGCGCCTGTAGTGCCTTGTACCGGCGTAGTTGGGGGCTATGAACGCCCGACGCCAGTTAAGTTTTTTTCACGCGGCGCGACACCCCTTCCGTCGCGCCGCCACACGCCTTTTTTAAAGCGCGAACGTCAGTCTCAAAGTGCGAACGCCGGGGCCGGAACCATTTCCGACAGCAGGTCCGGGGCGGCGTCGAACAGTTCACGGCGCGACACGCCCTCACGGCCGCGCACATACAGCACCGCTGCGCCGCTGGCGCCGTCGCGCTCCACCACGGCCAGACGGCCGCCCGGGCGCAGGGCGGCGATCCAGGCGTCAGGCCGCTCGACCACACCGCCCTCGCTGACGATCAGATCATAGCCTTCGCCCTGCGGCTGGCTCAGGGGCGCCGTTACGGTTTCAACACCGGCCTCCGCCAGTGCGGCGCCGACCACCTCGAACACGGCCGCGTCCGATTCCTGTGCCGTCACGCTCAGGCCCATGTGCGCCAGAACCGCAGCCGCATAGGGCGCTGCGATCGCCAGCGCCTTCTCGCCCGTGCGGGCGTCCAGCCCCTGCAACAGCTTGGCCACATCGCGCGGCAGCATCAAACGGCGGTCGCCCGCGATTTCGGGCTCGACATCGGCATAGGCCGAGAAGGTCCGGTCGGCGGCGCAGAATCGCTCGCGCTGCACAGCGCCGATGGCGGCGTGCAGTTGGCGGTCGGTGACGTCGTTCACGCGGACCTGCGAGTCCAGCATCACCTTGCGGGCGGCGGCGAAATCCATAATCCGAAGTCCTTACAGGTCGGCTCAGGCCAAGAAATGTGACGCGCTTATAGGTCCGTGCGTTGCAGCGGACAATCCGATCTGATAGCTGACGGCCCTCGCGATGGCGGGGCCCCTGAAAAATGGGGTCACGGCCTGATGGCGGAGTGGTGACGCAGAGGACTGCAAATCCTTGCACCCGGGTTCGATTCCCGGTCAGGCCTCCATCGCGATGAACATCGGCAAAGCCGCCCTTCGGGGCGGCTTTCCTGTTTCCGGCCCTATCTTTGATCCGCCGTCGACAGATGGTGCAGGGCCACGGCGCTGGTCGCCGCCACGTTCAGCGAATCAAAGCCGCCCACCATACGGATGCCGACAGGACGACAGCGCGCGATGATCTCGCGCGGCAGCCCCGGCCCTTCGCTGCCCAACAGCAGCGCCGTGCGCCTGCCCGGCCTGAACGCCGCCAGCGCCTGTTCCGCCGAGGGCGTCAGCGCCAAAACCTCGAACCCCCTGCCCTGCAGCAGATCGATCATGGCGCCCGCCTCCAGCGCGGTCGCCATCGGCGTCCTCAGAACCGCCCCCACAGAAACGCGGATCGCCTTACGGTAAAAAGGATCACAGCAGGTCTGATCCAACAGCACCGCGCCGGCGCCGAACGCCGACGCATTGCGGAACAGGCCGCCCATATTGTCGTGATTGCCGATTCCGCACGCCACGACGACGACAGCCTGCTCCGGCAAACTGTCCAGCAAGTCGCCCGGCTCTACCGGCTGCGGCTTACGGCCCAGCGCCAATATGCCCCGGTGCAGGTCAAAACCCGCCACGGCGTTCAGCACCGACTGGGACGCCACATAAAGCGGCGCATCGCCCGGCAGGCGCTCCAGCACCTCCCCCAGCGCCTCCAGCCGCTTTTCAGCGATCAGAACCGCCACAGGCGCGCACCGTGACGCTTCGGACGCGAGAACGCGCAGCACGACCTCTCCCTCGGCGATGAACAGGCCCTGCCGACCTGTCAGATCGCGTTCCTTCACATCGCGAAAGGCGGCGATGCGCGGGTCATCCGGGTCGTTCACAGGGATTGGCGTCATGCGGAGCCTTGTAGCGCAGGGCTTTACGAAAAAATTTGGCGATTTCTGCCTTTTACCCGTTGCATGAATCGAAAAGGCGCTGCTATACGCCGGCCTCCCCCGAGGGGATGTTCCGCGGTAGCTCAGTGGTAGAGCAGCCGACTGTTAATCGGCTGGTCGTAGGTTCGAATCCTACCCGCGGAGCCATTTCTCATTTTCGGGCAAATCGCCCGTTTCCCCCTTCTTTGGGAGGGTGGCTTGGGCGATGGTTTCCGACAACAAATCAAACGGTTGACGGAACTTTGCCGTAAGCTCTCCATGGGCCCACGAGCAGTTCGAAAGTACGAGATTCAGCACCCTTCGCTTCTCTGAAGCGGAGGCCCGCTCGAAGAGATCGTGTGCTTCCCGTCCGAGACGGATCAGCGCAATCCCGTTATCGATATACTCGTCATCAGTGCTATGGTGCCGCTCAATGTCCTTCAGGCAACGATCCCGCTCCTCGCGCCATACGATTTGCATCCGGCGATAGAAGTCGTCGGAGATCACCCCGTCGAGTTTGTCTTCGTACATTCGCTCGATGCGAGCCTGTAGCCGATCGGCCTCGCCGCGGAGCCGCTCAATCGCCGCCCTACGCTCGCGGGTTTCATCCTGGAGACTTTCGCGCAAGGCGCGTTGGATCAGTTCAAAAGCAGCATCATCGAATCGCAGTTGCCGCAACAGTCCGGCGAATCGCTGCTCCAGCACCTCCTCGCGGACATACGGCTCGCCGCATTTTCCTTTGAAGCCCGTGCAGTGGTAATAAATGTATCGCTGCTTTTTGATCTCAGCGACCATCGCGCAACCACAATGACCGCACGTCATCATGCCGGTGAACGGAAAGTCGTTTACGCTGGCGCGAATGTTGGCCGCCTTGCGCCCATCTAGGACATCCTGGACCGCGCCCCAAAGGTCCTCGGAAACCAACGGCGCGTGGGAGCCCTGATAGACCTTGTCCAGCCATTCGAAGGCGCCGGTATAAATTCGGTTCCGCAGGATCGTATGGACCGTGCTTACGCCTATGGGAGCGCCACTCTTCCGGTAGGTCAGGCCAGCCTGCCGAGCCTTCTTGGAAACGTCCTTTAGCGAGTATTGGCCCGTAGAATACCACTCATATAGGCGCTGAACGAGCGGACCGAGCGCCGGATCGATGGTGATGATCTTCTTACCGTTCGGACCTTCGACGTTCAGGTAGCCGATCGGTGCGACTGTCGGCCACAGGCCCTGTTCGGCCTTCTCCAACATGCCCTTTCGGGTTTCTTCCGACAGATTGTCGATATAGTTTTTCGCCATCAGCACCTTGATGCCGTGCATGAACTTTTCTGAAGAGCGGGAGTCCTGCGAGAGGACGACGCCCTCTTTTACGAAATGAATTTCGATGTCGAGGTCGTCGACCGTCACCCAATCCTTGAGATTGCGATAGAGTCGGTCGGTCTTTTCGACCAGAAGCGTCCGAACTGTAGGGTGCCGGCGAACGTATTGCAGCATTTCGTTGAAGCTGGTGCGCCCGCTCTTCTTGGCGGTTTCAACGTCGACAAATTCCCGCGCCACCTGAATATCGTTGGCATCGGCGTAGTCTTTCATCAGCTTGGTTTGAGCCGGGATGGAAAATCCTTCCCGATCCTGCTCCTTCGATGAAACACGAGCATACATAACAGCCCGTCTTATCTCGATAACTGGTGCAGAACGCGCGACTTTCCGACTGGCCATATCTGTCTCCCGCTAAGGTCGCCGAGCAAAGGCGATAACGGCGCGGCAACGGCTCAATCCAGAAAAGAGCATCAACAACGCCGGACGCAGAATCCTAGCGACCCAGCAGAACCAATCAAGCAAATAACTCGCAAACCTAAGAATGTTGCTATATATTTCAATTACATACGAAAATTTACTGCAACGCGACACCAGGGCGTGATCCGTCTCATCACTCCTTCTTGCGTGACTTTGGAATAGACCGTCCAGGCTTTGCTCTACGCTTCGAATCCCATTCGATCAGGATACGAAAGAAGTCCGTCAGATCGGCGAGCATCGCCCGCGCCTCGACTTCTGAAACTTCCCCTATCGACTGCTTCTGGAAGTGCGCTTGCGCGTCACGCGCGAGATCCGCGGAAAAGTGGCCGCCGCGCCGCGACGGACGAACGTCTTTCTTCGGGATGGGCGACACAGAGCGGCGGTCAGGGTTCATCGTCCCAATCCCGCATCCGGTGCTGGCGGCTCCAGACCAGCTCGGCGGTGGCGCCGTCCGGCGCTGGAAACAGGGTCGCACGCTTCGGCTCCGACCAGGGGTCGTTCAACCGAACGCGGAGATAGTCTCGCGGATTCTCTCCCCGCGACGTCGCTTTCCAGGCCTCGCCGACGCGCGACCAGCCGAGCATGACGACATAGTCCGGCGAGTTGTCGTTTCGACGGTCGTCGTTCGGAACGAACCTGATTTTCCGGTCGATGAGGAGGGTTTCGATGCGGCCTTCCCAGCCGCCCTGCTTGGTCGGCTTGAACTTTCCGATGACGCCCATCTCAGCCTCCCTTCGCCTTCAGCGCCTTGGCGAACTCCCTGTCGCCGGCGAGGAAGACTTCGAGCATCGCCGGGATAAGGTCCGCGGTTTCGGCTTTGTCGCCGTATGCCTCGCGATAAACGGCGGCGTAGTCGGCCAGCGACCGATGAAGGTCCGGCGTCACGGTGATGGTGAGCTTGATCGGCGTCCGATCAGGCAGTTTGCCGAGCTTCAGCATTGGGTCTCTCCTCTCAGCGGGCCCACGGACGCAGCACGAGATCCTTGTGGACGATCACGCGCAGTGGAAATCCGGGGCGGATGGTGATGGTGGGTTGGACGTCGAGATTCCGGGTGACGATCTGTTGCCCGGCCTGACTGCTGGACTGCTGGGTCGACTCGCGGATGGCCCGGACGAGGTCGCTCTCGCCGTCGATGGTCAGCTCCGTTCCGACCCCGAGCAGGGTGGAAAGCGCGACGCCCTTGAGGAGTCGCCATGTATGGAAATCCACCTTGTCGGCGAGCCCGGCGTAGCCCGCGGCATCCGTCGCAGGGAAGTTGTCGAGCTGAATCGAAGCGCCGTCAGGCAGGATGATGCGCTGCCAGACCAGAAGCGCCCGGCTCTGACCGAAGGCCACGACGCTGTCATAGGCGCCGATCAGCCGCGCGCCTTGTGGGATAAGCAGGATGCGGCCTGACGCGGTGTCATAGACGTTCTCCGTGACCTGGGCGGTGACGAAGCCAGGGAGATCGGAGCGCAGACCCGTGACAAGACTGGCCGCGATGACGCTGCCGGCCATGATCTGATAGGGCGAAGCCGGCTCCTGAATGCGATGCGGGTTGATCGTCGAGGACGGCCCTTGCGCCACGAAATCGATCTTGCGCTGCTGGCCGTTCGGATCGCGTTGGGGATCGATGCCAGGCTGTCCCTCCCCTGCCCCGACGGGCGCGACCGCCGTGACCGCCCCCATCTGGGCGGCTTCTGCCGTGGCGGGAGCCTGACGCGCGAGTTGCACCATCACGCCGGACTCGCGCGCCTGGCCCGCCTGCGCCGCCTGACGCTGACGCCCCGCCTCCAGCGCCTGTTCCTCCGCCGATAGCGGCGGCGCTTCCTCATCGGGGGACGCGCGGCCTCCCACGCGCTCGTCATCAAGGATCGCCCGTCCGAGGTCGCCCGGAAGCGGCGGCCCGAGTTGCGGTATGGAGCCGTAGTCGCCTGGGAGGTCCGCGACGGCGTCGGCGGTTGCGCGGCGATCCGTCACGACCGGCTCGTCAACGGGCTCTGCGACCCGAAGCGTCGCTGGCCCCAGCGCGAGCCAGGCGACGCCGGCGATCACCGCCGCCCCGGCCGCGGCGCCGCCGATTACGACGCTGCGTTTGAACCGGACGATGCGGCGCGGCGCGGCGCGCAAGGTAAAGGCGTCGGGTGACGACTTGGGCGCACCTTCACGAGGCGGGGTCGCCCGGGGCGTGTCGTGCTCGTCGATCATCGCGACGCCCTCCGGCCACGCCGCTGATCGCCATCGGTTCGGGTAATCCGCACGACCTCCTGCGGCGCTTCGCCCATGCGCAGTTCCGCCGCAGCGAACAGCCGGTCGACGATGTAATGGTGTCCGCTTACCCGGTAATTCACGAGTTGGGCGTCGCCGAGCGGGCCGACTACGAACAGCGGCGGCGCCTCGCCCTGATCGAGTCGGGCCGGAAATTCGATATAAACCTTCGCCCCGTCGTCCCAGGCGCGGAGCGGCCGCCACGGCGGCGCATCGCCAGTGATTGCATAGCGGAAGCGCAGGTTCTCGACGGCGACGGCGGGCGCGACGGTCTGCGCCGCCGCAGCCGCATCATTTCGCCTTTGCAGCGCCAGCAACCGGTCTTGCGGATAGGTCCACGAGATGGCCGCCATCGCGGTCGCATCCGTGCTTTCGAGCGCGAGGTGATAGGCGCGACGCGTCGTGGTGATGACCATATTGGTGTGCAGCCCTGCCGCGAAGGGCTTGACCAGGACATGCACCCGCCGATGGTCGCCGGCCCCGCTCACCGTATCGCCGATGACCCAGCGCACAGTGTCGCCGGCGGAGACCGCGATCAGTTCCTCGCCGGGTTGAAGCGCAATGTCGCTGACTCGTTCCGGCGCGGCGTAGAGCCGGTAGAGCGCCCCCTCGGTCCAAGGGTAGACTTGCACGGCGTTGACGTAGCCCGCGCGTGACGGCTCCTGCGTCGCGGCGTGGTTTGCGGCCTCGACGCGGGCCGTGGGCGAGCCGGTCTCGCGGCGCGCGGCAGGCGGAGGCTGGAGTTGGCCCGGCAGCGGCAACGGAATCGGGGTCTCAACGATTTCGACCGGGGTCGGCGGTTCCGCCGCGACGACGGCGAGGTGAAAATCGACGGGGTCATATGCGATGGCAGGCGGAGGGGTCTTCCCCGCGCACGCGGCGAGCGCCAGGGCGGAAACCCCGGCAAGCAGCAAACGGATCACGGCGTATCTCCTTCAGGGGCGGCGATGGGAGGGTTCGGATGCGGCGCCGCTCCGGTCGGCGGCTCCAAGGCCGCGGCGGGCCGAGTTGGCGGCGTCCCACGCGGAAGCATGGATTGAGGCTGCACCGGCGCGCTCGTGTCGAGTTCGCGGGACCAGTCGATCGCGTTGACGAACAGACCAAGAGGGTTTTTGCGAAGCGCGTCCGCCGTTTTCGGCGTGCGAAAGACCGTCGTCAGGATCGCCGTCCAGCGCTCGGTCCTGGCGAGGCTGCCTCGTTCATAGGTCTGCTCGACCCATTTCACCTGGAACGACGAATCCGAGGCGCGCACGACGCTGGTGACCTGCACCGATACGCTGCGCTCGCCGATCATGGCGAACGGGTCGTTGGTGCGGGCGTACTCATTGAGAAACCGCGCTCCGCGGTCCGTGGCGAAGTCGTACGCCTCCAGCCAGTTCTGCTTGACCAACACAGGGTCGGTCGAGACGGAACGGACATTGGCGACGAAGCGCGCGAGGTGCCAGATGATCTGGCCGTCGGTCGGGCGATAGTTCTGGATGGCCGGCGCGACCGACCGCGCCTCGCCGAGCCGATCGACCTCGACCACATAGGGCGCCACGCGGCTCTGGGTCGACTGCCAGACGTTGCCGGTCGCGAGCCCGCCGCTGATGATGAGGCAGCCGAAGGCCATCAGCCGCCAATTGCGGGCCTGAACGCGGGCGGAGCCGATCCGGTCGTCCCACATCTGACCGGCCCGCTGATAGGGCGTTTCCGGCTGCGGCGTCCGGCCATAGCGTTGGATGGGTCGCTTGAATTTCATGCTAGTCGTCCTTCTGACTGAGGTCGGGATTGGCGGGCGCGCCCGGACGGTCGCCGTCCTTCACGGTCTGAGCGGCCATGTGCATTCGGTGGCGGGACGTCTGTTCGCCGCGCATCCGCTGGGCCCACGCCGGGGCGGCCGCCGCGCCGGGACGCGCGCCAGGTGCGGACGGCGGCGCACCGTTCACGGCGTTCCAGGCGGCGTCCCGTCCCTTCTGGGCGCTCTCGCGAAACGGCTGCGAAAGGCGCGAGCTGGCCGACTGCGCGCTCTGCCGCATCGCTCCGCCTGCGGCGCGCGCCATGCCCGCGGCACCCGCGCCCACCGTGGATTTGCCGGCCGCTTCCTGACCAAGCTGATAGGACGCCCGCGCGGCGGACCCCATCGCCGTTCCCGCGCGCAAGCTCGCCATTCCGCCGGATGCGACCGCGCCCAAGGCGCGCGCGCCGATCGCTGCGCCTCCTGCACCGAGGATGGCGGGGCCCGCGACCGTGCCGACCGCCGCGCCCGCCCCGAGTTGCGGCGCGCCGGACACGAGGCCGGAGGCGACGCCGGGACCAAAGATGGCGAGACCGAGCAGGGAAAGGGACGCGAGGACCAGCGTCATCGCGGCGGCCGTATCCGGCTCGCCAGAACCCGCCGCGAGAAACATCTCGAAGAAGCCGGCGCCGATGCCGACGATGACGGCGAGCACCATGACCTTCAGGCCCGACGAGACGACGTTGCCCAGCACCCGTTCGGCGAGGAAGCTCGTCTTGTTGAACAGGGCGAAAGGGACGAGCACGAAGCCCGCCAGCGTCGTCAGCTTGAACTCGACGACCGTCAGGAAGATCTGGATCGCAAGGATGAAGAAGGCGAGCACCACGATCAGCCAGGCGACAAACAGCACGAGGATCGACAGGGCGTTGCCGAACACCTCGGGGAAGCCGACCATGTCCTCGATCGCCGTCAGCATCGGCTTGGCTGCGTCGAACCCGACGGAGGCCAGCTTGCCCGGCTTCAGCAAGTCGTCAGGGCCGATCGTGCCGCCGCCCGCGGTGAGGCCGAGTCCGGCGAAACTGCGAAAGACGATGTCGCTGAGGTGCTGGAAGTTGCCGAGAATGAAGGCGAAGATTCCGACGTAGAGAACCTTTTTCAGGAACCGGCCCAGGACGTCCTTGTCCGCGTCCATCGCCCACCACAGGCCGGCCAGCGTGATGTCTAGCCCGATCAGGATGGTGGTGAGAAACGCGACGTCGCCGCCGAGCAGGCCGAACCCGCTGTCGATGTATTGCGAGAAGGCCGCCAGAAAGCGGTCGATGATGTTGAGGTTCGGGGCCGGGTCCATCATGCGCGGCCTATTGCGGCGTATAGGTGGGGCGAGTCCCGATGAACCGCCGGGTCCGCTCGTGAGCCGCTTCCATGACCTGTCGCTGGCGCGCCTGTTCGATGGCGTCGGCGCGATACTGCGCCGCCATCATCGACTGAAGCTGAAGCTGCTGACGGGCGACGAGCGCCATCAGTTGATTGCCGGCCTGCTGCGCCTGCAAGCCGCCGGTCGCGGCCTGGCTTTGCGCGACGAGATCGGTGAGCAAGGCGCCGTCTGCCCGGACGTTCTCGACGACCTGGGCCTGAACGCGCATCGTCTGGCGATAGCCCTGCAAGGATGACTGGAGCCGGGCGCGCGCCTGCTGGACGATCTGGTCGGTGCTGAGGCTTCGATCGAATGTCTGCGGAAACTGTTCGCGCAGCGCCGCGTCAGTTGCGGCGACGTCGAAGGCGATGCCTTCGGCGCGAGCCATCAGGCCGTCGATGCGCTCGATGGAGCGCGTGAGCTGGTCCAGCGAAGAGAAGTCCAGACGCTGGAGCTGGCGCGCCTGATTCTGCAACATGGTCGCCTGGTTCTGAAGCGCCGTGATCTGGTTGTTGATCTGCTGGAGGGTGCGCGCGGCCGTCAGCACGTTCTGGCTGTAGTTGGTGACGTCAAAAACCTTGAGCTGGGCGTGGGCCGGCGAAACGGGCGCGAGCGCGCCGGCGGCCACGGTCGAGGCCAGAATGGCGGCGATGAGGATGCGGGAATTCATGAGGTCGGCTCCTTCTGCTGGTTGAATGGCTCGGCTGAAGCCGCGCCGGGAAAATCGCTGAGGAGGTCGGCGGCCCAGGCAAGGCCGCGCTCGCGCAGGAAGGCCACGCGGAAAGCCTCGGCCCCCGGTGCTTTCAGAAGGTCGTCGATCCAGGCCTGCGTCGCGGGGTCGGACGCGCCGCAAAGCGCGAGCGCAACCGGGCCGAGAGCGAGTTCGAACAGTCGGTTTCCGCCGCGCGACTGGAGATAATAGTGCCGCTTGGGCGTCGCCCGGGCGATGAGTTCGACCTGACGCTCGTTCAGGCCGAAGCGTTCATAGGCTGCGCGGGACTGCGGCTCGACGGCCCGGTCGTTCGCAAGGAAGATGCGTTGCGGGCAGCTTTCGATGATGGCCGGCGCAATGCTGCTGTCGGCGATGTCGGCCAGCGACTGCGTCGCGAAGACGACGCTGACGTTCTTCTTTCGGAGCGTCTTGAGCCATTCGCGGATGCGTTGGGCGAAGGTCGGATTATCGAGATAGACCCAGGCTTCGTCGAGGATGAGCAGGGTCGGACGACCGTCGAACCGGGATTCCAGGCGATGGAAGAGATAGCTCAGCACCGGCAGCACAAGGCTGGGCGTGTCCATCAGGGTTTCGGTCTCGAAACACAGGACGTCGGCGAGGGTCAGCCGGTTTTCGGCGGCGTCCAGCAGTCGTCCGAACGGCCCTTCCAGCGTCCACGGCGCGAGCGCGGATTTCAACGCCTGGGATTGCAGCAGGATGGACAAGCCGGTCAGGGTGCGCTCTTCGGGCGGCGCGCTGGAAAGGCTTGCCAACGCCGACCAGAGCATCTCCTTCAGCTCGGGCGTCACGATCAGCTTCTCATGGCTGAGAAGTTCGGCGATCCAGTCGGCGGCCCACGCGCGTTCGGCGTTGTCGTCGATGTCGCGGAGCGGCTGGAACGCCAGCGCGTCCCCCTCCCCGAGCGCGATATGGTCGCCGCCCATCGCCAAGGTCGCCGCCCGCGCCGACAGCCCCTTGTCGAAGATATAGACCTGCGATCCGGCGTAGCGGCGAAACTGTAGGGCGAGCAACGCCAACAGCACCGACTTGCCCGCCCCGGTCGGCCCGACGATGAGCATGTGGCCGACGTCGCCGACATGGGTCGACAGCCTGAACGGCGTCGCTCCGCTGGTCTCCGCATAGAGAAGCGGCGGACCGTCGAGGTGGGCGTTTCGAACGGGCCCGGCCCAGACCGCGGACAACGGCATGAGGTGGGCGAGGTTCAGCGTGTGGACGAGCGGCTGACGGACGTTGGCGTAGACATGGCCGGGGAGGCTTCCGAGCCAAGCTTCGACCGCATTGACGGACTCGCGGATGCAGGTGAAGCCGAGCCCGTTGACGATCCGCTCGACGACGCGGACCTTTTCTTCGGCCGCGGCTCGATCGACATCGGACACGGTGACGGTCGTGGTCAGATAGCCGAAGGCGACATGGTCGCCGCCGAGCGCCTGCAGGGCTAGGTCCGCATCGACCACCTTATTGTCGGCATCGGTGTCGGTCAGCGGGACCGGCTCATTGGTCATCACCTCGCGCATCAACTGCGCGATCGACTTGCGCTTGTTGAACCATTGGCGCCGGATTTTGGTCAGCGCCTTGTTCGCCTCGGTCTTGTCGAGACAGATGAAGCGGGTCGCCCAGCGATAGGCGAAGTTCTGATGATTGAGCGCGTCGAGCAGACCGGGACCGGTCGTGTTTGGAAAGCCCAGGATTGTGACGGTCCGCAGATGCTCGTCGCCCAGCATCGGCTCGATGCCGCCCGACAGCGGGGTGTCGACGATAAGGCCGTCCAGATGCATCGGCGTCGACGGCGCGGCGACCGGATGGCGGCGCGTCGAAATCGCGGAATGAAGAAATGACAGCGTCTCCGCATCATCCAGGCCGTGCACCAGGGGCATGAAACCGGAGAGGAGATCGAGGACGCGATCAGTCTCGGCGACGAACGCCCGCAGTTCGTGACGCCAGTCACGACCGACGTCCGGGGTGTCCCGCTCCAGAAGTGCGCGCTCCGCGCGATTGACCTGATCGGCGGGCGGCAGGTAGCAGAACGTAAGGTGATAGCGGCTCTCGAAATGCTGCCCGCGCCGTCCGTCGAAATGCGCCCGCCGCTCCTCGTCCACCAGCCAGGATGCCGCATCGGGAAAGGCGCTGTCGGGATAGCCGAGCGCTTCAGCGCGGACCGCGTCGAAGAACAGCGCCCAGCCTGAGCCGAGACGGCGCAACGCGTTGTTCGCCCGCGCGCAGACCGAAACCAGTTCGGCCTCCGTCGCGGATTCGAGATCGGGACCTCGAAAGCGCAAGGTGCGCTGGAACGCCCCATCCTTGTTGAGGACCACGCCGGGCGCGACCAGGGCCGCCCAGGGCAGATGATCGGCGAGAAGGTCGGCGGTGCGGCGGTATTCTCCCAGGTTCAGCATGACCACCACCCCTTCTGCCGGAGGTGGCGGACGCCGACGGCGGCGAAGTCCGGGTCCCGCTTGGCGGCGAAGACCGCGAGGCTGTGTCCGACGAGCCAGATGATGAGGCCGGCGATCCACTGCTGGAGACCGAGCCCTATCGCGGCGGCGAGCGTCCCGTTGAGGATCGCCACGCCGCGCGGCGCGCCGCCGAGCAGGATCGGCTCGGTCAGCGCGCGATGCAGCGGAACCTCGAAGCCTTCGACACTCATGCGATGAGCGCTCCGCCGCCGAAGGAGAAGAAGGACAGGAAGAAGCTCGAGGCGGCGAAGGCGATCGACAGGCCGAACACGATCTGGATCAGCTTGCGAAAGCCGCCCGAGGTTTCTCCGAACGCCAGGGCGAGCCCGGTCGTGATGATGATGAGGACCGCGACGATCTTGGCGACCGGCCCCTGAACCGACTCCAGCACCTTCTGGAGCGGTTCTTCCCAGGGCATGCCGGAGCCTGCCGCCAGCGCGACCGCCGGAATGAGAAGGACGCTGACCGCGGCGAGGGACAGGGTGGAGCCGGGCGTCTTCGGGGCGACCAGGCGGGCATTCGAGGAACGCGTCATGGGAGTTCTCCTCTGAGAAGGGCCTTGAGCTGAGGGGGATTGAGGTCGGTGACGGCGTAGGCGCCGTCGCTGTCGAGGCCCGTCACCTCGGCGACGGTCTCGATCCGCCGCCCGACGCCCCGACCGCGGATGAAGACGACGAGATCGATGGCCTCGGCGATCAGGCGGCGCGGCACGGTGACGACGCCTTCGGCGACGAGTTGTTCGAGCCGGTAGAGCGCGGCGTGCGCCGAGTTGGCGTGTAGCGTGGCGATCCCGCCCGGATGGCCGGTGTTCCAGGCCTTGAGCATGTCGAGCGCTTCGGCCCCCCGCACCTCCCCGACCACGATCCGATCGGGCCGAAGGCGAAGGGTCGAGCGCACGAGTTCGGCCATGCCGGCGACGCCGGGCCGCGTACGCAGCGGGACGGTGTCCGCCGCCGCGCATTGCAGCTCGCGGGTGTCCTCAATGAGGATGATCCGTTCGTCGAGCCCGGCCATCTCGGCGAGCAGCGCATTTGCGAAAGTCGTCTTCCCGGACGAGGTGCCGCCGGCGATCAGGATGTTCTTGCGATCCACGACCGCACGCCGAAGGACGTCGGCCTGAACCGGCGCGAGCATCCCGTCCGCGATATAGTCGATAAGGCGATGGACCTTCACGGCGGGCTTACGGATCGCGAAACAGGGCGCAGTGGCGATCGGAGGGAGAAGGCCTTCGAACCGTTCGCCGCCGCTCCCGCCGGGCGACGTCGGAAGTTCAGCCGAGACGATGGGCGCGTTAGGATGGACTTCCGCACGGACGTGATCGGCGACGAGACGGACAATCCGTTCAACGTCATGCGGCGTCATCCTCACGCCGGTGTCGATGCGGCCTTCGCCGAGCCGATCCAGCCGCAACGCGCCGTCCGGATTGACCATGATCTCGATGACCACAGGATCGGCCAGTGCTTCGGCGATCGCGGGCCCCATCGCCGTACGCAGCATGGCGCGGCGTCGACCGAAGGTGACGGGGTTGGCGCCGGTCACGCCGCGTCCTCCTGGACGGTCGGCATGTCGCTCGCCTCAGTCCCGGCGATGCGTCGCCCGACCTGATCGATGAATTTCTGGAAGCGTTCGCGCCCGACCGCGCGGGCGGCCGCATCAGGCTCGGGAATCTGCGCGGTGAGGCTGAACTGGAAGCTGAGGAAGAGCGAGACGCTTTCCAGCAGCACGTTCATGTCGCGGGCGAGACGCCGCTGATCCGCCGAGATGCGGTCGAGACGCGGCATCAGCAGGTCGTCGACCTCGCGCATTCCACGGCGACGGAGATGCTCGCGCAGCGCGCCCGCAACGATCGCCGATTTCGACGTCCCCGGTCCACGCGCGAGCCGATCGAGCTCGGCGGTGAGTTCGTCGTCGAGATAAACGTGGTGGCGCGGCTTCATGCCCGTTCCACCGGGGCAGGAAACCGGCTGACTTGGGCGCCTTTGGCACGATTGTTCATGAGTCTCATCCGTCGGCCGTCGCGACGCGCGACGGGTCGACAGCGAAGATCAGGCGAGGCGGCTTAGGCCGTTACCCCTGTTATTCTCACGCAAATGCACGGACGCAGTCGATGACGGCGCTTGTCATCATCCGCATTACTCAACCCTGGCAGCCGCCTGCTGCGACTTCAGCTTTAAGGGCGGATTTCAGGATCGCCTTCGATCGCCTCTGGCCATAGCCTCGGTCATGGGCGGAGGACGTGACCGCTGTCACGAGACGACAGGACGGGACGACGTAGATCTTGTTACCGTCGTTCCTAGATGCGAACGAAACGGCAATGTCGGTATCGGCGAGGCGCATCGCCAAGCGTGGTGCATCTCGTCGTCCCCTTGGGATCGGAGTACGCCAGGAATGCACGACCTAGAAATCGGGCAGCAGATCGTCTCCCTTGCCTGTCGCCTCATTCATCGCGTGAGCGCGCGCGACATTGCTCAGCGCCGTCATCGCGCGCCGATCCAGCGCCGGATCGCCATCGTCCTCGCCGGGCGCAGCCGCGTCGTGAACTTCGGGCTCGCGCATCGCGTCGGCGCCTTCCTCGGCAAGCCCCGGATGTCTTTGCTGTTGAAGACCGCCCTCCTCTGCGATCGCCGCGATCAGGCCGTCCTCATCCGGCGCGGCGAGCGCGACATGCGGTTCGCGCACCTGACCGCCCCAATCGTCGGAACGCGCAGCGGGGCGGTCGGCATAGCCATCGTCCGCGAGTGCGGGAGGGCGCAGAACCCGTGACTTGAAGTTCCGGTCCTCATAGTAGCGCAGCTTCTTCGCCCGGATCGGCGCGAGGCCGGACACCATCACCAACTCGTCGGAAGGCGGAAGCTGCATGATCTCGCCGGGCGTCAACAGCGGGCGCGCCGTCTCCTGCCGGCTGACCATGACATGGCTGAGCCAGGGTGCGAGGCGGTGGCCGGCGTAATTGCGCTGGGCGCGCAGCTCCGTGGCGGTGCCGAGCGCGTCGGATATCCGCTTGGCGGTCCGCTCGTCGTTCGAACTGAAGGCGATGCGTACGTGGCAGTTGTCGAGGATGGCGTTATTTTCGCCATAGGCCTTCGAAATCTGGTTGAGGCTCTGCGCAATCAGATAGGCGCGAATGCCGTAGCCGGCCATGAAGGCGAGCGCCGTCTCGAAGAAGTCCAGCCGGCCGAGGGCGGGAAACTCATCGAGCATCATCAGCAGGTCGTGCCGCCGGCTCTTCTTCGGATCGCCCTCCAGCCGTTCGGTCAGGCGCCGTCCGATCTGGTTGAGGATCAGGCGGACAAGGGGCTTGGTGCGGCTGATGTCGGACGGCGGAATGACGAGGTAGAGCGAGACCGGCGCCGCAGCATCCACGAGGTCGGCGATGCGCCAATCGCAGGCCGAGGTCGTCTCCGCCACAACCGGATCTCGGTAGAGGCCGAGGAACGACATCGCCGTGGACAGAACGCCGGACCGCTCGTTCTCCGACTTGTTCAGCACCTCCCGCGCCGCTGACGCAACGACCGGATGAACGATCGGATTTTCAGGGACGCCGAGATGGTTGGTCTCCATCATCCGGCGCAGGGTATGGGCGAAGCTGCGCTGAGGATCGGACAGGAAGCTGGCGACACGCGCGAGTGTCTTCTCCTCCTCCGCATAGAGGACGTGGAGGATCGCGCCGACCAGAAGGGAGTGGCTGGTTTTCTCCCAGTGGCTGCGCCGTTCGAGCGCCCCTTCCGGATCGACCAGGATGTCGGCGATATTCTGCACATCGCGCACCTCATCGGGGCCTTTACGGACCTCCAGCAGAGGATTGTAGCGCGCGGAGCGGGGATCGGTCGGGTTGAACATCAGGCAATGCGAGAAGCGGGCCCGCCACCCCGCCGTCAGCGTCCAGTTCTCGCCCTTGATGTCATGAATGACCGCCGAACCCGTCCACGACAGAAGGGTGGGCACGACCAGGCCGACGCCCTTGCCCGAGCGGGTGGGCGCGAAGGCCATCACATGCTCAGGACCATCGTGGCGCAGATAGTCGCCGTCCTTGACGCCGAGGAAGACCCCGGACGGCCGCATCAATCCGGCGCGCGCGATCTCGCTGTGCGTGGCCCAGCGCGAGGAGCCGTAGGTCGTCACCTTGCGGTTCTGCCGTGCGCGCAAGAGCGACCCCGCAATAGCGGCGGCGCAGGCCATGAAGCCCGAGCCGCCCGCCAGCAACCCCGCCTTGTTGAAGACATTGGGCGCATAGGCCTCGTAGTGGAACCACCACCCGACCAAAGCCCAGGGCCGATAGATCGGAACGTCGAAAACGACGAACAGCGGGCCGCCGAGTTGCGCCTGATAGCCGAGCATGGCTGCGGCCCACTGCGTCGCGCCCCAAACGCCGAGGATCACGATAGCGAAGCAAATGAAAATCTGACCGAGGAGAAGCTTGGTCGGCGTCATGGCTCGTCTCCGGCGTACACGGAAGCACGCTGATGGGCCAAGCGTCGCGAAAGGGCCCGGAGGCCGTTAGAGCTTTTATCTGCACCCAGGCGCACCGAAGCGTCGGAAACGGCGCGCCGTCATGACCGGAGTGTTCAATCGCGCGCCGTGCCGCTTTGGGAATCAAGGCGCTCGTTCCCCATGAAGGCCAGGCCTTCGGGGAATGGCGTGACCCGAAAGTCCGCGAACCGCGTCTTGAACTTGTCCGAGACGAAGATGTTGTCGACCGCATAGCGCGGCAGCAGTTCCGCAGCGTCGCGCACGCGCGCGCTGAACAGTCCCGCCAGTTGCAATTGCCAGCGCCTAAGCACCCGGTATCGAGGCTCGACGCCGAACTGCTCGGCGGCGAGCTGGACGAATTCGCGATAGGTCGGGCGATGATCATCACTGGGAAGATGCCACGTCTGGCCGTAGGCGTCCGACGTGTTGCCCAGCAGCGCCATAGCCCGGCTCGCGTCGGGCGTATAGATCAGGCTGCGCAAAGTGTCATCGCGCAGGAAGATCCGCGCGGCCTCACCGTGTCTCAAGGGCTCGATGATAGCGCTATTGGTGATGCTCTGCGTCTTCCCCGGTCCATAGAACTCGGGCGCCCGGCAGATCAGGGCGGTCAGCCGCTGTTGCGAAATCGCTTCGAGCAGCGCCTCTGCGATCGCGGCGCGGACGCGACCCTTTTCGCCGTTGGGACGGAATTGGGCGTCCTCTGTCTGCGGCTCGGCGGTCTGCGGATACATGTAGGTGTTGTCGAAGAAGACCAGTCGCGCTTCATGCGCAGCGCAGGCGTCGATGACGTTCTTCATAATGACCGGCCATTGCTCGACCCAGAGCCTGGTGTCCATCGGAAGGCCGGCGGTGAGATAGACGATGTCGGAGCCTTCGACCGCCTGCAGCGTTTCCCCGGCGTCGAGCAAGTTCGCTCGATGGAGTCGATCGGTATCATTGACCTTTTTCGGGTTTCGGCTGACGAGCCGAATGGCGTCGGTGAAGTCGCGTTTGAGACTCCTCGCCAGTTCGTGTCCGATCTGTCCCGAGGCGCCAAGAATGGTTTGCATATCGGTTCCTTAGGCTGCGAGACGTACTGAGGTGACCATGTAACGAACGGCGCTCGCGCAAGTTTGCAACGCAGATTGTCCGACAGAAAAGGAGCGCGCCGATACCATGCTCTTCTCCTTCCCTCATAGCCACGCTTTCCGGGGAGGTCACGTCACGATCGAGGATGACGGCAAATCGGGGTCAGAATGCCTGATCGAATTCGCCGACGGCGTGACCGTCGTCGGGCAGTGGCGGGCCGAGGGCGACGCCATCCGTCTGTCCGTCCCCGACTATCTCACGGCGAAGGGTACACTCGTTCACGCGCGGACCTGGCGCCTTACCCAAGGCGAGGATGATCTCTGGCGCTCGGAACGGGTGTCCTGATCTGAACTTTGGTCGAACTGTTACGTTCGCTCATCCTGCTGGGGGCATTGCGCTTGATCAGGCGTCACCCAATCCTGATCAATCACCTGGCGGGCGACATGCCAGGCTCGGTCGCGCTGGACGCCGATCTCGCTCACCAACGGCGGAACCTCACATTGCGCAGGCACGCCGCGGTGCGCAGGCAAGCCAAGCCAATTGAAACGGAACTGAAGCAAGGGCACGTGCAGGCGTACGCCGCTGTTGGGCAGCGTCAGGTCCCAGCTGTACCCGCTGGTATTCCCCTCGTGGGCGCCGCCGACCTCCTCGCCCACGAAAACTCCTCGCCCGACGTGGTGCAGCATGGAGGCCAGCTCGGCCCCGCCGGAGAAGGTGTAGCCGCCTGCCAGAATGACAAGGCGTCCGTCGAATACGGGCTCGGAAGGCTCCCAATGACTCATCAGCCCCTCGGGAGGGACATTCAGGCGTCGCAGTCGACCACCAGGCAAGACATCCTGCCGGTCGATTTCGTCATCATCGAAGACGGGCCGGGAGAAAACGGCGCCGGTCAGGCTCGTCACCGTCACCTCGCGCGCCCTCGCCTCGACCGCCGCATATTTGTGCAGCGGCTGAGCCACCAGATAGGAAAAAAGAACGCTCTCGTTGGGCTCGGAGCCGCCCCCGTTTTCTCGAAGATCGAGGATCAGGCGCGTGGCCCCTCCGCGTTTTATCTCGGCGAATAGGGTCTGGATCGTCCCGCGGAACGTCTTGCCGGCCTCGCGATAGACGCGGTTCGAGAACGTCGGAACCGAGAGATAGGCGAGCCCTGGTTCAATCCAGTCCAGCGTGGCCACGCGGCTCTCCTCCACCGAGACGCGCTCGCGCCGGGAGAAGGGCGACGCCGCCACGGTCCGTTCGACCACGACGCCGTCCGCCGTCTGATAGGTCACCCGGAAAACTGCCTCATCGCCGCGTCGACGGTTTCGCAACAAGGCATACCGGTCGCCGCCGCCTTCGCGCATCGGCCCCGTGCGAATGTGGCCGTCATGCGGGATCATCGATGTCAGTTCGTCGAGAAGCCTTTCATACCCCTCGCCGTTGATCGCCAACAGGCGCGCCCCGACGGGCAGGTCGGCCGCCTCGCCGTAAGCGCGGCTGATGAAAATCCCGTCGGTGCTCCAGTGGAGATCGAGCGGCAAGCCCCGACCATGCTGTCTTTGCTTCAAGATCGCGTCCTGTGGCGGCGCGACCGAGAGGTGCCCTTCGCCTATATGCCCCATCAGGGGCGCCAGAACGGCGTAGACGCCCATGGCGTCATCGACATGATCGACCTCCGCCAAAGCCGTCGCCTTCGCACGAGCCCAGGTTTCCGGCGTCTGATGCCAATAGATATCGGGCAGCGCAGATTCCACCGCGTCTATGGCCAATTGCACATCTTCTCGCGCATGAGGCGGCGAGAGCGAAGAGATTGGCCGCTCCAAGCCCAGAGCCTGGTGAGCCGACATGAGAGCCGCCGCGACGACAGCGCAACGATAAAGGATTGGCGACATTGAGCCACCCGCTTAGAAGCAAAATACTGCCTGTTTCGTGGAGGCAATATTTTGCCGAGTCAAGTCACCCCCCCCTTCATGACCTTCGTCGCGGAGAACGTCCGCACCCGTCGCGCGAGGGCCGGATTGAACCAGAAGGCGCTGGCGCAGGCGTCAGGCGTGAGTTTGCGGATGATCGGAGCCATCGAGGCGGGCGCCACGAGCGCCAGCACCGCGACCCTTGACCGGATCGGCATCGCGCTCGGCGCAACGCTTTCAGACCTTGTCCGAGATCCGAACACCAGACCCATGATGGAAATCGATCGCTTGGGATGGACGGGCGACCATGGCGGCGAGGGCTTCCTGCGTTGGAGCGTGCCGGTCAGCAAGGAGGTCGAAACCTGGGAATGGCGGCTCGAGCCCGGCGATCGCTATCAAGCCGCCCCCGATCCGGAAGGCTGGCGCGTCATGCTGTTCGTGCTGGAAGGCCGTCTTACGCTCGAACTCGGCGACGATCTGCT
Organism: Brevundimonas diminuta; assembly: GCF_039673845.1. Taxonomy (GTDB): domain Bacteria; phylum Pseudomonadota; class Alphaproteobacteria; order Caulobacterales; family Caulobacteraceae; genus Brevundimonas; species Brevundimonas diminuta_E. The sequence goes on along the minus strand of NZ_JBDJMK010000001.1, from coordinate 29,341 downwards.
TGTGCTGGAACACGCAGGGCACCTCTTTGACAGCGCCCAACGCCATGCCTTCCGGAACGATGGGCAACAAACGGTGCGTTTCTTTCGATGCACAACCTGGTGATCCTGCATCAAGACACCGACGGCCCGCCGCGCCCGCGCCCGATCGTCCAGTTGACGCCGTCGCCCTTCATCACGCCCGACACCATGCGGCCGACATGGCGGTCGAGAACCGGCCGCCAGGGCACGAGGGTGAATTCGCGGGACTTCTCGATCAGCGCGACACGCCCCGAAGCCAGGTCGACCGGACGGCGATAGACGCCCTCGATCCGATCGCCAGACCCGCTCGCGACATAGCCGAGACCGAGTTCGTCCGAGAGGGCCCCGGCGACGCGGCTCATCTCGCGCTGACTGAGCTGGGCGAGCATGTCCCGGCGATAGACGATCTTGCCCTGATCCTCCTCGGCCAACTGTTGACCGACGAGCCAACGCATCCGGCGGGCCTTCGCCGCTGCGATCTCCTGCCCGAACCCCGCGTCGCACGTCGCCTCGGGGGTGGACGAAACCAGTTCGCGGTCGAGCCAGGTCGCGCCGTCGAAACCGGCCTGTTGTTCGAGCGGGATTCTGGAAAGCGTATCGACGACCACCGGCGCCGCCTTGGCGCGCTCGGCCTCGAACGCCGCCGCCCGCGCGACATGGTCGGGCGCGATCGACCAGCGGCCGTCGGGTTCGCGCTCGACCCCGGCGCCGGCCTTGCGCATGGCTTCGAGCCGGCGAACATGGGTCTCGGCGAAACCCTGCATCGCGGACGCGTCGTGACGGAGATGAAGGTCAACGCTGTAGCGGCCTCCGTTCGCGGCTGCGATCTCGGCGACGGTGCGGTCAGCGGCGCGGGCGTCCGTGGGCGTCGCTCGGATGCGCACGACCGCGCCCGGTGGAAGCGTCTCTGTCGTCTCGCCCCGTCCGATGTCGACATAGTGGATGCGGCCGTCGGCAGCGTCGACGATCAGGTAGTGACGATCATTGAGTTCGTCGGACAGGCCGCGCTCGATCACCCGTCCGACGATAGGCCGCATCGAGGACGGATCGGCGATCACGGTGCCCAGGCCCGGACGTTCGACGCCATGGGCGGTGAAGGCGCGCTGCATCGTGCGGATGATGTCGCCGCGTTCGCCCATGCGCCGCAAGGTCTCCTCGATGTCGGTCGCGAGCGTCCAGCGCCCTGCCCCCAGCTCACGCGCCAGGCCGAGGCGGCCGAGCGTCTGCAATCGGCCCGCCCGCAAGGTCTGCTGGAACGGATCGCGCTCGAAAGCGGCGACCACGCCGTTTGCATCCATATCCCGAACCAGGCGTCGGTCGATGCTCGTCAGCCGCTCCTGCGACACCTCCGTACGAAGCCGGTCGCCGATCTCGATGTCGCTGCGCGGACCCAGGTCGAGCGAAACGAGTTCGGCGGCGCGCTCTCGCATCCCCTGCGAGAGATAGTCGCGCGCGATGACGAGGTCCTTCCCGCTATCGTCCTTCCCGCGCACGATGATGTGGGTGTGCGGATGGCCGGTGTTGAAGTGATCGACCGCGACCCAATCGAGCTTCGTCCCGAGATCCATTTCGACCTGCGCCATCAGACGGCGCGTCAGGGATTTGAGATCGTTGTAGGACGCGCCGTCCTCGGGCGAGACGATGAAGCGCATGTGGTGGCGGTCGCCGTCCTGACGGTCGAGGAAGGGCCGGCGGTCGACACTGTCCGCGTCCGCCGAATAGAGTCGGCCCGGTCCTCCGTCGCGCGTCGTTCCGTCGCGTTCGACGTAGCGCAGGTGCGCGAGCGCCGGAGCGAGCCCCCTGGGACCGTCGAGGCGCACGATGCGCGACTTGATGATCACCCGGCGCTGACGCAGCGCCGAGAAGCGGTCGCGCGAGGCGAGAACGCGGCCGACGCCTGCGCCGCGGCCGATCTGCGCCCCGGAGAAACCGCGCCTGCTCTGCCCTGACGCTGCGCCGCCGCGCGCCAGGTTCGCCGCCTTCACGACGCGGCCGACATAGCTTCGCGCCCGCGTCTTCCCGAGCGAGCGGATGCGGCCGAGGCGCGGCTCAAGATCGTCGTCGTCCGACATGGCGGCTCCTTTCGGCGGGCGCGAAACCTCGCCCGCAACCCCGACATGGCGCGGCCGAACGCCCTTGCCTATTGGCGCCATCGCAAAGCCCGGAATTGCGGGCTTTCAGCGCCCTATGGCACCATCGCGCCGGGCATGGCGCTATTGGATCTTAGAAAAAACGATGTGCAGACAATCACTTGCAGCGCCATCCCGGAAAGATGGCGCTGTTGTTTTATCTTGCCCTGCACGCCTTGATGCACCCCGCGGAGATGAATACCGATGCCCCGCCTCCGAAATTCTGGGCGATTCCGCCCGCTTGCCCGAATCCGGCCTTCGCCCCTACGAGGGTTGCAGCATCCTAGGAGGGCAGGACATTTTTACGCGACGCGAGACATCCTTTGGGCTCCTGGCGACGGGTATCGCTTCACTGGCCTGGCCTGCATCAGCTCACGACGGCGGAGTGGCGTCGCGGCTTGCGGAAGCCGCCCTGCCCTTCGATGCGGCCCAAGATCTCGGGCAGGATGCGAAGCTTGTAGAGGCTCTCGCTGCGGTCATCGGGGATCGCGATATCGTCATGCTGGGGGAGCCAAGCCATGGCGACGGCAGTTCAATCCGGCTGCGGGGCCGTCTGGTTGAGCTCCTGCATCGTCGCTTCGGCTTCGACGTCCTCGCATTCGAGGCCGACTTCTGGTCGCTCACCCGCGGCTGGGAAGCGATAAGCGAGCCGGCGCAAATCCGGCCGTTCGCGGACGGCAACCTCTACGACTTCTGGGGCCTCGCCCCGGCCGTCGACGGCCTTTGGACCTATGTGGAAGCCGTATTCGCCAAGGGAGGCCGCCTCGATGTGTGCGGTTTCGACTGCCGCTTGAAAGGCGAAATGGCACGCGAAAACCTGACGGTGACTCTCCGTTCCACCGTCGGGGCGAACCTCTCCGACGAACAGTTCAAGGCCTTTGCCGACGGCTACGCGGCGCTGCAAACCGCCGAGTTCGCCGTCCCTCCGCCAAAGGAATTGCAGGAGGGCTATTTCGCCTCGATCGATCAGATGATCGCTGCGCTTCAGCAGGAAAACGTCTCGACCGATGCGGTTGAACAGGCCCAAGCCGAGCTGCTCAGTCTGGCGGCCTGGGCCCGGGTGGCTTGGGAGGGCCGCTCGAGAGACGAGGCGATGGCCGCCAACCTGGAATGGCTGGTCACGCAGAAATTCCCCGGCCGCAAGGTCATTGTCTGGGCGCACAACAACCACATCCTCAAGAACCCCACGGTCTACCTGGACATTCGCGACCCCGGCCCCGCTCAACAGATCGCGGCGATGAGCGAAGCGCAGAAGGCCGCCCTTTCCTATGTCGGCAGCGTCTCTTCCCGAACCTTTCCCGGCAGGGTCTGCGCCATCGCCACGACCCTGGGACGAGGTGAAACCAGCGCCCTGTTCTACAAGGCGCTGGACGGCTCGCAGATCGATTTCACCGTGACTCGCCACGTGCCCGCCCATGCGTCGGATTCGATAGAGGCTCTGCTTTTGGAAAAGAACGCGGAGGCGGCCCTCCTCGACCTGTGCGACCTGTCGCACGCAGACTTCTTCCGATCGCGCCTGATCGATCTGAGCTATCCCGCCGACGCGCCATTGGGGCGCGGCTATGACGCTGCCATCTATCTGAGAGATGGGCGCGGGCTCGCCTGACCGGCCATTTCCACGACCGGGGATCGCGCCGGTCGTCGGCGCGGTCGTAGCGGCTCATCCCCCCTGCTCCAGAAGCTCGAGCGACGCCGTTTCGAGCATCGCCCGCTGGGCTTCGGCGGCCTCCAGTTCGGCTGCGATCTGACGCAGTTCGCGCGGATCGAGGACGCCCCGAAGCTCGGCGCGCAGTTCTTCGATATGCTGTTCCAAGGTCATTTGAGTCTCCTGTCGAGTGAAAGACAGGGGTCGTTTCCGGCGCGGGGCGGGCCGGGTCAGGGACCGCGAAGCGGCCGCGCAGCGGCGATGGGGGAAACGATTTTTCCCGGCGCGCCCGGCGTTCGATCGGGAGGGCCGTCGTCTGTCCGCCGGAAAAAATGGTGGGGCCCCGTCGTCCTTGAGGCGGCCCGCCCCGCGCCGGATGATGGGGGAGTCTGAGCAGACATCCCCCTCTCCAGCACGGGCGCCGCCGCCCTGCTTTATGCGCCGCGCCGAACCACTGCGGCCGTCGAGCCATCCAGCAGCGCGAGGTTCTCGTAGCCGAGCCGCTGACAATGCGGCAGGAGTAGTTCGAAGACGGCGAGCGCCTTCTCGAAGGCGCCGGTGCAGCACCACATCATCACCTCCCCCGGCTCATCGATGACGGTTGAAAGCACCTCGAAACGATCGCCCGGCCCCTCTTCGTCGGCATAGAAATATTCTTCAGACTTCGGCATCTCCGTCTCCCTTCGCCGATTGACGGATGCAGCGACCGGAGCGGAAGGGCCGGGTCAGGGACCGCGCAGCGGCCGCGAAGCGGCGATGGGGGAAACGATTTTTTCCGGCGCGCTCCGCGCTCTACGGATGCGCGCCGACGCCTGCCCGCCGGGAAAAATGGTGGGGCCCCGTCGTCCTTGAGGCGGCTCGCCCCGCGCCGGAGGCTGCATCCCATTGTCGACAACCCGATAGCGACGAGGCGCGCCGACCGACGCGAATGGCGTCGCAGTTAAATTCGCGCGCCACCGCGACCCTCCCCTTACGGATGGTCGCCTAGCGGCCGTCGCACCGCGAACAGACTGTCGGACGCCGTCGCCTCCGGCGGGGCGGAGGTCGACGCCTCAGGCCGGACGAGCGCGAAGAACAGGCTCTCGCCGGACAGAACGGCGGGCGGCATCTCGCGTGTCGCAGGCGCGCGGGCGAGCTGGACGATATAGGCGCGCGTCTCGCCGGGAAGCGGCCGCCCCGTGGCCAGATGCTCGGCGTAGCGGCCAGGACCGGCGTTGTAGGCGGCGAACAGACCGGGATAGCCGAAGCGGTCGTGCATCAGCTTCAGATAGGCGGTCCCCGCCATGATGTTGTCGCGCGGATCGTGCGGATCGGACCCGAGACCGTAGCGTCGGCGCATGGCGGCGTAGGTGCCGGGCATCACCTGCATCAGGCCCATCGCGCCCGCGCGCGAGACGATCGGCCGCCCGTCGAGATGGGTCCGGCCGCCGCTTTCGGCGCGCATCACAGCGGCGATCCACGCCTCGGGGACGCCGAACCGGCGCGAGGCTTCGCGGATCAGCGGCGTCCAGCGCGCGACGGCGGGCGACATCACGACAACCGCGTCCGGGACGGCGGGCGCAGGGTCGGCGACGGCGGTCGCGCCCGTCATTCCGAGCGCGACCGCGAGCGCGGCGAGCCTCAGCGCAGCCACAGCGGGGTCGCCTTTCCGATCACGGCGGCGCGCGGGACGGGTCCGAAATATCGGCCGTCGAAGGAGCCCGGCGCGTCCATCAGCAGGAGGACCGCGCCGTTCTTGAGGCGGCGACATCCGCGCCACCAGGGCAGCGGGCGGCCGAGCCGGTCCGCCTCGCGGCGGGTCGCGACGAGGCGGGCGTTGACGTAGATCCACGGCCCGAGCGCGCAGACGAGGTCGCCGTCGGCGGCGACCACGCGCTTGAGCAGCGGCACGTTCGTCGGCAGGTAGCGGCGCTCGGCGGCGAGGCGGCGGACGCTCGCGGGCGTCGCCGCCAGCACCATGTCGCCGACGCCGTAGGCGGCGTGCGGATCGATGCGCCATAAGCCGATCGGCGCGCTGGCCGACGCGTTCCAGACGAGGCGGGGCGCGGGGCGGACGCCGAAGTCGAGCGCGGCGGCGACGCCGATGAGCGTCGCCCCGGCGGCGGCCGCGCCGAGCCAACGGCGCGCACGGCGGTCCGCGGCGCGGCTTCGCGCCAGCCAGCGGACGAACGGGAGCGGGGCGCGATCAGACATCGAACCGCCCCCGCACCTTGCTGCGGTTGGTCAGCGACCAGTCGTCGAGATCGTCGATGTGATAGCGGACATAACGTCCGTGGCGGCGGGGGCGCGGCCCCTCGCCGCGCCCGCGCATATTGTCGAGGGTGCGGCTGTCGAGGCCGAGATACCAGGCCGCCTGCGCGGTCGAGAGAAAGGGGCTGCCCTTGCGGGCGCGCGCAGCGCGCGCCACGGCGTCGTCGTCATCCTTGTCGATCATGTCTGTCTCCTTTCGCGGGCCGGACCGGCTCAAGGCGGGTCCGGCTGCGCGCGAATGGAGACGGGACCGACGCCCTGCGGCAGGCCCGTTCTGGCGGACCCGCCGAAACGTCCGGGGTGCAGACCGAACGTGAAAAGAGACCCCCGCGCCGGTGAGGCGCGGGGGCTGCGACCTTCAGACGACGCTGTTGGGGATGATGGCGAAGACGTCCTCGTCATCCTGCCCGGCGGCCTTGCCGAGGGTGGCGTAGATGGGCTGGTCGCCGATCTGCGGGTGGAAGATGCGGACCGAGACATAGGGGCGTTTCGATTCGCGCCCTTCCCTCACCCACGCCCCGCCGAGTTCGCTGGGGCCGGACCAGATGCGGTAGTCCGGCTGGTTCTCGCGCTTCTTCTCCTCGTTGGGAACGATGGCGATGGGAAGCGGCTGGCGGCGGCCCAGGAGGGCGAGTCCGCCGGCGTAGCTGTTGGTTTCCGGGTTCAAGACGACGGTTCCGAGCGACATGATGCGGTTCCTTTCCGATCGTGCGGCGGGGCCGATCCCCGACGACAGGCGAACCGTTTCGGACGGGCGGGGCCGCACGAACCCCTTGGGCCGGAGCGAAGCGGCGGACCGGAGGCGCGGGCCTGTTTTGGAGCGAAGCGGCCGCGAGGAGGCGGCGCAGCCGCCGGGGAAAAGAGGCCCGAGCCCCGGTTTCGGGCGGCACGGCGCGGACGTAGGTTCAAGCCCAAGTCGGATGGATCGGCTCGCCGCGCATGGTCGGGGCTACCGCCATCGCGCCGGATGACGACGCATGACACGCCCCGTCAACGCTTCACGGCGCGCACATCGCCGGGCCGGCGCACCTTCACTCCATGACAGGCTTCCCCCGAGGGGCGACGCGGCGTTCCGGTCAGCCGCTCGTCTTGGCCCCGCGCGGCTTGCGGCCGGGTTTGGCGGGCGCCGTCGACGCGACCGTCTTCGCCGGCCGGCCCGCGCGCTTCGGCGTTTGGCCGGACTTGCCGCCGAGGCCGATGGCCATGGCGGCGACGCGACGCTTCTCCGAATAGCCCGGCGCGACCATCGGATAGTCGGCGGCGAGGCCGTAGCGGGCGCGGTAGTCGTCCGGCGTCAGATTGTGGGCGCGAAGGTGGCGCTTGAGGCTGGCGTAGGGCTTGCCGTCGATCATCGAGAGGATGCGGTCGGGGTTCGCAAGAGACTTGCGGACCGTGACGGCGCGGACCGGCGCGGGCGCGTCGGCGACCGTTTCATCCGGCGCGGCGGCCCCGGCGAGCGCGTCGTGAACCGAGGCGATCAGGCGCGGCAGTTCGGCGGCGGCGACCGTGTTGTTGGCGACATAGGCGGCGACGACATCGGCCGTCAGGTCGATGAGGCTGGCGCTCGGGGCAGCGTCGTCGGTCATGAACAATTCCCCTTCCCGGCTTTCGGAAGGGCGGACGCTAGACGAACGACGCGAGGGATCAAACAGAATCCCGACGACGCCGGGCGCCTCCCGCCGTGGCGAGGGAACCCGACCCCGCGCCTGAACGCTTAGCGGCTGCAATTCCGCGCTCGGAAATGCATTGCGGCCCGGCGTGTCATCTCGCACCCCCTGCGGCGCACCGGGCCGCTTCCCCATGGACCTCGTGAGGATTCCCGCTAGGCTCGGCGCGCCGCTGTTCCGGTACCGCGGCCGGCGGCTCGGGGCGTTCCTCGTGGGACCCGCTCTCCGAGCCGCCACCAGCGGCGCCTTCTATTCCGCCGCGCTACACTCGTTTGCAGTTTTCTGGCGCATCCTGACCTAGGGTCATGGCGAGCGGGGAAGCATCGACGTGACGGAAACCTCGGATTTTGAAATGATCGCGGCGGCGTGGCTGGAGCGGTTCGGGTCGCCCATGCCGGTCGCGGGCGAGATCGAACTGGCCTGGCGCATCCTCAAAGAGAGCGGCGTCGACCTGCCTCCCCCTGCGCCCCCGCCGCCTCCCCGTCCGACGAGCGACGAAGACGATTCGGCCGACGAAAACGCGCCCACGTCCGACGATTGACCAAAAGAATCGCCGCCCGTCGTCCCGGAGGGGCGCGGGCGGCGCGCGATTTTCGGGCCGCTGAGACGGGCGGCGGAGGCCGCCGCCCGTCCCGTTGCTATTCCGCCGCGATGGCGTAGGGCGCAGGTTCGAGCGCCTGCGGGGGCGGCAGCCGCCGCATGGCGGTCCTGACCGCGCCCCACCGATCGACCGGGGCGTAAATCCGGTCGGTGTAGCGGGCGGGCGGAAAGGCCATCCATTTCGGCGTCCAGCCGTCCACCTTGGCCCGTCCGCCCGTCCCGGCGAGGAAGTCACGCAGGATGATTTTCTGCGTCTTCACATTCTCGGCGACATTGGCGTCCGCGATCCGCTTGCCGCCGACGTCGCGCAAGAGAGCGTTGGCGACGGCGCGGTCGCGCAGCAGGCCGAAGAAGGCGTCGTCGGGGGTCCACCAATCGGCCATATCGACCTTGAGATAGGCCCCGACCGCCTCGACCAGCGGGCCGCCGACCGCCAGCGTCTCGCCCATGACCACGGCGGCGACCGCCAACACCTCGTCATCGGACAGCTTCACCAGCCGCGCGAACAGTTCGACGACCGGCATCTCGCGCGCCTGCGAGCGGGCGACGGTTTCGTCCTCGGCGTCGAAACCGAGCAGGGCGAGGATGGCGCGGCGCCTGGCGTCGAAGACGGTTTCGGCGCTCGCGGTCTCGACGCTGTCGGCCATGGCCTCGTTGCGGACCTTGCGGTCCGCCGTGCGGACGGTCCACAGCGACGACCCGGCGACGGCGTGGGCGACGAGCAGGCGGAAGGCGACGGCGGGATGGTCCGCCAGCACCGCGCGCACGGCGGCGTGACGGTGCAGGTCGATATAGTCCTGCATGACGCCGGTCGTCTCGGGCTTGCCCGCGCCGGGCGGCAAGCCTTGCGCCTGCGCTTCGGCCTTGGCGGCGGCGGCGCGGGCGCGACGGGCCTCCTTGCCCGAGAGATAGCCTTCATGGACGGTCACGTCGCCGCGCCCGCTGACCGCAATGATCACCTTGCCGCCCTTGTCCTTGGGCGTCTTCTCATGGTCGTAGCTGTAGAAATGCTCGCCCGTATCCATGATCTCGACGGCGGACCAGCCGTCTTCAAGGTAGCGGTCACGCAGCGCCGCCACCGCCTCGTTCTGCATCGTCCAGAACAGGTCGGCGTCCTCGAAAATGCCGTCCTCCCCGAACAGGTCAGCCTTGATCCGGCCCGGATAGGCGTCGAGGTCGAAGAGGGCGACCTTGGTCGGGATCGACTGGCCGCCGAACAGCCACGCCTTCAACGACTGACCGGTCGGCGCATATTGCTCGGGGTCGTCGTAGAGGGCGAGCCAGTCCTTCTGCTGACTGCGGCTGGCGAGCGTCAGGTGACGAACGGTGGCCGCGTCGATCTTGTCGGCGGCGTAGAGGGCGCGGATGCGCGGCAGGAGATTGCCGAGCGCGAGAATGCGCCGCACGTGGAGCAGGGTCAGGCCGAAGGTCTGGCCGATCTGTTCGGGGGTGCGTCCCTTTCGGATCAGTCCGGCGAAGGTCTCCCACTGGTTGACCTCGTCGGGATCGAGGCGGGCGATGTTCTCGATCAGCGAGGCTTCGAGCGCGGCGGCGTCGTCGCCGGGCTCCATGATGGCGCACGGCAGGGGTTCGACCTCGCCGCCCTCCTCAAGGACGGTGCGCGCCGCGAAGTAGCGGCGACGGCCCGCGACGATCTCGAAAGTCTCGCCTTCGCCGGAGGGTCGCACGAGCAGCGGCACGAGGACGCCGCGCGCGCGGACGGTCGGCAGGATGTCCGACACGTCGGGCGGGGCCTTGCCGTGGCGCATATTCTGCTTGGACACGCTGAGCTTGCCAAGGTCGATGTTTGCGAGTTGCATGACAGTCTCTCCTTCGGGAGTGACCGGCTCCGTCCGTTCGATCTTTCCGACGGACGACGGGCGGGGCCGGGATACGCGGGAAGAGCCGCGCGCTCATCCTTGGCCGGGGTCGGCGCTCGGATCAGGGGACGCGCCGGGCGGGCTGGCGCGGCGCGCCCAGGCGGACCAGACCGACAGCCGGAAATGGGTCGAGAAATGCAGGTCGCGCTCGATGGCGAGCCCGAACGGCAGGCGGACGCTCTCGATCTCGGCAAGGCTGAACGATCTGAGTTCGGGGGTTCCGAAGCCGAGGTCGGCCAACCCGAACAGGGTGTCGCCGTCTCCGTCCAGTTCGGTCGCGAGCCATGTCGCCGCGCCGACCGGGTTGAAGAATTTGACGACGGGCACGGGGTCGGGCTCGGGCGTTTCGGCGACGAGCGCGGCGAGTCGAGCCTCGGCGTTGGCGCGCAGGCGGTCGCGAAGATCGGGGGTCAGGAGGATCATGCCGCCGCCCTCCCCGCTTCGAGGGCTGCGTTCGCAGCGGCCTCGCCCGCCTCGGGCGCGTCGAAGGCCAGCAGGTAATCGGCCGCCTTGGACGCCTGCCCTGCGGCGCGGAAGATGGCGCGATTGTCGGAGCGCAGGACGGTCAGCCAACTGGCCAGATAGTCGGCGTGCCGCACGGTCGGGGCGACGCCGAGCGCGGCGCACAGGAAGGCGGAGCCGAGTTCGGCGGCCAGGTCCTCGCGGGCGTAGGCGGGCGTTCCGAAGCCGCCCGACTGGTCGCGGCGGAGCCGGGTCGGATGGCCGGTCCAGTGGGTCAGTTCGTGCAGCGCCGTGCGGTAGTAGTTGATCTGATCGAAGAAGGCGGGCTGCGGCGGGATGCGGATATAGTCCTCGCCGGGGTGGTAATAGGCGCGCTCGCCGCCGATGCGGACATCGGCCCCGCTGGCGGAAATCAGGGCTTCGGCGCGCGGGACGATCTCGCGCTCGGGAAGCGGCGCAGGTTCGGGGGCGAGCCGGTCCAGTCCTTCGCACTGGTCGAGATTGAAGACGGTGAAGCGCTTGAGGAAGGGCACGACGCGGGCGTCCTCGCCGGTTTCGCAGGCGCGCTCCTTCTCGGCCTCGGGGGTGAAGCGGTCGGCGTAGACGACGGTCGTCCCGCGCTCGCCCTTGCGGACGCTCCCGCCCGCCCCGAGGGCCTGACGGAAGGTCAGCCAGTTCTGCGAGGCGTAGCCTTCGGAAAAGCCGGCGCCCCACAGGAGCAGGACATTGACGCCCGAATAGCGGCGGCCAGTGGCGGCGTTGCGCGGCAGGCCGGGAGGGCCCGCCCCGGCGCGGCCCCATGGCCGGACCCATGGGAAGGTCCCGGCTTCCAGTTCGGCGATGATCTTGGCCGTCACCTCGTCATAGAGGTTGGCGCGCGGTTCGGCGGCGGGCGAAGCCCGCCCCTTCCCTTTCCTAAGCCCGTTCGGGCGGCGCTGCGGCTGGCTGTCCTTACGCATGGCGATCCTCCTTCCCGCCCCAAACCCCACAGCCTCTCCCGGAAGCGGGGGGTGGACGGCGAAGGCGTCCTGTCGGACGCGCCCTGCAAGGCGGGCGTCACCCACGGGGCCGAAGCGAAGCGGAGGAGCGGCCAGGGGCCGCTGGGCGCGCGCCGGGGCGCGTCCAGAAGGGCGCGTCGGCCACCTCCCGCTTCAGGGAGAGGCCCAAACAAAGCCGCCGCGCGAACGCGCGGCGACCATCAATGGGGGGCGTTGCGGGGGGCGAAGCCCTCCTGCTCGAAGGGGTAGCGGGAGACCGTGCGCGGGCTCCCGCTCAGGGGAAGGCCTTCCCCTTATGGTGACTTGCCTTCCAAAGAGCCGGCAGGCCCGGTCATGTGCTCGCCTTGAACTTCAAGGGTATGGGCCTATAAACGGCCGTGGGGGCGGCATGGCTATAAGGTTCAAGGCGCGAGTCGCGTCTGCTGTATTCAGCACCACTTGCTTCGTATCGCGTGCCGCCCCTCTCGGCGCGCGCCGTCCATGACGTTTCCCGCCGATTTTCGACGCGTCACGACCCGCGAAGCGCTGATCACGGCGATCGGAACCGACGAGGCGACATTCGAGGCCATCCTCGCCTTCGATCCTCCCAGGACCCGTGAAGAGCAGATCGAAGCCCTCCAGCGAGCCGCCGACGCCGCTTCAATCGAGGACATTCCGGTCTTCCTTCGCCACGACATTCCAAAGCGGAATCGCAGGCGCGGCCATCGAACGGTGTGGGAGCCGCTGCTGGGCAAGCCCGGATATCGGACGCTGGCGCGCCGGCTCGAGACCTTCTTCCGCATCGCCCTGCCCGGCTATCCGCATGACGCCGTCTACGGCTATCGCCCCGGCCGCAACATCCGGGAGAACGCTTCGGCTCACGCGGGGCGCTCGGCGCTGCTGAACGCCGACCTGGAGAATTTCTTCCCCTCGATCACGACGGATCGCGTGGCCGCCCTGTTCACTAGGCTAAGTTTAGTTCCCGACGTGGCCGAGTTGCTCGCGCGATTCGTCACGATCGGCGGCGGCCTGCCGCTGGGCCTGCCCACCAGCCCGGTGATCTCGAACGCCGTGGCGCTTCCTCTCGATCTCGCCTGCGCGGCCTTGGCGAGCGGAGCGAATGCGACCTACACGCGGTACGCCGACGATCTCACCTTCTCGGGGGATGACCAGCTCCCCGCCATCGATGCGCTGCGGTCGGTTGTCGAGGCGCAAGGCTTCGTGCTGGCGGAGGACAAGACGCGCCGGTCCAAGATCGGCCAGGCGCACTATGTGACCGGGCTGAGCATCAGCGACCCGGCGCAGCCTCACGTTCCGCGCGAACGAAAGCGCCGGCTGCGGCAGGAACTCTACTACGCCGGGAAATTCGGCATCGCCGACCATTTCCGGCATCGCGGCGTCAACGACGCGCGCGTCATCCAGCAGGAGGTCAACCGCGTCGACGGCTTGGTTCGGTTCGTCGCCCACCACGAGCCCGCGATGGCGCCCCGCCTGAGGACGCAGTGGCGCAAGGCGTTGCAGGATGAAGGCATGAAGCCGAGCTTCGCGCCGCGCGGTCAGCACCGGGCGCCCTTCTTCATCTTCGTGGACGAGGCGGAATTCGACCGCGGCGGACAAAAGGTCCTGGCGATCGGCATGGCGGTGAGCCAGCACGGCCCCCGCATGACGATCGAGGCCGGCCAGGTTCTCGAAGCCGCGCTGGCGGACATGTATCTGGACGGAGACCCGGCGGCCCTGCGCAAGCGCGGCCTGCATTTCGTCGACGCCACCGAGGACCTTCGCATCGCCTATGTCAGGCGGCTCGAGGGGATGCGGTTCGAGGGCTATGTCGCCTTCGCCGACTGTGACGACCCCGGGCGTTACGAGGAGACCTATCTGCGGCTGCTGGGCTCGATGATCGAGCGACGCCTGAAAGCTGCGGAAAGTCAGCTCGCATCCATTTACATCGAGCAGAACGAGAAGGTTTCGGCGCACAGGGTCAAAGGGCTGATCCAGGACGCGTTCAACCGCCTCAAGGCGCGCGACGACCGCCGCCCAGCGGCGTTCGCCGTCCAGTTCGTGTCGAAGCCGCACTTGGGGATCAGCGCGCCGGATTCTCTGCTCGCCGTTCTCGGTCGATATCTGAAGTCGAGACCGGCGAAACCGGGCAAGCCGGAGCCGCGCGAGCGGCTGATGTTTGAACGCCTGCGCGACAAGTATCGCCTGATCCTCGACGTCACGACATGGACTGAATATTCGCGACGACGCCCTATCCTTCCCTGGGCGGACCAAGCTCCGCCGCTCGACGACTGCACGTGAGCCGCGGCCTTCAGGCGCCGCCCATGGCAGGCTAGGCGCTGGAAGAGTTCGGATGGTCGCTCGCGCGGGGGGGGGGGGATTTTCTTCAGCGCGCCCCTGAGTCTGTGGCCTTCGCCTGGCAGCACCCGTCGCTATTCGACGGCTATTTTCTCTATCCGAGCCGGCACCAGAATATCCCGGCTTTCAAGATCCTCGTCGAAGCGCTTCGATATGGGCAGTGACAGCGGCGTCGCCCTGCGGCCTCTGGGTATGGAGCATTTCGAAAGTGAAACATGTTTCGTTCTCGCAAGATCGAACGGACATTGCGCCCCCATGGGCCTCAGCAATTTCGTTCACGATAAAAAGGCCGAGCCCGAGACCCTGACTATCGCCCCCTTTCGGGTTTCTGACGAAAGGCTGAAACAAGCGATCACGAACGGACTCTGGTATCGGTTCCCCTTGGTTGCACACGGACAATCGGAAGCGGCCGCCCGCAAGGACAGCTTCGACATTTATGGGCGTACCCGGCGCGCCATGAGCAACGGCGTTAGCGACAAGATTTGAAGCAAGTTGCGCCAACCGCCCGGCATCGCAGTATAGGGGCTGGTCAACGGCGATGTTGCAGTAGATCAGGTGCTGCTGCGCGATCGTCCGGATTTCAGCAATCACTTGTTCGAGAAGAGGCGAGACCTCTACAGGCCTGAAGTTCAGGTGCAGACCGCTCCCGAGCCTCCCCCGAGCAAAATCCAGAACGTCATCGATAAGCGTCGCTGCGCGGGCGACGCTAGCCCCCATCTCTGTGGCGACCAGACGACCGTGCTCGCTCAGCCCATCTCGCTCCAGCAACCGCAGGCCGGACGCAACCGCTGCGAGCGGGTTTCGCAGATCATGGCCCAGAACAGCGATGAACTGCTCACGCAGAGATGCCGTTTCAAGCTCGGCAGCCGCCAATGCCTCGGCCTTGCTCTTCGCTGTTACTAGATCCTGTTCGTAACGGCGCCGATCGACTGCCTTGAACATCGTCAGCCGCGTCACGAGATGTTCGCCACCCGGCCCACGACGTTCCGCCGCATTGGCTATGACCGGAAGCTTGACGCCGCCCGAGCCCATGACATCAAGCGCCAGTTCATTCACGAAGCCTTGCAGACGCAGCAGCGGCGCCATGTGAGTTTCAAAGGCGATACGCCCCCCGAAACTAAGGACCGTGTGGAATGGCTTTCCGACAAGCTCCTCCGCTGGCAAGCCGAGCCAACTGGCCAAGGTCAGGTTGAGCTTCAAAATACGCGCGTCGGGCGACAGGGAGAGGTAGCCGCAGGGCGCATGTTCATAGAGGTCTGCGAGATCTTCCTCCACGCCGCCGTCAGACAAAAGCGCGTATCGCCGCCGTCACTTCGTCCGGCGCGCTGAGATTGGGGCAGTGACCCGTGGCGTTCAGGAGCACATAAGCACTCTGCGGGACCTGCCTGTGGACATACTCGCCGACGCAAGGCGGAGCGATAATGTCTTCCCTGCATTGCAGGACCAGCGTGCGCGCGGTGATAAGGGGCAAGTCCGCCCGGTTATCGGAAAAGAAGGTCGTTTTGGCGAACTGTCTGGCGATATCCGGGTCGGTCGCGCAAAAACTGTTGGCAAGCGTCTCTCCAAGCTCGGGACGGTCCGGATTGCCCATGATCGCCGGGCCCATCGCCGCAGACCAGCCCAAATGGTTAGCCTCCAGAAACTCCAACAACTCTTCTACTTGGGGGCGAGTAAAACCGCCGACGTAATCATCCTCATCGATGTAACAAGGAGAGGGACCAACCATGACAAGATCAGAGAAGAGGTCCGGGGCCTTCAAGCTGGCGAGCGCGCCGATCATGGCGCTGACGGAGTGGCCGACGAAAACGGCGTTCTTCACCCCAAGCCCGCGGCCCATCTCCACAATATCGGCTGCGTATCCGTCGAGGTCTGCATATTTACTTGGGTCATATGCGGCAAGATCAGATCTGCCGCACCCGACGTGATCGAACAAGATCACGCGAAAATCATTCTCGAATTCGCGTGCTACAGCGGACCACATACTCTGATCACAACCAAACCCATGGGCGAACAACATGGGTCGCGTTCCGTCGCCGGTAACATTCACATTGTTTCTGCGCAGAACCATGAACCCCATCTCACGTGGATTGGCTATCAACTCGAATACGCTACCCGATAAATATTAAATATTTGGCCTAGCTTTCACCAGGCGTTTAATTGGCCCACGCTTGGATCCCTCGTTCTAAAGCCCCGCAGATCTCGTTGCCCAGTTATCCAGGCGCTCGCAGAGAAGCCGGCTGCTGAGACGCAATTTGAGCGCACTGACGCCGACGCCAAACCGTCTCCGAGACCAGATCTTGCTGACCGAAAACGATCTTGTACTGACAGATGAGATAGTTGTCGGACTGCGGCATCTTGAGTTTGACGTCATAATCCCACTCGTCGCGCACCCCGTTTTTACGAAGCGGCTCTCCGAGAACCGCCGTGACTTCGGAGCCCGAAAGTCCCGCTTTGATCGATGCCAGGCGTTGCGGCTCGACGACCAGGCCATGCCGCACGAACGGTGGATTCATCTCCCGCGGACTGACCTCGACATCGGTATAATCAAGCGCATTCGGATTGCTGACGCGATCGACAGGATTGGACTGCGCCCATACCGGCTCCGCGGTCAGACTCAGTCCGAGCAGCATGGCGCTGATAACAGCTGACAGCTTGTACATGGCAGTATCCTTTCAGTTTCTCTCAGCGCTCACGCAAGGCTTCGCGCGTCTTGTTCAGGGGCTTGGTCAAATAATCCCAAACGGTCTTGCGCCCGGTTCGGATGTCCGCAGTGGTCACCATGCCCGGGGTGATCGGCAATCGGCGTCCCGCCTTATCCGTCAGCGCGTCGGCTTCTGTCCGTACTAAAACTCGATAATAGACGATCTCGGGCTTCACCTCGTCCCGAAGCGTATCGGGGGCGATAGTCTCGACCTTCCCTTCCAGTCCGCCATAGATTGAGTAGTCATAGGCGGTCACTTTCACCAGGGCGCTCTGGCCGGGATGAATGAAGGCGATATCTCGCGGCGAGATACGGGTTTCCACCAGCAATTGGTCGCCGATCGGCACCAGTGTCATAACCGATCCGCCCGGAGCGACAACGCCTCCGATGGTCGTGACATCGAGGCTTTTCACGATCCCGCGCACGGGAGAGCTTAGGGTCGTACGATCAAGCATATCCGCTCGGCCTCGCACGACCGATTGCAGCGACTTGACGTCGGCGTCGGCCTTGGAAAGCTCCTCGCGGCTTCGAACCAGGTACTGAAGACGCGCTTCGCCCAGCTTCAATTCGAGATCGGCGACCTGCCGCTGCAAGCGGATGACTTCGATGTTGCTCGCGGCGCCGGTGGCGATCAGCGACTGGGTGATCCCAAGCTCACGCCGCGCGAGGCCCAGAGCCTGGTTAAGGCCCCGCACCGTCTCTTCAAGGCTGGCTCGCCGCGACTGAAACAGCGCTGTCTCAGCGGCTTTGAGGTCTGGCCAATCGGCGAGTTCCTTGGGCCAGACGATGACCGATCGCCCACTGACCTCCGCCTGCAGCCTGGCGCTTGCGGCCAAGGCTGCGCGATAGCGGGCAGCGGTCTCTTCCACACTCGTTTCACCTCGGGTTGGATCGAGTTGAGCCAACACCGCGCCCTTTTCAACGATCTGCCCTTCGCGGACATGCAACTTGGACAGGATTCCGCCTTCGAGCGTCTGGATCACCTGATCGCGTGAGCTGGGAATGACTTTGCCGCCGCCGCTGGAGACTTCATCGATCTCAAAGAACAAAGCCCACAGGAAGAAGGCGGCGATAAACAAGGCCACCAGCCAGACGATACGGGTGGAACGGCTCGCGCGCGTTTCATCGAGATCAGCGAGATTCGGCAAGCTCTGCTCTCGCTCGCGCATGTTCGCGCCGTCGGCGTTTTTCAGCACGGGCCCGATCAAGACGTTTTTCCTTCATCGACGCGCGCTCGAGGCCGCACGACAAGCCGCGTTTTTGCAGCGGAGGCGGGCCGCATCGGTGCCGCAGGTTCGTTTTCTCGCAGCCGCGCCAGAACTGCGCTTTTGGGGCCGTCCATGACGATTGCTCCGCCGTCGACGACGATTACGCGGTCTACGGCGTCCAAGGCGGCCAATCGGTGGGTTGCGATGACAAGCGTGTGCTCGCCAGGCAGCTGTCGCAAGTTGGCGATGACATGGCGTTCGGTTGTTTCGTCCATGGCGGTGGTCGGCTCGTCCAGAAGAAGAACGCGCGGCTCGCGTACCAACAAGCGCGCGAGAAGCAGGCCTTGGCGTTGACCGCCAGACAGCCCCAGACCGCCTTCCTGGAGAGCATGATCGAGGCCCAGCGGCAACCGCTGCACATAGCTCAGGGCGCCGACCGAACGGAGCGCTGAGAGGACCCGTTCATCGTCTGCAAGCGGAGCGCCGAGCTTAAGATTTTCCCGAAGCGATCCATGAAACAGTCGAGCGTTTTGGCTCAACAAGCCTATATCCCGGCGGATGTCCGACGGATCAATATGGCTCATTTCCACATGATCGAGCAGCACCGATCCCCCGCTCGGCTGCATAAGTCCCGAAAGCGCCTGCAACAGTGTCGATTTTCCCGCGCCGTTCCGGCCGAGCACGGCGATTCTCTCGCCGGGTTCAATATGCAGCGATGAGATTCTGAGTGCGGGCGTCTCGCCGTCATAGCTGAAGGCGGCCTCGTTCATCACATAATGACCTTGAACCGCGGAGCGATGGACGCGAACGGTTTCCTGCGGATTATCTACAGGGAGCTTCATCAGCTGATCGAGGGACTGGGCCGCGATCTTCGCTTGTTGCCATCGGTTGAGCACCGTGGTGATCGAAGACAGGGGCGCCAGCATGCGGCTGACCAGTATGCTCGCCGCGACCAGCACGCCGGTGCTCATCTGGCCCGCCATCACATGCGGGACGCCGAAGAAGATCACGACGGCAAAGGCCGCCCCCTGCACCGTCTGCATCCAGTTGTTGAGCCGATTGAGGAGGTCGCGGAGCTTCAGGCCCGAATCGGCGTTAACGGCGTTGTAGTGGTTCCACTGATTCTGGAAACGTTGTTCGGCCTGCAGGACCTTGATGTCCTCAATCCCCTGGACCGCTTCAACAAGCATGGCGTTTCTAAGGGCGCTCTCACGCATGCCGGTCTGTGCGAGATCGCGCAGCCGCCGCTGCGCGAGGAGGCCGGGAATGATCAGCAGGAGAAACGCTACGATCGGCACCGCCACGAGCCAGCCGGCGATCATCCAGAAGATGAGGCAGAACAGCAGGAAGAACGGCAGGTCAGCCGCCGCGGCGATGGTGGTGGAGGTCAGCATGTCGCGAACCGGTTCCAGTTCCCGGATTTGCGAAATGAACGTCCCGGTCGATTTGGGCCGTGCGCTGTTCCTGACGCGCAGGGCGTGGCCGAAGACGCGATCGGAAATACGCAGGTCAGCTCGTTTGCCGAGCACGTCGGTGATCCGCATGCGCGCATCCCGCATGACCCATGCAAAGATCAGCGACAGAAGCACGCCTGCCGACAACACGTAAAGCGTCGGCATGGACTGAGCCGGAACGACGCGGTCATAGACCTGCATCGAAAATATAACGCCCGCGAGCGCCATCAGATTGGTGATGAGCGACGCGACAAGGATGTGTCCGTAGGGACGCCAGTCGACGAGTACGAGATTACGCAGCCAATTCTTTTCGACCGGCGCGATATAATCATCCACCCGAAGATCCCGGGCGGCCTGGAGCGGGCGAAGCACCGCCATGAACTGAACATGAGGCTGCAAGGACGCAGCGCTATGCGTGACCTCGGAGCGCCCATCGCCGCTCATGATGAGCGTCAGCCCATCGGTTCCCATGGACGTCACTACGGCGACCTCTCCACCGTCGAGCTGAATAGCCACGGGCAGACGCCAAGCGTTGAGGTCCGAAAGTTTGGGACGCACCTTCTGAAAAGAGAGGCCGGCTTGCCGAGCCATCTCCCTGACGCGCGCCTCTATAGAAGAGGCCTCGCTCCAGTCCGACGCGAGCCGGACATGCTCCGAAGAGGCGTTCAGCTGGAAGTGCGCCGCCGTGACAAGGATCGCCTCCCGCCACGCGGCGCGCAGCCCGTCGTCCGCGACGGGACCCGCGAGGCTGGCATGCGCGGTGACGCCGGCGTTCATAGCTTCTTCCCGATCAGGCCTTTCGGTCATCGAATTGCGCCGATTTCAGTTATGGCCGACTCGGACGAGCCGGCATCTTCCAAACCGAAAGCGCTGCGCAGCTGGTCGCGATGGTACAGGCATTGCACGGCGAGACGATATTGCAAGTAGACGCCCTGAATCTGGTCGACTCGAGCGCCATGATACTCCTGCTCGGCGTTGAGAAGATCGAGTAGCGAGCGGCTGCCGAGTTGTAGATATTGCTGCCTATAAAGATCTCTCGTCGCGTCGATGCTGCGTACACGCGTATCGAGAACGGGAGCCCTGCCGGCCCAGCCGTCAAGCTGAGCGCGCGCATCGGCGAGACCCTGACGCGCTTCCAGTCGGGCCTGATGAACCGCGTCCTCGAATGACCGGAGCTGATAATAGGCCCCGCGTTCACGCGCGCCCGTCGATCCGCCCTGATAAAGCGGCATGGCGAAATTGACCCCCACCTGGGCGCTGGATCGATGCTCCCCATAAAGACGCGAGCCATCGGTCAACGCATAACCGACGCTTCCGTCCAACGTGACGGTCGGTAAGCGCTCAGCGCGGGCGATATCGAGCTGGGCGCGGGCGTCGTCTCGTCGCGCCTCAGCCATGCGCACGCCGGGCGTGCTGTCATTCACGCCAGACTGACACGCTTCAGTCCGTAGGATTGTCGGAATATCTCCACGAATCCGTACCGGCTCGGCGCGGCCCGTGAGGTGCATAAGCGCGAGACTCGCACGCTGCGCTTCGGCTTCGGCGCCCAATAGCTGGGAACGCAATGCCTCGACGCGGGAATTCGCCTGTTCCAGGTCCGATCGGGACGTCGCACCCTTGGCGACGCGCTCGCCGACCAGCGACGCAATCGCCATGACCGCATCGAGTTGCTCTCGTGCGAGAGCGACGAGAGCCTGCTGCAGGTGGGCGTCCACCCAGGCCTGAGCGGTGTTCATCGCGATCTCGTCGGTGGCCCATTCCACCTGGGCCTCGCTGGCGCGCACTCCCGCCCGCGCCTGACGCGCGGCTCCGGCGACCTTGCCGAAATCATAAAGCATCTGCGAGGCGTTGACGGTAGCGGTGTAAACGTGCCGGGAGTCGTAGCTGCTGTTCCGATAGCTGTTGGTCCGCCCTTCTATCCCGCCAGTGATCTGAGGCCTATATCCGGCTCGCGCGGCTTCGACGCCTTCGTCAGCCTGCCGCACCTGCTCTCGCGCGCCCCTGATGCTGGGATGGGTGCGGACGGCCGCGCGAACCGCCTCCGCCATTCCCACGCCGTCTCCCACAGGATTCTGAGCGCGAGAAGATGTCGCCCCAAGAGAAACGCACAACGCGGAAAGGCCGATCACTGCTAGAGGCGCGCCCCAGCGTCGGCCATTCGTATCGGCCCCTCCCCGACGGACCGGATTGAGCCGATCCGTCGGGAAATATGCGGCTCGTGACCTATGCGCATCCGGGTCAAGCCGCATAGGAGACATTGACGTCCTCATCGATCGCCACCGACACGCCCGACGACGTGCTGGTGTAGATGATATAGCCGTCCTGCGCCTGACCATCGGTGCTCCACTCGTCCGTGTTGGACAGAGAGACATCATCATCATCGTCGCCATGGATCGTGAGGCGACCGCTGCTAGACCCGGTGATGCTCAACACATCGGAAATCGACAACCCGCCGGTAATCCGGTTCGCACCGGGCGCCGACAGGTCGAGAGCCTCGACATTTCGCAAATAGGTCGCGAGATCCGAACGGCTGAGGTTCTCGCCAAGACGCAGCGCAACTGTATCGACGCCGGCGCGTCCGTTGATCGCCTCGCCGTCCCAGATGAAACGATCGTCTCCTGTAGTCCCCTGCGCCGACGAAAGCGCGATCGTGAGCGTCTTGGGGACAGGGAGCGGCGCCGTCTGCGCGTCGTTGCCGCTTTCCACCGTGAAGGCGTTTACCGTCACCTGCACGCCCGGCGTGTCCGTATCCATATCGGTCAGGGCCGACGCCGCCTGCACGAAGCCCAGATCGTCGAGATCGTCCTGGCTCAGGCCGGTGATGACGTAGGTGTCGGTCAAAGGATCATAGGTGAACGCATCGTAGAGCGTGTCGCCGACGTAGAAGGCGGCATATTGACCGAGTCCGGTGATCTGCAGCGTCGTGGTCTCGATGCTTCCATCCGCAACCGCCGCGTTTGCGGCCGCTGCATCAGCCATGGACGCGTTGAGATTGAGGCTGATGATCCGGCCCTCTGCGCCGAACGACAGGGTAGGATCAAAGACCACACCGTTGGCGACTGCTTCGACAGTGAGCGTTTCAAGCGGCACCGTGTCGACGCGCGTTTCTTCCAGCGAGGCCTCGCCGGACTCGACCACCAGCGCCAGGTTGTCCAGCGTCCCGCTCCAGTAGGGCGCGGGCAGGATCGCGACATAGGCCGGCATCGAGCCGTCCGCCGACAGCACCCAGGTGTTGGTGACGCCGTCGCCTCCGGCGTTGGAGGCCTGAGCGGCCAGCGTCGCGTCGCCGGCGCTGTCTCCCACATAGAGAAGGAATCCGACCGGTACGCCAGCCAACAGGATCGACTGGATGGATTCGGACCCGTCCCCATCATTGAGCGCAACGGAAAGCCCGGTCAGCTCAATCGCTTGGCTCTTGTCCGCAGATGCGGGCTCGGCCCCGGTCACGGCCTGGTTGCTCACGGTAACGCCATTGTTGACGATCTCGATCACGGCCGACCCGGCGGCTGTGGCGGAGGCGACATTGGCCGCGCCCGTTTCCTGGGTCTGAGCATAGGCGGTGAACGTCACCGCGCCCGGCTGGAGGGTCACTCCGTCCGGCGCGGTGTAGATCAGGTCGACCGACCCGCCTGCAGTTCCGACGTCAATGACGTAATAATCGCCGTCCGGCACCCCGGCCACGCCGCTGACAGTGCTCAGGGGAACGGTTGCGCCGACGCCGTCGGTCACTGTGCCGCCATCGTTATTCGCGGTCGACACCTGCACATAAAGCTTGCCGTCGACGACCTGGCCATCGGCGCCGTCAGCAGGATCGGAGACGACGATCGTCGCGTTCACACTGTTCTCGCTTTCATCCACATCGAAGGCGGTCACAGCAATCACGGCCTCGTCGGTCACGGGCGTGACCGGCATGTCCGCGCGCTCGTCGGCCTCGATGCTCGGGCCGCCGACGACCGAACCCATCAGGCGCGCATCGAAGGCGAAGCTGGCATTATTATCATTGCTGTCGGGCGGCGGCGTAATGCTGATGCTCGCCAGCAGCGAGTCCAGCGCCGCCTGGCTGTCGCCGCCAGCCGGCACCGTCACGGTCGCGGTCCAGGTCGGCACGCCGCCGACGTTGGTGAGGATCATCCCGCTGACCTGGGCACCGGGCGGAAGATCGGTGACGGTGACCGTGTAGCTGTAGGCCAGGTCGGGATCGCCGACGGAAACGGCCGCATCCATGACGCCCCCCAGCACGAAGGCCGCATCCTCGGTCCCTGCCGCGCCATTATATTCCCACTGCTCGATGACGGGAGGCAGGAACACTCCTCCGTCGGTCAGCGCGACATCCAGCGTCCAGACAACGCTATCGGTGACAACGCTCGCAGGCGTGGTTGGCGACTGCCCCTGGTCCTGAACCTGAGCCGTCATGGAGATCGTCGAGAGACCGTTGCCTGCCCCGATGCCGACGATGAATTCCACGGGCACGTCGATGCCGCCGCCGCCGATCGAGCGGGCGTCGCCGGCTTCGTAGATCAGAAGCCAGCTATCCGCGCCGATCTGCGAGGCGCCTGTCACGGTCACGCCATCGGGCACCCCCGTGATGAGGATGCGCACGAGGTGCTCGCTGCCGTCGCTGTCCTGCGAATCCACATGCATCCTCACCGTCAGCGCGCCTTCGGCGGTTACGGTAGCGGTGTCAGGGGCAGCGTCATCGCCCGCATTATTATCCGCCACGCTTCCGGCCGCCGAGGTCATGGTGATATCGTTGATCGACACATCCACCGGGTCGGTCACCGGCGTCGCGCTCAAGGCGAGCGCGCCCGGCTTGATTTCAGTCACGGCGGGAAGCGAGCCGTCGCTGGACGGATCGACGACTTCGTAGAGGAAGTCGAGCGACCCCAGGTCGCCGTCGAGATCGGAAGCTCCCTGGGCGCCCAGGTCGGCGACCTGCTCGGCTTCAATGACGAAATAGGTCACGCCGCCGAACACGATGGTGTTCAGACCCGCTGCGTCGAGCGCGACCGAACCAAGGAAGAGGGTATAGTCCGCGCCGGAAGCGTAATCCTGCGAGATGAAGATGCGGCCCAGAGCCTCATCCTCGTCTCCGTTCTGCAGCACGATCCCCATATTGAGGGACGTGACCTCGTCCTCCACCAGGGTCGCACCGGTCGTGATCGTGGCCTCCGGCGAAGGCGTTACGGCAAAGCTGATGTCAACCAGGTTACCCGTGCGCGAGTCTCCGTCATTTTCTGTAGTGACCGGAGCCACCTTGAAGTTGACCGTGCCGCTGTAATTCGGCGGAGTGACGATCGAGACATTGGCGAGATTATCGGCTGAAACCACCCAAACGCGATCACCGCCTGTCCCCATCGTCACCATCGTTGCCCCGAAGACCGAGAATTCGGCCGGCAATCCCGTGATCCGCAAGGTGACGGCTTCCGAGCCGTCAGCGTCCGGCGATGCGACGCTTTCGACGAGATCGGCCAGCGACACGCGGTTGTTGCCGCCGTCAAGCGTGGCCTCGGCGACGGTGTATTCGGTCGCAGGCAGGGTCACGGTCGCAACGTCCGCGACGCCGGTCACCGAAACATCGATCGTCCGCGAGACCGGAGCGGAT
Source organism: Brevundimonas diminuta (assembly GCF_039673845.1). Lineage (GTDB taxonomy): Bacteria > Pseudomonadota > Alphaproteobacteria > Caulobacterales > Caulobacteraceae > Brevundimonas > Brevundimonas diminuta_E. The sequence goes on along the minus strand of NZ_JBDJMK010000001.1, from coordinate 4,393 downwards.
TGCGCGCTGCCGTCCACCGAAACCGCGCTCACCGTCAGCGGGAAGTCGCCATTGCTGTGCAGCGGCGGGGTGATCGTCACCGGGACGCTGTTGCTGAAATTCGGAATCTCGAAACTCGTATCGCCCGGCGTCGCGGTGAAGCTCGTCGCGCCCGCGCCGACGCCGTAAGTGACCGTCGCCCCGAGAGGGATGCCCGAGATGGTGACAGTGAACGTCTCGGACGGGTCCGAGCTCGTCGTCCGGATCGATAGCGGTATCGCCGAATCCTCCAGGCCCGTGGCGCGTCCATTGAGCGCCATCGTCACAGCATCGGCCACAGGATCAAACCGGATCAGGGAAAGCGTCGCTGATCCCGAAATATCGACGCTGACGCCGTCGCCGCTCACCTTCGGCGGATCGAGCGGAAGCATAAGGACCTCCGCATTGTCGTCATAGTCCACCGTACCGGCCTGGACGCCTATCGTCAGCGTACCCGACACATCCGGCGGCAATTTGACCTGCAAGGTGTCCAGATACTGCTGAGGAACCCAAAGCGGTTCGCCGACATAGGTCTGGGTGATCCATGTCGCGCCCCCGTCGGTGGAGTAGCGGAACTGGGCGCCGATTTCCGTCTCGCCCGGCGTGTCCGGCGCGAGCGTCGGCGTCAGCACCGCATAAACAAACTCGTCGGCGTCCGCGTTCGACCAGCCCTGCAGCAGGTTGAACCCTCCCGTGGTGTTGGAAGCGCCGGCATAGGTCGTGCCAAGCGCGAACCACGCGTCTTCCGCACCTGCGACCGCATAGGTGCGATCCGGCATGATCGTGACATCATTTCCGCCCAGACCGTCGCTGTCCGTATCTGTGCGCTCCGCCACCGGCTCGACGGTTATGGTCACGTTGCGGGTGACAGGGGCCGGAGCGCTTTCGACCTCGCTGCCGTTGACTGAACTGCTGTCCACGGAGGTAATCGAAAGCGCTATGGTCGCGTTCAGGCTGCTGTGCGCAGGGGGCGTGATCGTAAAGTCATCGAGAATGGCCTCGCGCTCGGCCCGGGTCAGGCTGGCATCGAAGACGATTTCGGCGGCATCGCCATTGATGATGTAATTCCACCCAGCCGAGACGGGCGGCGCCGTCACGACCCAGCCGGTCGGCACGGTGAACGCGACAGAGGTGATCACTTCGCCGCCGAGCGTATCCGGGTCCGTGTCCGTGTCCGTGACTCTGACGCCCGCCAGGAAGGCGACAGGCGTATCCTCTTGCGTCGTAACATCGCTCGCGGCGACATCGCCCGCCACGGGGGCGACGTAGAGATTGAGCGTGACGGAACTCGTCTCAGTGGTGATTGGGCCAGAGGAATCCGTGTCTGTGTCCCGCGAGTTGAGGGTAATTGTCACCCCTTCGATGTCGCCGCTGAAATTGGCAGGCGGCTGTATGGTGATCACGGGCGGCGCGGCTGACGCCCTTTCCCCCGACGACGCGCTTGCGACAGCAGCGCTGATGGTGGTTTCGACACCGTCGATGGTGACGACCGTTCCGGCCGGCAGGCCCGTCACGACATATTCGAAGCGTTCGCTGCCGTCCGCATCTGGGCCGGCGTTACCGTCCATATCAACCAACGTCGCAGCCAGTCCGCCGATGCTGATCGGCTGATCCTCCGAACCGGTCAGACTCGCGCTGCTCGCGCCGGCGATCGTGAGGGTCGCGCCATCGGTGACGGCCTGCACATCAACGGTGATGAGCTGGGTGTTGGTCGCACCTGGCACCGGATCTCCCTCCCCGTCCAGCACGACCGCCCCGCCGGCGTCTACCTCATAGCTCGTCACCTCGACCGTGACGGTGAAGTTGTCGCCGCTCTCGGCCGGCGGGACGACCTGAAGGGCCTCATACTGGGCAGAGGTCAGGTGATAGATGCCGTTCGCGACGTCTTCCGCAGGGACATTCGAAACATGATCGATATCGGTCAGCACGATGGTGATCACTCCGCCAACCGGCGTCAGATCCGTGGCGCCCGTTACGAAGGTGACGCCTGCTGCACCGGCGCCGCCGACGCTAAGCGTGATCGCGCCCAGGCGCTCCGGATAATCCCCATTCGCCACGCCTGCGCCGAGATCGGTTATGACCGGCTTCGTCAGATCAAGGGGTTGAGCCGTATCCTCAAGTACGGACACCGTCTTGGGACCGTCGAGTTCGGGCGTATCCGCCACGGGCGTGACTTCAAAGGTGATCGTCTGCGTCACCGGCTCAGCGCCGCCGCCGCTGGTTTCGGCCATGGTGTAGGTAATGGTCGGCACCACGCCCGAATAGTTCGGCTCAGGCGTGAACTCATATGATCCGTCCAACTCGATAGAGAGCGTTCCTCGCGGAATGCCGTCGCCATCGGTCAACGGAATGGGCGTTCCCCAAACATAGGTGCCCTCCGTGTAGGTTTCCGGCGTCCCGTCGCCATCAGCGTCGATCTGGAAACTCGTCACCTCGATGATGTCGTCGACATCGTCGACGTAATCCTGCAGCGTGCCGGTCGCAGTTCCGTCCTCGGGCAGTTCCACGGTAGCGGCAGGGGTCGTTCCGACGAGGTCGTCATTGGAGCCGGCGACATTGATCGTGATGATTTGCTCGCGATAGGCGCCATGCTCGTCGGTCACGATGGCGGTGAACCGATCAATCCCATTCTCGCCATCGTTCAGCGCCTGCGTCGCCGCCCTGCTGTTGTCGAGCGTGTAGGTCCAGGCGCCCGTCGCGGGATCGATGACGATCGTGCCAAAATCGCCATCCGCATCCACAATCGTCCAAGTCTGCGTCGCCTCGGCGTCGACGTCGGATGCGGTCAATTGCCCACTGGCGATGTCCGACCCGGTCTCGTTGGTTCCCACTTCCACCACAGAGCCTGTTGCGGCTGCCGTATCGGACGTGATGACCGGTCGGTCGTTTGTCCCCGTAACGGTGATGGTCAGGGTGCTGGTGTGCGTGGCCCCGTTCACGTCCGTCACGATGTAGGTGAAACTGTCGGTCGCCGTCTGACCCTGCCCCAGCGCCTGCGTATCGGCATCTTCATTGTCGAGCGTGTAGACATAGGCACCATCGGCGCCCAGCACCAAAGAACCATAGGTCCCGGTCAGGGCCGACCCGACGATCCCAACCGAAGCGCCAAAGCTGACGCCCGAAACCTGCAGCGTATCGGTTTCTCCAGCATCGACATCGCTGTCATTGTCGAGCACGTTGCCCTCGGCCGTCGCAACGCCATTGGTGACGTCGTTACCGCCGTCCAGGACTCCCGCTTCCGTCACAACATCGACGTCGGCGACGGCGACAGGCGCATCGTTGGCGCCGTTGATGGTGATGACGACTTCGCGTGTCGCTATTCCGCCCCGGCCATCGCTGACCTGAACACGATAGGTGAGCGGAATGGAGTCGCCTTCCTTCAGCGCCTGCGTTGCAGCGAGCGAATTATCCAGCGCATAGGTCCATGCGCCCGTCGCAGAATCAATGCTGAACGCGCCATAGGTGGCGTCCGGCGTGCCGATCACGCTCCAGACCAGCGGATCGTTTTCAATATCCGTCGCGCTGAAAATGCCGGACGCGCCGGGCGTGCCTGCGGTCGGCGTGCCATCGTCCAGATTCCCGGCCTCCACGACCGTCGCCAACTGATCGCCCCCGCTGATGATCGGCGCATCGTTCACCGGGTTGACGGTGATGACGAGATCGGCCTCGTCGCTGCCGCCCTCCCCGTCGCTGATCGTGTAGGTGACGGTGGGAACGACGCCGTTCCAGTTCGCCGCCGGGGTGAAGCTGTAGCCGCCGTCCGCCGCCAGCGTGAAGACGCCCGCGCCGGGGATCGTCACCGTGTCGCCCGCGTCATGCACGCCGGGAACGCCAACGATGGTGAAGCTCACGACGCTCAGCGTGTCGCCGTCCGGGTCGGTGTCGGCGGCGTCGTTCGCCCCCGCTCCCGTCAGCACATTGCCGCTCACCGGCGTGTCCTCGTCGGTCGTCGCCGCATCGTCGTTCGCCGTCGGCGACGGATTGGTCACCTTCCACTCGAACGTCTGGTCGACCGTCCCGCCGTTGCCGTCGCTCGCCGTGATCGTCACGCTGTGCACGCCGCCCGCGAAGGCCTGGCTCGCCGACGGATCGATCGTACCGCTGATCACCCCCGTCGCCGGATCGATGCTCAGACCCTGCGGCAAGCCGCTCGCGCTGAACGTCAGCGCATCGCCGTCGACGTCAGCGAAGAAGCCGCTCACGTCCAGCGACGTGATCGTCTCCGCATCCGCATCCTCCTGATCGCCGATCACGCCTTCCGGCGTCGGCGCATCGTTCACCGGGTTGACGGTGATGACGAGATCGGCCTCGTCGCTGCCGCCCTCCCCGTCGCTGATCGTGTAGGTGACGGTGGGAACGACGCCGTTCCAGTTCG